>DATFFH010000091.1:0-70992 GCA_035250245.1 Luteimonas sp. | reverse complement strand
CCCGGCTTGCCGCCTTGCGGCTTGCCCGGACCGCGCCGGCGCTGCTGTCCATCGGCATTGCGATGGCCGGCCGGACCGGTATCGACGCCTTCCGGCACGTACCACGTGCGGAACGCAGCGGGATTGCCATCCGGCAACGGTTTCGGTCCCTTGTGCGCGCGCTGCTTGAACGGCTTCTGCGATTGCTTGGCCGCCGCTTCGCCGCTCACGGTCAATCCGCCGTGCCCGCCCTTACCAAATCCGCCCTTGTTGCCGAAACGGCCGCGGCCGCGGTCTTCGCGGACGTGATCGAAGCGGCGCAGTTCGCGGCCTTCGTCGGCGGTGTTGTGGCCGCCGACATAGCCGTGCGAACGCTCGCCGGCGATGTGCACGGTCGACTTGGCCGCTTTGCGCTGGCCGATCACCGGCTGCAGCGTCAGTGCCGGCGGCGGGCCTTCTTCCAGTTTCAGTTCCTTGCGCAGCGCTTCGACCTTGTCGGCCGCCAGCTCCTGCGATTGCCCGCGCAGCAGCGGTTGCGGCAGCGCCACCGAACCGTAGCGGGTGCGCTTGAGCCGGCTGACCTGGCAACCCTGCGATTCCCACAAGCGGCGCACTTCGCGGTTACGGCCTTCCTTCAGCAACACGCGGAACCAGTCGTGCGAATCGGTGCCGCCGATGCGTTCGATCTCGTCGAACTTGGCCGGGCCGTCGTCCAGCGCCACGCCGCGGCGCAGGCGGTCGACGACCTTGTCCGACACGGTGTCTTCGCCTTCCGGCGCGCGCACGCGGCACACGTATTCGCGCTCGAGTTCGAACGAGGGATGCATCATCGCGTTGGCCAGCTCGCCGTCGGTGGTGAGCAGCAGCAGGCCGGTGGTGTTGATGTCCAGGCGGCCGATCGCGATCCAGCGCGCGCCCTTCAGCGCGGGCAGCGATTCGAAGATGGTCGGCCGGCCTTCGGGATCTTCGCGGGTGGTCACTTCGCCTTCGGGCTTGTTGTACATCAACACCCGTGCCGGTTCGGTCAGGGCGCTGGCGACGAAGCTGCGGCCGTCGAGTTCGACCTTGTCGCCGCTCTTGATGCTCATGCCGGTCTGCGCGACTTCTCCATTGACCTTCACCAGGCCGTCGGCGATGCGCTGCTCGAGCGCGCGGCGCGAGCCCAGGCCCGCCTGCGCCAGCACCTTGTGCAGGCGCTCTTCCAGGCGCGTGGCGTTGTCGTTGTTCTGTTCGGGGCCGCGCTTCAGGGAAAGCTTGCGGCTGCCTTGGTTGCCGTTATCGGCGGGAGCGTGGTCGCTCATCATTTACTCCGGGCGCTGTCGCCGTCGTCGGCGAGGGCGGTGTCGTTCGATTCGTCTTGCGATTCGGGGTGGGCGGAAAAATCGTCGGCGTAGTCTTCGTCGGCGATGTCGTGGTCGTGTTCGGTTGCGGCGGTTGCGTCCGCTTCGTGCAGGTCGGTCTCTGCGGCGACTTCGGCGTCGATGTCGGCGGACGTTCCGTCGGCATCCGTGTCGTTCTCGGCGACGGGGACATTGCCGACGGGCATCGGTTCGCCTTCCAGTTGCAGTTGCGGTTCCAGTTCGCCGAAATCCTTCAATTCGGACAGCGGCGGCAATTCGTCCAGGCGCTTGAGGCCGAAATAATCCAGGAAGCCCTTGGTCGTGCCCAGCAGTTCGGGCCGGCCGGGCATGTCGCGATGGCCGACGACGCGGATCCACTCGCGCTCTTCCAGCGCCTTGATGATGTTGCTGTTCACCGCCACGCCGCGGATCTGTTCGATCTCGCCGCGGGTGATCGGCTGGCGGTAGGCGATCAACGCCAGCGTTTCCAAAGTGGCGCGGGTGTACTTGGTCTGGCGCTCGGCCCACAGCCGGGCGACCCAGGGATGCACGTCGGCCTGGACCTGGAAGCGGAAGCCGGAGGCGACTTCCACCAGTTCCACGCCGCGTCCGGCGGATTGCTCGGCCAGCGTTTCCAGCGCTTTTTCGACGCTGTCGGCCGGCGCGGGCTGGTCCTCGGGGAACAGCGCATGCAATTGCGCCAGGGTCAGCGGCTGGTTGGCCGCGAGCAGGGCGGCTTCGACGATGCGGGTGATGAGTTGTTGTTCCATCTCTTGATTCATTGCTGCTTGATTCGTGATTTGCTCTTAAGCCGTCATTCCCGCGAAAGCGGGAATCCAGCGACTTCACTCGCACACACCTGGCGGAATCGGATCCGCCGTATCGCTAACGCAGTCCGGTGCGTCGGATCCCCCGGGCCCCGGTTCTCGCCGGGATGACAGCGGGGAGTTTCCTGCTCACTCCGCGTCGTTCGCCGCCGGCGCGTCGTCGTCGAACTCGCTGGACAGTTCCAGCGACTTGCCGTCTTCCGCATCGCCGATCGCAAGGGACTTAACGTAAATTGGTGCCAGCGGCGCTTCCTGCACGACGTCCAGCAACTGCTCCTTGGCCAGTTCCAGGATCGACAGGAAGGTCACCACCACGCCCAGCCGGCCTTCGCGTAGTTCGAACAGCGATTCGAAGCGGTGGAAGGCGCCGTCGCTGAGCCGGGTCAGCAGTTCGCCCATCCGCTGGCGCACGCTGAGCGCGTCGCGCTTGATCGCATGGCCGGTGAACAGCTCGGCGCGCTTGAGCACGTCGTGCAGGGCCAGCAGCATTTCGCGCAGGTCTACCGGCGGCGGCAGGCGCACCGCGGCGCGGTCGGGCACGAAGGCGCTGGCCACGGTGGTGTCGCGGTCCTGCCGGGGCAGGGCGTCGATGTCCTCGGCGGCCTGCTTGAAGCGCTCGTATTCCTGCAGGCGGCGGACCAGGTCGGCGCGGGGGTCGTCCTCCAGGCTTTCTTCTTCCTGCGACCGCGGCAGCAGCATCCGCGACTTGATCTCGGCCAGGATCGCGGCCATCACCAGGTATTCGGCCGCCAGTTCGAAGCGCAATTCGCGCATGGCCTGGATGTAGTCGACGTACTGGCGGGTGATCTCCGCGACCGGGATGTCGAGGATGTCTAGGTTCTGGCGGCGGATCAGGTACAGCAGCAGGTCCAGCGGGCCCTCGAACGCCTCCAGGATGATTTCCAGCGCATCCGGTGGGATGTACAGGTCCTGCGGCATCTGCAGCACCGGCTGGCCGAGCACCACCGCCAGCGGCATTTCCTGCTGCTGGGGGTGGACGGGCGCATGATTTGGCTGGGGCGCGTCGGACGCGGTTTCTGCAGTCATCTTATGAAGCGGCCCCCTTGGGCCACTGGACGGACGGATGCCGGGCTGCGGGCCGCGGCGGAAGCTCCTTCACTGCCGATCGCCGCGATTCCCAGACGCGACGGCCGGAGCCGCCCAAACATCAAGGCCGGCCGCGCCGCGCAGACGGGGCGAACGAACGGAAGAGATGATCGGGCTGGGCCGGTGGGGGCAGCGATGCGAGCGCCGGGGCTGATGGGGCCCGTTGAGCGGTGGCCGCTGCGTCCGGCCTCAAGCAATGGGTCAAGGGTAAGGGCTGGACTGGGCCCTGTCCAGCCCGCCGGGGCCGATACAATTCAGGTCCGATGAACGGAGGAACGCGTCGAGCATGTGGTATGCGATCGAAGGGCATGACGGATCGGGCGTGCTGGAACGCCGTCTGCAGGTGCGTGCGCAGCATCTGGCGCGGCTGACCGCGCTGCGCGACGCGGGCCGGTTGCTGCTGGCCGGTCCGTGTCCGGCTATCGACGCCGAGGACCCCGGCCCGGCCGGATTCAGCGGCAGCATCGTGATCGCGGCATTCCCATCCCTGGCCGAGGCCAGGGCCTGGGCCGACGCCGATCCCTACGTCGCCGCCGGCGTTTACGAACGCGTCGACGTGCGTCCGTTCAAGCCGGTATTGCCGTGACTTCGGGTCCGCTTCCGCGCGAACAGCGCGTCGATGCGATTCGGGAAGCGCTGCAGGCCGCACTCGCGCCCGTGCAGTTGGACATCCGCGACGACAGCCATCGCCACGCCAAGCATCCGGGCGCGCGCGACGGCCGTGGCCATTTCCATGTCGAGATCGTCAGCGAGGCTTTCGCCGGCATGGCGCCGTTGGCCCGGCATCGCGCGGTCTACGCCGCGTTGGGAGATTTGATGGCGACCGATATCCACGCCTTGTCGATGCGCGCCCGCACTCCCGATGAAGCCGGCCTTTGATCGCTTTTCTCCTGCTCTTCGTAGGAGCGGCTTTAGCCGCGAGCTCTTTCCATCGAATCGCGGCATCGCAGTGATTTCAGAGAGAAAGCTCGCGGCTAAAGCCGCTCCTACGAAGAGCAAAGCCGCCAAGCGAGAAGACGCGAAGTCGGAAATGTTGCAATGCGGAAGACGGAAGCGCGGTCTCCTTGCGATGTGCGGTCGCAGCATAACGCTTGCTTTACACCGCGCATTGTAAACGTTTACATTGGATCGATACCCGGCGGCCGGAGGGCGTAGCAAGCGTGAACGTGACGATCAAAGACGTAGCGCGCGCGGCGAACGTTTCGGTCGCCACCGTATCGCGAGCGCTCAACGGCCACCACAACGTCGCCGAAGCGGTGCGCCTGCGGGTGATCCGCGTGGCCAGCGAACTGCGCTATAGCCCGCACGCGGCGGCGCGCAGCCTGAGCAGCCGCCGCACCCACACCATCGGCGTGGTGCTGCCGGACCTGTACGGCGAGTTCTTCTCCGAACTAATGCGCGGCGTGGATCAGGTGGCCCGCGAGCGCGGCTTCCATCTGCTCGTGTCCAGCTATCACGGCAACCCGGAAGAGCAGGGCGCGGCCTTGCGTGCGATGCGCGGCCGGGTCGACGGCCTGCTGCTCATGTCGCCCTACATCGGCGATACCGGCCACCTCACCGACAACCTGTCGCCGACCCAGCCCACCGTATTGATGAATACGCATCTGCCGCAGACCGGGCTGGCCTCGTTGAGCGTGGACAACTACGGCGGTGCGGTGGCGATGGTGCGGCATCTGGCCGACGCCGGGCGCAAGCGGATCGCCTTCATCGCCGGCCCCGAAGACAATTTCGACGCCGACGAACGCCGGCGCGGCTACACCGAAGCGCTGGCCGAGCGCGTACCCGGCGCCGAGCCGTGGATCCTGCCCGGCGATTTCAACGAAGCCTCCGGTCACGCAGCCGGCCAGGCGCTGATCGCGTCGGGCCGACTGCCCGATGCGGTTTTCGCGGCCAACGACATGATGGCCCTGGGTTGCCTGTCGGCCTTCAAGCAGGCCGGCATCGCCGTGCCAGGGCAGATCGCCCTGGCCGGCTTCGACGACATTCCCCTCTCGCGTTATGTGCAACCGTCGTTGACCACGGTGCGCGTGAACATCGCGGAATTGGGCGGACAGGCGATGAGCGCGCTGTCCGAAGCCATCGGCACGGAGGCCGCCCCGATCGCCCCGGTATCCCTGCGACCGGAATTGATCGTGCGCGAATCCACCGGCGCGGACCGCAGCGCCGAAAGCTCTTGATTTTCACCCCGCGTTTTTTTGCGTTCCGATGTAATCGTTTTCAAATAATTAGATGCATCGCCCTGGGAGGGGAACCCGCTATGAATCGCAAGTCCCGCAAGCCGAATCGCAAGTTATTGAGCTGCGCGTTGCTGAGCTGTCTGCTGATCGGCGCTCCGCAAGCGTTCGCTCAGAACACCACGGCCAGCATCCGCGGCAAGGCGGCCGCAAGCGCCGACATCGTCGCGACCAATACCGCCAATGGCGCCGTGCGCCGCATCAGGTCCGATGCGAACGGCAATTACGCCCTAGTGGGCCTGACGCCGGGTACGTACCGCATCGATGCCGCCGGTAGCTCGCGCGTGGTCACCGTGCAGGTCGGCCAGGCGGCGACGCTTAATCTCGCCGCACCTGCGCAGGCTCCCGCGCCTGCCGGCGATGCCACGAACCTGGCAGCGGTCACGGTCACCGCGCAAGCGCTGATCGAAACCAAGACGCCGGAGATCGCGACCAACGTCACCCAGCGCCAGATCGAGTCGCTGCCGCAGAGCAATCGCAACTTCCTTAATTTCGCGGCCCTGGCTCCGGGCGTGACGATCAACAACAGCGACACGTCGAAGAGCTTCAGCGCGGCCGGGCAGCCGGCGAACCAGGTCAACGTGTTCATCGACGGCGCCAGCCAGAAGAACAATGTGCTGCAAGGCGGCCTGGTCGGCCAGGACGCCAGCAAGGGCAACCCGTTCTCGCAGGAAGCGGTGCAGGAGTTCCGCGTCCTGACCCAGAACTTCAAGGCCGAGTACGAACAGGCCGGCACCGCGGTGATCACCGCGATCACCAAATCCGGCACCAACGAATTCCACGGCTCGATCTACGGTTTCTACCAGGACAAGAGCATGGTGGGAAAGGACTATTTCGAGCGCAAAGACAATAAAGAGAAGGCCGATTACGAGCGCAAGCAATACGGCGCGACGATCGGCGGCCCGATCATCAAGGACAAACTGCATTTCTTCGTCAGCTACGAAGCCAACCGCGAAGACGCCAATGCGCGCGTGACCATCAACGATCCCGATTTCAGCAATTTGAACGGCGTCTACGCGCGGCCTTTCGAACAGGACGTGTGGTTCGGCAAACTCAGCTGGATCGCGACGGAAAACGACGACGTCGACCTGACCTTCACCCGCCGCCGCGACACCGAAGTCATCGGCTTCGGCGGAACGACGGCTTTCGAAGCGCGGCAGAACCGCGACAACAACGTCGACGATCAGCAGATCAAATGGAAGCACTACGGCGACGGCTGGCTGAACGAAATGACGCTGAGCCACGGCGAATACCTGTGGAGCCCGAATTCGGTGAATCCGGGCGTCGTGGCCCAGGACTTCCAGGGATGCTGCCGCGTCGGCGGCGCCAATCTGCTGCAGCGCAAGGGGCAGGAGCACTACACGTTCCGCAACGATTTCACGCTCAGCGACATCGACTGGCACGGCAACCACGTCATCAAGATGGGCGTGAAATACGCCAGCTATGAGATGAACCTGCTCGAGCAGAACAACGCCAATCCCATCTACGTGTACAACCGCAGCCGCCCCGGCGGCTTCAACAGCCCGTTTCAGGCCCGCTATTCGCCTATCGGCAAGCGCGCCAACCTGGACAACGACCAGATCGGCCTGTACATCCAGGACGACTGGGACATCACCGACCGGCTGCAGCTGAACCTCGGCCTGCGCTGGGACTACGAAACGAATCCGTACAACAAGAATTACGTCACTCCGCAGACGCATATCGACGTGATCAATGCGCTGGGGCTGTCGCACGATTACATCTCCACCGGCAACAACCGCAAGCCGGACAAGGACATGTACCAGCCGCGCTTGGGCTTCTCGTACGACTTCAGCAAGGACAACGACCAATCCTGGGTACTGTTCGGCGGCGCCGGCCGCTATTACGACCGCACCCCGCTCGACAATGCGATCCAGGAGGAATTCCATTCGGTCTTCCCGGACTACACGATCTGGTTCTCGCCGGACGGCTCGCCGGTTGACGGCAATCCGGCCGTGGTCTGGGATCCGAAGTACCTCAACGTCAACGAACTGCAGGCGCTGATTTCCGGCCCGGGCAATTTCTCTTCCGAAATCGATTTGCTGAACAACAAGACGAAATCGCCGTACAGCGACCAGTTCAGCCTCGGCGTGCGCCGAGTGATGGGCGATTGGAACGCATCGCTGACCCTGAGCAAGGTGAAGGGCAAGGATCAGTTCACCTGGATTTGGGGTAGCCGCCTGCCCAACGGCAACTTCATCAGCGGATTGCCCCACAATCTGGGGCCGGTGTTGATCAATACGACCAAGGATTACGATTCGACGGGTGTGTTCTTCACACTGGACAAGCCGTACACGGACGAGTCGGGCTGGGGCTTCGGCCTGTCGTACACCTTCATGGATGCCAGCAAGGAAGGCGGCGACGCCTATTCGTTGGATTACGTGTCGCCCGAGCTGTATCCGGAAAACCACGTCGGCGCGCACAACCAACTCGTCATCAACGCCAGCGTCAAGCTGCCTTGGGACATGCGCCTGACCGGTTTGGGCACGTTCAACGACGGCACCCCGTACGACGTTTTCTACAACTTCGACTACAACGGCGGCCCGAACGGTCCGAGCAACACGACGGGCATCCATTTGGGCGGCGGCCGCAAGGCTCCGTACAAGCAAGTCGACTTGTCGCTGACCAAGGACTTCAAGTTCGGCGAGAGCCAGGTGCTGCAGTTGCGCTTGGACGGCTTCAACATCTTCAATTCGAACAATTTCGATTGCTACGAAGGCAGCTACACCAGCGCGCGCTTCGGCATGCCTGGCTGCATGCTGCCGCAGTCGCGCAGCGCCCGCAGCTTCCAGGTCGGCGCGCGTTACTCGTTCTGAGCACCACGCAATGGGTCGGCTCTCCAGGGAAGGGGAGCCGACGTTTCTTTAACCGAAGAGGCCCTGCACCGTAATGCGATTCCGACCCGCCCGTGCCCATGCGTTCCTGGCCGCGCTGCTTGCCATGGGTTTCCTGGCCGGCTGCGGACCGCAAGAGCCCGAACGCAAACCGGACGCGCAGGCCCCCAAACCCGGGCCGATCGCGCAGACGCCCGCGCCCGCGCCGACCAAGCCGGGGCCGCCAGAATTGCCGCCGCTATTCCGCGACATCGAGCGCCGCACTTTCCAGTTCTTCTGGGACACGACCAACGAGAACAACGGGCTCACGCCCGACCGTTTCCCTTCGCGTCCGTTCGCCAGCATCGCGTCGGTCGGCTTCGCCTTGACCGCGTATCCGATCGGCATCGAGAACGGCTGGGTCAGCCGCCGCCAGGCGGTCGACCGCACCCTGGTCACACTGAGGTTCTTCCGCGATGCGCCGCAAGGCCCGCAACGCACCGGCAGGACCGGGCACCACGGCTTCTACTACCACTTCCTCGACATGCAGACCGGGCACCGCTACGAGCCCTGGGTGGAGTTGTCGAGCATCGACACCGCGCTGCTGATGGCCGGCGTGCTGTTCGCGCAGAGCTATTACGATCGCGACGATCCGCGCGAAAAGGAAATCCGGGAACTGGCCGACACGCTGTACAAGCGCGTGGATTGGACCTGGCTGCAGAAGCGCCCGCCGCTGGTTTCGATGGGCTGGTATCCGGAAAGCGGCTTTATCCAGCACGACTGGGCCGGCTACAACGAGGCGATGCTGCTCTACATCCTGGCGATGGCTTCGCCGACCCATCCGGTAAGCCCGGATGCATGGCAGGTGTGGACGCGCAGTTACGACTTGAGCTGGGGCGTGTTCCAGGGCCAGGAATATTTGAGCTTCGCCCCTCATTTCGGCCATCAGTACAGCCATGTGTGGATCGACTTCCGCGGCATCCGCGACGACTACATGCGCAACCGCGGCATCGACTATTTCGAGAACAGCCGCCGCGCGACCTACGCGCAGCGCGCGTACGCGATCGAAAATCCGATGAAGTGGAAGGAGTACGGCGAGAATGTGTGGGGCCTGACCGCCAGCGACGGCCCGCAGCGCACCACCCAGTACTTCCAGGGCCAGGAACGCGAATTCCGCCACTACAGCGCGCGCGGCGCCGGCCTGCGCGACGATTTCGACGACGGCACCATCGCGCCTACCGCGGCGATCGCGTCCTTGCCGTTCGCGCCGGAGATCGTGATTCCGGCCACGCAGACCCTGCACGAACGCTACGGCGATTTCCTGTATTCCAGCTACGGCTTCCTGGACGCGTTCAATCCCAGCTTCGACTACGACATCCCGTTGAAGACGGGCCGGCTGGTGCCGGAGAAGGGCTGGGTAGCCAGCGATTACATCGGCATCGACCAGGGCCCGATCCTGGCGATGATCGCCAACTACCGCAACGAATTCGTCTGGAAGACGATGAAGCGCAATCCGTACGTGCGCAAAGGCCTGGAAATGGCCGGTTTCCAGGGCGGCTGGCTGACCCCGCAGGGCCAAACCCCGACTTCCGCGCCGCCGGATCCGAAGGCCGCGGCCGCGCGCGCGATCGGCGTGGCCGAGTCGCGTGCGGCGAATGCGCAGCCGCTGCCGGCCGAAGCGGCACGTCCGCAGCCGCCGCAATAAACTGGGCGGGTGCGCATCGTCCGGCCCTTGCTGATCGTCGTCTTCGCCGCGTGGCTGCTGATCGGCTGCACGCGCGAATCGGACACGGTCACGATCCGCTTCTGGTCGATGGGCCGCGAGGCCGAAGTGGTCGGGCCGCTGATCGACGAGTTCGAGCGCGACAATCCGGGCATTCGCGTCGATCTGCAGCAGATTCCCTGGACCGCCGCCCACGAAAAATTGCTGACCGCGTTCGCCGCGGACGGTTTGCCGGACATCTGTCAGCTGGGCAACACCTGGATTCCGGAATTCGCGGCGCTGGGCACGCTCACGCCGCTGCAGCCGTATGTCGATCGCTCGAAGATCGTCGACAAGCGCGATTATTTTCCCGGCATCTGGGACACCAACGTCATCGACGGCCAATTGGTCGGCGTGCCCTGGTACGTGGATACGCGTTTGGTGTTCTACCGAAAGGACATCCTGGCCAAAGCCGGATTCGATAAACCACCGGCTACTTGGGAAGAATGGGACCGCGCGATGGCCGCGGTGAAGAAGCAAGTGGGGCCGCAACGCTACGCGTCGATGCTGCCGCTCAACGAGTTCGAGCAATTGCTGTCGCTGGGCCTGCAGCAGGACGATCCGCTGCTGCGCGATCGCGACGGCCGCGGCAATTTCCAGAGCCCGGGCTTCCGCCGTTCGTTGGATTTCTACGTGAACATCTTCCGGCAAGGCTGGGCGCCGCCGATGTCCGAGACGCAGATCTCCAACGTCTGGGACGAATTCTTCAAAGGCTTCTTCACTTTCTACGTGTCCGGTCCCTGGAACATCCGCGAATTCAAGAAGCGCGTGCCGGCGGGATTGGAAGACGCCTGGGGCACGGCGCCGCTGCCGGGTCCGAACGGCCCCGGCGCCGGCATCGCCGGCGGCACCAGCCTGGTGCTGTTCCGTGAGTCCAAGCACAAGGATGCGTCCTGGAAGCTGGTCGAATTCCTGTCGCGGCCCGATATCCAGCAGCGCTTCCACGCCGCGATCGGCGATCTGCCGCCGCGGCGCAGCACCTGGGAATATCCGCAGCTGAAGCAAGACCCGTACGCGCAGGCTTTCCGCGACCAGTTGGAACGGGTGAAGCCCACGCCGAAAGTGCTGGAGTGGGAGCGGATCGTGCAGGAGATGCGCCTGGCCAGCGAACGCGTGGTGCGCGGCGGCGAATCGGAGGACAACGCGCTACGCGATCTGGACAAGCGCGTCGACGAGATCCTGGAGAAACGCCGCTGGATGCAGGCGCAAGCGGCGCAGGAAAATTCGGTGCAAGCCGGCGGTGCGCAGCGATGAAGATTTCGCTGGCTGGCTGGATGTTCGCGGCGCCCGCGCTGATCGTGATCGGCGTGTTTTTCGGCCTGCCGGTGCTGGCCGCGCTGGGCCTGAGCCTGACCGATTTCGATCTGTACGCGCTGGCCGACCCGGCCAACCTGCGCTTCGTCGGCTTCGGCAATTATTGGGAATTGCTGCGCACGCCGATGTTCTGGAAGTCGCTCGGCAATACCACCTATTTCGTCGCGGTCGGCGTGCCTTTGTCGATCGGCGTGTCGCTGGGCGCAGCCATGCTGCTGCACGCGCCGGTGTCGCGCTTCAAGGCTTTTTTCCGCACGGCGCTGTTCGCGCCGGTGGTGACGACATTGGTGGCGGTGGCGGTGATTTGGCGCTATCTGTTCCACACCAGCTACGGCCTGGTGAACTGGGTGCTGGGGCATTTCGGCATCGGACCGATCGACTGGCTGGGCGATCCCGCCTGGGCGATGCCGACGATCATGCTGCTCGCGGTGTGGAAGAACTTCGGCTACAACATGGTGATCTTCCTGGCGGGATTGCAATCGATCCCGCAGGACCTGTACGAAGCCGCGCGCATCGACGGCGCCTCGAAATGGCGCCAGTTCCTGCACATCACCTTGCCGATGCTGGGGCCGGTGCTGCTGGTGGTGGGCGTGATCACCATCTCCGGCTATTTCCAATTGTTCGCCGAACCGTACGTGATGACCCGCGGCGATCCGCTGCAGAGCACGGTCAGCGTGCTGTACTACATGTTCGAGGAAGGCTTCCGCTGGTGGAACCTGGGCCGCGCATCGGCGGTGGCGTTCCTGTTGTTCGTGATCATCCTGGCGGTGACCACGGTGCTGCTGCGCCTGGGGCGTAAGAAGGAATTGGTATGAGCCGCCAGGTGGGCGAGTCGCGCTTCAACGTCATCGCCGTGAATACGGCATTGGTCGTGTTGGCTTTGATCAGCCTGGCGCCGCTGGCCTGGATGGTGTCGGTGTCGTTCATGCCGGCCGGCGAGGCTAGCCATTTCCCGCCGCCATTGCTGCCGTCGAAAGCGACCTTGGGCGCTTACCACGAGTTGTTCGAGCGCACCGGCATGGCCCGCAATTTCGGCAACAGCCTGCTGGTGTCGCTCTCGATCACATTGCTGTCGCTGTTGGTCAACACGATGGCCGGCTACGCATTCGCCAAGCTCCGGTTCAAAGGGCGCGAGCGTATTTTCCAGCTGCTGCTGGCGGCGCTGGTGATTCCGGCTCAGGTGGCGATGTTGCCCTTGTTCCTGATGATGAAGCAGCTGCATCTGGTCAACAGCTACGGCGGGGTGATCGTCCCGGCGCTGGCCACGGTGTTCGGCATTTTCCTGGTACGCCAGTACGCGCGCTCGATTCCCGATGAATTGCTTGAAGCCGCACGTATCGACGGGGCCGGCGAGCTGCGCATTTTCTTCCAGATCGTCCTGCCGATGCTCAAGCCGGTGCTGGTCACCTTGTCGATCTTCACCTTCATGGCCGCCTGGAACGATTTCATGTGGCCCTTGATCGTACTGACCGACCAGGAGCACTACACCTTGCCGGTGGCCCTGGCTTCGTTGTCGCGCGAGCACATCCAGGACGTGGAGATGATGATGGCGGGCGCGGTGATCACGGTATTGCCGGTGCTGTTGCTGTTCCTGCTGCTGCAACGGTATTACATCCAAGGCCTGCTGCTCGGGAGTGTCAAAGGTTGAATGCGCGCGCCGTTTTCCCATGCTCGAAGCCGTCATTCCCGCGGAAGCGGGAATCCAGCGACTTTGCTCTTGGCGGGAAGGGTAAAAGACACTGGATTCCCGCCTTCGCGGGAATGACGGCTGAAGGCAAAAGCGCCATCGTCTTGGCCGGATCGATGTTTGCCGGCGTGGTCCAAGCCCAGACCGCGCCGCGTTCGCTCGACGGCTTCGAAAATCAGAACGACTGGAAAGTCGTCGTCTCCAACCAAGTCACCGGCAAACTTCGTCAGGCGCAAGGCGTCGACGGCAAAGCCTTGTGCCTGGACTACGACTTCAATGGCGTTTCCGGTTACGTCGGCATCCAACGCGATCTGCCGGTCGAATATCCCGGTAACTACCAATTCAAGTTCGACCTGCGCGGCGATTCGCCCAAGAACGACCTGCAATTCAAGCTGATCGATGCGAGCGGCGACAACGTCTGGTGGGTGAATCGGCCCAAGTACGACTACCCGCGCGCCTGGTCCGAGGTCCGCTACAAGAAGCGGCATATCGACAAGGCCTGGGGGCCCGATCCGGACCGCGCGCTGCGTAGCAGCGCGAAACTCGAATACACCATCTACAACAACGAAGGCGGCAAAGGTTCGGTTTGCTTCGACAGGCTCCGTTTCGAACCGCTCCCGCCAGAAGACCGTTCGTCGTTAAAAGCTTCGGCCAGTTCGACCGCTGCCAATGGCGGTGCGATCGCGGCCAGGACGGTGGACGGCAAGCGCGACACCGCATGGATCGCCGATTTCGCAACCGAACCGGCGCCGAGTCTGACGCTCGATCTGGGCAAGCCGCGCGAATTCGGCGGCCTGGTGCTGCGTTGGACGCCACGCGAATACGCGTCCGATTACCTGGTGCAAACTTCCGACGACGGCAAAGCCTGGCGCGATGTTCGAACCGTCGTCGGCGGCGACGGCGGCGCGGACTATCTGGCGTTGCCCGAATCCGAAGCGCGCTATCTCCGCGTCCTGCCCGGCGACGGTCCGCAGGCCACGTTCGGTTTGGAAGAAGCGGCGGTGCAACCGTTGGAATTCGCCGCCACGCCCAACGATTTCGTGCGTTCGGTAGCGAAAGATTCGCCGAGGGGCTGGTATCCGCGTGGCTTCATCGGCGAACAACCGTACTGGACGATCCTAGGCATCGACGGTGGCGAGCAGCAGGGCCTAATCGGCGAAGACGGCGCGGTCGAAGTCGCGCAGGGCGGTTTCAGCATCGAGCCGTTCGTGATCGCAGACGGGGCGCTGGTCACCTGGGCCGACGTGCAGGCCTCGCAGTCGCTGCAGGATGGGTATTTGCCGATTCCGAGCGTGGACTGGAAGCATCCGGAGTTTTCGCTCAAGACCACCGCCTTCGCCCGTGGCGAGAGCAGGAGCTCGCAGTTGGTCGTGCGCTATCGCCTGGCCAATACCGGCAAAGAAGCCCGCGATTTCATCCTCGCCTTGGCGGTGCGGCCGTTGCAGGTGAACCCGCCCACGCAGTTCTTGAATACCGTCGGCGGCGTCAGCGCGATCCGCAATCTGGAGATCGAAGGCAATACGGTTTCTGTTGATGGGCAGCGGCGCGTGTTCGCCGGGCAGACCCCGGATGCTTCGTTCGTCAGCGCTTTCGACTCGGGTTCGGCGGTGGCCAAATTGGACGACGGCGAGCGGCCGCAAACCAAGCGAGTGGACGACCCGACCGGGCTCGCTTCCGGCGCTTTGTTGTATCGCCTGCCGTTGGCGCCGGGAGAATGGCGCGAAATTTCGTTGCTGATCCCGATGACCGGTGCGGCGCCAAAAGCGATCGCGGATGCGGAAAGCCTGCAACAAGCCGCCGCCGCGGATTGGCGCGGCAAACTGGACCGCGTGCATATCGACGTGCCTCCGCAGGGCCAAGCGCTGGCGGATACGCTGCGCACCGCTACCGCGCACATGCTCGTCTCGCGCATCGGCCCGCGTTTGCAGCCGGGCACGCGTTCGTACGCGCGCAGCTGGATCCGTGACGGCGCGATGATTTCCGAAGGCCTGCTGCGGATGGGCCGCGAGGATGCGGTGAAAGACTACGTGGCCTGGTATGCGCCGTACCAGTTCAAGGACGGCATGGTGCCTTGCTGCGTCGACCGCCGCGGCAGCGATCCGGTGCCGGAGAACGACAGCCACGGCGAGCTGATCTTCAACATCGCCGAACTGTACCGCTACAACGGCGACAAGGCTTTCCTGGCGAAAATGTGGCCGCATGTGCTGGCTGCGTTCGGATACATGGAGAAGCTGCGGCTGAGCGAACGCACCGAGGCCAACAAGGCCAAGAATGCGGCGTTCTACGGGATGATGCCCGTGTCGATCAGCCACGAAGGTTATTCGGCCAAACCGGTGCATTCGTACTGGGACAATTTCTGGGCCTTACGCGGTTACAAGGACGCGGTGGAAGTGGCGCAGTGGCTCGGGAAAACGGCGGAAGCCAAACGCTTCGCCGCTTCGCGCGACCAGTTTCGCGACGATCTCTACGCCTCGCTGCAGGCGACGGCGGCGAACCACAAGATCGATTACCTGGCCGGTTCGGCCGAGCTTGGCGATTTCGATGCGACATCGACGACCATCGCACTGGCGCCTGGCGGAGAGCAGGGCAGGTTGCCAAAAACCCTGCTGGAGAACACTTTCCAACGTTATTGGCGCGAATTCGTGCAGCGCCGCGATGGCAAGCGGCAATGGGACGCGTACACGCCCTACGAATGGCGCAACGTCGCCGCGTTCGTGCGGCTGGGCTGGCGCGATCGCGCCCAGGAAGCGGTGGATTATTTCTTCGCCGACCGCGAGCCGGCCGCCTGGAACCAATGGGCCGAAGTCGTCGCGCGCGAGCGGCGCAAGCCGTTCTTCGTCGGCGATTTGCCGCATGCTTGGGTCGCCTCAGATTTCGTGCGCTCGGCGCTGGATATGTTCGCTTACGTGCGCGAAGTCGACGACAGCATCGTGCTGGCCGCGGGCATTCCGGCCGATTGGCTGGACGGGAAGGGCATCGCGATCCGCGATCTGCGCACGCCGAACGGGAAGCTGGGTTACTCGCTGCGGCGAGAGGGTTCGATATTGAAGCTCGATATCACGCAAGGCGTCCAGTTGCCGTCCGGCGGTTTGATCTTGCCGTGGCCGTATCGCAGCGAACCAGGCGAGGCGAAGATCGACGGGAAAGCCGTGCGTTGGGAGAACCGCGAGTTGCGCATTCGTGCGGCGCCTGCGCGGATTGAAATCCAGATAGATAAGTGAAGCTCCGCTTTCAGCCGTCATTCCCGCGAAAGCGGGAATCCAGTGACTTCGCTCTTCATCGACAAGGATGTAGCCCACAACCAAGTCGCTGGATTCCCGCTTTCGCGGGAATGACGGCTTAGAGCGCAGCCTGCGGAGCTAGCTGTGGGGACGCCGCCTCAAAGCGCTTATGCAGTCCGAGCCTTAACGATCGCCGCAGCCCGGGCCGCGCTCTCGGTGACCTTGGCGTAATCGCCCGCCGCCAGCCACTCCTTGGCGACCATCCACGAGCCGCCGATGCAGGCCACGTTCGACTGGGCCAGGTATTCCGCGGCATCTTTCTCGCCGATGCCGCCGGTGGGGCAGAGTTTCAAGCCGGCGAGCGGGGCCGCCAGGCCTTTGATCATCGCCAGGCCGCCGACGGCAGAAGCGGGGAACAGTTTGCAGACGCGGAAGCCGCGCGCCATCAACGCCAAGAATTCGGTCGGCGTCGCGGCGCCTGGCACTACTGGCAGCGGTGCTTTCGCCAGCGCATCGGCCAGCGTGGCCGGCGTGCCAGGCGTGACCAGGAAATCGGCGCCGGCGTCGATCGAGCCGCGGATCTGCGCTTCGGTCAGCACGGTGCCCGCGCCGATGACGATCTCCGGCAGCGATTTCTTCAATACCGACAAAGCTTCCAACGCGACCGGCGTGCGCAAAGTCAATTCGATCGAGCGCAGACCGCCGGCCAGCAAGGCATCGGCGAGGCGGCGGGCCTGATCGATGCTGTCGACGGTGACGATGGGCAGGATGCCCGCGTCGCGCAGCAGGCGTTCGGCTTGGGTTTGGTATTCGGCGATGCTCATGCTCATCGGTCTCGATTCGAATTAATAATCGCGTTCGGTATGCGGCGCCAACGCCGCCTGGCGTCCGCCGCCCAATTCGTATTCGGAATCGTATTCCCAGGCGCCGCCCTCGTGCGAAGGCGGGCCGCAGGAGATCGACAGCGCGCCCTGATCGGCCGGGCCGACCAAGCGGCGATTCAGCGCGAACAGATTGCGGCCCAGATCGTGCGCGGCTGGCGTCGTATTCGGTTCGAGTTCGCGCGCGGCCCATTCTTTCGGGTCTACCAGCGCTTCCAAGGTGCCGGCCTCGCCGTCGAGCCGGATCATGTCGCCTTCGCGGACCTTGGCGATCGGCCCGCCGCGGGCGGCTTCGGGCGTGATGTGGATCGCCGCCGGAATCTTGCCCGAAGCGCCGGACAAACGTCCGTCGGTGACCAGGGCGACGCGCCGGCCTTGGTTCTGCAGCATGCCCAACAAGGGCGTGAGCGAATGCATTTCCGGCATGCCGTTGGCGCGCGGGCCGTTGTAGCGCACCACCGCGACGAAATCGCGCGGCAGCACGCCGGCGGCGTGCAGTTTGTTCAAGGCTTGCGGCGCGTCGACCACCACCGCGGGCGCTTCGATGACGCGGTATTCGGGCTTCACTGCCGACACTTTCATCAGCGAACGCCCCAGGTTGCCGCGCATCAAGCGCAGGCCGCCTTGGGCTTCGAACGGATCGGTTACAGGACGCAGCACTTGCAGGTCGCCGCTCTCCGCGGCGCCGTCCGAATAAGCGAGACGGCCGTCGACCAAGCGCGGTTCCTTCGTGTACTCGGCCATGCCACCCGCTGCAAGCGTCGGCAACTCGTGCATCAATCCCGCGGCGAGCAATTCGCGGAATACGAATTGCGTTCCGCCAGCGGCGGCGAAACGATTCACGTCGGCCTCGCCGTTCGGGTACACGCGGGCCAGCAAGGGAACCGCTTGCGACAAGGCGTCGATGTCGTCCCAAGTCAGCGCGATGCCGGCGGCGCGCGCCACGGCGACCCAATGGATGGTGTGGTTGGTCGATCCGCCGGTGGCCATCAGCGCGACCACCGCGTTGACGATGGCGCGTTCGTCGATCAAGCGGCCGAGTGGGCGGTAATCGTTGCCCAGCGCGGTGACCGCCAGCGCGCGCAGCACGGCTTCGCAAGTCAGCGCATCGCGCAGCGGCGTCCCGGGATTGACGAAGGAACTGCCGGGCAGCTGCACGCCCATCGCTTCCAGCAGCACCTGGTTGGAGTTTGCGGTGCCGTAGAAGGTGCAGGTGCCGGGCGCGTGGTAGGAATCGGCCTCGGCCTGCAGCAGTTCTTCGCGCGTCGCCTGGCCCGCGGCGTAGCGTTCGCGCACTTCGGCTTTCTGCTTGTTGGGAATGCCCGGCGTCATCGGTCCGCCGGGCACGAATACCGCGGGCAGGTGGCCGAAAGCCAACGCGCCGATCAGCAGGCCGGGCACGATCTTGTCGCAGATGCCCAGATACAGCGCGGCGTCGAACATGTCGTGGGTCAATGCGATCGCGGTGCTTTGCGCGATCACGTCGCGCGAGAACAGCGACAGGTCCATGCCCGGGCGGCCCTGGGTGACGCCGTCGCACATCGCCGGCACGCCGCCCGCGACCTGAGCGGTGGCGCCGGCTTCGCGTGCGATCTTGCGGATCAGCTCGGGATAGGTTTCGTACGGCTGGTGCGCCGACAACATGTCGTTGTAGGCGGTGACGATGGCGAGGTTCGGCGTGGCATCGCCGCGGAGGCGGCTTTTGTCGACCGTTTCGCTGGCTGCGAAAGCGTGCGCGAGATTGCCGCAGCTCAAGCGCTTGCGCTGCGGGCCGGCGGCGAGAATCGCATCGATGCCCTGCAGATAGGCGCTGCGCGAAACGCGGCTGCGTTCGCGGATGCGTTCGGTGACTTCGTGGAGGGTGGGATGCAGGGTCATGGGGTCGTCAGGCGGGCCTCGTTTCGATTTTCATCGAGGTCGCGATCTTGGTTGGCGGGATGGCTGGCATGCGTTCGGTGGGCCAAGGCCCACCCTACGGACACCAGTGGATTTGGAGCGGGGCGCCGGGCGTGGTGAAGGCTATCCGCACCGGCATGAGGCTGGCGTCGTCGCTGTCCAGCGCGCGGTCCAGCAAGCGTCGCTTGGCGTCGCCGCGAACCAGCAACAAGCGTTCGCCGGCTTTCGACAAGCCGTGCGGCGTGAGGCTGATCCGCAACGGCCAAGGTCCCGCGCCGGGACAGCCGCTGGCATCGAAGGCGACGTAATCGGATTTGCTGGCCAAGGCGCGCGGCAGGTCGCGCGAGCCGGGAAACAATGACGCTGTATGCCCGTCTTCGCCCATACCCAGCACCGCAGCGGTGGTCGCCTGGCGCGCATGCGCATTGGCGCCGGCGACGGCTTCCTCCAGGGTGCGTCCGAGCCGGGTCATCGGTTCGAAATGCGCAGCCTTGGCGTGGTTCTGCAACAGATGTTCTCGGACCAAGCGCGCATTGCTGTCCGGATCGTCAGGTTGCAGCCAACGCTCGTCGACCAGGGCCACATCGATGTTGTCCCAGTCCAACGGCGCCTTCGACAAGGCGCGATACACCGGCGCCGGCGTCGTGCCGCCGGAGAGCAGCAGGCGCGCATGGCCGCGTTCGGACAGATCGCGACGCAGGCTGGCCGCCAACGCCACCGCGCAACTCCAGGCCCAGGCATCCGCATCCGGATAGGCGTGGAATTTCACCCGACCGGGGCGGGACGAGTCTTGGATCGGCGGTGGGGCGGACATGGGCATCAGTCGCTCGCCGATGGCGATGTCCGATGCTGCAAAGCCAGCGCAGCGGCGCCGAGCAATCCCGGCTGCGGGTGCACGACGGCGAGCGTCGGCACCGCCGCCATGTTGGACGAGAAGCGTCCTTTATGTTCGAAGCGCTGGCGGAAGCCGGAATGCTGCAGGGCGGGCAGCATCCGCGGCACCAGGCCGCCGGTGAGATAGACGCCGTCCCAGGCGCCGGTGGTCAGCACCAGATCGCCGGCGATCGCGCCGAACACGGCGCAGAACACGTCGACGCTGCGCATGCTGAGCGGATCGCCTTGCGCGGCGCGTTCGGTGATGTCTTTGGGCTTCATCGGCCCCGGATCGACGCCGGCGATCTCGCTCAGCGCGCGATGGATGTTGACCAAACCCGGCCCGCAGATCAGCCGTTCGTTGGAAACGCGCCCGAACTGCGCGGACAGACGCTCCAGGATTTCGATTTCCTCCGGCGTACCGGGCGGAAAGCTGACATGGCCGCCTTCGGTCTCGATCGGATAAGCGCGTCCGTCGCGCACCATCAGCGCGCCGACGCCCAAGCCGGTGCCTGGGCCGATCACTGCGTAGTTGCGGTCGATGCGGGCGTCGAAAGGCGCGACGTTCGCGCCGCCGATCGCCACCAGCGCATCGCCGCGCAGCAGCACGATGGCCATGGCCTGCGCGGCGAAATCGTTGATGAGCTGCAGATCGTCGAAGCCGAGCGCGGAGCGCACGCGCTGCTTGGAAATCACCCACGGATGGTTGGTGATCCGTGCGTGGTCGCCGTCGACGCGGCCGGCGACCGCGAACACGCCGCGGCGGATGCCGCCGTCGTCGAGCGGGGTCGGCGCGATGTTGTCGAGATAGTGCTGCGCGGCATCGCCGAGCGAAGGGAAATCGGCGACCGCGAATTCGCGCACGCTCTCGGCCAGTAGCGGTTCGGCGGCATCGACGTCGGCCAGCGCGAAGCGGGCGTTGGTGCCGCCGATGTCGGCCAACAGTACGCGCTCGCCGATCGCGCTCATGAGGCTTTTTTCTTGTGACCGTTGCCGAACAGCGTCGCGGGCAGAAAATCCGTCGCAGCCGGAGGGCCCCAGGAGCCTGCCGGGTAGGGCTGCACCGGTGTGGCGGCGGCTTCCCAGGCGTCGCTGATGCTGTCGATCCAATGCCAAGCCGCTTCGACTTCGTCGTCGCGCACGAACAGGGTCTGGTCACCTTTCAGCGCATCGACCAACAGGCGTTCGTAGGCAATGCGGCGCTTGGGTGCGGGCGACATCGACAGGTCCAGCGACATCGGCTGCAGTTCGGTCGCGCCCCATTCCGGCGCGGCCAGGCTGCCCATCAGGCCCAATTCGATGGTTTCTTCCGGCTGCAATCGCATGCGCAGCCGGTTGGAACGCGCACGTTCCTTACTAGGTCGCTCGAACACCCAGTGCGAGACCGGCTTGAACGACACCACCACTTCGGTGGCGCGCGAGGGCATGCGCTTGCCGGTGACGATCCGGAACGGCACGCCAGCCCAGCGCCAGTTGTCGATATGCGCGCGCACGGCGACGAAGGTTTCCACGTCGCTGTCGTGCTTGAAGCCGCGCACGGGCTCGCCGTCGACCACGCCGGCTTCGTAACGGCCGCGCACGCTGTGGGTGCCGACGTCGGTGGGCGCCATCGGCCGCAGCGCGCGGAGCACTTTGCGCTTCTCGTCGCGGATGCTGTCCGCGTCCAGCGCGCCGGGCGGCTCCATCGCGATCAGCGCCAGCAACTGCAGCATGTGGTTCTGGACCATGTCGCGCAGCGCGCCGTAATTCGCGTAATAGCCTTCGCGGCCGTCGACACCGGCGGTCTCGGCGACCAGGATGTCGACCGACGCGATCCAGCGGTTGTGCCACACCGCTTCCATCAGGGTATTGCCGAAGCGCAGCGCCAGCAGGTTCTGCACCGGCGCTTTGCCCAGGTAATGGTCGATGCGGAAGATCCGCGACTCGTCCAGCGCCGCCTTGAGCGCGGCGTTGATCTCGCGCGCCGAAGCCAGGTCGTGGCCGATCGGCTTTTCCAGCACCAGCCGCGATTCGCCTTCCAGCAGGCCGGCGGCCTTCAAGCCGCGAGTGGCTGGCGCGAACAGGTCGGGCGGCGTGGACAGATAGCTGACGCTGGGACGGTCGGCGTACTGCGACAAGGCCGCGGCCATCGCCGCGGTGTCATTGAGGTCCAGTGCAATGTAGTGCGTACGGTGGAGCAGGTCTTCCAACGCCGCATCGTCGCGCGAGTCGCCGTTGGCCAGGCGTTCGCGCAACCAGGCCTGGAAACCGCCATCGTCGTGCTCGCTGCGGCCAACCGCGATCACGCGGAAATCCGGCGGCAGCAGCCGGTCGCGCAGCAGGTGCTGCAGGGAAGGGAACAGGTAGCGCTGCGAGAGGTCGCCGGTGGCGCCGAACAGCAACAGGGTGTCGTGCATGGCGCGGTCTAGCGGACTCCGTCAGTAGGGGAGAGGGTCGGCCAGCGCGCTGCCATTGCTGGCGATCACCTTGCTGTAGAAGCGCGCGCTGTCTTTCGGCGTCCTTTCCTGCGTGCCGTAGTTCACGTGCACGATGCCGAATCGCTTGGAGTATCCCAGCGACCACTCCAGGTTGTCCAGCAGCGACCAGACCATATAGCCGCGGATGTCGCAGCCGGCGTCGATCGCGTCGCGGATCGCGGACAAATGCTTCCGGAGGTAATCGATCCGCAGCGGGTCGCGGATCCGACCGCCTTCGGCTGTGGGCGGATCGAAGAATGCGGCGCCGTTTTCGGTGATGTAGGTCGGAATGTTGCCGTAGCGGTCCTTGGCCCAGACCAGAAGATCGGTCAGTCCCTGCGGGAAGACTTCCCAGCCGGTTTCCGTGTATGTGGCGAGCGGCTGTTTGACCGGTCCGGCGCGCAACGGGTAACTGTCGTTCGCCTGGGTGACGTTGCGCGTGTAGTAATTGATGCCGATGAAGTCCAGTTTTTGTCTGATCAGGTCAAAATCCTCGGCCGGCCAGTCTGGCCAGGCTTCGCCGAAGATTTCTTTCATTTCGTCCGGGTAGCTGCCGAGGATCGCCGGATCCAGATACTGGCGATTCATATAAGCGTCGGCGCGGCGCAGCGCGGCCTGATCCTCGGCCGAATCCGACGCGGCGTATTTCGGCTCGATGTTCACCACCAGGCCGATCTCGTGCTTGCCTTCGGCGCGATAAGCCTGCACGGCGGCGCCGTGCGAACGCATCAGATTGTGCGAAGCGATCGGCGCTTCGAAGCGGCTGCGATGACCCGGCGCCAGCGCGCCGTGCAGATAGCCGCCATCGGTGATCACCCACGGTTCGTTGAGCGTCACCCATTTCTTCACCCGGCCATCGAGCGCGCGGTACAGCACGCGGCCGTAGTCAGCGAACCAGTCGGCGCAGTCGCGGTTGAGCCAGCCGCCGCGATCGTCCAGCGCCGCGGGCAGATCCCAGTGATAGAGCGTGAGCAGCGGTTCGATGCCGTTCGCCAGCAGTTCGTCGACCAGGCGCGAATAGAAATCCAAGCCCTTCTGGTTCACCCGGCCGGTACCCTCGGGCAGGATCCGCGACCAGGACACGCTGAAGCGGTAGGCCTGCATGCCTAGTTGCTTCATCAACGCCACATCTTCCTTCCAGCGACGGTAGTGGTCGCAGGCCACGTCGCCCGTGTCGCCGTTCAAGGTCATGCCCGGGGTGTGGGCGAAGCGGGTCCAGATGCTGGGACCGGCGCCGTCGGCCAGCGGGGAACCTTCGATCTGGTGGGCGGCCGTGGCCGACCCCCACAGGAAACCTTGGGGAAACTGCTTGGTGGCGGTAGTAGCCGGTGAGCTCATCGCATGATCCTTGGCGGTGGGCAGGCTCGGGAGCCCATGAAAACGATTACATGGCAGAATACCGCATGCGTCGGGCCAGTGTAATGGTGCGACCGCACAGAATCAGCGCAGGTCCGGCCTGCGTGGTCTAAGGTCGTCCAGGCGATCCCACCGGCAAGCGGAGTTCCGATGGCCCAAGTCCAGCTAGACCAGGTGCGCAAGGTGTATCCGAACGGCTTCGTGGCCGTGGCTGGGGCCAGTTTCG
Source organism: Luteimonas sp. (assembly GCA_035250245.1). Lineage (GTDB taxonomy): Bacteria > Pseudomonadota > Gammaproteobacteria > Xanthomonadales > Xanthomonadaceae > Luteimonas_C. Next base: position 47,002 of record DATFFH010000091.1, on the reverse strand, counting down.
AAGTCGCCGACGGCGAACTGCTGGTGCTGGTCGGGCCTTCGGGCTGCGGCAAATCGACGCTGTTGCGGATGATCGCGGGGTTGGAATCGATCAGCTCCGGCACGCTGAAGATCGGTGGGCGCGTGGTCAACGAAGTGGCGCCGAAGGATCGCGACATCGCGATGGTGTTCCAGAGCTACGCGCTGTATCCGCACATGACCGTGGCCGAGAACCTGGCCTTCGGATTGAAGTTGCGCGGCCACGACAAGGCCGCGATCGCCTCGCGCGTGGCCGAAGCGGCGAAGACCTTGGAATTGGACGCGTTGCTCGATCGCAAGCCGGCCGCGTTGTCCGGCGGCCAGCGTCAGCGCGTTGCGCTCGGTCGCGCACTGGTGCGGCAACCGCAAGCCTTCTTATTGGACGAGCCGCTTTCGAACCTGGACGCGAAATTGCGCTTGTCGATGCGGGTCGAAATCGCGCGCCTGCATCGGCAACTAGGCGCGACGATGGTTTACGTGACCCACGATCAGATCGAAGCGATGACGCTGGGTCAGCGCATCGTCGTGCTCGACAAAGGCGAAATCCAGCAGATCGACACGCCGATGGCGTTGTACGAGAAGCCGGCGAACTTGTTCGTCGCTACTTTCCTCGGCAGTCCGGCGATGAACGTGCTGCAAGGCCGCTTGTCTGCCGACGACGGCTTGGCGGTGCGTCTGGAAGACGGCACGCGCGTGCCGCTCGACGGCGCGAAGCCGCCGCAGGCATGGCTGGGCCGCGACATCGCCGTCGGCGTGCGGCCGGAGCACTTGCGACCGGCGCAGCATGGCGAGGCCGGCGCGTTCGAAGCCGAAGTCGAAGTGGTCGAACCGGTCGGCAGCGAGGTCTACGTCAACCTGCGCCTGGGTCGGCAGCCGCTGATCGCGCGTTTCGAGCCCAACGTGCTGCCCGAGCGCGGCAAGCCCATGTCGATCGCCATGGCCGGCGAGCGACTGCATTTCTTCGACGCCGAAAGCGGCGCCGCGTTGTAGCCTGGCTTGGCCGACCACGACCCGGGGCGCTTGTCCGTCGCCGACTTTCGCGCATCCGCTCCGGGCTACCGCGGCTTTTGCGCGTACCTCGCGAACTCAGGGCCGGCCACGCGCAGGTTCTGGCGCAGATAGGCACGCAGGCGCTGGCCGGGCGGCTCCGGTGCCGCACCGCCGAGGTGTCGCTGCAACATGGTTTCCATCGCGAACAGATAGGCCTCGCGCGGCACCGGATCGACCGGCGAATGCCCGCCGTTCGGTTCGACCAGCAAGGTCATCGGACGCTTCGCTGCCTGCAGGGTCGCGGCGTAGTTGACGACTTCGCGGATCGCCACCGTGCGATCGGCGCCGCCCGCGATGACCAGCAAGGGACGGCGCATCTTCGCCGCGTTCACCAGCGGCGATTGCCCGTGTAGGCGCGCATAGGTCGCGGCATCGGTGGAATCCAGCGACAAAGCCGCGAGGGTGTGCTTGAGCGAGCGGTCGGGCAAGTCGCCCTGGTCGCCGGCTTGCAGCAGCCAGCGCATCGACCAACCCAGGTCCGCCGGCGGCGAGCCGGCCACGCCGACCTTGAACAGTTCGGGCTGGAAGGTCAGGCCCAGCAACGCCGAATAGCCGCCGAAGGAATGGCCGACGACGCCGACGCGGTTCGCGTCGCCGATGCCTTGCGCCAGCAGCCAGCGCACGCCTTCGACGATGTCCTGTTGCACGCGGCCGTTGCCGTAGTCGCCGTTCGAAGAGAAAGTGTAGGCGAGGCCGTGGCCGGTGGAGCCGCGGAAGTTCGACTGGAACACCACGTAGCCGCGATTGGCGAGGAATTGGGCGACGCCATCGTAGCCGGCGCGGAAGTGGTTGATCGGCCCGCCGTGCACTTGCGCGATCAACGGCGCGCGCGCGGCGTCCACGCCCGGCGGCAACAACAGGAAGCCGTGCACGCGCTTGCCGTCGGAAGCGGTGTAGACGATGGCGAGCTTGCGCGCGAGGCTCGATTCCGGCGACGAATTCGCGACGATGCCGGGATCGTCCAGGATGCGGCGCAAGCTTCCATTGCGCGGGTCGTACAGATACCAGCGAGGATCGCGTAGCGTAGACGCGCGCTCGCTCACCAGCCAGCGCGCGGACGGGCCGTTGCCGGCTTGCAGGCCGATGTCGCGGGCCGGGAACTTGCGCGCGATATCCGCGACCACGGCTTGCGCGTCGCCGATGCCGTAGGTCGCGGCGACGGTGCTGCGATAGCTCGCGGCCAGTGGCTGTTGGGTGCGCGGATCGATCGCGACCTCGTCGAGGTCGGCTTCGCCGCGCGGATCCTGGTGCAGGGTGTGCAGCTTGTCGTTCGCATCCAGCCGCATCACGCGGCGGAAATTCCCGCCGGGGTTGCCCGACATCAGCAAGCTGCCATCGTCCCGTGCCGCCAGCAGGTCCAGTCGCTCCATCGGCCGCAGGCGCAACACTTCGTGCAGCGTCCCGTCCGCGCGCACGCGATAGAGGGCGTCGTGGTCGCCTTCGAAACGCGCCAGCGCGGCGATGCGGCCTTGCGCATCTAGCGCGACATCGTGAATCCAGTGCGAGTCCTCGCGCAGTACGGTGCGCTTGCCGCCCGCGTCCACGCGCACCACGCGCCAGCGCTCGCCATTCCCGGCGCGCACCCGTTCGCCGAGCAGCACCGAGGCCGGTTGCGACGGATCGAGTTTCATCACCCGGCGCCGTTCGGTGCCGCCCAGTGGCACGCGCACACCTGTGCGGCCGTCGACGCCGACGATGCTCAGCGCGCGCGAGGCGCGCAGGAACAGCCAGCGGCCATCGCGAGACCACATCAGTTGATCGGCCTGGGTGCTGCCCACCAGCATGCGGGCGCTGCCGCCGTTCGCCGGCAGCAGCCACAAGTCGCGCGCGTCCTTTTTTTCGCGCAGATAGGCCACGGCATCGCCGGCCGGCGAAAGCTGCGCCGCTACCAGCGTGCGGTTTTCGAGGAAGGCTGTGCGCGGCTGGCGCGCGGCGCGCGGCATTGCGCGCTGGGCGTCGGCCGCCGCGCGCAGGCTTTCGGCCGCCTGTGCTGGGAGCGCTCGCGGTGCGAGCAGCAGGGCGCACAACGCCAGCGTGCTGCACAGGATTCGGAACGTCGTCATCATCGGGGTCCTTGTCCGCCAGGCTTCAGGCCGCGACTGGCTGCGCTTGCGGTGCGACCATCGGTAGCGTTTCGCGACGCGGATAGAGCAGCCACAGGCTGGCCAACGCCGGCAGCCCGACGATCCCGCACAACGCGACCCACGCCCAGCGAGCTCGCGGCGAATGCGATTGCCGTCCGCTCAGCCATATCGCACCGAGCAATGACAACAGGCAGCACGCGCCGGCCAGCCACAGGATCGGCGCCGGCATCGGTTCCGGCTTGGCGCGTAGCGGATCGGGCGCGGCAAACAGGTCCTGCGCGGCCAGGCAGATCGTGCGCAGTGCCGGCGACAGCCAGGTGTTGCGATTGGTGTAGATCGACGGCAGGTCGATCGAGAGTGCGCGGCGCGCGACTTCCCGCGCCTGCCCCTTGCCGTCCACGCGCACTACTTGCTGGAACGGATGCTGCAGTTCGCCGCTCCATACGCCCCAGGTGTAGGTATAGGACACCAGGTAGCCGTCCAGCATTTCGATCAAGTCCATCCGACTGAGGTTGCCGACCGGGCCGGGCATCTCCACGCGCATCAGCGGTTGCAGCAGGTCCAGTTCGTTCACAGCCTCGCGGCCGGGATAGAAATAGGCGGCGCGGTCGCTGAGCACCACGATGTTGTCGCCGGCCGGCTCGGGCGGGCTGGCCATCACCTCGCCCGCCGGCAGGCGGAAGCGCTCGAACATCCGCTGCTGCTCGCTGTCGTACTGGTAGGCCGCATGCGCGTTGTACAGATAGGTCGCGCCGTACGGCATGGTCGGCGCCGGGAACGGGGCCTGTTTTTCGCCCACTCCCATTTCGCCGATCCGGCGCTGATCGCGCAGCCCGCGGGTGACGAAACGCGCGCGGTCGTGGCTGTACACCATCCACAGGTTGTTGTCGCCATCGCCGAATTCCATCGGCGACAGGTTGGTCATCGTGCCCTGCTGCGGCAGGTTTCGCAGCGGATAGGTCGTGTACACGTCGGACAAGGCGACCTGCTCGCGCCACAGCGCGGCTTCCGGGTCGCGGCTGTTTTCGATGCCGAGCAGCAGCATGTCCTTGCCTTCGGCGCGGTCGGCCTGGATGTATCCGCCCTTCGGCGGCGCGGGCATGTTGAGCGGATGCGTGCCGGCGATCGTCCACATCACTTCGATGCCGTAGCCCAGCATCCAGATCAGGAAATAAGCGCCCACCTGCACCGGCAGCGCGACCGCCAGCACTGCCGCGGGATTGCGCGAAGGCGCGGCCGGGTCGGGCTTGAACGCGATCGCCAGCAGCAGCGCGAGGAAGGCGATGACCACGATCTGCACGCCGAGCATCGCCACGCCGGACGCCTGCGCATACAAGAACAGGTTCGGCAGCAGGAAAGCCGCGAACGAATAGCGGCGATTGCCGACCATCGCGTAGGCGCCGGCCAGATAACCCGACACCGCGATCAGCCATGCCGCCAGCGGCAGCATCCAGTGGCGCAGGTCGACCACGCGCGCGGTCATCGTTTCCTGGTACATCGCGACCAGGCCGATCGGCACGGCCGTCGCCAGCAGCAACAGCAGCGCACCCGCACCGGCCAGCGCGCCGGCGATGTGCAGGCGGTGCAGCGGGCGATGCAATAGGTTAAGCCATTGGTTCGGCTTGCGGTACGTGCCCATCTGGTACATGCCCAGCAGGATGCCGGCCACGGCATACACCGCGGCGAACACCTGATAGACGAACAGCGGTTGCTGCGCCATGTCCACCATGCGGCTCAGGAAACCCAGCACGGCGAGATTGATGATGCCGGCGGCCAGCGCCCACCAGCGGAAGCGCAGGAGCTCGCCCTTGAATAGATCGATCATGTTGGTGTCCTCATGCCGTTATCCGGCGTGTAGCGCGCTCAGGCGGCAGCCGGCGCGGCGTGGTTCTTGGCAAGGAAAGCGTTGACGGCGCGGTCCAGGCTGACCGGCATCGACTGCACATTGCGTGCGCCGCAATCGCGCAGGAAGCGTTCGAAATCCTCGTCCTGATCCAGCACTAGGTAGTGGTGCAGGCCGTCGAGCCGCTGCACTTCCAGCAGGCCCGGGACCCGCGCAGGTTCCGGTCCCTTGAACGGGATGTCCGCGATCCAGTGGCTGACCCGCGCGCAGAAATCCTCGGGCGCGGACATGTTCTTCAGCTGGCCGCGTTCCAGGATGATCAGGTTGTCGGCGACGCGTTCGATCTCCTCCATCTGGTGCGAGCAATAGATCACCGTGCAATCGTCGGCGGCGTTGCTATACATCAGCGATTCCAGGAAAGCGCGCTTGGCGACCACGTCCAGGCCCAGCGTCGGCTCGTCCAGCACCAGCAATTCGGGTCCTTGCGCCAAGGCGAGCGCGAGATTGAAGCCGGCGCGCTCGCCGCGCGACAGTTGGCCGACTTTCTGCTCCGGCAGTACGTGGTAATGGCCCAGCACGCCTTCGAAGGCGGCTTCGTTCCAGCGCGGATATTGGCGGCGATGCATGTCTTTCACGGCGGACACGCGAATCCAGCCGGGCAGGGTGTGCTCTTCGTTGACGAAGCCGATGCGTGCGCGATCCTGCGGCGTCAACTGCTGGCTGTCGCGGCCGAGGATGCGCGCTTCGCCGGAAGTCTGCGGCAGGAAGCCGAGCAGGATCCGGAACAAGGTGGATTTGCCGGCGCCGTTGGCGCCGACGATGGCGTGGATGCGCCCGCGCGGAATGCGCAGGTCCAGGCGATCGAGCGCCAGTTTGCGGCCGTAGCGCTTGCTCAGCGCGGCGGTCTCGATCACGTATTCGGAATTGAGGACGGACATGTAGGTTCTCGGGTCAATGTCGGCGGTCAGGCGGTTTTGCGGGGAACAAGCAGACGAAACTCGAGATGCAGGCGCGCCTGCACCTCGTCAGGCGGGTAATCGAGCGCGATCACGTCGTGCAGGAAGCGCTGGATGGCTTCGTCCAGTCGGCGCTCGCGTTCGGCGTCGCTCAGGCGCTGGCGGGGCGGGGCCACGAACAGGCCCAGGCCTTGGCGCGATTCGAGCCAGCCCTCGGTGGTGAGTTCGGCGTAGGCCTTGGCCACGGTGTTCGGATTGATGGTCAGCTGCTGGGCCAGGCCGCGGACGCTGGGCAGCTGGGCGCCGGGTGCCAGGTCGCCGGTGGCGATCTTCATCCTGACCGCGTCCACGATTTGCTTGGTGATCGGACGCGGATCGCCGGTGGCGATCTGGATCATCAGGGCTTGGGTGCGGGCCATGCGGACTCCTGGTGTACTAACTGTACTGTTAATACCAGTACAGTACATACAGCCCGGGTCTGTCAAGACTCATCCGACGGAACCCGGGAAACCGGCCGCGAATCCCCGATCCGCCGTCCCGGACCCTGTAGAGTCGAGCCTGCTCGACTGCTTTTTGATTCGGCTGCGGCGCAAGGCATCAAAAAGCAAAGCAGTCGAGCAGGCTCGACTCTACGAAGCGGAGATGGCCGGTGGGGCCGATAAAAGCGACTCGCACAACGTTGGGCCTCGCCATCGCGCTGGCGCTGGCCTTGGCATCGCTGGCGTTCCTGGTTTCGCAGAACCGCGGCCTGCGCCAGGACCGCGCCGAATTGGAGCGGCGCGCGACCCAGCCCTACGTCGAAATGTGGCTGCCGGAGATCTGGACGAAGACGCTCGACGGCGTACCGATCCGGCTCGGCACGCCGCCCGATCGCTACCAGGTGCTGTATTTCTTCGCCCCGGATTGCGCGGATTGCCGGCGTTCGGCGGCGTCCGCGCGCGAGCTTGCGCAACGTTTGAACCGCGACCCGCGGGTGCAGATGGTCGGCGTCGCCGACGGTGCGCGCGATGCGGTGCGTCGCGACGTCGCCAGGCAGGAATTCCGATTCCCGGTCGCCGTGCTGTCGGACCGACGCGCGCGCGGCCTGTTCAAGGCGAACGCACTGCCGCTGCTGCTGGTCGCCGATGCCGACGGCCTAGTGCGGTTCTGGCACGTCGGCGCGATCGAGAACCGGACCGTTTTGGACGACGCCCTGGCGGCCATGGGCCTGGCCGAGGGGACGGGCGAGCCGATCGTCATCGATCGCGCACCTGCGGCCGATACGAAGTAGCCGAAACGAGCCAAAGCAGATCGGGCCGCTTTCGGCGCCCCTTCCGCCTGGGGCTCGTTATACTGCGTGAAGCTCCGGCGAAATTGCCGGATTCTCGCTATATGAATCAATAATTTAGCGAAAAATTTATATCAAACACTTGAATCAGGTGCGCGCGCGGCACGGCGGGACGCATCGAGCCTTGAGAGAAAACACCGCCGCATGCGCCTGTCCACCATCAAGCTGTCCGGTTTCAAATCCTTCGTCGAGCCGACCACTCTTCACCTGCCCACCAATATGACCGGCATCGTCGGTCCCAACGGCTGCGGCAAGTCCAACATCATCGACGCCATCCGCTGGGTGATGGGCGAAAGCGCCGCCAGTCGGCTGCGCGGCGACTCGTTGACCGACGTGATCTTCTCCGGCTCCAGCTCGCGCAAGCCGGTGTCGCAGGCTTCCGTCGAACTGATCTTCGACAACAGCGACCACGCCATCGCCGGCGAGTACGCGGCCTACAACGAGATCTCGGTCAAACGCACGGTCAGCCGCGACGGCCAGAGCAACTACTACCTCAATGGCGGCAAGTGCCGCCGCCGCGACATTACCGACCTGTTCCTGGGCACGGGCCTGGGCCCGCGCAGCTATTCGATCATCGAGCAGGGCATGATCTCGCAGGTGATCGACGCGCGCCCGGAAGAACTGCGTGTCTATCTGGAAGAAGCCGCCGGCATCTCCAAGTACAAAGAGCGGCGCAAGGAAACCGAAACCCGGATCCGCCACACGCGCGAAAACCTGGATCGGTTGAACGACCTGCGCGAAGAAGTCGGCAAGCAGCTCGAGCATCTGAAGCGCCAGGCCCGCCAGGCCGAGCAGTACCAGGCGATCCAGGCTGAGCGCAAGATCAAGGACGCCGAGTGGAAGGCGCTGGAATACCGCGGCTTGGATGCGCAGTTGCAAGCGCGCCGCGAAGCGCTTTCGCAGCAGGAAACCAAGCTGCAGCAGTTGATCGCCGAGCAGCGCGAAGCCGAGCGCCAGCTGGAAACCGGCCGCGTGCGCCGCGACGAAGCCGCCGAAGCCTTGAACAAGGCCCAGGCCGAAGGCTACGAAGTCGGCGGCAACCTGGCCCGGATCGAACAGCAGATCCAGCATCAGCAGGAAATGGCGCAGCGCCTGCAGAAGGCGCGCGAAGAAGCCCAGCAGCAATTGGCCGAGTTGGGCGAACACATCAGCGGCGACCAGGCCAAACTCGACGTGCTGCGCGCGGCGATCGCCGAGCTCGAACCGCAACTGGCGCAACTACAGCAGGACGACGGCGCGCGCCAGGACGCCCTGCGCGACGCCGAAGCGGCGCTGGCCGACTGGCAGCAGCGCTGGGACGCGCATGCGCGCGAACAGTCCGAAGCGGCGCGTGCCGGCGACGTGGAACGCACCCGGGTCGATTATCTCGACCGCCAGGCCTTGGACGCCGAACGGCGCCGCGAAACGCTGAGCAACGAACGCGCCGGATTGGATCTGGAAGCGCTGGCGGCTTCGTTCGCCCAGATCCAGTCGCAGCACGACACGCAGAAAGCCTCGCTGGATACGTTGGATCAGGACGTCGAAGCGCGCAAGCAGGCGCTGACTTCGCTTCAGGACCAGCAACGCGCTGCGCAAGCCGAACTGGCCGAAGTACGCAAGCAGGCGCAGACCGCGCGCGGTCGCCTGTCTTCGCTGGAAACGCTGCAGCACGCGGCTCTGGGCCAGGAGCAAGGCGCCGCGGTCGAATGGCTGAAGAAGCAAGGTTTGGATTCCGCGGCGCGCGTGGGCGAAAAGCTCGCCGTCGAAGCGGGCTGGGAAAACGCGGTCGAAGGCGCGCTGGGGCAGTTGATCGAAGGCGTGCTGGTCGAAGCGCCGGAAGCCCTGGTCGATGCGCTCGGCGAATTGGACGAAGGCCGCCTGACGTTGGTGTCGCCGGAAGAAGACGGTTTCGCCGCACCGGCCGGCACGCTGGCGGCCAAGGTCGCCGGCCCGACCGCGATCCGCCGTCTGCTGGCCAAACTGCATGTAGCCGAAAATCTGCCCGCGGCGCGCGCGCTGTTGCCCCGATTGGGCGAGGGCGAATCCGTCATCACCCGCCACGGCGAACGCTTGGGCGCCGGCTGGGTGCGGATGGTGCGCTCGGGCGCCGCCAAGCAAGGCGCCTTGCTGCGCGAACGCGAAATCAAGGAACTGCGCGCCGAGATCGACGCGCTGCAGAAGCGCGAAGGCGAATTGGACCGCGGCATCGTCGCCTGGCGCGATCGCCTGCTCGCGGCCGAGCAGCAGCGCGAGGACGCGCAGCGCGCTTCGTACATGGCCCACCGCGGCGTGTCCGAGCTCGCCGGCCAATTGCAGAGCCATCAGGGCAGGCTGGATTCGGCGCGGGCGCGGATCGAGAAGATCGACGCCGAAATCGCGCAGTTGACCGCGAACCTGGACAGCAGCCGCGAGCAATCGCGCGAAGCGCGTTCGCGCCAGGAAGACGCCGTCTCGAAGATGGCGCAGTTCGAAAACGCGCGTCGCGGCCTGGACGAGGAACGCACGCGGTTCGTGGAGGCGCGCGATGCCGCCCGCGCCGCCGCGCGCGAATCGCGCGATGCCGCGCATGCGCTGGCGCTGACGCTCGAGTCGCAGCGCGCGCAGGTGCTGGCGCTAGCCCAGGCCCTGGACCGCATGGGCGGCCAACGCGGCCAACTGGACGGGCGCCTGGGCGAACTGACTTCGCAGCTGAGCCAGGGCGACGACCCGGTCAAGTCGCTGGAAACCGAACGCCAGGCCCTGCTCGAAAAGCGCGTGCACGCCGACAAGCATTTGAACGCCGCGCGCGCCGACGTGGAAGGCATCGACAACGAATTGCGCGGCTACGAGCAGACCCGCCATCAGCGCGACGAGCAAGCGATCGTGCAGCGCGACGCGATCTCGCAGGCCAAGCTCGACCAGCAGGCGCTGTCGCTGAAGGCCGAGCAGCTGACCGAAGCCATCGTCGTCGCCGGTTTCGTGATGGACGATGTGGTGTCGCAGCTGCCCGATGACGCCGACGTGGCCGTCTGGGAACGCGCGGTGGTCGATTTCGACGCCAAGTTGCGCCGTTTGGAGCCGGTGAACCTGGCCGCGATCCATGAGCACGCCGAAGCCGCGCAGCGCAAGGATTACCTGGACGCGCAGCACACCGACCTGACCACCGCGCTGGAAACGCTGGAGGAGGCGATCCGCAAGATCGACCGAGAAACCCGCGGCCGCTTCAAGGACACCTTCGACCGCGTCAATTCGGGCGTGCAGGCGCTGTACCCGCGCCTGTTCGGCGGCGGCCACGCCTATCTGGAATTGACCGGCGAAGACCTGCTCGATACCGGCGTCACCATCATGGCGCGTCCGCCCGGCAAGCGCGTGTCCAACATCACTCTGTTGTCGGGCGGCGAGAAGGCGATGACCGCGGTGGCGCTGGTGTTCGCGATCTTCCAGCTCAATCCCGCGCCGTTCTGCTTGCTGGACGAAGTCGACGCGCCGTTGGACGAGGCCAACGTCGGCCGCTTCACCGCGATGGTGTCGGAGATGAGCGAAAAGGTGCAGTTCCTGTTCGTCACCCACAACAAGGCGACGATGGAAGCCGCGCACCAGCTCAGCGGCGTTACCATGCGCGAGCCGGGCGTGAGCCGGCTGGTGTCCGTCGACCTGGCCGAGGCCGCGCGCCTGGCCGGAGCAGCCTGATCCACCGGAATCCGGAGTAGGGAGCCCGACTCCCGATTCCCCGCAGCAAGGAGAAAACGATGTCCGACGTATGGTTGTTGCGTACCGGAATCCTGATCGCGGGCCTGCTGCTGGTGGCGGCGATCTATTTCTTCGGCCGGCCGCGCAGGGGCGGCCAGAGCCGCCGCGTCGAAAAAGGCCGCGAAGGCGGTGGACGCATGGAGCCCACGTTGGGCGCGCAGATCGAAAGCGATCTGGCCGGCGGTTTGGACGACGCCAACGTGCAGCAATCCGAGCTCGATCTGATCGACGATGCCGACTCGTCCGGCAGCGACCTCGGCCGCCGCGACAACGAGAATTTCGACAAGATCATCTCGCTGTACGTCGCCGCGCGCGCCGGCCAGCAGTTGCAGGGTTCCGACATTGTGGTCGCCGCGGAGAAGGCTGGACTGACCTTCGGCCACATGAACGTGTTCCACCGGCTGATGGAAGGCCATCCGGAGCGCGGGCCGATCTTCAGCGTGGCCAACATCATGAAGCCGGGCAGTTTCGAAATGTCCGAGATCCAATCGTTGCAGACACCGGCGATCGCTTTCTTCCTGACCTTGCCGGCGCCGCTGTCCGCACTGGAGGCCTGGGACACCATGCTGCCCACCGCGCAGCGCATGGCCGAATTGCTCAACGGCGTGGTCCTGGACCAGGAACGCAACGCGCTAGGCCGACAGCGCATCGCCCACATCCGCGACGACCTGCGCGCCTACGACCGCCAGCACGAAGCGCCGCCGATCAAGCGATCGCCGCGCTGGTAAGCCAGGCATATCCGCAGCGACCTGGCTTTTCGTAGGAGCGGCTTTAGCCGCGAGCTCTTTTCTTCAGATCGCGGTGGATGTGAAGGTTCGCGGCCGAAGCCGGCCTAGAAAAGCCTGCCGAGGTTGCGACGAGCGGCAAAGAGCTCGCGGCTAAAGCCGCTCCTACGAAAAGCGCTCCTACAAAAGCCGTCGAGCTAGAATCCGCCGATGAGCCCGAAACCCGCAGACCGCATCGCCAAGCTCCGGCGCGAGTTGGAAGACGCCAACTACCGCTACCACGTGCTGGACGATCCCAGTATCCCGGACGCCGATTACGACCGCCTGATGCGCGAACTCGAGGCGCTGGAAGAAGCGCATCCAGAGTTGGCCGATCCGAACTCGCCGACCCAGCGCGTCGGCAACCAGCCTTCGTCGAAGTTCGCCGAAGTGAAGCATGCGGTGCCGATGCTTTCCCTGGCGAATGCTTTCGCCGACGAGGAAGTGGCCGATTTCGTTGCCCGCATCACCAAGGAAACCGGCGACGGAACGCCGCAGTTTTCCGCCGAACCCAAGCTCGACGGACTGGCGATCAGCCTGCGCTACGAAGATGGCGTCTTCGTCCGCGGCGCCACCCGCGGCGACGGCGTCACCGGCGAGGACGTCACGCCGAACCTGCGCACGGTGCGCGCGATCCCGCTGCAATTGCGCGGCAAGCCGCCCAAACTGCTGGAAGTGCGCGGCGAGGTGTACATGCCCAAGGCCGCGTTCGAGAAATACAACGCCTGGGCCTTGGAGCACGGCGCCAAGACGCTGGCCAATCCGCGCAATGGCGCGGCGGGATCGCTGCGCCAGCTCGATCCGCGCATCACCGCCCAGCGTCCCCTCAGTTTCTACGCCTATTCGCTCGGCGAAACCGACGCGAAATTGCCCAAGACGCATTCGGAAACCTTGGCTTGGCTGCGCGAACTGGGATTGCCGGTGTCCTCGCTGGCCGAAACCGCCGCCGGAGCCGAAGGTTTGCTCGCCTATTACCGACGCATCGGCGAACAGCGCGATTCGCTGCCTTTCGACATCGACGGCGTGGTCTACAAGCTCGACCGCTACGACCAGCAGCGCGCGATGGGCTTCGTTTCGCGTGCGCCGCGTTGGGCGCTGGCGCACAAGTTCCCGGCGCAGGAAGAGGCGACCGTGGTCGAGTCGATCGAGGTCAACGTCGGCCGCACCGGCGCGGTGACGCCCTGGGTGCAGATGACGCCGGTGCACGTGGGCGGGGTGATGGTGAGCCGCGCCACGCTGCACAACGCCGATCAGATCGCGCGGCTGGACGTGCGGGTCGGCGACAGCATCATCGTGCGTCGCGCCGGCGACGTGATTCCGGAAGTGGTGCGCGTGATCGAGGAACGGCGCCCGCTCGACAAGAAAGGCAAGCCGCTGCACAAGCCATACGTGCTGCCCACCGAATGCCCGATCTGCGGCTCGGACGTGGTGCGCGAAGAAGGCGAAGTCGTGGCGCGATGCACCGGCGGCCTGTTCTGCCCGGCGCAGCGCAAGGAAGCCTTGATCCACTTCGCTTCGCGCCGTGCTATGGACATCGGCGGCTTGGGCGAGCGCTTCATCGACGCCCTGGTCGAGTTCGGCTACGTGGAAACGGTGGCCGACTTGTACAAGTTGAAGGTCGACGATTTCGTCGAGATGAAGCGCCGCGCCGATGAGCGCGACGGCACGGTCCCGGAGACGGTGAAGGCGGGCAAGGTCGCGACGAAATGGGCCGAAAATCTCGTCGCCGGCATCGACGCCAGTCGCAGCACCACGCTTGAGCGCCTGCTGTACGCGCTGGGCATCCGCGATGTCGGCGAAAGCACGGCCAAGACCTTGGCCCGCCACTTCGGCTCGCTGGCGCCGCTGATGGCCGCCGATGAGGCGGCATTGACCGAAGTCCAGGACGTCGGGCCGATAGTCGCCGCGCGCATCGCGCACTTCTTCGCCGAACAGCACAACCGCGACGTGATCGCCGCGTTACGCAAGAACGGCGTGCAATGGCCGGAAGGCGCGCCGCAACGTGCCGTCGAGGGGCCGCTCACCGGCATGACGGTGGTGCTGACCGGCGGTCTGGAATCGATGTCGCGCGACGAGGCAGGCGCCAGGCTGGAATCTTTGGGCGCGAAGATTTCCGGCAGCGTTTCTAAGAAAACCAATGTGGTGATCGCCGGCGAAGCGGCGGGTTCGAAGCTGGCCAAGGCTCAGGAACTAGGTGTGGAAATCTGGGACGAAGCGGCCTTGGTCGCGTTCTTGAAAAAACACAAATGAGCCTGCGCGCTTCCCGCTTGCGACGCCAAGAACCCTCTCCCCCGCTTGCGGGGGAGAGGGCAGGGTGAGGGGGCTCTTGGATCACTCCCGCAGACTGCGCCAAGAACAAACCGATGCCGAAGCCAGGATGTGGTCAAGGCTGCGCAACCACCAGCTCGGCGTAAAGTTCCGCAGGCAGCACCGTGCCTGCGGCTTCATTCTGGATTTCGCGTGCGCGGAGAAGATGCTGGCCGTCGAATTGGACGGCGGTCAGCATGGCGAAGACAAAATCGCCAGACAGGACGAACGGCGCACGGCTGTTTTGGAATCGGCAGGCTGGCGCGTCCTGCGGTTTTGGAACAACGATGTGCTCACGCAAACGAACGTCGTTCTGGATGCCATTTGGAACGCATTGCAGGATTCTCCCCCTCACCCCAGCCCTCTCCCCCGCAAGCGGGGGAGAGGGAGTGGTGTGTCGGCACGCGTGGCTGTGCAGGACGATCGCGAGGTCGTCGATTGGCGACCGAGCGGATCCCTGGAGGTTATCCGCTTGCGTGCGAAGCTCTATGGGTTGATCCGCGCCTTCTTCGCCGAACGCAACGTCCTCGAAGTCGAAACGCCCGTGCTCTCGCAAGCCGGCAACACCGACCCCAATATCGCCTCTTTCTCGCTCGAATTCTCCGGCCGCACCGACGGCGCGCCGCGCACGCGCTGGCTGCGCACTTCGCCCGAATATCCGCTCAAGCGCCTGCTGGCCGCGGGCGTCGGCGATTGCTACGAATTGGGCCGGGTATTCCGCGACGGCGAAGCTGGCGGCCGCCACAATCCCGAATTCACGATGCTGGAGTGGTACCGCATCGGTTGGGATCACCATCGCTTGATCGACGAAACCGTCGGTTTGGTGACCGCGGCGCTAGCCTTGGTCGGCCGCGAGGCCGAAGTGGAAAAGATCGCTTATCGCGATCTGTATCGCCGCCGCTTGGATGTGGATCCTGCCACTGCCGACACTTCGCAACTGATCGCCGCGCTGGGCGAAGTCGAAATCGACCCTGAGGGGCTCGGCCGCGACGATTGGCTCGATTTGCTGATGACCCATCGCCTGCAGCCCGAATTTCCTGCGGACCGGTTGACCGTGGTGTACGACTATCCGGCTTCGCAATGCGCCTTGGCGCGGATCCGCGATGGCGAATTCGCGGTGGCCGAGCGTTTCGAGCTGTATCTGGGCCCGCTCGAATTGGCGAACGGCTACCACGAACTGAAGGACGCCGACGAACAGCGCAGGCGCTTCCTCCGCGATCTCGAAATCAGGGCCGAACGCGGATCGCCGCAACCGCCGATTGACGAGCGCTTGCTGCAGGCGCTGGCGAGCGGACTGCCCGATTGCGCCGGCGTCGCGCTGGGCGTGGATCGCCTGCTGATGGCGATGCTCGGCGTTGGCCGCATCGGCGACGCGCTGTCGTTCGCATTCGCAAGAGCCTGAACGCGCCGCCGGGCTTGCGGCTATCCGGTTCGTCCGCGAATATCCATGCGCCATCGTTCACAGACGCGCGGTAAAGTCGTGGAATGGCGATAAATCCAGGGGCCGCCATGCGTCATATGCTGTACTGCTGCGTGCTGTTATTCGCCGGCTCGATCGCGGGCGAAGACGCGCGTGCGCAAAGCGACGACAGGCTGGACGAATACCGTGAACAGCTGCCGAGCGAAGTGATCCGTTGCGAGTCGGAGGAAGGGCGCACCCGCCAGTGCCCGGTAGAAACCTACGGCAGCGTGAAACTGCTGCGGCAGTTGTCGGATTCGGCCTGCACCGAAGGCAAGACCTGGGGATACAGCCGCAACGGCGTTTGGGTCACCCAAGGCTGCCGGGCGGAGTTCGCGGTCGGTTACGGCGGCCGGCGCGACGCCGCTCGCGACATCCTGCGTTGTGAATCGGCGGACGGACGCTGGCATCTGTGCCCGTTGAAAGCGCAAGGCCAGGTCGAGTTGGTCAAACAGATCTCGCGCAGTCCCTGCATCCGCGACATGAGCTGGGGTCGCGACAATCGCGGCGTTTGGGTGGCGCAAGGGTGCCGCGGGGAATTCCGGGTCGCGGGCGGCGTGCGCAGCGAGGGCAAAGACACGCGCTACGGCGAAGGGCCGGATTTCGTGCGTTGCGAATCCAAGGGCGGCGTCGAGAAGCGCTGTCCGATCGCCGTTGGCGAAAGCGTCAGGATGGTCCGGCAGCTGTCCAATTCCGCCTGCATCCAGGATCAGTCCTGGGGCTGGGATCGCGAAGGCGTGTGGGTGCGCAGCGGGTGCCGGGCCGAGTTCGAGGTGCGCTGACCGCTTTTGCTTATGTAGGAGCGGCTTTAGCCGCGAGCTCTTTCCGGCAGTCGCGGCGAAATCGCGGTTTCGATGCTTATGCTCCAAAGAGCTCGCGGCTAAAGCCGCTCCTGTAATAAAGCAGCGTCGGCTTTGCGTTGTTAAACTGCCCGCATGACCACCGCCATCGAATACGACCGTTACGACCGCATCCGCCCGATCCGCTGGACCGGCGACGCGCTCGAACTGCTCGACCAGCGCAAGCTTCCGTTCGCTGTCGAATATCTGACTTGTTCGACTAGCGATGAAGTCGCCGCGGCCATCCACGCCTTGGCGGTGCGCGGCGCGCCGGCGATCGGCATCGCGGCGGCTTGGGGCACTGTGCTCGCCGCCCGCGACATCGAAGCGGACAGCGGTGCGGACGCGGCCGCCAAGCTCGAACCCGCCTTGCAGCGTCTCAACGCCGCACGCCCGACCGCCGTCAACCTCGCCTGGGCGCTCGCGCGCATGCGTCGCACATTGACAGGCGCAGGCGCCGATTGGCGCGAGGTGCTCGAACGCGAAGCGCTTGCGATCGAAACCGAAGATCTCGCCGCCAATCGCCGCATGGGCGAAATGGGCGCAAGTCTGATCGCCCCCGGCAGCGGCGTGCTCACCCATTGCAATACCGGTTCCCTGGCGACGGCCGGTTTCGGCACCGCCCTGGGCGTGATCCGCGCAGGCGTGGCGCAGGGCCGCATCGGCAAGGTGTTCGCCGACGAGACCCGTCCCTGGATGCAGGGCTCGCGGCTGACCGTGTGGGAACTGCAGCAGGACGGCATCGACGCGACCTTGATCGCCGACGCCGCCGCTTCGCACCTGATGAAGAGCGGGCAGGTGGACTGGGTGGTGGTCGGCGCGGACCGCATCTGCGCCAACGGCGATACCGCCAACAAGATCGGCACCTACCAGCTGGCGATCGCCGCCCGCCACCACGGCAAGAAGTTCATGGTGGTGGCGCCGTCGTCCACGGTCGACATGGACACGCCCAGCGGCGATCTGATCGAAATCGAAGAGCGCGATCCGGCCGAATTGCTGGGAGTCTCGGGCAGCCGCACCGTCGCCGACGGCATCCAGGCCTGGAATCCCGTGTTCGATGTCACGCCGGCCGAATTGATCGATGCCATCGTCACCGAGAAGGGCATCGTGGAGCGTCCGAACCTCGAGCGCATGCGGGCCGTTTTTGGCGCCTGACGATCGTTCGGCGCGGGATTTTGCCCCTGTAGGTGCGAATTCATTCGCACGCTCTTGAGCGGAAAGCGTGCGAATGAATTCGCACCTACAAAGGCTGCTTCTGCCCGCGTCTCCAGACCCCTGAGACCAGGCCCGTCCCGGGGCGAAAAAAAACCCTGCAACTACCTGTTTTTACGTGGGTTTTATCTGGTTCCACGGCGCGTTTCTATGATATGATTTCACGTCTACGAAACCGGCCGATTTCCGGCGTCGCGGGCTTCCAGTCCGCCCGCCGTTTTCGGGCGCGCAAAACCTTTCAATTACGGATCCCTGATGGCCGAACTCGCCAAGGAAATCATCCCCGTCAATCTCGAAGACGAGATGCGCCGCAGTTACCTGGATTACGCAATGAGCGTGATCGTGGGGCGCGCGCTTCCCGACGTCCGCGACGGCCTGAAGCCGGTCCACCGGCGCGTGCTGTACGCGATGAACGAGCTCGGCACCCACGCCAACAAGCCGCACGTGAAGTCGGCGCGTATCGTCGGTGACGTGATCGGTAAGTACCACCCGCACGGCGACCAGTCGGTGTACGACACCCTGGTGCGCATGGCCCAGCCGTTCTCGCTGCGTTATCTGCTGGTCGACGGCCAGGGCAACTTCGGTTCGGTCGACGGCGATGACGCCGCGGCGATGCGTTACACCGAAGCGCGCATGACGCGCCTGACGCACGAACTCCTGGCCGACATCGACAAGGAAACCGTCGACTTCCAGCTCAACTACGACGAGAAGGAACAAGAACCGACGGTGCTGCCGACCCGGTTCCCGAACCTGCTGGTCAACGGCTCGGCCGGCATCGCGGTCGGCATGGCCACGAACATCCCGCCGCACAACCTGGGCGAAGTGATCTCGGCCACGATCGCGCTGATCGACGACCCGCAGATCGATATCGACGGCTTGATGCAGCACATCCCGGGCCCGGATTTCCCCACCGCCGGCATCATCAACGGCGTCGGCGGCATCCACTTGGCCTACCGTACCGGCCGCGGCCGGGTGCGCATGCGGGCGCGCGCCGAAATCGAGGTGAACGAGGATAGCGGCCGCGAAGCGATCGTCGTCACCGAGATCCCGTACCAGGTCAACAAGGCGCGGCTGATCGAGAAGATCGCCGAACTGGTCAAAGAGAAGAAGCTGGAAGGCATCAGCGAGTTGCGCGACGAGTCCGACAAGGACGGCATGCGCATCTATATCGAGGTCAAGCGCGGCGACTCGGCCGACGTGGTGCTGAACAACCTGTATTCGCAGACGCCGATGGAATCGGTGTTCGGCATCAACATGGTCGCCCTGGTCGATGGCCGCCCGCAGCTGCTGAACCTGAAGCAGATGCTGGAAGCCTTCGTCCGCCACCGCCGCGAAGTGGTGACGCGTAGGACCATCTTCGAGTTGCGCAAGGCGCGCAACCGCGCCCACATCTTGGAAGGTCTGACCGTCGCGCTGGCCAACATCGACGAGATGATCGAACTGATCAAGACCTCGGCGAATCCGAACGAAGCGCGCGAGAAGATGCTGGCCAAGACCTGGGAGCCGGGCTTGGTCGGCGCACTGCTCGGCGCGGCCGGCGCAGAGGCTTCGCGTCCGGAAGATTTGTCCAAGTCGATCGGTTTGATCGATGGCCGTTACCAGCTGTCCGAAGCGCAAGCCAAGGAAATCCTGGAAATGCGCCTGCACCGCCTGACCGGGCTGGAGCAGGAGAAGCTGACCGACGAATACAAGCAGCTGCTGGAGACTATCCGCGGCCTGATCGAGATCCTCGAGAATCCCGACGTGCTGATGGAAGTGATCCGCAACGAGCTGCGCAACGTGAAGGAAGAATTCGGCGATGCGCGCCGCAGCGAAATTCGCGCCAGCGAGGAAGATCTCGACATCCTGGATCTGATCGCGCCCGAAGACGTGGTGGTCACGCTCTCGCACGCCGGCTACGCCAAGCGCCAGCCGGCCAGCGCCTATCGCGCGCAACGCCGCGGCGGCCGCGGCCGTTCGGCGGCGGCGACCAAGGACGAGGATTTCATCGACCAACTGTGGCTGGTGAACACGCACGACACCTTGCTGACGTTCACCAGCGCCGGCCGCGTGTTCTGGCTGTCCGTGCACCAGTTGCCCGATGCCGGCCCGAACGCGCGTGGCCGCCCGATCATCAACTGGATCCCGCTGGAAGAAGGCGAGCAGGTGCAGGCGGTGCTGCCGGTGCGCGAATACGCCGAAGGCCAGTTCGTTCTGTTCGCCACCCGCAACGGCACGGTCAAGAAGACGCCGCTGCCCGAGTTCGCCTATCGCCTGCAGCGCGGCAAGATCGCGATCAATCTGGACGACGGCGATGCCCTGGTCGGCGTGGCCCTGACCGACGGCGAACGCGACGTGATGCTGTTCGCCTCCAACGGCAAAGCCGTGCGCTTCGCCGAGCGCGAAGTGCGCGCCATGGGCCGCACCGCCACCGGCGTGCGCGGCATCCGCTTGGCCGAAGGCGAGGCGGTGAAGAGCCTGGTCGTGGTCGAAGGCGAGGGCGACATCCTCACCGCCAGCGAACGCGGCTACGGCAAGCGCACCCCGGTCGAGGATTATCCGCGCAAGGGCCGCGGCACCCAGGGCGTGATCGCCCTGCAGACCACCGCCCGCAACGGCAAGTTGGTCGGCGCGATCCAGCTCAGCGACCACCACGAGGTGCTGCTGATTTCCGATGGCGGCACCCTGGTGCGTACCCGCGCCGCGGAAATCTCGCAGGTCGGCCGCAACACCCAGGGCGTGACCCTGATCCGGTTGGCGGACGACGAGAGCCTGCAGGCGATCGAGCGGCTGGACGCGTCGCTGGACGGCGACCAGGCCGAAGAAGGCGCCGATGCAGGCGCGGCTCCGCCGGAGCAGCATCCGCCGGCTTGAGCGATCAGCCCGCGGCCCTTCGCCGCGGGCTCTGCTTTTTGTAGGAGCGGCTTTAGCCGCGAGCTCTTGCCGCAGGTCGCTAAGATCTGATGAAAAAGCTCGCGGCTAAGCCGCTCCCACAAAAGCCAGCCATAAACCCTAAACGCGACCGGTTGTGCTTCGCTTCTTCGTCATATACTCGAATCGACTCGAGGGAATGGGGGCGTCATGCGCGATCGCGTCATCACGGCGGCCGGAGCGGCGGCCAAGATTCTGTTGCTGGCTTGTTTGGCCGTAGGTTTCACCGCGTGCAAACGCGGCGAGCACGGCCAGCTTCCGGCGCCCAGCGGCGAAGCGATCAAGACCAAGCCGGAACAGGTGCAGGGTTTCGCCCTGGCTTCGGCCTATCCCGACCAGCACGATGGCGACCTGGCGATCGCGCTCGAATTCAGCCGCCCGCTGGTCGGCACTCAAACCTTCGATCAGCTCATCGCCGTCACCGGCCCCGATGGCGCCGCGGTCAAGGGCAGCTGGGTGCTGGACAAGGAAGGCAAGATCCTGCGCTTCCCCTACGTCGAAGCCAGCAAGAACTACGAAGTCACGATCCGCGCCGGGCTGAGCGCCGCCGACGGCAACCGGCTCGGCAAGGACATCCAGCAGAAGGTCTACACCGGGCCGCTGGATCCCGTGGTCGGTTTCGCTTCGCAAGGCAGTGTGCTGCCGGCCAAGGAGTCGCGCGGCCTGCCGGTGGTGTCGGTGAACGTGAAGGAAGTCGATGTCGAATTCCTGAAGGTCTCGGACGCCTCGCTGCCCAAGTTTTTCGCCGAATACCAGCGCGGCGGCCGCCGCGGCAGCTGGGAACTGGAACGCGACTACGACGACAACGTGCCGTTGTCGAAAATGGCCGAGCCGGTGTACGTCAACCGTTTCGTGCTGGGCGGCAAGCCGAACGAACGGGTACTGACCTATCTGCCGGTGCAGGACATCGCCGAATTGCAGGAGCCCGGCCTGTATTTCGCCGTGATGAAGCGCACCGGCCAGTTCCAGGACCAGTTCGAAACCGCTTATTTCACGGTCAGCGACATCGGCCTGCACACCCGTGCCTACAAGGACACCTTGTTCGTGCACACCGCCTCATTGGCCAGCGGTGGCGCGATCGGCGGGGTTGAACTGAAAATCCTCGACGCGAGCGGCGAGGCAATCTACAAAGCCGACACCGACAGCAACGGCAACACGCTGCTGAAGGGCTACAAGCTCGACGCCGCGCACGTGCTGGTCGCCAAGCGCGGCAAGGACGTGTCGATGCTGCCGTTCAACCAGCCGGCTTTGGATCTGTCCGAATTCGCCGTCGCCGGGCGCGAGCAGGCTTGGTTCGACGTGTTCGCCTGGTCGGGTCGCGATCTGTATCGCCCCGGCGAAACCGTGCGCCTGTCGGCGTTGCTGCGCGACCAGGACGGCAAGCCGGTCAAGCCGCAGCCCTTGTTCCTGCGTTTGAAGCAGCCGGACGGCAAGACGTTTGACGAACGCCGGATCGAACCCGGCGCGCAGGGTTATTTCTCCTACGAAAAACTGATTCCTTTCGAAGCGCCCACCGGCCGCTGGCAGGTCGAATTCCGCACCGATCCCGATAGCAAGGAAGCGGTGCAGGGCATGACCTTGCGCATCGAGGAATTTCTGCCCGAAAGGATGAAGCTGGACCTCGACGCACCTGCGATCCTGAAGCCCGGCCAGCCGCTGAAATTGCAGGCCAACGGCGCCTATCTGTACGGAGCGCCGGCCGCGGGCAATCGCTTCACCGCCAAATTGGCGGTTGCGGTGGAACAGCATCCGGTCGAAAAGCTGCCGGGCTATTTCTTCGGCGATCCGACTCTGGAATTGCCGAAAGAAGCCAAGGACGTCGTCGACACCGAACTCGACGCCCAGGGCAAGCTGCAACACGACCTGGCCTTGCCCGACGAAGTGAAACCGGTCAGCCCCGTCGCCGCGGTCGTATCCGGCAGCGTCTACGAAACTGGCGGTCGCACCGTCACCCGCAGCCTGAAGCGGGTGATGTGGCCCAACGACGTGCTGGTCGGCGTGCGCCCGCTATTCGACGACAAGGAAGGCGCCGATTCCAACGCGAACGCGCGCTTCGAACTGCTGCGCGTGAACGCCGCCGGCGCGCCGCAGGCCGGCAAGGGCCTGAAGGTCACCCTGATCCGCGAACGCCGCGACTACCACTGGAACTACGATGACGAAGGCGGCTGGGATTACGACTTCACCCGCCGCTTCGAGAACGTCGAAACCAAGACCGTCGACGTCGGCGCTACCGCCGCGCATTTCGATTTTCCGGTGGAGTGGGGCGAATACCGCGTCGACGTGTTCGATCCGGCGACCGGCCTGACCATGCGTTATCCGTTCAAGGCCGGCTGGAGCTGGGACGACCAGAACCGCGGCAGCGACGCGCGCCCCGACAAGGTCAAGCTGGCGCTGGACAAAACCGCGTACAAGGCCGGCGACAAGCTGAAGGTGACGCTGACCCCTCCGCACGACGGCAAGGGTCTGCTGCTGGTCGAAACCGACAAGCTGATCTATGTGCAGGATATCGATGCCAAAGCGGGCAGCACGTTCGAAATTCCGGTAACCCAGGAATGGGAACGGCACGACGTGTACGTGACCGCGCTGGTATTCCGCGGCGGGAGCGCGCCGAGCAAGATCACGCCTGCGCGCGCAGTCGGCGTGGCGCACGTGCCGATGGACCGGGGCGGCCGCAAGGTCAGCGTCGGTTTGTCGATACCGGCGCAGATGCGGCCCGAGCGCGATCTGCAGGCGACGATCGCCGTGCCCGAGCTGGCGGGCAAGGAAGCCTACGTCACCGTGTCCGCGGTCGACGTCGGCATTCTCAACATCACCAAATTCCCGGTTCCCGATGCGAACGCGCATTTCTTCGCCCAGCGCAGGCTCGGCGTGGATGCCTACGACCTGTACGGCCGCGTCATCGAAAGCTTCGAAGGCGGCGTGGCCAAGATCCGCTTCGGCGGCGACATGGCGCTGGAGCCGCTGTCGCAGGCGCGGCGACCGACATCGAAAGTGCAGACGGTCGATCTGTTCGCGGGCCCCGTGAAACTGGATGCGCAAGGCGTGGCCAAGATCAAGCTGGCCGTGCCCGATTTCAACGGCACCCTGCGCGTTTCTGCTTTGGTTTATTCCGATCAACGCTACGGCAACCGCGACAAGGAATTGCTGGTGCGCGCGCCGATCGTGGCCGAGGCCAGCCTGCCGCGCGTGCTGGCGCCGGGCGACCGCAGTACGGTCACGCTCGACGTGCAGAACTTCACAGGCAAGCCGGGCGAATTCAATGTCCGTGTCGACGGCGAAGGGCCGCTGGCGATAGGCGGCAACGCGGTCAGCGCCAAGTTGGCCGGCGACGCCAAAACCACGCTCAGTTTCCCGCTGACGGCGAAAGAGGGCTACACCACCGCGAAAGTGCGGGTGCGTGTGGATGGCAACGGCTTCAAGGTCGATCGCCGCTACGACGTGCCGGTGCGCGCGGCCTGGCCGGGCGTGCTGCGTGCGCAGACGCGGGTGCTCGATCCGGTCGCGCCGGTCTCGCTGGACGCCGGTTTCGCAGACGGTTTGATGGCCGATTCGGTCAGCGCGCGCATATCGGTCAGTGCTTTGCCGCCGATCCCGTTTGCCAGCGTGCTGAAGGGTGCGCTGGAGTATCCGTACGGCTGTGCCGAGCAAACCACCAGCAAGGGCTACGCCGCGCTGCTGCTGGACGAAGCCACCGCGAAGATGCTCGGCGTGAAGGGCTTGGACGCCAAGACCCGCCGTGCGCGCATGGACGGCGCGTTCGGGCGCCTGGCTTCGATGCAGGTCGGCAATGGCCATTTCTCGATGTGGGGCGACGACAGCTACGTCAATCCTGGCCTGACGCCGTACATCGTCGAATTCCTGCTCGACGCGCGCGAAGCTGGTTTCGACGTGCCCGATACCGTGTTGCAGAAAGCCCTGACCCGGCTCAACGAAGACCTGCTGGGCGGCGGCGCGCCGTTCTACGGCTACGACAACCGCGATCACCTGAAATTCGCCTACCAGGCGCATGCGGGCTATGTGCTGGCCCGTGTGAACCGCGCCCCGCTGGGCACGCTGCGAGCCTTGTACGACAACGACCGCAGCAAATCGCTGACGGGGCTGTCGCTGGTGCATCTGGGGTTGGCCCTGTCGTTGCAGGGCGACAAGAACCGCGGCCAGAAGGCGATCGCACAGGGCTTCGCGCTGCGCAAGGAGCGTCCGGAGTATCTGGGCGATTACGGCACGTCGCTGCGCGACGAGGCGCTGATGATCGCGTTGACCCACGAGCGCGGCTTGAACAAGCCCGAATACGATGCGCGCGTGGTCGATCTGGGCCGCGAACTGGATGCGCGCCGCAACCAGCAGTGGACCTACTTCAGCACGCAGGAGCAGGTGGCGCTGGGCCGCGTCGGCAAGGCTTTGTTGGCTGCGCAGGGCAAACAGTTCAGCGGTCGCTTGCAGGTGGGCGACGTCGGCGAAGACATCGCTTCGACCAAACTGTGGGGCCGCGATTTCGACTACGCCGCCTTGAGCCGCGGCGTGCGTTTCGTGCCTGAAGGTCAGGGTCCGCTGTATGTCAGCCTGGAAGCCGCCGGCATTCCGCGCACCGCGCCTGCGCCGGACAATAGTGTGCTGACTGTGGAGCGCAAGTACTACACGCCGGACGGCAAAGCCTGGGCGGGCGGCAAACTGCGCGAGGGCGATGCCTTGATCGTCGGCGTCAGCATCACCGCGAGCCGGGCGATGCCGGATGCCTTGCTCACCGATCTGCTGCCGGCGGGCTTGGAGATCGAGAACTTCAACCTGAGCGACGCCAAGCAGTGGGCGGACGTGGTGGTGGACGGCATCGAGATCACCGATCGCAGCAGCGCGGCCGAGGTGCGGCACGAGGAATACCGCGACGACCGTTATGTCGCCGCGCTCAAGCTCGACCGCAACGACGCGGCTCGCGTGTTCTACCTGGTGCGTGCGGTAACGCCGGGCACCTACACCGTGCCGCCGCCGCTCGTGGAGGACATGTACCGGCCGGATCTGCGCGGCGTGGGCAAATCCAGTCCGGCGTCGATCACGGTGGTGCAGCCGTAAGATGCCGGCGAGGCGCTCGTTCGCAGCGAGCGCCTCGCCCGAGCCGTCGTCCCGGCGAAACCGGGATTCAGTGGAACCGACGTAGCGATCCGTGCCCATCGCAACCCACGACAATGCGAGCCCGGATTCCGGCTTTCGCCGAAATGACGGTCCGAACCGGCGAAAACGACCCTGGTTGAACTGGCTGCGCTGGGGCACTGTCGCATCGCTGGCGTCGCTGCTGGCGCTGGATTTCGCATTTCCAGTCCCGCTGCCGAAACAGCGCGACACCAGCACCCTGGTCGTCGCCCGCGACGGCACGCCGCTGCGCGCCTTCGCCGACCGCGATGGCGTCTGGCGTTATCCGGCTTCGATCGAGACGGTGTCACCGCTCTATCTGCAGGCTTTGCTCAATTACGAAGACCGCCATTTCTGGCGCCATCCCGGCATCAACCCGGTCGCGCTCGTGCGGGCGGGGTGGCAGTGGCTGCGCCACGGCCGCATCGTTTCCGGCGGTTCGACCTTGACCATGCAGGTCGCGCGCATCCTAGACCCCGGCCTTGATGGAAAACGCACGCGCACGCCCTGGGGCAAGGCCAAGCAGTTGCTGCGCGCGCTGCAGTTGGAAGCGCATCTGTCCAAGCGCGAGATCCTGGCGCTGTACCTTAACCGCGCGCCGTACGGCGGCCCGATCGAAGGCGTGGAAGCCGCGAGTTGGGCGTATCTGGGCAAACCGGCAGCACGGCTTTCGCAGGCCGAGGCGGCCTTGCTGACGGTGTTGCCGCAATCGCCGAGCCGCTTGCGGCCCGATCGCGAACCGGAAGCGGCACGCCGCGCGCGCGACAAAGTGTTGTCGCGCATGGCCGAGCTCGGCGTCTGGACGCGCGATCAGGCCGAGGACGCGCGCATCGAGCCTGTGGTGGCGCGTTCGCTGCAACCGCCGCGCATGGCCGCGTTGCTGGCCGAGCGCTTGCGCGCCGCGCATCCGCGCGCGGAGCGGATCGCCTCGACCATCGATGCGGAACTGCAGCGCACGCTGGAGGAGCGCGTCGCCGCCTATTTCTCGCAACTGCCCGAACGCACGTCGGCGGCGCTGCTGGTGGTCGACAACGCCACGCTGGAAGCACGCGCTTATGTCGGCTCGGTGGCCTACGGAGACAAAGCGCGGCTGGGCCACGTCGACATGGTCCGCGCCTGGCGCTCGCCCGGCTCGACGCTGAAACCGTTCCTGTACGGCTTGGCGCTGGACGACGGCCTGATCCATTCGGAAAGCCTGCTGGTGGATGCGCCGCAAGCGTTCGGCGACTACAGGCCGACCAACTTCGACACCGAATTCAACGGGCCGATCGGCGCAGCCGAAGCGTTGCGTTTGTCGTTGAACGTGCCTGCGGTGGACCTGCTCGACCGCGTCGGCCCGCCGCGTTTCGCCGCGCGATTGGCGAATGCCGGCATCGAATTGAAATTCCCGCGCGGCGCCAAGCCGAACCTGGCTTTGATCCTGGGCGGAACCGGCGTGCGTCTGGAAGATCTGGTCGGGGCTTTCGTCGGGCTCAACCGCGACGGCGTTGCCGGGCGCGTGCGTTATGCCGCTGGCGATCCGCGCATCGAGCGCCGACTGTTGTCGCCCGGTGCGGCCTGGATCGTGCGCGAAATCCTGGAAGCCAATCCGCGCCCGGGGCAAGTGGCCGACACGTTCGATCCGGGCAGCAAGCCGAAGGTCGCGTGGAAAACCGGCACCAGTTACGGTTTCCGCGATGCGTGGGCGCTCGGCGGCACGCGTCGCTATACGGTCGGCGTATGGGTAGGGCGTCCGGACGGCACGCCTTTGCCCGGCCAGTACGGCGCGGTCACGGCTCTACCGTTGCTGTTCGAGGTCGTCGACAGCCTGCCGCGCACGCGTAATGACGCGGTACCGCGTCCGGCGCCCGCCGACGTGGCCGAAACCGAAATCTGCTGGCCGTTGGGCATCGCCGCGGCCGACCAGCCGACGTCGTCCTGCCATCGCAAGATGAAAGCCTGGTCGCTCGACGGCGCCGTGCCGCCGACGTTCGCCGAACGCGGCGCCCGGTTATGGAGCGCCGGGGCGGAACGCTTCCGCGTCGATGCGGGTAGCGGCTTGCGCTTGTCGGCGGAATGCTCGCGCCCGCATCAAGCGCGCGAGGCCGAGATCGCGCGTTGGCCTGCGTTGGCTTCGCCATGGTTGTCCGCTGCGACGCGCACGGCATCCACATTGCCTGCGTTATCGCCCGATTGCGCCGCCGACGGCCGCGACGCTGCGGAGTTGCTGCATATCGAAGGCATCAACGACGCGACCACCTTGGCCCGTGCACCGGGAAGCGAAAAGCCGTTGCGCTTGCAAGTGCGAGCGTTGGGCACGGATGCTCGCGTGCAATGGCTGCTCGACGGGCGCTGGATCGGCGAGACGCGCGGCGCGCAGGTCTTTGCGCACGATTACGCAGAGGCGGGCGAACACACGTTGACCGCGCTGGCAGCCAGCGGCGCCTGGAAGCGGATCCGGTTCCGCATTCTCCGCTGACCGCGGGGTTTTTTTGCCTGCCGCGAAACGTAGAGTCGAGCCTGCTCGACTGCTTTTTCGCCAATCCAACAGCAAAAGCAGTCGAGCAGGCTCGACTCTACAAAAGCGGTTATTTTCCGATCCAGCCGTTGAGCAGGTCGGCGAATTCGTCGGCGTGTTCTTCTTCCTGCGCCAGGATGCTTTCCAGGATCCGCTTGGTGGTGGTGTCGCGGTCGCCGATGTAGTCGATCATCTGCCGGTAGCTGTCGATGGCGATGCGTTCGGCGATCAGATCTTCCTTGACCATGTCGCGCAGATCCTTGCCTTCCTGGTATTCGGCGTGGGAACGCTTGGTCAGCGTATCGGGATTCAGGTCGGGCTCGCCGCCGAGCTGGACGATGCGCTCGGCGATCTTGTGCGCATGTTCCTGTTCCTGCTGGGCGTGCTCCAGGAATTCGCCCTTCACCGCATCCGCGAGCATGCCCGAGGCCATGAAGTAATGCCGGTAGTAGCGCAGCACGCAGACGTATTCGGTGGCCAGCGCCTCGTTGAGCAGTTTGATCACCATGGCCTTGTCGGCGCTGTAGGTGGCGGTGACCGCGCCTTTGTCGATGTTCTTGCGCGCGTTGGCGCGCAGCGTGGCGCGGTCGTCGATCGGATGTTTCTTGGCAGGCGCTTTGGCGGAACTGGCTGGCTTCTTGCTCATGGCTGGCCTCGTTTGTGCGCGAAGGTTGTGCGCGATCAGGAAAGCTGCGACAGGATGTGCTCGGCCGAAGACACCCGGAACTCGCCTGGAGCTTCGACGTTGAGCTGTTTCACCACGCCGTCCTCGGCGTACAGCGAGAAGCGCTTGGAGCGCTTGCCCATGCCGTAACCGCTGGCGTCCATTTCCAAGCCCAGCGCGTGGGCGAACTCGCCGTTGCCGTCGGCCAGCATCATCAGGCCGTCCGGCACGTGCTGGCTTTCGCCCCAGGCCTTCATCACGAAAGGATCGTTCACCGACATGCATAGCACTTCCACGCCCTTGTCGCGGAATTCGTCGAAATGCTCGACGAAGCCCGGCAGGTGCCGCTCCGAACAGGTCGGGGTGAAGGCGCCGGGCACCGCGAAAAGCACCACGCGCTTGCCTTCGAACAGGGTAGGGGTATCCACGACTTCGACGCCCTCGCGGATGCGTTGCAGTTTGGCCTCGGGCAAGCGGTCGCCGACTTGGATGGTCATGCTTTTTCTCCATTGGGAAGCGGCGAGTCTAGCGGCCGGCCGCTAAGGCCGCGTCAAGGCTGGGCCCTTGAAATGGGCGGGGAGGGCGCCTACTTCGCTGTCATGGCGGCCCGGTGCCGCTCCCAGACAAGGAAACAACATGATCCGCTACCACCGTCATTGGCCGGGCCGTCACGCGGCCTTCCACAACGAAATCAAACGTTTCTTCGATGCCGATAACGACGGCTCGAACATCGCGACCGCGCAATGGACTCCGCGCGTCGACATCAAGGAAGAAGCCGAGCGCTTCGTGATCTATGCGGACCTGCCGGGCATCGACCCGCAGGACATCGAATTGCAGATGGACAAGGGCATTTTGTCGATCAAGGGCGAGCGCAAGAACGAAAGCGCGACGGATACCGAGCGCTACTCGCGGATCGAGCGCCGCGCCGGCAGCTTCCATCGCCGTTTCGCGCTGCCCGACAGCGCCGACGCCGACGGCATCGCCGCCACCGGCAAGAACGGCGTGCTGGAGATCAGCATTCCCAAGAAGCCGGAAACCACGCCGCGCCGCATCCAGGTCGGCTCGCCGACCGTGCAGTGATCGCGCGGCGACGCCGGCTGGGCTAATCTCGGCCTGCGGCAGCGATGCCGCGGGCCGAGTGCCGTGGAGAGCGCATGCAATTCAAGGATTACTACCAGATCCTGGGCGTAGAACCGAGCGCGGGCGAGGCGGAACTGAAGACCGCCTATCGCAGGCTCGCGCGTAAATACCATCCGGACGTCAGCAAGGAAGCCGGCGCCGAGGAAAAATTCAAAGCCGTCAACGAAGCTTACGAAGCGCTGCGCGATCCGCAGAAACGCGCCGCGTACGACGAGCTGCGTACGCGCGGCTATCGTCCGGGCGATGAGGTACATCCGCCGCCGGGCGGTTTCGGCGGCGGCCCCGATTTCGAAGAAGTCTTCGCCGGCGGTGATGGCGGCGGCTTCAGCGATTTCTTCGAGAGCCTGTTCGGACGCTCACGTGGCAACGGATTCGGCCAGCAGGCGCCGGGACGCGGACCGCAGCCGCGCGGTCCGACGCGGGCCAAGCTCGCCGTGCCGTTGGAAGCTGTGCACGACGGCTCCACTGTGCGCATCAGCGTCAACGGAAAAGCGCTGGACGTGCGCATTCCCAAGGGCGTCCGGCCGGGCCAGGCGATCCGGTTGGCTGGGCAGGGTGCGCATGGCGATCTGTTGCTGGAAATCGAATACGCGGCGCATCCGCAGTTCGAAGTGGACGGCCGCAACGTGATCCACGTGTTGGCCGTGGCGCCATGGGAGGCCGCATTGGGTGCGACGGTCAGCGTGCCTACCTTGGGCGGAGCAGTGGACTTGAAAATTCCCGCCGATTCGGAAGCCGGCCGCAAGCTGCGGCTGCGCGGACGCGGCCTGCCGGGCACGCCGCCGGGCGATCAGATCGTGGAGTTGGAAGTGCTGGCCCCGCGCGCCAACAACGAGGCCGAGCGTGAGGCTTACGAACACATGAAATCGGTGTTCGGCGACGACTGGCGCCGCGGCTGAGAGCTTTTCGTAGGTGCGAATTCATTCGCACGCTCTTCGCGAAAATAAAAAGCGTGCGAATGAATTCGCACCTACAAAAGAGGTCAGGCGGCTTCGGGTCCGCTGCCGAGCAACAGGCCGACCACTTCGGCCAACTCCGCTTCGCTGAAGGGCTTGGTGATATAGGCCTTGGCGCCCTGGCGCATGCCCCAGACGCGGTCCGTATCCTGGTCCTTGGTGGTGACCAGCACGACCGGGATGTGCTGGGTTGACGGATCGCGGTTGATCGAACGCGTGGCCTGGAAACCGTTGAGGTTGGGCATGACCACGTCCATCAGGATCAGGTCGGGCTTCTCGCGCTTGGCCATGTCCACGCCGGCCGAGCCGTCTTCGGCGGTCAGCGCTTCGTGGCCGAGTTTTTCGACGATGCGCCGGATGCCCATCAGCTGCGACGGCGAATCGTCGACGATCAAGATGCGCGCCATGCTTTTCCCCTATGGATACCGGCGGATTGTAGCGCGGCGGCGGCCATTCCCGGCGCCTGGAATGGTTCAGAATGTGACCAGGGTCCGGCCGTGCGAGCCGCCGGCCAACATGCGTTCGAACACGTCCGGCAAGCCTTCCAGCGTCGTTTCGGCGGTGCGGATCGTCTCCAGATGCCGCGGTTTCCACTCGCCCGCCAGGCGCCGCCAGACTTCGTCGCGGATGTCGCGGGCGGTGCCGGCCGAGGCCACGCCGAGCAGGGAAACGCCGCGGATGATGAAGGGCATCACTGTCGTCGGCAGGTCGGATGCGGCTGCCAGTCCGGCGCTGGCGACGTTGCCGTAAGGCGCGGTTTGCGCCAGCAGGCTCGCCAGCATCGGTCCGCCGACGTTGTCCAGGCCGCCGCCGAAGCGCGCGGTTTCCATCGGGCGCGTGGTGCTCAGCGCCTCGCGGCCCAGCACTTCGCTCGCTCCGATCGATTTCAGGTAAGCCGCTTGTCCCGCTTTGCCGCTGATCGCATGCACTTCATAGCCGGCGCTGCTGAAGATGTCGATCGCCAGCGAGCCGACGCCGCCGGTCGCGCCGGTGACCGCGAGCGGTCCCAATTCCGGCGTCTGCCGGTTTTCGCTCATGCGCAACAACGCCAGCGCCGCGGTGAAGCCGGCGGTGCCCAAGATCATGCTTTCGCGCAAGCTCAAACCTTGCGGCAGCGGGATCGTCCACTTCGCTTCCAGCCGCGCGTATTCGGAATAGCCGCCGTCGCGTGTCTCGCTCAGGCCCGAACCGGTGGCGAGCACCGCATCGCCTTCCTTGAACTTCGGATCGGTCGAGGCGACCACGTGCCCGGCGACGTCGATGCCGCCGACCAGCGGGAATTGGCGCAGGATCTTGCCTTTGCCGGTGCCGGCCAGGGCGTCCTTGAAGTTGACCGAGGAGAACGCGGTTTTGACGACGACTTCGCCCGCGGCGAGGTCGTCGAGCGGAATTTGTTCGATGCCGCTGCGGTAGCCGGAAGCGTCGTTGTGGATGCGGAAGGCTTTGAAACGGGCGGGTAGGGGCATGTGATGTGCTCGTCGTCCGGCGGAACCGGAATCCAGGGTATCGGATGCGGCCGGTGTACGGAGCGGCGTCAGTACCATTCCAATAGCGAAATCCCCAGGCCGATGTAGGTCGCCCGATGGTTGTAGTCGATCAGGCTTTCGCCGTAGCCGTCGAATATCTGCAAGTGGCCGCGCAGCAGATTATTGATCGGGAAGCCCCAATCGAATTGCACGGCGCCGTGCGAACGTTCGCCGCCGCGCAGCGAATGCCGCGCCATCAATGCGACTTCGTGCCCGTTCTTGTTGTAGACCAGGGTGGCGTCCATGCGCCCGACGTAATCTTCGATGTCGGCGTTGTTGTCGTCTTTCGCGTCCTCGGGAATCCGGTACCAAGGGCGGATGCTCAAGGCCCAGTTCTCGCGGTCCAGGCCGAAATTCAGGACCACCCGGTTCCAGCTGCGCGAAAAGGGATCGCTGCGGCCGTTGGACTGATGGGTCAATTGGATGCCCGTCATCCGGCCCTTCCATCCGCCGATGCTGTAGTTGTTGCGGAACACGAGCATCACTTCCGGTTCGTAGTCCGTTTCTCGGAACGGACGCGAAGTCTCGGCGTTGTAGACCTGCCAGCGCGAGCTCTGGGTGTAACCACCCCACAGGTCACCGTTGTCGCCGAACAGATTTTCGGCCAGTTTGGTTTTGAAGCTGATCTGGAACTTGGCTTCCAGCTGATCCAGTGGTTCGGCCTGGGTGACGGTGTTGTTCGGATTGGGCGAGTGCGGCGTTTCGTTCTTCTTGCTGGTCCAGAAGGCGGGGAACAGATAGACCGGTTTGTAAGCACGCAGTTGGAACGGGCCGAGCTTGGAATCCTTGGCCAGTTCCCAGCGCCGATCGAGCAGCGAACCTTTGCCGGCGTTGGCGAGCGCCGCATCGTCGCTGCTGACCAGGTCGCGGCCGAACAAGCCGTCGACCGCGCGCCTGGCGCGTTCCTTCGCGGTCAAAGGCGAGCTCTCTTTCGCCTCCTGCTTGGCGACCTTGAGTTCCGCGGCAGCCGCGGCGGCGGCCGCGTCGGCTTGCTGCGTTTCCGGTGCCTGCCGCTGCAACGCGGTGTCGTAGCAGGCCAAGCGTTCGGCATCCACCGCGATCGCGGTGCAGGCTTCCGGACTGCCGGGGCGGTAGCTCTGGGCGTGAGCCGCGACGCTGCCGAGCATCGTCGCCGAGCCCAGCGCGCAAACAACGAAGCGATGCGCCGTCATGGCTTGGTTTCTCCCGAATCCAGCAGGTTTTTGTCCTCGGCCCGCTGCGCGGCGGCCAGCTGTATATCGATGTCGCGGTTGACCGAGGTGTCGGCCTGCGCGCCGCGGGATTCGCGTTCCTTCGGCGGCGGGGTTTCCTCCGCGCTGGAGCGCTTGCTGACGATGTTGTAGGTCGTCTGCGGCTGGTCGATGCCGGCCGTCGAGAAAGCGGCTTTGACCAGACGAATCGCTTCGCCGCGAGTCTTGCCCAGGTCGGATGCGCGCTGGTCCACCCAGCCGAAGAACTGCAGCACGATGCCGCTTGGCGCGAAATCCTTGACCACCGACGAAGGCGCCGGATCGTCCAGTACGCCAGGCACCTTGGCGATCTGCTCCAAAGCCAGAGCGGTGGACTTGGAGATCGATTCCGAAGCGTCGATCGAGATCGTGAAATCGAACCGCCGCTTCGGATTGCGCGAGTAGTTCAGCATGATCGACTTGAACACCATCGCGTTCGGGATCAACAGCTCGTTGCCGTCCATCGTCATCAGCACCGTGGCGCGCGAACTCAGCGCGACGACCTTGCCTTCGCGGGTGTCGATCACCACGTGGTCGCCGG
Organism: Luteimonas sp.; assembly: GCA_035250245.1. Taxonomy (GTDB): domain Bacteria; phylum Pseudomonadota; class Gammaproteobacteria; order Xanthomonadales; family Xanthomonadaceae; genus Luteimonas_C. The sequence continues at coordinate 12,852 of DATFFH010000091.1, read as the reverse complement.
GCGAGAACGGACGGCGCAGGCTGAGCAGCACGCCGGACACGTAGTTCTCGGCGATGTCGCGGAACGCGAAGCCGACCACCAAGCCAACCACGCCCGCCGAACCCAGCACCGCGCCGACCAGCGAGGTCGCACCCAGCAGATCCAGCGCGATCAGCACGCCGATCAATATCGCCACGGTCTGAACCACGCGCTTGAGCAGACCGTCCATGTAAGGATTGCTGCTCTTGATCCGCAGCCAGTTCAGGCGCCGGGCGAAGAAACCGCCCAGCCACGAGGCCAGCAGCACGATGGCGACGGCGACCAACAGCAACGGCGTCGCCGCGACCAGCTGGATCAGCTTGGCGACCATCAGATCGAAGGCCGCGCGCAAACGCGTGCCTAGGCCGGTATGCACTTCGACCCGGTTCTCGACTTTGACGATGCCCGGCGTTTGCGCCGCGATGGTCGCGGCGGTTTTGCGTCGCGCTTCGTCGCGAACTAGGCCGTCCAGCGTCGCCACGCCATTGCTCACGCTGGGGACCACCGCCTGCAGGCCGTCCGCGGAACGCAAGCGCACGGCCAATTTGTCGCGGGCGTCGCGATCGGCGGCGGGATCGGCCGATGCGGCCGACGCCGCGGGCGCGGGCTTGGCGAGCAGCGCCGCCGGTATGGACCAGGCGGCGCCGCTGAAGCAGACGATCAACAGGCAGAGCAGCCAAGCGAAAGCTCGGCGCGGGGCAATGCGGTGGTTTCGATCGGCGCTGGGCATCAGGAAGGGAATGGCGGGTCAGCGGGCAGTGTAAGCATTCGCGCTTAAGGTCGCGTCGACGCGCTCACAACCACCAGGCCAGCACGAACAAGCCGATCATCGCGAAGGCGATGCCCAGCTTGAGCACCACGCCCAGGACGATGCCGAACCAGGTGCCGAATCCGACTTTGGCGGCGTGGCCCAGGCTGTCCCGATCGAGGTTGCGCCGATGCAACAATTCGCCGGCCAGCGCGCCTGCGAAAGGCCCGACGAACAATCCGAACGGCGGAAACACGAACAATCCGGCGAAGGTCCCGATCACCGCTCCGACCAGCGCCTTGCGGCTGGCGCCGACGCGCTTGGCGCCGTGGGCGGTGGCCCAGAAATCGACCGCCATCGACAGCAGCGTCAGCACCGCCAGAACGACGATGGTCGGGATGCCGATCTTTTCGAAATCGCCCGCCCACGCCGCCAGCAGCATCCCCGCGAACACCAGCGGCAGGCCCGGCAGCGCCGGCAGCACGGTGCCGGCCACGCCGACCAGGACCAGGAGCGCTGCGACGACATAATAAATAGTGTTCGGATCCATCAAATTCCCCTTCGAAAGTGGGACGTCCGTCGGCTTTTGGGCCATACGGCATCGGATTGCATTTTCGCAAATGCCGGGGTAAGTTGCCCTCGCTGAGTTTCAAGGGTCACCGTGAACCGTGGCCTGATGGGTAGATCCTGTTCTGCGATCCGCTACATCGTTGCACCTCGCTGCCTCCTTGCAACCAGCACCGTCGCGAGCCTGATGTAAAAAGGTGAGTCGCGGCGAATATCAACCGCTTCGAGGAGCAAGACCGATGTCGAACCGTGAAACAGGTACCGTCAAGTGGTTCAACGACGCCAAGGGTTTCGGCTTCATCAGCCGCGAGAATGGCGAGGACGTGTTCGTGCACTTCCGTGCGATCCAGTCGCAGGGCTTCAAGAGCCTGAAGGAAGGCCAGAAGGTCAGCTTCACCGTCGTCCAGGGTCAGAAGGGTCTGCAGGCGGACGCCGTAGAGCCGATGTGATCCGGTCGGTTTGAACCGATGAAAAAGAAACCCCCGGCAGCGATGCCGGGGGTTTTTTATTGCGCATCGAAAACGCTGGTCAGTTCTGTGACGGCGTGTTTTCCGCGAAGTACTCGTGGTTGTCGGCGTTGTTGAGCGCGCCGTTCGGATCGCTGAGCGCCAGGTTCTTCGCGCCAGCCTGGCCGTATACGATGTCGTCGGTGCCGGCGACGACGTTGAAGTGGCTGGCTTCATGGATGAGGGTGCCGGCCTTGGAGTCGGTGCCGACCAGCGGCGCGCTCCAGAAGGCTTTGCAAACGAAGATCTCGTAAGGACGGTTCGGATAGACGTAGGCGTAGTAGTTCTGGTTGCAGCCGCAGTTGATGGTGATTTCGCCGTTGTTCTGGTCCAAGGCCTGATCGATGGCGGTGAAATGCTGCTGGGCGGTGGAATAACGGGAAGAGGTGTAAGCGCCGAACCAGGTGGTGTAACGCGGGCCGGTCGTGCCCGAGTTCAAATAGCCTTTGCCGTTTTCCGCATAGTTCCTAGCTTGGACCACGGCCTGGCCGGCGGTGTCGATCCGCGTGGTGGTGCAACCTTTATAGGTGACGCCGTTGACGACGGTTCCGCCGCCGCCCGGCTTGCCTTTGTTCTCGCGCACGGCGCCCAACTGGTCCTTGCCGTCCACCCACAGGCTCAGCGGCGCGGTCTGCAGCAGCATCGGCAAGCCACGAGTGTCTTTCAGCATCTCGCCGCCGGAAGTCGATGCGTGCTGCAAGGGCGAGATCATCGTGACGACGTATCGGCCGCTTTGCGACATGTCGTAGGCCGCGGTCAGGTCGACCACGGCGCGGTAGCTTTCGCCGGCGCGCAGGATCGCGAAGTCCTCGGCGCCGGGCAGGCCGCGTTTGATCATCGGTCCTTCGTATTGCACCGGGACGCCGTCGCGGCTCACCTGAAATAGTTTGGCCTCCAGCAGCTCCGAAGGCAGTTCCCACTTCGGCACGCGCACGGTGCGGTTGCCGGTGTTGGTGATCACGATTTCGACGGCGCCCAGGAAGCCGCCCGAGTCGGCCGTCGCCGCGGTCATGCTGACGCGTAACGGATTGAACTTGGCCGAAGGTTGCGCGGCGCCGGCGGCGGCGATCGCGGCGGCGAGCAGGGTGGTGCCGAGCGTGACGCCCAGTAGCGTGGATTTCATCGTATTGTCCCTCATGTCGATGACGTGGTCCGCGGGGGCGGACGCCCCACCTTACTCCGGACAGCGAGAACGGCGCATTCTGCGTCGCATCACGTCGGTATCCGGCCGAAAAAAAGCGGCCCGCGATGCGGGCCGCTTGTCCGAACGAATCCGCCGCGACTTACTGCGGCCAGACGTGGTTGTTGTAAACGCGAACGTACGCGCCCATGCGGATGCCGGCCATGTCGACCTGGCGAATGGTCACGGTGCGACCGTCGTTCATGCGCACGGTGACGTCGTTCTCGGCATTGCTGACGCGGTTCTGGATCGCGTTGCCGGCCAGCGCGCCGGCGGCGGCGCCCGCGACCGTGGCGGTGTTCTTGCGGCCCTTGCTGTCGGTGTGGTCGTCGGCGATCTCGCGCGCCGCGGCCGCGCCGACGATGCCGCCCAGGATCGCGCCGGTCGCGCGCGGGGCGCCGGAACCGGCCACGCGCTGGATGCCGACCACCTGGCCGCAGTCGTAGCAATTACTGTTGTTACCGTAAGAAGGAGGGGGCGGATTGTTGTAGCCGCCGTTGTTGTTGTAGCCACCGCCGCCGTAATAGCCCGGCGAAGTGGCGCAACCGGCCAGCGCCAGCGAGGCGAGGGCGGCCAGACTGATCAGACGGATGTTCATGCGGCTCTCCTGGGTGAGCGGGCGTCGGGTGCGCCTGCTTGCGGGCATGAAATTAGAGCCGCCACCATGAACGGACCGTCAACCTGCGGCGGTCCGTCCAGCGCCAATTCAGTTGCGGAAATCCTGGTGGCAGGCCTTGCAGGCTTCGCCGACCTTGTCGGCCGCGGCGGTCACGCCCGGGCAGCTCATCGGCGGCGAGGCCAGGGCGCCGTCGAGCGCGGCTCGCATGCCGCTGGCGTGGCGCGCGAACCGCTCATCCTCGCGCAGGTCCGGGAAGGCCGGCTCCAGATCGTTGGCCAGGGTGCGCAGCGCCTGCAGGTGCGGCAAGGTGTCCGTGGCGCCGCAGCGGTTCTGCTCGACGCTGGTCTTGAGCTGCTTCAGATGCCAGCCCTGCACGTGCATCACCGCTTCGTGGAAATGATCCTTGCGCGCTTCGATCGCGCGCAAAGCCATCACCGTGGCGACGATGCCGAGCACCAGCCCGAGCAGGAACAGGAACAGATAGCGGCCGGCGGCGGAAGGCTTCTTCGGGGCGGGCGTGTTCGGGGCTGGCGAAGACATGGCGGGCTCCGTATGGGACGCGGCGAACATAACATGCCGTCGCGGGCGGCCGTCCATGCAGCAGGGCGAGCCCGGCGCCGCGCAAGCTAAACTGGCGCGATGCGTGAAGGATGGAAGGAACGTTTCGCCGGCATCGACCGCTTGTACGGGCGCGGTGCGCTCGCGCGCCTGGGCGATTGCCGGGTGGCGGTAGTGGGTGTGGGCGGTGTGGGATCGTGGGCGGCCGAAGCGCTGGCGCGTTCGGGCATCGGCCATCTGAGCCTGATCGACGCCGACGATCTATGCCTGTCCAACACCAACCGGCAATTGCCGGCGCTGGAAGGTCAATACGGCCGCAACAAGGCCGAGGCATTGGCCGAACGCTGCCGGGCGATCAACCCGGGGATGTCGGTCGATGCGGTGGCGGCTTTCGTTACGCCCTCGACGCTCGAACCTTTGCTGGGCGGCGGCTTCGATCTGGTGCTCGATGCCTGCGACAGTTTCCGCGCCAAGGTCGAGATGATCGCCTGGTGCCGGCGCCGCAAGCAGCCGGTGATCGCAGTCGGCTCGGCGGGCGGGCGCACCGACCCGACGCTGGTCCGGGTCCGCGATCTGTCCCGCACCGAACACGACGCCATGCTCGCCCTGATCCGCAAGAAGCTGCGCGCCGAGTTCAATTTTCCGAAAAGCCCGCAACGCTATTTCGGCGTGCCGGCGATTTATTCGCTGGAAAACGTCCGCTATCCGCAGGCCGACGGCAGCGTGTCCGGCGTGCGCCCGAAGCTGGGCGCCGATGCGGCCCTAAAACTGGATTGCGGCGCGGGGCTCGGCGCCGCGACGCACATCACCGGGACATTTGCTTTCGTTGCGGTAGGCAAGGCGATCGAAATGCTGCTCAAGCCGAAGAAGCCGTAGCCCGGGTGGAGCGTAGCGATACCCGGGGGCACGTCGCGACTCGATCCCGGGTATCGCTGCGCTCCACCCGTGCTACGGTTCTGTGGGAGCGGCTTTAGCCGCGAGCTTTGTCGAGTTGCGATGATCTGCGGGAAGAGCTCGCGGCTGAAGCCGCTCCCACAAAAAAACATAGAAAGTCGGCTCAGAGCCGGAACAGCCGCCGCGCATTCGCACTGGTGGCTTCCGCGATGGCCAACGACGAGATACCGCGCAAGCCGGCGATGGTGCCGCACACCTCAGCTAGCCTCGCCGGCTCGTTGCGCTGCCCGCGTATGCCTGCATCGGGCTGGTCCGGCGCATCCGTTTCCAGCAACAAGAACTCCAGCGGCATCTCCGCAGCCAGCTTGCGCAGCCGGTTCGCGCGTTCGTAAGTCACCGGTCCGCCCAGGCCGATCATGAAATCCAGATTCCACAGCTGCCGTGCCTGTTCGGGGCTGCCGGAAAAGCTGTGCACCACGCCGCGCAATCCGCCGATGCGCTTGATCGAAGCGATGACCGCATCGACCGCGCGCCGCGCATGCACGATCACCGGCAGATCGAATTCGCGGGCCAGGGCCAGCTGACCGTCGAGGTAGATTTGTTGGCGTTCCGGATCCAATCCTTCGACGAAGTAGTCCAAGCCGCATTCGCCGACCGCGACCGGCCGTTCGCGGCCGATCCATTCGCGCAACTCGTCCAGATGCTCGGGCCGGTGCTCGTCCAGATACATCGGATGCAAGCCGTAAGCGGGAAGCAGTCCCGGCGCCATCGCGCAGACCTCGCGCAGCTTCGTCCAACTGGCGGCGGTGATCGCAGGCACGATCTGCGTGGCCACGCCGGCGCCCTCGGCACGCGCGACGACATCGGCGCGGTCGGAATCGAACTCCGGCGCATCCAAATGGCAATGGCTGTCGATCAGCACGAATCAACGCTGTCCGGCTTCGCCCTCGATCGGCGACTTCGGATCCAGCTTGCGGTTCTTGAAATTGGCCAGCAGCAGCGTGCCCAGGCCCAGCAGCAGTTCGTCGACGAACGGAATGAAGTCCGGCACCAAGGCGTCGGCCACGAACAGCGCCGCCGTCAGCAGGAACAGGTGCGGAAAGCGCAGCCGGCCGAACCAGCGCAGCACCGGCGCGAGCAGGGGGTTGGCCATCGCGGATCCTCATTTGGGAATACGGTCACGCTACCACGCCCGGTCAGGTTTGGCGGATGCTTTGCAGTTCATGTTTCCGACAGCTTGCCACGAAATTTTCACCTTTCGGTTCAGGCTGGGCGTGATGCAATCTCGACCGAGGGATTCAAACACCGGCACCGCCTCGGGAGGCAGCTATGAAGAACAATACTTTGGCAATCGCACTGGCTTCGCTGCTGGTGGGCGGCGTCGCCGTGGCGGCGTTCCAGAACAATCGCGACAAGCAGCCCGACTACACGGCCGCTTCGCAGCTGCAGCCCGGCCCGTTGAACGACGTGCCCGGCCAGAACGACGGCATCCCCGCCGGTGGCCGCGTCGAATACGCGCAGGTGGTCGACGTCCAGCCGATCACCGAGAAGGAGAAGCTGTACGCGACCGTGATCGGCACCGAGCCGGTCCGCGAAACCGTCACCAGTTCCAACCCGCGCGAGGTGTGCAACGACGTGGTGGTGCAGGAACGCATGCCTGAGCGCGACGGCAACATCGGCGGCACTGTGGCCGGCGCGGTGATCGGCGGCCTGGTCGGCAACCAGATCGGCGACGGCAACGGCCGCAAGCTGGCCACCGTGGCCGGCGCGGTCGGTGGCGGTTTCGCCGGTCGCGAGATCGACCGTCGCCATGTCGGCGGCCAAGTCGTCAACCGCACCCAGCGCCAGTGCCATACCGTCTCGGGCACGTCCAGCTCGACCAAGACCGTGGCCTACAACGTGACCTACCGCAATCCGGACGGCACCACCGGCACCATGCGCACCGGCAGCAAGCCGGGCGAGAAGATCCTGCTGGGCGACGAGGACGTGACCACCGGTTACGACGTCACCTACCGCTACCAGGGCCAGGAGCGCACCGTGCGCATGGACCAGCAGCCGGGCGACCGCCTGCCGGTGATCGATGGCCAGGTGGTGACCCAGGTGGCCTCGGCCACGGGCCGCGACCCCGCTCCGCGTCAATAAAACGCATTCCAAAAAAACGTTTCCAAGTGTCCCTACGGGCCCGGCATCGCCGGGCCCTCTTTTTTCCGGGTTCCGCGACGGGGTGCCGCGCTGCAACACGGCCCGATACAATGCGGGTTTCCCGTTCGCCGAAACCGCCATGGCCCTGCACCCTTACGATCTGTACGACGTCCGCTCCCTGCTCAGCGAAGAGGAGCGCGCCGTCCAGGAGACCGTGGCCCGCTTCACCGACGAACGCGTGCTGCCGATCATCGGCGAGTGTTTCGATCAGGGCCGGTTCCCCAAGGAATTGATTCCCGAAATGGCCGAACTGGGCCTGCTGGGCTCCTCGCTGCCGGAGGAATACGGCTGCGCCGGCCTCAATGCGGTCAGCTACGGCCTGATCTGCCAGGAACTGGAACGCGGCGACAGCGGCATCCGCAGCTTCGCCAGCGTGCAGTCGTCGCTGTGCATGTATCCGATCTACGCCTACGGCACCGAAGAGCAACGCAAGCGCTGGTTGCCGGACATGGCCGCCGGCAAGGTGATCGGCTGCTTCGGCCTGACCGAACCGCAGGGCGGTTCTGATCCCGCCAACATGAAGACCAACGCCAAGAAGGACGGCGCCGACTGGATCCTCAACGGTTCCAAGATGTGGATCACCAACGGCAACCTGGCCGACATCGCCATCGTCTGGGCGCAGACCGAGGACGGCATCCAGGGCTTCGTGGTGGAGAAGGGCTTCGCCGGCTTCACCGCCCAGGAAATCAAGCACAAGATGAGCCTGCGCGCCTCGGTGACCAGCGCCCTGTTCTTCGACAACGTGCGCGTGCCCGAAGCCAACCGTCTGCCGAACGTGAAAGGCCTGAAGGGCCCGCTCGGCTGCCTGACCCAGGCGCGCTACGGCATCACCTGGGGCCCGATCGGCGCCGCCATCGCCTGCCTGGACGAGGCGTTGAACTATTCCAAGGAACGCATGCTGTTCAACCGCCCGGTGGCGGCCACGCAGAGCGCGCAGATCAAGATGGCCGACTGGGCGCGCCGCATCACTTCGGCGCAGCTGCTGTCGCTGCAGTTGGGCCGTCTGAAGGACGCCGGCAACATGCAGCCGACCCAGGTCAGCCTGGCCAAGTGGAACAACTGCCGGATGGCCATCGATATCGCCCGCGAAGCGCGCGATCTGCTCGGCGGCGCGGGCATCACCACCGAGCATTGCCCGATCCGGCACGGCTTGAACCTGGAGTCGGTGATCACTTACGAAGGCACCGAGACGGTGCATCAGCTGGTGGTCGGCCGCGAGCTGACGGGCATCAACGCGTTTTGATGGTTTGAAGCCGTCATTCCCGCGAAAGCGGGAATCCAGTGTCTTTCGCCATTGAAGGAACGGCAAAGTCGCTGGATTCCCGCTTTCGCGGGAATGACGGCAAACAGCAGGAGCGAAGCGTGGCAGTAGCCGACATCCGCATCGAAACCGAACGCCTGTTCCTGCGCCTGCCGCGGATCGAGGACTTCGACCGCTACGCAGAACTGCACGCCGACGAAGGCGCGATGAAATACCTGGGCGGTCCGCTGAAGCGCGCCGAAGCCTGGCGCAAATTCCTGCAGATGCCCGGCGCCTGGCAATTGCAGGGCTTCGCGATGTTCTCCATCGTCGAAAAAGATACCGGCCGTTGGCTTGGCCAACTCGGCCCGTGGCGGCCCGAAGGCTGGCCCGGTAACGAAATAGGCTGGGCCTTTCATCCCGATGCGCAAGGCAAAGGCTTCGCTACCGAGGCCGGCGTCGCCGCCATCGATTGGGCGTTCGAGAATCTGGGCTGGCAGGACGTGATCCACTGCATCGATCCTGCCAACGTGCCCTCGCAGCGCGTCGCCGAGCGCCTGGGTTCCCGCAACAAAGGCCCGGGCAAACTACCGCCGCCGAGCGAAGATCATCCGATCGACGTTTGGGGCCAAACGCGCGAGCAATGGTTCGCCGGGCGCGCGTCTGCATGAGCACGTCAGCGCTCGGCCCGACCCTGGAAACCGAACGCCTGATCCTGCGTCCTCCGGCGCATGAAGACCTCGACGCCTGGGCCGCCTTCATGGCCGACGGCGAACATGTGCGCTTCATCGGCGGCGCGCAATCGCGGCCGATCGTTTGGCGCGGTCTGATGAGCGTGATCGGATCGTGGGCCGCGTACGGTTTCGGTTTCTTTTCGGTGATCGAAAAAAGCAGCGGCCGCTGGATCGGCCGTCTCGGCCCCTGGCAGCCGGAAGGCTGGCCGGGCACCGAAGTCGGCTGGGGCATCGTCCCCGACGCCGGCGGCAAGGGCTATGCGACCGAAGGTGCGGCCGCGGCGATGGATTGGGCATTCGAAAACCTGGGTTGGAAGGAAATCATCCACACCATCGATTTCGACAATGCCGCTTCGCGCGGCGTGGCCGCCAAGCTCGGCTCGCGCAAACTGCGCAACGGGCGCCTGCCTGAGCCGTACCACGAGAAAGAACTCGAAGTCTGGGGCCAGACCCGCGAAACGTGGGCGGCCAACCGTTCCCAATGGAAACGCGCGCAATGATCACCGTCTACGGCTACTCGGTTTCAGGCAATTGTCACAAGCTGCGACTGCTGCTGGAACATCTCGGCCGCGAGTACCGCTGGGTCGAAATCGACAGCAGCAAAGGCGAATCGCGCACCCCGGAGTATCTGGCCAAGAATCCGAATGGCCGGGTGCCGATCATCGAGTTGGAAGACGGCCGCGTGTTGGCCGAATCGAACGCGATCCTGTGTTATCTCGCCGAAGGCACGCCGTATCTGCCTGCGGACAAGTGGCAGCGCGCGCAGGCCTTGGGTTGGATGTTCTTCGAACAGTACAGCCACGAGCCTTACGTCGCCGTCGCGCGCTTCATCCGCGGCTGGACGCCGATCGATTCCCCGCGCCGCGCCGCCGAACTGCCGCGATGCATGGAGCGAGGCCATCAAGCGCTGGCCGTGATGGAAAAGCATCTGTCGGAAAACGCTTGGTTCACCGGTCCCGAATACGGCATCGCCGACATCGCCTTGTTCGCCTACACCGACGTCGCCCATCACGGCGGCTTCGACCTGGCGGCCTATCCGGCGCTGCGCGACTGGCTGGCGCGCGTGCGTTCGACGCCGGGTTTCGTTGCGATGCCCGATCCCGCGCCGGAAAACGCGGCTCTGCTCGCAGCGTCGGGCGCATAATCTCGCCATCCCCTCATTGTCGTCCCCCAGCGGGACGCAAAAAATCAGAAAAGCCATGACCGTCGCCATACCGAATCCGATTCCCGCCCGCATGAAAGGCGTCAACCGCGCCGAAATCTGCGACGCCAATTTCAACGAGTACGTACGCGGTTGGGATGGGCGCGCCGACGCCAAGCCGGCGCCCGGCGAGGCGATCCTCGACGGCAGCGCGCTGGATGCGCGCGGGTTCCGAGAACTGTTCGAGTCGCAATTGATCTCGCGGCACCTCGACTTGATGGCGCGCGTGCTGCGCGTGCAGAACAAGGTCTTCTACACCATCGGCTCCAGCGGCCACGAAGGCAATGCGATGGTCGCGCGGCTCACGCGCCATACCGACCCCGCTTTCCTGCATTACCGCAGCGGCGGTTTCATGGCCGAGCGCTTCCGCAAGCTGCCGGGCATGGATCCGATCATGGATTCGGCGCTGAGCTTCGCGGCCAGCCAGGAAGATCCGGCTTCCGGCGGCCGCCACAAAGTGTGGGGCAGCAAGCCGTTGTGGGTGCTACCGCAGACTTCGACCATCGCCTCGCACCTGCCCAAGGCCTTCGGTACCGCGGTTGCGATCGAACAGGCCCGGCGCATCGGTCACAAACTGCCGATCCCCGACGACAGTATCGCGATCTGCTCCTTCGGCGACGCATCCAGCAACCACGCCACCGCGCAGACCGCCTTCAACGCAGCGGCCTGGACCGCTTACCAGAAGCTGCCGGCGCCGGTGCTGTTCGTTTGCGAGGACAACGGCATCGGCATCTCGGTGAAGACGCCGGACGGTTGGGTGGGCCGCAACTTCCGCAATCGCCCGGATCTCGACTATTTCACCGCCGACGGCCTGGACCTGGCTTCGGGCTATGGCGACGTGCAGCGCGCGGTAGAGCATTGCCGGCGCACGCGGCGGCCGACCTTCCTGCATCTGCGCACGACCCGGATCATGGGTCACGCGGGTACCGATTTCGAGATCGAATGGCGCAGCATCGAAGAGCTGTGCGCGGTGGAGGCGACCGACCCGTTGTTGCGCAGCGCGGCGATCGCGCTCGAATCCGGCTTGATGTCCAAGGACGAGGTTCTCGCCCTGTACGAGGAAACCCGCAAGAAATGCTTCGCGGCGGCCGAAGACGCCGATCGCCGTCCGCGCTTGTCGACGCTGCAGGAAGTGATGGCGCCGCTGGCGCCGTACACGCCGGACAAGGTGAAGGCCGAAGCCGAACGCGCAGATTTCGCCGACAAGCGCATCGCCGCTTTCGGCGGAGAGGCGAAACTGCCGGAAAAACAGGTGCCCAAGCACTTGGCGATCCAGATCAACGCGGCCTTGCACGATCTGTTCTGCAAGTATCCCGAAGCGCTGCTGTTCGGCGAGGACGTGGCCCAAAAGGGCGGCGTGTACACGGTCACCAAAGGCCTGCACAAGGCGTTCGGCAACAAGCGCGTATTCAACACGCTGCTGGACGAGACCGTGATCCTGGGCCTGGCCCAGGGCTACGCCAACATGGGCATGCTGCCGCTGCCGGAAATTCAATACCTGGCCTATTTCCACAACGCCTGTGACCAGATCCGCGGCGAGGCGGCCAGCCTGCAATTTTTCAGCAACGGCCAGTACCGCAATCCTATGCTGATGCGGATCGCATCGCTCGGCTATCAACGCGGCTTCGGCGGGCATTTCCACAACGACAATTCCATCACCGCGCTGCGCGACATTCCGGGCCTGGTGGTCGGCTGCCCGAGCCGCGGCGACGATGCGGCGACGATGCTGCGCACGCTCGCCGCGCTGGCCAAAGTCGACGGCCGCGTCTGCGCCTTCCTGGAGCCGATCGCGCTGTACATGACCAAGGACTTGTACGAAGCAGGCGACGGGCAGTGGTCGACCGAATATCCATCGCCCGAAAAAGCCATGACGCTCGGCGAAGGCCGCGTTTACGGCGAAGGCGACGACCTGGTGATCTTCACCTTCGGCAACGGCGTGCCGATGAGCTTGCGAGCGGCGCGCGCTTTGGAAAAAAAGCACGGCTGGAAAACCCGGGTAGTCGATCTGCGCTGGCTGGTGCCGCTCAACGAAGCGTTCATCGTCGAACAAGCGCGCGATGCCAAGCGCATTCTGGTGGTGGACGAGGGCCGCCGCAGCGCGGGCGTGGGCGAGGGCATCATCACCGCCATCGCCGAGGGCGGGTATGGCGCGCGTCCGTTCCGGCGCGTGGTCGGCGCGGATACGTTCACGCCGCTGGCCGGCGCGGCGTTCCTGGTGATTCCGTCGGACGAAGAGATCGTGGCCGCGGCCGATACGCTGGCTTGAAACGAGCCGGGCCGGTCTGCGCACTGCTTCTTTGTGGGAGCGGCTTCAGCCGCGAGCTTTTCATGACAGGAATCTTGAATCTGATCGAGAAAGCTCGCGGCTGAAGCCGCTCCCACAAG
>DATFFH010000090.1:0-11130 GCA_035250245.1 Luteimonas sp. | reverse complement strand
CCGGGAATGGCCGTCACGGTAGCCCGCGCTGCGCGAGACGGGGAATGCCGCAGGTCACGGAGCCAATCGCCGAGGGAGTCGACGGCCCTCGGCGTGGCCCGCTCATCACGAATCTGTAACAATCTGCGCCGAGAGGGGAACACCGCGCCGACCGGCGCAACAGCCAGCCTTCCGAGGATCCCGCCATGTCCCTGCACCTTCGCGCTCCGTCGCATTCCATCCGCTTGCGTCCGCTCGCGATCGCCGTCGCCGCGCTGCTGCCGTTCGCGGCGGCCGCGCAAGAAACGCCCGCCACGCCCGCCGCCGCCGAAGCGCAGGCGCCGCAGGAAGCGGTGACGCTGGACGCCGTGCAAGTCACCGCGCAGCGCCGCGTCGAAAACGCCAAGGATGTACCGGTATCGCTGACCGCGGTCGACGGCGAAAAGCTCAACGTGCTCGCCTCCGGCGGCCAGGACGTGCGCTTCCTGTCCGGACGCGTGCCGTCGCTGAACATCGAATCTTCGTTCGGCCGCGCCTTCCCGCGCTTCTACATCCGCGGCTTGGGCAACACCGACTTCGACTTGAACGCGTCGCAGCCGGTGTCGCTGATCTACGACGACGTGGTGCAGGAAAACCCGATTTTGAAGGGCTTCCCGGTGTTCGACCTGGACCAGGTGGAAGTGCTGCGCGGCCCGCAGGGCACGCTGTTCGGCCGCAATACGCCCGCGGGCGTGGTCAAGTTCGAATCGCGGCGTCCCACCCAGGAAACCGAAGGCTATGTGCAGGCTTCGGTGGGCAGCAACGAGAGCGTCAACGTCGAAGGCGCCTTCGGTGGCGCGCTGAGCGAGCGCTGGTCCGCGCGCATCTCGGCCCTCTATCAGAAGCAGGACGGCTGGGTCGACAACACTTACGCGCCGGGCCCGGAAAAGAAACTGGAAGGCTACGAGGAAATGGCCGCGCGCCTGCAGCTGCTGTACGACAGCGGCGAAGGCTTCGAAGCGCTGTTCAACGTGCACGCGCGCGACCTGGGCGGTACCGCGCGCCTGTTCCGCGCCAACATCTTCCAGAAAGGCACCAACGATTTCGTCGACGGCTTCGACCGCGACAAGGTCTCGATCGACGGCCAGAACTTCCAGAAGCTGGAATCGCAGGGCGCCAGCGCGCGCCTGAGCTGGGACCTGGGCCGTACCACGCTGTACTCGATCACCGGCTACGAAAGCGTGGACACGCTCAGCCGCGGCGACATCGACGGCGGCTTCGGCAACCAGTTCAATCCGCCGATGGGCCCGGGTTTCATTCCGTTCGCTTCGGAATCGGCGGATGGGCTTCCCGACCACCGCCAGCTCAGCCAGGAATTCCGTATCGAATCCAACGAATGGGGCCGCTTCGATTGGCAGGCGGGCCTGTTCTACTTCGACGAAGACATCACCGTCGACAGTTTCAATTACAACACCGCCGCGGGTGGCGCGCAGGTTGGCCATGCGGTGCAAGAACAGCGCAACAAGGCTTGGGCCGTATTCGCTTCCGGCGAATACGACGTCACCGACAAGCTTAAGCTGCGCGGCGGCGTGCGCTACACCAAGGACGAGAAGGACTTCACCGCCAGCGTGCTCGAAGAGGCGCCGTTCGGCACGCCGGTCTCCGGTCCGTTCCCGGTGACGACCGACGCGAACGACGTCAGCTGGGATGTGAGCGGCACCTACGCGATCAACCCCGACGTCAATTTCTACGCGCGCGTCGCCAAGGGCTTCCGCGCGCCGTCGATCCAGGCGCGCCTGTTGTTCTCGCCGCGCCCGTCCGTCGCCGATTCGGAAGAAGTGATTTCCTACGAGGCCGGCATCAAGGCCGATCTGTGGAACAAGCGCGCACGGATGGGTTTCAGCGTGTTCCGCTACGACGTGAAGGACCAGCAGCTAGTCGCGGTGGGCGGCGTTACCAATTCGGCGATCCTGCTGAATGCGGACAAGAGCCTCGGTCAAGGCTTCGAATTCGACCTGGAAGCGTATGTGACCGACAACCTGCTCGTCACCCTCGGCAGCAGCTACAACGATACCGAGTTGGACGATGCGAGCCTGGCGGTGGTGCCTTGCGGCGGCGGTTGCACGGTCACCGATCCGGTCAACCCGGATCCGAACCGTCCGGGCACTGTGCTGATCGACGGCAATCCGCTACCGCAAGCGCCCAAGTGGATCCACAACCTGACCGCGCGCTGGGGCGTGCCGGTCGGCGACGGCGAGTTCTTCGTCTACACCGACTGGGCCTACCGCAGCGAGATCAACTTCTTCCTGTACGAAGCCAAGGAATTCACCGGCAAGCCGCTGGTCGAGGGCGGCTTGCGCGTGGGCTACAACTGGAACGTGGGCAACTACGAAGTGGCGCTGTTCGGCCGCAACATCACCGACACAGAACGTGCGGTGGGCGGTATCGACTTCAACAACCTCACCGGTTTCATCAACGAGCCGCGCACGTGGGGCCTGGAGTTCACCGCGAAGTTCTGAGGCTTAGCGCAGAACGCCGTAGCGAAGAAACCCGCCGAAAGGCGGGTTTCTTGTAGGTGCGGATTCATCCGCACGCCCTTGCCACAAAAGCGTGCGGATGAATCCGCACCTACGAAAGCAAGTCACTCGACCGGGTACAGGCCGTCCTCGTACGCTTGCCCGTGATAGCCCTTGATCCCGATCGCCTGCGCCAGCGGGCTGCGGAAATCCTCGCCGGCGCGCAGCCGCTCGATCGCGTAGCCGAAGTCGTAGCGCGGCCGCCAACCCAATTCCTTGCGCGCCAGCGCGTTCACGTACACGCGGTCGATACTGGGGAACATGCGCCAGCCGCGATGCGCGAACTCGGCTTCGTAACCGGGCACGCGCCGCGCCACGACCGCCGGTGCGTCGCGGCGCAATTCGGCACGATCTTCGACTTCGAACGGCGTGGTCGCGCTGACGATGTAGCGGCCGAAACCGATCTCCGGCGCGCGCGCGATCGCCAGCAGGTGCGCGTCGACGATGTCCTGCACGTCCACGCGCCGATACAGGAATTCGTTGGCCTTGATGTTGCCGTCGGCATAAGCGCCGCGCAGCGCCGGGCTGTCGTCGGGTTCAGGAAAGAAACGCGAAGTGCGCAGCACCAGGCAGGGTAGCTTCTGCTTGCGCTGGAAAATGCGGCACAGGTCTTCGGCGGCGGTCTTGGTCGCGCCGTAGATGTTCTTGGCGACCGGCGCCACGTCTTCGGTGATCCAGGCCGCCGGTTCGCCCGCCGGCGGCGTCAGCGCATCGCCGAAAGCGCTGGTGGTGCTGGTGTAGACGAAGGCGCCCACGCCGTTGGCGGCCGCCTCCTCCAGCAGGTTCAGCGTGCCGGTGATGTTGGTATCGACGAAATCCTGGCGCGTATGCGTGGCCACGTGCGGCTTGTGCAGCGTGGCCGCATGCAGCACCGCCTGCGCGCCGCGCATGCAGCGGGCGACGAAATCGCGATCGGCGATGGACCCCACCGCGTCGGTGTAGGGCGAGGGCGCGATGTCGACGCCCACCGCATCGCGCGCGGCGGCGCGCAGCGTGCGCATCAAGGCTTCGCCCAAGTGGCCGGAGCTGCCGGTGACCAGGATCCGCATCGCACCGCTCCCTGCGAAAGAAGCGGCGATTCTAGCTTCGCCGCGGCGCCGGCGTTAATCCTCGCGGCGCGGGAAACGCAGGATCGTGCCGCGCCGTTCCTGCGGCCGGTTCCACAGCACCGGCACGTCGCGCGGGCGTTCGGGTTCGTATTGCTCGCGTTCGATGCGTGCGGCTTCCGCGGCCATGTCCTCTTCGATTTCCCAGCTGTATTTACGCCGGGGCGATATCGGGTCGCTGCGCCGGAACAGGAATGCGGCAATCACGCCGGCCACCGCGCCACCCAAATGCGCCTGCCACGACACGCCGGCTTCGCGCGGCAGCACGGTCAGCAGCATGCCGCCGTACAGCAGGAAGGCGATCATCGCCGCGGCGATCGCCGGCCGGTCGCGGCGGAGCAGGCCCAGCACGAACACCAGGAACATCAAACCGTGAGTGAGACCGCTGGCGCCGAGATGCCGGCTGCCGGTTTCGCCCAACAGCCAAGCACCCAGGCCCGAACCGATCCACAGCAGCGGCAGTGCGCGGATCGTGGCCTGCGGATACACGCTGCCGGCCAGGACGCCCAGCAGGATCAGCGCCGCCGCATTCGCGGCGATGTGTTCGAAAGAGCCGTGCAGCAGCGGCGCGGTCAGCACGCCGACCAGGCCGCGCAATTCGTGCGGCGCCACCGCCCAGTCGCCGACGTCGAAATGCGGCTGGGCCAGGAACACCGTGGCCAGCAGCAGCACGAAACCCAGGCTCCACTTCAACGCGCGAACGATGCGCGCGCGGTCGAGCCGGCCTTGGGCCTTGGCGTCCAGCGGCGTATCGGGCGTATGCAGGTGCATCTCCGCAGCATGGCGGCGATCCGGACGGATGCAAGGGCGTAGGGTGGGCCCACCATTGCCTGCCGCAGGCGCCGTCGAACAATCATCGAAACGACCCGCTTAGCTTGTGCCAAGCCGGGTCCGCGTCCGGTAGATGGCGATGTGGGCCAGGGCCCACCCTACGCCCGTAAAATAGAAGGATGAACGAACCGCTGCCCACCGTCCGCCTGAAGAACGCCTGGCGTTCCAACCACCCGTGGATTTTCCAGAAACTGGTGGAAAAGCCTGCCCAGCGGCCCAAGCCGGGCAGCATCGTCGATGTGGTCGGCGTGGACGGGGTGTGGATCGGCCGCGGCTTCTACAACGGCCATTCGCGGATCGCGGTGCGGATCTTGGAAACGAACCCCGACGTCCCGGTCGACGCCGCCTGGTTCGCGCGCAAGATCGGCGAAGCGGTCGCGTTGCGCCGCGAAACGCTCAAGCTCGACGAAGTGTCCGATGCCTGGCGCGTCGTGCACAGCGAAGGCGACGGCCTCAGCGGCCTGGTCGTGGACCGCTACAGCGACCTGCTGGTGGTGGAATTCTTCAGCGCCGGCATGTTCCGGCATCGCGAGTGGATCTACGACGCGCTCAAGCGCGAATTCCCCGGCGCGCGCTTCTACAGCTTCGCCGACGAACACGTGCAGAAGCAGGAAAGCTTCGACTTCCGCGGCACCGAAGCGCCCGCGCCTGCCACCATCACCGAGTACGGCATCAAATTCCGCGCCGACCCGGCCGGCGCGCACAAGACCGGCTTCTTCGCCGACCAGCGCGACAACCGCGAATGGCTCTCGCACCAGGCCGCCGGCAAGCGCGTGCTGGACCTGTGTTGCAACACCGGCGGCTTCGGCGTGTACGCGGCCGCGCGCGGCGCAGCGGAAGTGGTCGGCATCGACATCGACCAGGACGTGCTGGACATCGCCCGCGGCAACGCCAAGTTGAACGGCGCGCGGATCAAGTTCGTGCAGGCCGACATCTTCCCGTGGCTGCGCGATGCGGCCAACAACGGTGAAGCGTTCGACCTGGTGATCCTGGACCCGGCCAAGATGACCCGCGACCGCGAGCAGGTGATCCCGGCGCTGAAGAAATACCTGGACATGAACAAACTGGCGCTGGGCGTGGTCAAGCCCGGCGGCTTGTTCGCCACGTTCTCGTGCACCGGCCTGGTCAGCGAGGAACAATTTCTGGACATGCTGCGCCGCGCGGCGTTCTACGCGAACCGCACGATCCAGGTGCTGAAAGTGTCGGGCGCCGGCGCCGACCATCCGTTCCTGGCCAGCGTGCCGGAGTCGCGTTATCTCAAAGCCGTGTTTTGCCGCGTGATGGATTGAGTGCCAGGGGCGCTGCTTTTCGTAGGAGCGGCTTTAGCCGCGAGCTTTTCTATCAAATCCTTGCGATGCTGCGATTTGAAAGGAAAGCTCGCGGCTAAAGCCGCTCCTACGAAAAGCTGCCGAATCAGTGTCCGGACACTGCGTCCTGCGCCGGAATCAGCACCAGCAGGTCCGTCGCGCCCACGTCTTCGCCCGCTTGGCTGAGCAGCGTGGTGACCTGTCCGCGATGATGGGTCTGGTGGTTGAAGAAGTGCATCAGCAAGGCGAAGGTGTCGTAAACGAACGCCTGGCCGCGGAGATTGACGTAGCGCAGCGGCGTCGACAGATCCGCTTCGGTGAGCGCCGCCGTCCATTCGCGGATGACGGCGTCCATCCGTTCGCGCTGCGCGCGCAATCCGGGGAAGTCTTCGAACAGCGGTTCGTCCAGACGTTGCGGCATGGACGTTCCGCGCAACGGTTCCAGTGCGGCATGGCGCGCCGGATGTTCCGAGAATCGCTTCAACCAGATCGTGTCGGCGACGGCCAAGTGGTTCAAAGTGCCCAGGATCGAGCCGAAGAACGCGCCGCGTTCGCGGGCGATTTCCTCGGCGGGCAAGCGCGCGACGGCCTCGTACAGCTTGCCGTTCATCCACGCGTTGTATTCGGCCATCAGCGCGACGTGCGCGGTTCTGGACATGGGCGGGGCTGCAGAAAACGGGGACGCCGATCTTAACGCGGTTACACTGCCGCATGGCCGCCGCAAAGCCCCGCGCTGCATTCCTTCTGCGATCCCGCAACGGCACCACGTCCCTGCTCCTGCACGCGATCCTCGCTTTGTCGCTGTCAGGCTGCGCGACGGTGACGCCGCAAGCGTGGCAACCGCTGTTCGATGGCACCCGCACGCGCGGCTGGCATAACGTCGGGCGCGATACGATCGATCCGCGTTGGCAAGCCGTCGACGGCACGCTGACGCTCACCGCCGCGGGCGGCGGCGACATCGTCACCGACCGCGAATTCGGCGATTTCGAACTGGAGCTGGAATGGCGAATTTCGCCGGGCGGCAACAGCGGCATTTTCTACCGCGCCGGCGACGCGGATCCGGTGTGGAAGACCGCGCCCGAAATGCAGGTGCTGGACGATGCCGCGGCCGAAGACCGCCATGATCCCAAGCACCGCGCCGGCAGCGTCTACGATCTGTACGCGCCGACCGAATCGGCCGCGAAACCGGCCGGCGAATTCAACCGCGTCCGCATCGTCGCGCGCGGCGGCCGGGTCGAGCATTGGTTGAACGGCGTCCGGGTGGCGAGCTACGACCTCGACAGCGAGGATTGGAAGCGTCGCGTCGCCGCCAGCAAGTTCGCCGCCTACCCGGGCTTCGCCGCGTCGCGCCGCGGTCGCATCGGGTTGCAGGACCACGGCGATCGCGTGCAGTTCCGCAACATCCGCATCCGCCCGCTTGACGCTTCGGCTTTGTAGAGCGGGGCTTGCTCCGCTGCTCTTTTCTACGAATTTCGACCAAAAGCAGCGGAGCAAGCCCCGCTCTACAAAGCGGCCGCCTCTCGCCCCCGGTCTTAGCCGCTGAGACCGGCCGCGCTAAACTGAGGCATGCCCGACATCCTGGTTTATTTGCTGCTCGCCCTGCTGGCGGCGGTCCTGCTGCTGCAGCTGGTCCAGCTGCTGCGCCACAACGACCGCGGCCTGGAAAACGCCCTGCGCGAAGAGCAGCGCGAGGGCCGCGGCGAATTGCGCCAGCAGCTGGACAGCCTGTCTTCCGCCCAGGAGCAGCGCATCCAGGGCTTCGGCAGCCTGCTCAACAGCATGGCGTCGAACAACGACCAGCGGATGGAAGACCTGCGCGAAACCCTGACCGAAGACGCGCGCAAGTCGCGCAGCGAAACCGCGCTGGCCTTGCGCGACTTCGCCGGCGCGGTGGACGCGCGCGTGGCCGAGCTGGCCCGCAACAACGAGCTGCGCCTGGGCGAGATGCGCGCCACGCTGGAACAGCAGCTGCTGCGATTGCAGGCCGACAACGCGCAGAAGTTGGAGCAGATGCGCGCCACGGTCGACGAGAAGCTGCAGACCACGCTGGAAACCCGGCTGGGCGCTTCGTTCAAGCTGGTGTCCGAACGCTTGGAGCAGGTGCAGCGCGGCTTGGGCGAAATGCAACAGCTGGCGGTCGGCGTCGGCGATCTGAAGCGGGTGCTGGGTAACGTCAAGACCCGCGGCACCTTCGGCGAAGTGCAGTTGGGCGCATTGCTCGAACAGGTGCTGACCATCGAACAATACGAGACCAATTGCGCCACCGTCCCGGGCAGCAGCGAACGCGTCGAATTCGCGGTGCGCCTGCCGGGCACGCAGGACGATCAGCCGATCCGCCTGCCGATCGACGCCAAATTCCCGCGCGAAGACTACGAGCGCCTGCTCGACGCGCAGGAACGCGCCGATGCCGAAGCCATGGCCGCGGCGTCGGCCGGTTTGGAGCGGCAGGTGCGGGTCGAGGCCAAGCGCATCCGCGACAAGTACCTGGCACCGCCGCACACCACCGATTTCGCGCTGCTGTTCCTGCCCACCGAAGGCCTGTACGCCGAAGTGTTGCGCCGGCCCGGCCTGTTCGATGGCTTGCAACGCGATTTCCGCGTCACCCTGGTCGGGCCGACCACATTGTTGGCCTTGCTCAACAGCCTGCAGATGGGTTTCCGCACGCTGGCGATCGAGAAGCGCTCGAGCGAAGTGTGGCAGGTGCTGGGCGCGGTGAAGGCCGAATTCGGCAAGTTCGCCGGCGTGCTGGAAAAGGCGCACGGGCAATTGGACACCGTGCAGAACAGCCTCAAGCAGGCTGGCGTACGCACGCGCGCGATCGAGAAGCAGCTCAAAGGCGTGGAAACCTTGCCCGGCGCGGAAGCGGAACGTTTGCTGGGCGATGCGAACGACGTCGATTGACTATTTTCGATTTGGCCTGGCGCAAGCCGGGACACGGGCCGACATAAAGCCGCGTGCAGATGCTCTGATACGGCAGACGCGGCCTAACCTTACCCCTGGCCTGCCAGCGACCACGCTACGAAGCGGCGCCGTGTCAGCTATCCGCCATCGAACTGCGGGCCGAGACCGGCAATCGGCGTGCTGTCCTGCCTGCAACGAGCAGCCAGCGGATCCATAGCGCGGCGACACTCCGCCGTTGGCGTTGGGGCACTTTGGTTACTTTCTTTATGCCAGTAAAGAAAGTGACCCGAGCGATAGCCCGGAAGCTTTGTCCACGTGACCAGCTGCGTCGCAAACGGCACGGAAGTCGGATGACCTTGGTCCCGGCTTGCGCGGGGATGACGAGCAAAAAACAACGGCGAGAAGCATAAGCCAAGACACTGGATTACGCGCCGCTCCCGCGGCGGACCCCTTCGGGCCATTCGCTGCGCGAATTCCGTTGACGGTGCGACAGTCGGTTCGTGAGGGAAGAGCAGCCGAGCAAGGCTCGACTCCACGAAAAGCAAAAGCCCGGCCGGAGCCGGGCTTTTGTATCGCGATGAAGCCGCTGGTCTCAGAGATGCTTGATGATCTCGTCCGCGAACTCGCTGCACTTCACTTCGGTCGCACCGTCCATCAGGCGGGCGAAGTCGTAGGTGACGCGCTTGGAGCCGATCGCCTTGTCCATCGCCGCGATGATCGCGTCCGCCGCCTCAAGCCAGCCCATGTAGCGCAGCATCATCTCGCCCGACAGGATCACCGAGCCCGGATTGACCTTGTCCTGGTTGGCGTACTTGGGCGCGGTGCCGTGGGTCGCCTCGAACACCGCATGGCCGGTGACGTAATTGATGTTGGCGCCCGGCGCGATGCCGATGCCGCCAACCTGGGCGGCCAGCGCGTCGGACAAATAGTCGCCGTTCAAGTTCAGTGTGGCGACGACGTCGTATTCCTTCGGCCGCAGCAGGATCTGCTGCAGGAAGGCGTCGGCGATCGCGTCCTTGATCACGATGCCCGCGCCCGGCTTGCCTTCCGGAATGACGTGCCAGGGTCCGCCGTCCAGTTCGACCGCGCCGAAGAAGTCGCGCGCGACCTGGTAGCCGAAGTCGCGGAACGCGCCTTCGCTGAACTTCATGATGTTGCCCTTGTGCACCAGCGTCACCGATTTGGCACCGGTGGCGATCGCGTAGGTGATCGCGCTGTGCACCAGGCGTTCGGTGCCTTGATAGCTGACCGGCTTGATGCCGACGCCGACCTGCACCTTGCCGCCGCGCGCCGGCATGCCGATGCCCTGCAGCTGCTGGTCCCAAGCATCGATCTTGTCCTGGGTACCGAAGCGGATCTTGTCGAACGACTTCGGGAATTCCTTCTGCAGGAAGTCGAGCACCTTCTGCGCGTCGGCGCTGCCGGGTTCGAACTCGATGCCGGCGTAGATGTCCTCGGTGTTCTCGCGGAAGATGGTCATGTTCACGTCGCCCGGTTTCTTCACCGGCGAAGGCACGCCTTCGAACCAGCGCACCGGGCGCAGGCAGACGTACAGGTCGAGCATCTGGCGCAGCGCGACGTTGAGCGAGCGGATGCCGCCGCCGACCGGCGTGGTCAGCGGGCCTTTGATCGACACCAGGTAATCGCGGCAGGCGTCGACGGTGGCGTCGGGCAGCCAGTTGCCGGTGGCGTTGAAGGCTTTCTCGCCGGCCAGCACTTCCATCCATTCGATCTTCTTCTTGCCGCCGTAGGCCTTGGCCACGGCCGCGTCGAGCACGCGCACGCTGGCGCGCCAGATGTCGGGGCCGGTGCCGTCGCCTTCGATGAAGGGAATGACTGGGCGGTCGGGAACGTTGAGGCCGCCGGGTTGCTTGGTGATCTTGGCGCCGCCGGCGGGCGGCGTCGGGAGGGACGCGTCGGACAAGGGGATTTTCTCCTGCGATGCCTGCGCAACGTACGGCGCGGGCCAGGGGCGTATTGTCGCGGTTTGGCGGGCCGGGGGCAAAGGGCGGTGGACTGGAGCCGCCGCTCGTCTGGTTAATCCAGGCACTGGTCCTCGTGCCGCCATCCTAGTGAGTGCCCACAACCCGTGACGTCAGCGCGAGCCTGGTTCATCGACCTTTGCCTTTGCCTTTGCCTTTGCTCTTGCCGTTGCTGTTGCCTTTGCCGTTGCCGTTTTTGCCCTTAAGCCGTCATTCCCGCGAAAGCGGGAATCCAGTGACTTGGCTCTCGCTCGTCATCTCGACGCAAACCGGCGATATTCGTGTGGGTGCGAATGCGCCTCGTTCCATGGACAAAGCTTCCGGGCTTTCGCCCGGGTCACTTTCTTTGCTGGCACACTGCGCGCGCAGGAGCGCGCGCGAACGGCGAAGCCGGCCCCGAAGGGGTGAGCGCCAGGATGGCGCGAATCAAGAAAGTAACCAAAGAAAGTGCCTCAACGTCAACGGCGGT
>DATFFH010000089.1:0-3274 GCA_035250245.1 Luteimonas sp. | reverse complement strand
CCACCGCCGACGCGAAGAGCCCGCCGGTGCGTCTGCTCGACACCGCGCCGGCTAGTTATTTCGCCGTCGACAGCGGCTGGGTCGACCAGAAGAACACCGCTGTGCGCAGCGTGTTCGTGCCCGAAGGCGGCAAGACCGAATTCGCGCTCGCGCCCGGCGCGCGCACGCTGCAGGTGCCGTTCGTGTGGAACGGTCCGAACGGCGTGAGCGTGCACCGTACCTACACCTTCACTCGCGGCCAGTACACGATCGATGTGCGCGACGAAGTGCGCAACGGCGGCGCCGCGCCATGGCAAGGCTACGTCTACCGCCAGCTCGACCGCGCGCCGCGCGCGCTGGTGCGCAGCGGCCCGACCAGCGCCGAGCAGTACAGCTTCCAAGGCGCGGCCTGGTTCGATGCGCAGGAAAAATACGATCGCCGCAAATACGAAGACTTCGTCGACGACGGCCCGCTCAACCGCCAGGTCAAGGGCGGCTGGCTGGCGATGCTGCAGCATCACTATTTCGCCGCGTGGATCCCGCAGCAGGACCAGGATTCGCTGTTCTCGCTGAGCTCGGCCAACGGTCGCTACGCGATCCAGTCCACCGGCCCCGCGTTCACCGTGCCGCCCGGCGGCAGCGCCCGCACCGACGCACGGCTGTGGGTCGGGCCGAAGCTGGTCAAGCAGATCCAGGCGCAGAACGTGCAGGGCCTGGACCGCGCGGTGGACTACAGCCGCTTTAGCTTGATGGCGACCATCGCCGGCTGGCTGTTCTGGGTGCTGGAAAAACTGCACGGCATCTTCGGCAACTGGGGCTGGTCGATCGTCGGCCTGGTGGTGATCATCAAGCTGCTGATGTTCCCGCTGTCCGCCGCGCAGTACAAATCGATGGCCAAGATGCGCAAGTTCCAGCCGCGCATCGCGCAATTGAAGGAGCGCTACGGCGAGGACAAGCAGAAGTTCCAGATGGCGATGATGGAGCTGTACAAGAAGGAGAAGATCAATCCGGTCGGCGGCTGCTTGCCGATCTTCCTGCAGATGCCGGTGTTCCTGGCGCTGTACTGGATGCTCTCCGAATCGGTGGAATTGCGCCACGCGCCGTGGATCGGCTGGATCCACGACCTGACCGCGCGCGATCCGTACTTCATCTTGCCGGCGATCAACCTGGCGGTGATGTGGGCCACGCAGAAGCTCACCCCGGTCACGCCCGGCATGGATCCGATGCAGCAGAAGATGATGCAGTGGATGCCGGTGGTGTTCGGCGTGATGTTCGCGCTGTTCCCGGCCGGCTTGGTGCTGTACTGGTGCACCAACGGCGCGCTCGGCCTGCTGCAGCAGTGGTGGATGACCAAGCGCTACGGCGAACCGCCGCCCAAGCCCGGCGCCGCGACGACTTGACCGAAAAGCCCGCCCGCAAAGCGGGCTTTTTGCTCTTCGTAGGAGCGGCTTTAGCCGCGAGCTCTCCTCTCAAATCGCTGCGGTATCGCGATCTCAAAGAAAGAGCTCGCGGCTAAAGCCGCTCCTACGAAAAGCCGCCATGCGAACATAGGGCCATGACGCAGCCGACCGACACCATCGCCGCCATAGCCACCGCGCCGGGCGCCGGCGGCGTCGGCATCGTGCGCCTGTCCGGTCCGCGTTCTCTCGCCATCGCCGAAGCGGTCTGCGCGAAGCAGCTGGCGCCGCGCACGGCCGAGTACGCGCGCTTCCGCGACGCTGCCGGCGAAGCGCTCGACGACGGCATCGCCCTGTATTTCGCCGCGCCGGCCAGCTACACCGGCGAGGACGTGGTCGAGTTGCAGGCGCACGGCAGCCCGGTCGTGCTGCGCGAGATCGTCGCGCGCTGTTGCGCGCTCGGCGCGCGCCATGCGCGACCCGGCGAATTCAGCGAACGCGCCTTCCTCAACGGCAAGCTCGATTTGGTTCAGGCCGAAGCCGTCGCCGATCTGATCGCCGCGTCCGACGCACAGGCCGCGCGCGCCGCGCGCCGCGCCTTGGACGGCGTATTCTCGCAACGCGTGGACGCGATCGCCGACGAATTGCTCGCGCTGCGCGTGCACATCGAAGCGGCGATCGATTTCGCCGACGAACCCATCGACACTTACGGCGGCGCGGAATTGCGTGCGCGTTTGCATGCGGCGGCGGAAGCCATCGCCGCGCTCACCGGGGAAGCCGAGCGCGGCCAGAAACTGCGCGACGGCCTGCACGCGGTCATCGTCGGCCCGCCCAACGCGGGCAAAAGCTCGCTGTTGAACGCGCTGGCCGGCAGCGAGCGCGCGATCGTCACCGACATCGCCGGCACCACCCGCGACCTGTTGCGCGAGGCGGTGAAGATCGACGGGGTGGAATTGCTGCTGGTCGACACCGCCGGTTTACGCGAGGGCGGGGATGCGATCGAGCGCGAAGGCATGCGCCGCGCGCGCGAGGAATTGGGCCGCGCGGATCTGGCGATCGTGGTGCTGGACGCACGCGATCCGGAAGCGGGCGTCCGCGCCGTGGCCGACACGATCGCCGCGGTGCCGCAGCGGCTGTGGGTGCACAACAAGGCCGACCTGCTGGCGCCGAACGCACCACTGCCCGCCGAACACGCGCTGCGCGTATCGGCCCGCACCGGCGCCGGCTTGGACGCGTTGCACGCGGCGCTGCGCGGACACGCCATCGGCGAACAGCTGAGCGCTGGCGCCGGCGCGTTCACCGCCCGGGCGCGGCATGTGGATGCGCTGCGCCGGGCAGGCGAAGAAACCGAACATGCGCGCCGTGAACTCGCCGCCGAAGCGTTGGAGCTGGCGGCCGAACGCCTGCGCCTGGCGCACGAAGCGTTGGGCGAAATCACCGGCCGCATCACGCCCGACCAGCTGCTCGGCCACATCTTTTCCAGCTTCTGCATCGGCAAATAAGCCGGCAGTTGCGATTGCGCACCGACGAGTTCGACGGGAGACGGGCGACCGCCGCTCGAGAGGCGCGCACCTTGAAGGGCAGGCTGGCCTGGCCGCACAGAGGCGGTCCGGCCAGGCCAGCTTGTCCGGAACCGCCCTCGGCCGGCCCGGGAGCGGGTGTGACCGAGTGCCCCATCCGCGCAGCTTAATAGCCGAAAACGGACATCCTCGGCATTTCATAGTTGACAAACGTCTCCCACTGTCGCGTCCTACGCATACGTGCGCGAACCGCACCACAGGGGAGATTTGCAAATGTTCGTCGTAAAGCCATTTTCGCGGCTGGCGGAACAGCGCCGGCCTGGTATCCACCTCGCGCTGGGGATAGCGCTGGCCTGCGCGGTCGCCGGCTGCAGCAAG
>DATFFH010000088.1:0-141869 GCA_035250245.1 Luteimonas sp. | reverse complement strand
GGATTGGCGATCGCGCTCGATCACGCCGCGCGCCTGCTGCGCCCGGGTTCGCGCCTGGTGGTGTTGGCCGATCCGCGCAGCGTGGCCGAACTTCCGGCACGACGCTGGCCGGCCCTGGCCCATCACAACGAAGTCATCGTGCTGTTGCTGACCGACCCGCTGGAAAACGCACCGCCGAAGGAACTGCTGCCGTTCGCGGCCGGGCAACGGCGGATCGAATTGGATCTGGGCAATGCGTCGCAGCGGCAGCGATGGCGCAAAGAGTTCGTCGCCCCGGTCGAAACGGCGCTGCAACGCCTGCCTTCCACCGGCGTGCGTGCGCAGGCGCTGTCGGCCGATGCGCGCAGCGACGCCTGGCTGCCGCTGCTCGGCCGCGCGCAAGCACGGGTGGCCTGAATGACGCCGGGCGCATTGGTATTGCGCGACATCCATCAACCACCCGCACCGGGCTGGTGGCCGCCTGCGCCGGGTTGGTGGCTGGTCGCCGCGTTGATCGCCGCCGCACTGGCGCTCGTTATTGTGTTGATGAAGCGTCGCGCGCACCGCCAGCGCGCGATCGCGGCCTTGTTCGACCAGACCGTCGCGCAGGCGGCGAACGCGTCAGCGCGCGTGGCCGCAATATCCGAATTGATGCGCCGCGCCGCGCGACGACGCGACGCGGGCGCCGATCGTCTGCGCGACGAAGCCTGGCTGCGTTTCCTCGATGGCGATGCCGGCGCAGCGCCGTTTTCGACGGGTGCCGGCCGATTGTTGCTGGACGGCGGTTTCCGCCGCGATATCGACCAGGCGCAGCTCGACGTCCTGCTGCCTTTGGCGCGGCGCCGCTACCTGCAACTGATGGCGGTGCGCGGATGAACGACGTCTGGTCGTCGCTGCGCGAATTGCCCGGCGCCTTCGCCTGGCCCTGGTGGCTGTGCGCGTTGCCGTTGCCGTGGCTGGCACGACGCCTGTTGCCGCCGCGACGCAGCGCGTCGGCGGCCTTGAAGGTAGCGTTCGGCGATCGCCTGGATGCGATTTCGGCACCCGGTGCAGGCGGATCGGCCGGCGGTATTTCCGTGTTCGCGTGGCTGGCGTGGGGCTTGTTGTGCTTGGCTGCGGCGCGGCCGCAGCAGCTCGGCCCGGCGATCGCGCCGCCGCAAGCCGGACGCGACATGATGTTGGCGGTCGATTTGTCCGGCAGCATGAGCGAAGAAGACATGCAGCTCGGCGACAACGTGGTGGATCGCCTCACCGCCGCCAAGGCGGTGCTGGCCGATTTCCTCGACCGGCGCGCGGGCGACCGCGTCGCATTGCTCGTGTTCGGTCAGCGCGCCTACACGCTGACGCCGCTGACCTTGGATCGCGATGCCGTGCGCGAACAGTTGCGCGACAGCGTGGTCGGCCTGGCCGGCCGCGAGACCGCGATCGGCGATGCGATCGGCCTGGCGGTGAAGCGTTTGCGCTCGCAGCCGGCCGAACAGCGCGTGGTGATCCTGCTCACCGACGGCGTGAATACCGCCGGCGCGCTGACGCCGATCAAGGCGGCGGAACTGGCGAAGAACGAGGGCGTGCGCGTGCACACCATCGCCTTCGGCGGCGAAGGCGGTTTGTCGGTGTTCGGTTTCCGCTTGCCGGGCACGGGCCAGGACGAAATCGACGAATCGACTTTGCAAGCGGTGGCGAAAACCACCGGAGGTCGTTTTTTCCGTGCGCGCGATACCGAATCCTTGTCCGGCATCTACGCCGAAATCGACGCGTTGGAACCGGTGCAGCGGCCCGGCCAACGCGTGCGGCCGCGGATCGAACGCTATGCCTGGCCCTTGGCCGGCGCGCTTGCGTTCGCTTTGCTCGGCTTCGCCGCGCCTCTGCGGAGGTCGGCATGATCGATGCGCTCGCCGGCCTGCATTGGCTGCGGCCGCATTGGCTGTGGGCTTTGCTCACTCTGCCGTTGCTGTGGTTCGCCTGGCGCGCGCGGCGTAAGCGCGAAAGCGTGTGGCGGCGCGCGGTGGATGCGCACTTGTTGCCGCACTTGCTGGAGCAGGGTGGACCGGCGACGCGCGGCTTCGGTATCTGGGCCGCGCTGTGTTTCGTTCTGGCCGTGCTGGCCTTGGCCGGGCCCTCGTGGCGGCAGATCGAACAGCCGCTGTGGCAGACCCGCGCGCCGTTGATGATCGCTCTTGATTTGTCCAGCGCGACGCTCGCTGCCGATCTTCCGCCCAGCCGCTTGCTGCAGGCCCGCGCCAAGCTCGCCGCTTTGTTGCGCGAGCGCGCCGGCGGTCAGGTGGGCCTGGTGGCTTATGCCGACGATGCGTTCACGGTCGCGCCGTTGACCGACGACAGCGGCAACGTCGCGCTGTTTCTCGATTCGCTGGCGCCCGATGTGATGCCGACCGACGGCAACCGCGCCGATCGCGCGATCGACGCCTCGGCGAAGCTGTTGAAGCAAGCCGGTTTCGAGCAGGGCGACATACTGCTGGTGACCGACCACGCCGATGCCGATGCGATCGCCGCGGGGCGGCGCGCGGCGCGCGCCGGCTACCGTGTTTCGGCGCTGGGGCTCGGTAGCGCCGCCGGCGCGGCCTATCGCGATGCCGCCGGCACGATCGCGCACGCGAAATTGGATGCGGCTTCGCTGCGTGCGTTGGCCAGCGCGGCGAGCGGGCGTTACGCCGCTGCGACCGCCGACGGCGGCGATCTGCGCGCCCTGGGCGTGCTCGATCCGCAGCAAAACACCGGCGCTTCCGGCCGCAGGGAACAAGGCCGCCATTGGCAGGACGACGGCTATTGGCTGTTGCCGCCGTTGTTGCTGCTCTCGCTGTTCGCGTTCCGCCGCGGCGGCGCAACGGGAATGGCCGCCGTCTTGCTGTTGTGCGCGATGCTGCCATCGTCGCCGGCGCACGCCGCAGGCCAGGATGGCTGGTGGCGCCGTCCCGACCAGCAGACGCACAGGAAAATGGAGCAGGGCGCGGCGGCCTATCGCAAGAACGATTTCGCGACCGCGCAACAGGCATGGCAAGGCCTGGACGGCGCGGACGCGCAATACAACCTGGGCAATGCGCTGGCCAAGGCGGGCCGTTATCCGGAAGCGATCGCCGCCTACGATCGCGCGCTGCGCGAACAGCCGAAAATGGAGGACGCGCTGGCCAACAAGCGCGCGGTCGAGGCCGCGATGAAGCGCAAACCGCCGCAGGGCGGCAAGCAGGACGACAAAGGCGGCCAGGACCAGGACAAGAATCCGAAATCCGAGCAGGATCAGAACGGCCAATCGCAATCGCAGCAGGCGCAGCCGCAAACCGGCGGACAGGAATCGCAGCAGCGACCGCCGCAGTCGCAGCAAGATCAAACCGCGCGCTCGCAGCCGCAACAATCCCAAGCCAAGCCGCAGGATCCGAACGCGCAGCAAGCGGCCGATGCCGCGCAACGCGAACGCATGCGCCAAGCTTTGGCCGAGCAAGGAAAACCTTCCCGGCAACCGGCTGAAAAGCCGCAGTCCGCACAGGAAACCTCCGCCGATCGCGAACGCCGCCAAGCCAACGAGGCGTGGCTGCGGCGCGTGCCCGACGATCCCGGCGGCCTGCTGCGGGCCAAGTTCAGGCTGGAGCAGGAACGCCGCCAGCAATCCGGATCGTCGCCATGAAGGGCCGATACGCCATGAATTCCCGTTTCGCCCGTTTGTTCGTCCTGATCGTGCTGCTGCTGCCGGCGTTGGCCGCGCACGCGGAGATTCGCGCCTGGCTCGATCGCGAACGCGTCGGGCTGGGCGAAACCGCCACGCTCAACATCGAAACCGACGAAGCCGGCGCCGACGCGCCCGATTATTCGTCGCTGATGCGCGACTTCGACCTCAGCGGCAATACCAGCAGCCGCCAATTCGAGATGGTCAACGGCCAAGGCCGCACCCGCGTGCTGTTCGCGGTGGCGCTGCAGCCCAAGCGGGAAGGTTTGCTGACGATCCCCGCGCTCGCCGTCGGCAAGCAACGCACGCGGCCGCTGACGCTCACCGCGACCGCGGCATCGACGGCACCCGCGCGCGCCGGCGGCCCGGTGTTCATCGAAACCGAAGTCGACGACAGCGAGCCCTACGTGCAGCAAGCGGTCGGCTTGGTGATGCGCTTGTACTACGCCGTGCCGCTGCTGTCCGGCCAGTTGGAACTGGATCCGCCGGAAGGCGCGTCGCTGCAGCGCGTCGGCGAGGATCTGCAATACGCCCGCGAAATCCAGGGCCGCCGCTACAACGTGATCGAACGCCGCATGCTGCTGATTCCCGAGCGCAGCGGCACCCTGACCATCGCCGGCGCGCGTTTCAGCGGCCGGGGCGCGGGCGGCTTCTTCGACGAGATGTTCGGCGACGGCCAGCGCGATTTGCGCGCCAACGGCCCGCCGCGCATCCTGAAAGTGCAATCCGCGCCCGCCGATGCGCCGCAGCCCTGGCTGCCGCTGCGCAACCTGCAGTTGCGCTATGTCGCCGCGCCGCAGCAAGCGCGTGCCGGCGAGGCGGCGACGGTCATCGTCGAAGCGACCGCCGACGGCGCGACGGCCGCGCAGATGCCGGAATTGCAGCTTTCCGGCGGCGACGGCGCGCAGGTGTTCGCGGAGCCCGCGCAAAGCGACGAGACCTTCGTCGACGGCCGTCCGCAAGTGAAAGTCACGCGACGTTTCTCGGTGGTGCCGGCCCGCGCGGGCGATCTGGCGCTGGCGCCGTTGCGATTGGGCTGGTGGGACGTGCGCAGCGACAGCGCGCGCACAGCGGCACTGCCTGCATTGCGATTGAAAGTGGCACCGGGCGCCGGCGGCGGCGCGGACGTCCCGGCATCGGCGCCGTCGCCGAATGCTGCGCCCGCTTCCGCGCCGTCGCGCTGGATCCGCATCCCGGGCGTGCAGGGCGGGGTCGGCGTGTGGGCGGTGACCACGGTGGTGTTCGCCTTATTGTGGCTGGTGACGCTGGCCTGGGGTTTGAACCGTCGTCCCGTTGCGGATGCGCCGAATACGTCGCATCCCGCGGGCGCCTCTCCCGGACATGGCTCGTTGTCGGACTTGAAGCGTGCTTTGGATACTGGCGATCTGGGCGACGTGTCGGACGCGTTGCGTGCGCTCGCCAAGCCGGTGGCCGCCGATCTGGATGCGCTGCAGCAAAGGCTGGACGATCCCGTGCAACAGGATGCGGTCGAACGCCTGCGCCGCGCGCGCTGGGGCGGCGGCGATGCGGCCGAAGCGCGTACCGCGGTGCGCACGGCTTTCAAGCACGGGCCGGCGTGGCGGAAAAACGAGAAAGCGTCTTCCGCGCCGCTGCCGCCGCTGTATCCGGCGGGCGACTGATCCGCAGCGACATCATCCCGGCGCGAGCCGGGATTCGTCTCCTGATTTCACGGCCTGCGCTGGCATGACGGCCGGAAATCGCGAAAAAACCGCCGATTTCCGGCATTCCGGCCCCTCTGCGGTATCCTGCCGCGTCACCGACCGGGCAGGCCCATGACCGCAAGCAACGCCACTTCGCCGAAAAACAAGCTGCCGCTGCATTGGAAGATCGCCATCGGCTTCTTCGCCGGTCTGGTGCTGGGCATGCTCATCCACTACGGCATCGGCGCCGACGCGGCCTGGGTGCAAGGTCTCTCGAAATACGTCACCCAGCCGTTCTCCAAGCTGTTCCTGAGCCTGATCTTCATGCTGATCGTGCCGCTGCTGTTCTCGGCGCTGGTGGTCGGCGTGTCGGAAATGGGCGACATCCGCTCGCTGGGCCGGATCGGCTGGCGCACCTTGGCTTACACCGTGATCCTGTCCGGCACCGCGGTGCTGGTCGGTCTGCTGATGGTGAACGTGTTCAAGCCCGGCGCGGGCGTGGACCAGGCCCTGGCCCAGCAGCTGCTGCAGGAAGGCGCCGAACGCGCCCAGACCATCGTCAAGGACAGCACTTCCCAGCCCAAGGGCATGGACATGCTGTTGTCGATCGTGCCCGAGAACGTGGTCGGCGCCGCGTCCAGCAACGCGAATATTTTGGCCTTGATGTTCTTCGCGCTGATGTTCGGCATCGGCATCGTGCTGAGTAAAGCCACGCCCGCGTTGGATACGCTCAAGCGCGGGATCGAAGGCTTGTTCGAAGTGTCGATGACCTTGATCGGCCTGGTCATCCGCTTGGCGCCGTACGCGGTGTTTTGCTTCATGTTCAACCTGGCGATCGTATTCGGCTGGGATCTGTTGTCGAAACTTGCCGCCTATGTGCTGGTGGTGGTGGCCGCGCTGGCCTTCCACATGCTGGTCGTGTACTCGATCGCGCTGAAGGCGATCGGCGGCTATTCGCCGGCGCGCTTCTTCAAGGGCGTGCAAGAAGCGATGCTGATGGCGTTCTCCACCGCTTCCAGCAACGCCACGCTGCCGACCTCGCTGCGCATCGCCGACACCGAATTGGGCCTGCCCAAGCGCGTGTCGCGTTTCGTGCTGACCATCGGCGCCACCGCCAACCAGAACGGCACCGCGTTGTTCGAAGGCGTGACCGTGATCTTCCTGGCCCAGTTCTTCGGCGTGGAATTGGCGCTGTGGCAGCAATTCATGGTGATGCTGGTCTGCATCCTGGGCGGGATCGGCACCGCCGGCGTGCCGTCGGGTTCGCTGCCGGTGGTGGCGCTGATCTGCGCCATGGTCGGCGTGCCGCCGGAAGGCATCGGCCTGGTGTTGGGCGTGAACCATTTCCTGGACATGTGCCGGACCACGGTCAACGTCACCGGCGATTTGGGCATCGCGGCGATGGTGGCCAAGGGCGAGGCGGATGGGCCCAGCCTGGCCGATGCCGGCGATAGCGCCGGCTGAGATCGTAGGGTGGGCCCTGGCCCACCGCCGCCATCCGCCGGCCGCTTTCTACAATGGTCCGAATCGGTGCGAATGCGGTGTCGACGATTGTTTGTCGCGATGAGGGCATGGCAATGGTGGGCCAAGGCCCACCCTACGCCGCATTCCACGGAGCGATAACCCGTGGCCGGCGAGGTCATGGGACAATAGCCCGCCCGCGAATCCCCGGGCGCCGCCCAATATCCCGCCTTCCATGACGACGCCCAGCCGCCGCGACCTCGCCAACGCCATCCGTTTCCTCGCCATCGACGCCGTCCAGGCCGCCAACTCCGGCCATCCCGGCATGCCGATGGGCATGGCCGACATCGCCGAGGTGCTGTGGAACGATTACCTGAGCCATAACCCGAACAATCCGAAGTGGTTCAACCGCGACCGCTTCGTGCTTTCCAACGGCCACGGTTCGATGCTGCAGTACGCGCTGCTGCACCTGTCCGGCTACGACCTGCCGATCGAAGAGATCAAGAACTTCCGCCAGTTGGAGTCGAAGACGCCGGGCCATCCCGAGAACTTCATGACGCCGGGCGTGGAGACCACCACCGGCCCGCTCGGCCAGGGCTTCGCCAACGCGGTCGGTTTCGCGCTGGCGGAAAAAGTGCTGGCGCAGCGCTTCAACCGCCCCGAATTCGAAGTCGTCGACCACCGCACCTGGGTATTCATGGGCGACGGCTGCCTGATGGAAGGCATCTCGCACGAAGCCGCCTCGCTGGCCGGCACCTGGGGCCTGGGCAAGCTGGTCGCGTTCTGGGACGACAACAAGATTTCGATCGACGGCAACACCGACGGTTGGTTCACCGACGACACGCCGATGCGTTTCGAAGCCTACGGCTGGCAGGTGGTGCGCAACGTCGATGGCCACGATCCGCAGGAGATCAAGACCGCGATCGAAACCGCGATGGCCGAAACCGGCAAGCCCACTCTGATCTGCTGCCGCACCACGATCGGCTTCGGTTCGCCGAACAAGGCCGGCAAGGAATCGGTGCACGGCGCTGCGCTGGGCAAGGAAGAAGTCGCCGCGACCCGCGAAGCGCTGGGCTGGAATCATCCGGCGTTCGAGATACCGCAAGAGATCCGCGACGGCTGGCGCGCCGGCAACGCCGGCCTGGTGCGCGAAGAACAGTGGAACAAGCTGTACGACGCCTACGCCGCGCGCTATCCCGAACAGGCCGCCGAACTGAGCCGCCGTTCGCACGCGGAATTGCCGGAGGATTTCGCACCGGCGGCGGACGCTTACATCGCGCGTTTGCAGAAGGACGGCCCGGTGGTCGCCTCGCGCAAGGCTTCGCAGATGGCGATCGAAACGTTCGCGCCGCTGCTGCCGGAACTGGTGGGCGGCTCGGCCGACCTGGCCCATTCCAACCTGACCCTGTGGAAGGGCAGCAAGTCGGTGGCCGGCGATTCTCCGGACGCCAACTACATCTATTTCGGCGTGCGCGAATTCGCGATGACCGCGATCAGCAACGGTCTGGCGCTGCACGGCGGTTTCATTCCGTACGATGCCACCTTCCTGGTGTTCAGCGACTACGCGCGCAACGCGGTGCGGATGAGCGCGCTGATGGGCGCGCACGCGATCCACGTCTACACGCACGATTCGATCGGTCTGGGCGAAGACGGGCCGACCCACCAGCCGATCGAGCATCTGGCCGCGCTGCGCTACATCCCGCACAACGACGTATGGCGCCCGTGCGACGCGGTGGAATCGGCGATGGCCTGGCGGGTGGCGATCGAACGCAAGGTCGGTCCCAGCTGCCTGGTGTTCTCGCGCCAGAACCTGGCCCACCAGCCGCGCAACGAAGCGCAAGTGGCGGCGATCGCGCGCGGCGGCTACGTGCTGCGCGACAGCGTCGGCGCGCCGGACGCGGTGATCATCGCCACCGGCTCCGAAGTCGGCCTGGCGGTGCAGGCCGCAGAGAAACTGGGCCGCAACGTGCGCGTGGTGTCGATGCCCTCGACCGACGTGTTCGACCGGCAGAGCCCGGAATACCGCGAATCGGTGCTGCCCAAGGCCTGCCGCAAGCGCGTCGCGGTGGAAGCCGGCGTCACCGATTTCTGGCGCAAGTACGTCGGCCTGGACGGCGCAGTGGTCGGCATCGACAGCTTCGGCGCCAGCGCCCCGATCGAAGCGCTGATGCCGCATTTCGGCTTCACCGTCGACAAGGTGGTCGAAGCGGTCAAGTCGCTGGGCTGAGTTCCATCGCCCGCTTTTGCCTTGTAGAGCGGAGCTTGCTCCGCTGCCTTTGTAGGTGCGAATTCATTCGCACGCTTTTGCCTTTCAAGAGCGTGCGAGAATTCGCACCAGGAGCAAGAGCAGCGGAGCAAGCTCCACTGTACAAAGCCATGCGGCTTTCAGGGCTTCGAAGTGTTCTGCAGCGCGTAGGACACCAGCCGCGCATACAGCCGCTCTTTGAAATCCTTCGGTGCCTGCAACCCCATCCGCTCCATCGCCTCGGCATCGTCGCTGCGGCCGGCGGACATCGCGCCGATGATGGTCATGGCCTTGGCCCAGGAGGTCGCGGAATTCGACTTCAGCCAGCCCAGCGCTTTCACCAGCCGCTGCTCGACTTCGGTGAAATCGCTGCCCAGCGGATAGTCCGGCAACGTGCCGTCGGCGCGGAACGGCGCCAAGGCGGCGCGCAGTCGTTCGGGCGTGTTGTTCGAACCCAGGCGCAGCTTGACCGGTCCCTCGTACAACTTCCCGTTCCGGTTCGCGGTGGAAAGCAGGTCGTGGCGGAAGCGCGTGTCGGCGATGCCGGCCATCGCGGCGACGCAATCCTCGTCGGTCTTGCCGCGCACGTCGGCGATGCCGTATTCGGTGACGTAAATGTCGCGCAAATGCCGCGGGATGGTCGTATGGCCGTAGTTCCAGCGGATGTTCGATTCGGCCTTGCCGCCCTGTTCGCGCACCGCGCGGAGCAGCAGGACAGAGCGCGCGTCGGGCAGGGCGTGCGCCATCGCCACGAAGTTGTATTGGCCGCCGACGCCGGACACGACGCGGCCGTCTTCCAGCCCGTCGGAGACCGCGGCACCCAGCGCGGTGGCCATCATGCAGGTGTTGAAGAAGCGCGCATCGCGGCGTTGCAGCCGTTCCAGTGTTTCGTTGCCGCCGTAGAGCTCGTTGACCTCGCTGACCCGGCGCATGCCGATCGCACGGCGGGTCGCGTCGTCCAGGTGGCGCAGCCAGCGGTAGAAGTCGGGCGAGCCCAGGTAGAACGCGCCGTGCAGGAATTCGCCGTCGCGCTCCAACAGTTCCATGTCGAGCGCACTGGCTTCGCCGTCGGCGATCCGTTGCATCAAGGCTTCGTTCTCCACCACCTTGCGCCGGATGACGCCGACTTCCACCAGATGGCGGAAGCCTTCGTTGATCATCTCGCTGCAGCCGTACAGGCCTTGCGGCAGCGGGTCCAAACCGCCGCTGGCGATGACCGCCGGATGGTTCTCTATCTCCGGATCCAGCGCTTTCATCACCTTGCGGTAGGCCGCGTTGTCGGTGTGCCGCAACGCCAGAGCATGGCATAGCGCGTCCGACAGCGCGCCGATGCCGATCTGCAGCGTGCCGCCGTCGCGCACCAGGGCGCTGGCGTAGAAGCCGATCGCGTACTCGGCATCGCCCACCGGCTGCCGCGGCAGCGCGAACAATTTCGGATACGGCGCCGGCGGCGCGACGACCATGTCGAAGAAGCCTGCATCCACCTCGGCCACGCCGCCCAGCCAGGGCAGCTGCGGATCGATCTCCGCGACCAACACCGGCCGCGGCAAACCGCGCCCGACGATCGCATCGATCGCATCGAAAGTCAGGTCGGTGTTCGACGACAGCGAAAAGCGCGTGCCCTCGTCGTTGCTCGCCACTTTCTGCACCAGCACGTTCATGCCGCGATCGGCCAGCGCCTTGGCCACATGGGTGTAATTGAGGCTGGCGTAACGGCGCTGCGCCTGGCGCGAATTCAGCAGCGCGCCGGATTGCATATAGAACTCTTCCACTTCGATGTGCGCCGGCAGCGCGTCGCGCTTCTGCGCCTGCACGTACGCCAGGCACGGGAAGTCGTCGCCATACAGCCGCGACGCGAACGGCCCGATGAAGCGTTTCTCCAGCTCGCTGCCGCCGCCGGGCGGATCCAGCGACAGCGCGGTGTAGAGCTGCATCGGCCGCGACGGATCGCGCGCCACGCGTG
Source organism: Luteimonas sp. (assembly GCA_035250245.1). Lineage (GTDB taxonomy): Bacteria > Pseudomonadota > Gammaproteobacteria > Xanthomonadales > Xanthomonadaceae > Luteimonas_C. The sequence continues at coordinate 130,884 of DATFFH010000088.1, read as the reverse complement.
CGTACAACGCGTTCAACAGCCGATGCGGCTTGCCGATGCCCAGCGGTGCGCCGACGCGGAGCGGGCCTTCGATGCTGGCGAGCAGGGATTCGACCGCGTCGTCGAGCGAGGCGAAGAGAGCCGGAGTACGTGTCATGGCGCCTAGCCTACTCCGTAACCTGCTTGCCGAGGCCGTCCCGTCGGCCGCGGCGTTAGGCGAACAGTAATTTGCCGGCCGCGATCAACAGCACCGCTGCCAATGCGTAGCGCAGGCCCTTGACCGGCAGCCATTTCAAGCCGAGCTGCGTACCGATCAATGCGCCCACCGCGACCGCGCCGAGCCAAACCGGCAGCGCTGTCGGCAAGGTGCCGCTGGCGTGCATCAGGCCCGCCAGCCCGGTAAGGGAATTGATCCAGACGAAAGCGACGGAAGTGCCGCTGGCCTCGCGCGTGGGCATCCAGTGTGCGAACAGCAGCAGTGGCGTAAGAAAGATCGCGCCGCCGGTGCCGGTGAGTCCGGAAAGCACGCCGATCGCGGCTCCGACCAGCAGCCCCGCGGGCCAGGGAACGCGCCGCCCGGAATCCTGGGCATCGGTGGTTTCGGCGCGCGAGGCGCTGCGGAACACCCCGAAAGCGGCGGCCAGCAGGACCATGCCGAGCAGGATCGAATAGCTTTCCTTGGGGAGTTTGATTTGCGCGGCGAAGAAGGCTGCCGGCGCCGATGCCAATACGAACGGCAGCACGTTGCGCCAATGCACGTAGCCCCCGCGCCAGAAGCGGAACAGGCCGATGCCGCCGACCAGCAGGTTCAGGGCCAGCGCGGTCGGACGCATCTGTTCCGGCGCGAAATTCAACAATGCCATCGCCGCGATATAGCCGCTGGCGCCGGCATGGCCGACCGACGAATACAGCGCCGCCACCGCGAACAGGAGCGCAGCGAGGATCCATTCGGCTTCGGTCATGGGGCCGTCACCACGGTGATGGATTTCACTTGCCGCACCCAGCGCGCCGGGCGCGCGTCCTCGGGCGCGATCAGGCGCAGCGGCCCGTCATCTTCGCCGAGCGGGGCGCCGTTGCAGCGGTCGGCCAGCAGCACGCGGCGCTTGCCGGTGCCGGGATCGAGTTCGGCCAACGAATACAGAACGCGATAGCCGTCGCGCGCGTCCACCAGCACGTAACGCGCGAGTTGCGGACCGGGCAATTTGTCCGCCGGCAAGGCGCCGGATGCGCGCAACAAAGCATCGAGCGCCACGCCTTCGCAGTCCAGCGATTTGCCGTGCGCTTCGGCGCGCGCGCGTTCGCGCGGCAACTTGGCCAAGGTCGCCGCATCCAAGGGCACGACGAAAGGCGAGGGCGCCGAAGGTTCCGACGCGTGGCCGCCATGCTCAACATCCTCGGGTGCGGCTTCGCGCACCGGCCCCGCGCCGGCGCAAGCCGACAGGCTCGCGGCGATCGCGATGCCGAGCGAAAGCCGCAGCGTCTTTTCGGCGGTGGTCATAATTTGTCCAGGGGCACCTTGAAATAGCGTACGCCATTGCTCTCGGCAGGCGGCAATTCGCCTGCGCGGATGTTGGTCTGCACGGACGGGATGATCAACGCCGGCATCGCCAGCGTCGCGTCGCGTTCCTCGCGCCTCTTGACGAACTCTGCTTCGCCGATGCCGTCGCGGACATGGATGTTGGCGCGTTTCTGTTCGCCGATCGTGGTTTCGCAGGCCGGTTCGCGCCCGCCGGGGCCGTAATCGTGGCAGACGAAGACGCGGGTGTGGTCGGGCAATTCGAACAGGCGCCGGATCGACCGGTATAGCGTCGCCGCGCTACCGCCCGGGAAATCGCAGCGAGCGGTGCCGCCGTCGGGCATGAACAGCGAGTCGCCGGTGAATAGCGCGTCGCCGATCAGATAGGCGTTGCTGTCGCTGGTATGCCCGGGTGCCGGGATCACCCGGGCTTGGATCGCGCCGATCGCGAAGCCCTCATCGGCGGCGAACAGGCGATCGAACTGCGAACCGTCTGCGGCGAAATCCGCACCCAGGTTGAAGATCGGCGCGAAGGTCGCCTGCACGGTGCGGATGCCTTCGCCGATCGCGAGCGTCGCTTCGGGGAAACGCTGTTTCAGCCAATGCGACGCCGACAAATGGTCGGCGTGGGCATGCGTTTCCAACAGCCAGCGCACGTCGTAGCCATGCGCGTCGACGTCGGCCAGCAGTTTTTCGGCCGAAGCGGTGGATGTGCGGCCGGATGCGGCGTCGTAGTCCAGCACCGGATCGATCAGCGCCGCCTCGCGCGTCTGCGGATCGGCCACGACGTAGCTCCAGGTGCCCGTGCCGGCGTGGCGATGCGGATGCACGATCGGCTTCATCGGGCGGCCCTCGCGGATTTACTTGCCGAGCGTCTCGTTGAGCAGGCTGGCCAGCCGGTAGGCCGCCTGGCGCACGCGCTGCTCGGCCAACGGACGCTGCGCATCGAGATAGGCGATGTCCAATTTATGCCCTTCCGGATACAGATGGCGCGATTCGATCAAGCGGCACGATTCGCCGGCCCACGCGGACGGATCGCTGGTCGCCGGCGCGGCCGGCGGCCAGGGCAGGGCGTCGAGCTTGGCCGCGTACGGCGAGAGTTCCAGCTTCTTCGAACCCAGCACGTAGTAATCCCACACCGAATGCAGGTTGGTGCCCATGACGCCGTCGACGTATTTGTTGCGGGCATAGGCTTCCGGCTCCAGATCGGTGCGCAGGCTGATCTGATACCCGTTGCCGCCCTTGTCGTCGCGGTCGCTGGCGTGCATCGGCTGATGGATGTCGCCGACGAAGTGGACGATGAACTTCAACGCGTCGCGGCGGGCTTCGCGGGTCTGGCTGCGGTCGGCCAGGATCGCGCGCTGGCGATCGATCGCCTCGACCACGCAATTGCCGTCGGGGCAATCGCGCGCCGGCTGGTAGTCGCAGCCGCGCACCTTGTAGTTCACGTAATGCCAGGATTGGGTCCGTTTGAAGCGGTCAGGGTCGGTATCGCGCAGCCGGTCGGCCCAATCGGCGACGCCGGCCAGCGTCGGGTCGGGCTCGCCAGCCAACAGCCGGTCGACCTCGGCCTGGGCTGCGGGATTCAGATGGCGTTGGGCCAATTCGCCCACCAGGCGATGGCCAAGAGCGCTCCAGCCCAGGGCGAGCGGGGCCAAAAGCAGCAAAAAGGCGAGCAAAAGCGCACTGCGAAACGTTTTCATCGGCGGCCTGGACTGAGGTTATGGGGTTCATTGGGTCTGGACGGGCTAAAATACCGGTCTTTCCTTTCCCCGTCTTTGCAGGAGCGGCTTCATGGCGATCAAGGTAGGCATCAATGGTTTCGGCCGGATCGGACGCAACGTGCTGCGCTCGGCCGTGCAGAACTTCGGCAACGAGATTGAGATCGTCGCCATCAACGACCTGCTCGAGCCGGACTACCTGGCCTATATGCTGCAGTACGACTCGGTCCACGGCCGCTTCAAAGGCGACATCGCGGTGGAAGGCAACACCCTGATCGTCAACGGCAAGAAGATCCGTCTGACCCAGGAACGCGATCCGGCCAACCTGAAGTGGAACGAAGTGGGCGCCGAGGTGGTGATCGAATCCACCGGCCTGTTCCTGGACAAGACCACCGCGCAGAAGCACCTGGATGCCGGCGCCAAGAAGGTGATCCTCTCGGCGCCGTCCAAGGACGACACGCCGATGTTCGTCTACGGCGTCAACGACAAGACCTACAAGGGCGAGGCGATCGTTTCGAACGCCAGCTGCACCACCAACTGCCTGGCGCCGCTGGCCAAGGTGCTGCACGACAAGTGGGGCATCAAGCGCGGCTTGATGACCACGGTGCACGCCGCCACCGCGACGCAAAAGACGGTCGACGGCCCCAGCAACAAGGATTGGCGCGGCGGCCGCGGCATCCTGGAGAACATCATTCCGTCCAGCACCGGCGCGGCCAAGGCCGTCGGCGTGGTGATTCCGGAATTGAACAAGAAGCTGACCGGCATGAGCTTCCGCGTGCCGACCAGCGACGTGTCGGTGGTCGACCTGACCTGCGAACTCGAAAAGCCGGCCACCTACGCCGAAATCTGCGCGGAAATGAAGGCGCAGAGCGAAGGCGCGCTGAAGGGCATCCTGGGCTACACCGAAGACAAGGTGGTCGCCACCGATTTCCGCGGCGACACCCGCACCTCGATCTTCGACGCCGACGCCGGCATCGCGTTGGACGGCACCTTCGTCAAGCTGGTGAGCTGGTACGACAACGAGTGGGGCTATTCCAACAAGTGCCTGGAGATGGTCAAGGTCGTCGCCAAATAAGCTTTGCTGTCGCGGGGCAAATCGCCGAAGGCGATGGGGGATTTTTTTTTGCTCTTGTCTTGCTTGAGCAAATCAAGAACAACATCAAAAGCAAATCCCCCTCAATCCCCCTTTTTCAAAGGGGGAAGAACTGCGGGGCCGCTCCGCCACCACTTGAACGCCGCCATCGCGAAATAATAGAACGCCATCCCGGCGACCGCCGTGTGCGGCCGCTCGATCCATTCTCCGCTGCCGGGCAATCCGAGGGTCGGCAGCAATTCCTCGGTAATGCCCAACCGCGGCAAAGGCAGCATCAAGCCGCCGAACACCGCGGCCAGATACGCCACCACCGAGAACGCCCACGCCGCCATCTGCCGTGCCGTTTCCGCACCGCGATCGCGCGGCGCGGCGAATATCCAGATCGCCTTGCTCGCAGCGAGCCATAGGAACACCCATACCGGCCACCACGCCTTGAACGAAGCGGCGAACACGCCGACGAACAGCGCGTAGAAGCACAGCAGGCCGAACATCCCCAGCAAGCGTTTCCCGCGCGACACGTCCGGCGCCAACGCGACGACGGTGAAGAAGCCGGCGCCGTGCACCAGCAAAAACTCCATCAGCATCATCAACACGACGGTCTTGACCGCGCCCTGGCCGAAGGTCAGCGGCGAAATCCACACGATCAGGCAGGCGATGCCGGTGATCGCATCGGGAACGGCGCCGAGCAGGCGGCCGAAGACGGGGCCGGGCAGGGCGACGGTGGCGTTCGATCCGATATTCATTCGATTTCCTCAACGCATCCCCGGTATCGCCCAGGCCAGCGGGTTTGCCTGCCCGGCGATGGCCTAGGACAATACGCGTCTGTCCTCTTTACGGAAACGCCATGGCCATCGTCCGCATGACCGACCTCGACCTGCGCGGCAAGCGCGTGCTGATCCGCCAGGATCTGAACGTGCCGGTGGAGAGCGGCAAAGTGACCTCGGACCAGCGCATCCAGGCCTCGCTGCCGACCTTGCGCCAGGCCCTGGACGCCGGCGCGGCGGTGATGGTGATGTCGCATCTGGGCCGGCCCAAGGAAGGCGCCTGGAGCGAAGAGGATTCGCTGGCGCCGGTCGCCGCGCGGCTCTCCGAACTGCTGGGCCGTGAAGTGCCCCTGGTCCGCGACTATCTGGAAGGCGTGGACGTCGCGCCCGGTTCGATCGCGCTGCTGGAAAACTGCCGCATGAACGTCGGCGAGGGCAAGGACGACGAAGCGCTGTCGAAGAAATATGCCGCACTGTGCGATGTGTTCGTGATGGACGCGTTCGGCACCGCGCACCGCGCGCAGGCCTCGACCCACGGCGTCATCAAATTCGCGAAGCAAGCGGCGGGCGGCCCGCTGCTGATGGCCGAGTTGGATGCCTTGGCGAAGGCGCTGGAAAAGCCCGCGCGTCCGCTGCTGGCGATCGTCGCGGGTTCGAAAGTGTCGACCAAGCTGGAACTGCTGTCGTCCCTGGTCGGCAAGGTCGACCAATTGATCGTCGGTGGCGGCATCGCCAACACTTTCATCGCCGCGCAGGGCCACGCCGTCGGCAAGTCCTTGTACGAACCCGATCTCATCGACACCGCGAAAAAAATCATGGCCGACGCGAAAGCGCGCGGCGCCGACATCCCGGTGCCGAGCGACGTCGTGGTCGCCAAGGAATTCAAGGCCGATTCGCCGGCCTCGATCGTGCCGGTCGACGAAGTGGGCGCGGACGACCTGATCCTGGACATCGGCCCGGAAACGGCGACGCGTTACGCGCGCATGATCGCCGACGCGCGTACCGTCGTCTGGAACGGCCCGGTCGGCGTATTCGAATTCGACGCCTTCGGCCGCGGCACCGAGACTTTGGCGCATGCCATCGCCGAATCGGACGCGTTCTCGATCGCCGGCGGCGGCGACACTCTGGCCGCGATCGACAAGTACGGCATCACCGGCGAAGTCGGCTACATCTCCACCGGCGGCGGCGCGTTCCTGGAGTTCCTGGAAGGCAAGACCCTGCCGGCGGTCGCTGCATTGCAACAACGCGGCTGAGCCCCTGTTTTTCGTGGGTGCGGCTTCAGCCGCACGCTTTTTTGCCATCGAATCGCGGCGATCCCGAGAAAGAGCGTGCTGCTGAAGCCGCACCTACGAAGAGTCTGTGGGAGCGGCTTTAGCCGCGAGCTTTTCTCATATGGCCAGCGACTTAAAAGCTCGCGGCTAAAGCCGCTCCCAAGAGCAGGTTTACCCATTCACCTTTGTCGTTTCGGCGACTGCATCAAGTTTCCTGCACGGCCCCGGGAGTAATCTCCGGCGCGGCCCAACGACGGGCCGATCATCGGGAGCGACCCATGCGCCGTGCAAGGATTCTTCTCGGCATCGTCGCGCTGCTCGGCATCGCCGGCGCAGCGCTGGCGGGACGATGGCCCTATGTCATGACGTTCTACGACACGGCCGGCAACGAAGTCGGCTATCAGATCGGTGCCTGCGACGGCCGCGTGTACTACAGCGGGCAGCGTACTGACATCTACACCATCCGGCAGTTGAGCTGTCCGGACTGATTTCAACGCGGCGATCGCCGCATCACAAGGAGGACGACATGCGCAAGGCGAAATTGCTGTTGGCGGGCATCCTGCTCGCGGCCGTATCCGGCATCAGTTCGGCCGGCGGTTGCTTGCAGGGCACCTTCATCTATTACGGCGAAGACGGCGGCTATGTGGGCCATCGCACGGTCGGTTGTGGTGCGATGGACGGTACATGGGGCACGGTCACCACCGATTACAGCTTCAGCCAGGGCTGTTCGTCGCCGATTTGAACCATTCCTCTGTAGTGTGGGAGCGGCTTCAGCCGCGAGCTTTCGCGGTTGCATCATCATGCAGAAGAGCTCGCGGCTGAAGCCGCTCCCACAAAAGAAACTGCTCCGTCGGGATTTACTGAATCTGCGACGCAGCGCTCTTCTCCGTTAACGGATATTTGATCCGCACGCGCAGCGGACGTGCCAATCTGCGGCTGCGGAAATGGGTTCCGCATCCATGGAGGAGACAGCATGAGCCGTAACAGGATTTTCGCCGCGGCGGTCGCGGCCGCATTGTTCGCCGGCCTGTCGTTCAGCGCCGCAGCGAGCTGGCAGGGCACCTGGCATTACTACGACGACGAAGGCGTGCTGGTCGGCGCGTGGACCGCCGGCTGCGGCGCGATGGACGGGCGCTGGGGCGTGGAAACCGACAACAAGTGGTTTACCCAGGGTTGCCGGCCGGACAGCTGAGGCCGATGCATCATTGTCCCGGCCGAACGGCCGGGATTTGGCCTGACTTTGTAGAGTCGAGCCTGCTCGACTGCTTTTCCAGCATGGATAGAAAAGCAAGAGCAGTCGAGCAGGCTCGACTCTACGAGAAGCGGGCCTGCTGCGAATGCGATCAAGCGTCGCGCTTCGCCCAATCCTCGGCCAGCAGGCCGAATATCTCCGAATCGGTCGCGGTGTCGCCGATGAAATAGCGTTCGCGCAACACGCCTTCGCTGTCGAATCCCAGCCGCTCGAGAATCCGTCTGGACGCATCGTTGCGCGGATCGATGCTGGCCTCGACGCGGTGCAGGCGCAATGAGCGGAAGGCCCAATCCAGCGCCGCGGACGCCGCCTCGCGCGCCAGCCCGCGCCCCCATAAGTCGGAGCGCAAGGCGTAGCCGAGTTCGGCGTAACGGTGGCGGGCGTCGAAATTGAATAGGGTGCAGGTGCCGATCGCCGCGTCTTGCTTGTCGACGACGACCCAATTGAGCTTGTCGCGCTCGGCGAATGCTTCCTGTATTTCGGAGATCAGCGCCATCGCCTCGTCGCGCACGGTCATCGGCGGCCGGCTCCAATAGCGCATCACCGCCGGATCGGAAAACAGTGCGAAAACCGCGTCGGCGTCCTCGGGACGCGGCCCGCGCAGGCGCACGCGCGGGCCGCGCAGTTGCGGAAAGGCCGGCAATGCGGCCAATGCCGCGGGCAGATCGAAGGACATGTAGCTTTTCCGGTCGTGCGTCTGGGCTAGGATAGGGCGAATCCCAGGCACGAATCCGAACCGCATGTCCGAGCACCGGCGCCGCACCCGCATCCTCGCCACCCTGGGCCCGGCCACCGACGCGCCCGGCGTGCTCGATGCGCTGTTCCGCGCCGGCGTGGACGTGGTGCGGCTGAACTTCTCGCACGGCGATCCGTCCGCCCAGGTCGCCCGTGCGCAAGCGGTGCGGGAAGCCGCGCAACGGGCCGGCGCCGAAGTCGGCATCCTGGCCGACCTGCCGGGCCCGAAGATCCGCATCGAGCGTTTCGCCGAAGGCAAAGTGAAGCTGCGCGCGGGCGACCGCTTCGACCTCATTGCGCGTTCCGATGCGCCCCCCGGCGATGCGACCCAGGTAGGCGTGAGTTATCTGGGCCTGGTCGACGACGTCGCGGCCGGCGACGTGCTGTTGCTGGACGACGGTGTCGTCCAGTTGCGTGTCGAAAAGGTCGAAGGCGAACGCATCGTCACCCAGGTGCTCAACGACAGTGCGCTGTCGGACCGCAAAGGGCTCAATCGTCTCGGCGGCGGCCTGTCGTTGGGCGCGTTGACCGAACGCGACCGCGAACTGATCGGGGTCGCTGCGCAGATCGGCGTCGATTTCATCGCGGTGTCGTTCTGCCGCAACGCCGCCGATATGGATGAAGCCCGCGCCATCGCCCAGGCTGCCGGCAGCGACGCGGCGCTGGTGTCCAAGATCGAGCGCGCCGAGGCGATCGAAAACCTGGAAGAGATCATCGACGCCAGCGACGTGGTGATGGTCGCCCGCGGCGACCTGGGCGTGGAGATCGGCGACGCCGAATTGCCGGGCCTGCAGAAAAAGATCATCCGCGAATCGCTGTTGCGCAACAAAGTGGTGATCACCGCGACCCAGATGCTGCAGTCGATGGTCGCCAGCCCGATCCCGACCCGCGCCGAAGTGCTCGACGTGGCCAACGCGGTGATCGACGGCACCGATGCGGTGATGCTGTCGCAGGAAACCGCAGCCGGCGATTTCCCGATCCGTGCGGTCGAGGCGATGGCGCGGATCTGCGTCGGCGCCGAGCGCCAGTTCGAGGCCGACACCGATTTCGAGAAGGCGCCGCGCGACCTGCAGCGCGCCGACCAGGCGATCGCGATGGCCAGCATGTTCCTGTCCGAGCACATCGGCGTGCGCGCGATCGTGGCGATGACCGAATCCGGCGGCACCGCGCGCTTCCTGTCGCGGTTCCGCTCGAGCGTGCCGATCTTCGGCCTGTCGCGCCACGGCGGCGCGCGCCGTCGCATGGCGCTGATGCGCGACGTGTTCCCGATCGACTTCGACAGCCGCGGCATGGCCACCCGCGAAGCCGCCCGCGCCGCGCTCAAGGCCCTGTTCCAGGCCGGCCTGCTGGCCGAAGGCGACCGGGTGATCTTCACCAGCGGCGACCACATGGAGCACCACGGCGCGACCAATACGCTGCGCCTGCTGGAGGTCGGCCCGGAAGGCGTGGCCCAGGGGCTGGGCGAGATCTGACGGGTTCGGAACGATCCAAGCCCTACGATCCGTCCCGAGGCTCTTGACAGCGAATCCGCTTGGGCGTTTAAGGGGTTGTTACGGATCCGGGAGGAGGGCCCATGAACGTGCGTACGAAGGTCGCGGCGCTGGCCGCTTTCACGATGTTTTATGCGGCCGCCGGCATGGCGGCGGACAAGGTCAGGATCGTCAACGAAGGTGGGATCCGCGACGAGTGGATGCTGGCCGACGGCGTCAAACTGGTGGCGCCGGGTTACCCGAGCGGGTTCACCGAACGCGGCGACAGTGTCTGCGTTGCCATGGGTTATTCGATCAAGCCCGACGGGACGACCTCGGATTTCAGCGTGGTCAAAGCTTGGAACAGCGCCGCGCAGGACAAGGAACCCGTGCCCGGCTATTGGGATGCGTTCTCCCAGGCCAGCGCGCAGGCTTTGTCGCAGTGGAAATTCAAGGCGCGCCCAGAAGTGAGCAAGCCGCAACCCACCTACACGGTCGCGACCATGACCTTCATGGGCAAGGACGGCACCGATCCGGCCGGATTGCGCAGCAAATGCGGCATCTCCGATCTCGCATCGCTGGTGCAGGAGCAAAAGTCCAGCCGCTTCCTCAACAGCCGCACGCGCGCGGAACAGGAAAACATGCGGCGCGCCCAGAACGACGCTAGTCGCGCCGCTGCGCAAGCCTCGACACCCTTCAACAAATCGAACGCGCGTTGACCGCCCCCGTCGATCAGGAACTTAAGGCATGGACAGGATTGAAAGATGGATATTGGCCGCGGCGCTGTGCGCGGTTTGCGGGTCGGCGGCGGCGGCGGAACGCGTACGCATCGTCGATGAGGGCGGATTGCGGGATCGGTGGACGGCGGCGCCGGGCGCCAACTTCGCGGCTCCCGGCTACCCGGGCAGCCAGGCCGCGCGCGGCGACAATGTCTGTGTGGCGATGGGCTATGCGGTGCGTCCGGACGGCAGCACATCGGACTTCACCCTGCTCAAGGCTTGGAGCTCGGCATCCGGCGGCGGCGAGCCCGAATCCGGATACTGGGACGCATTCAGCCAGGCGGCCGCATCGGCTCTATCCGAATGGCGCTTCCAGCCCCGGGCCGGGGCGGTAAGCGAGACGACCTATACCGTGGCGACCCTGCATTTCATGGGCCGACAGGGCGTCGAACCCCAGGAACTGGCGGGGCATTGCGCGATTTCCGATCTCGCCGATTTCATCCAACGCCAGAAAGCCGACCGTTTCTTCGCCGGGCTGGACAAGCACGAGATGGAACGGCTCAAGCGTCTCCAAGACCGTCATCAACAGGCCGTGGCCGCGGCGGCGGCCGTCCGGCAGATGCAGCAGCTGAATCCGCCGCCTGCGCCGCCCCCGCCCACGCCTTAACCGCCCCGGCAGCGCAAGCGTTTTCACGACGGCCGCCCCTGCTGGGGCGGCTATAATGGCCGTTTTCCACGACGAGCCAGCCCATGAGCATCGAACAGCTTGCCGAAACCGCCCAGGCCATGGTCGCCGCGGGCAAGGGCATCATCGCCATCGATGAGTCCAACAACACCATCGCCAAGCGCTTCGCCGGCGTGGGCATCGACAACACCGAAGAGAACCGCCGCGCATATCGCGAATTGCTGTTGACCACGCCCAAGCTGGGCGAATACATCAGCGGCGCGATCCTGTACGACGAGACCATCCGCCAGTCGACCAAAGCCGGCGTCCCGTTCACCAAAGTCATGACCGAGAACGGGATCATCCCGGGCATCAAGGTCGACAAGGGTCCGTTCCCGCTGGCTGGCTTCCCCGGCGAAGTGGTGACCGAAGGCCTGGACGGTCTGCGCGCGCGCCTGGAGGAGTACTACAAGCTCGGCGCCCGTTTCGCCAAGTGGCGCGCGGTGATCAACATCGGCGACGACATCCCCTCGGGCACCTGCATCGAAGCCAATTCGCATGCGTTGGCGCGCTACGCCGCGCTGTGCCAGGAGCAGGGCCTGGTGCCGATGGTGGAGCCGGAAGTGCTGATGGACGGCAGCCACGACATCGAAACCAGCTACGAGGTCACCGAAGTGGTGCTGCGTTCGCTGTTCGACGCGCTGTACCAGCAGAGCGTGATGCTGGAGGGCACCATCCTGAAGGCGTCGATGGTGATTCCGGGCAAGGACAGCGGCGAGAAGGCTGCCGTGGATGAGGTGGCCGAATCGACCCTGATGTGCCTGAAGTCGACCGTGCCGGCGATCCTGCCGGGCATCGTGTTCCTGTCCGGCGGGCAGAGCGACGAAGAGGCCACCGCGCACCTGGACGCGATGAACCGGCTGGGTCCGAATCCTTGGCCGTTGTCGTTCTCATACGGCCGCGCCATGCAATCGGCCGCGCTGAAGCTGTGGTCGCAGGATCTGGCGAACAATGTCGCCAAGGCGCAGCAGACCGTGTACGCGCGTGCTAAGGACAACGGTTTGGCGGCGCTGGGCAAGTGGAGCAAGGCGGCTTGATTAGCCTCTGCGCTTGCTGATGAAAACGCCGGCCTCGCGCCGGCGTTTTTGTTTTCACGAGATGAGGTGACTCTGCTCGCATTTTCCTCTCCCCTCGTGGGAGAGGATGCCCGTAGGGCAGGAGAGGGGGCGCGAGCGAAGCGAGCGTGCTTCGCTTTTTGCTGTTAGTGCCCCGCCAAAAGCCGAACCCTCTCCCTGGCGCTTCGCGCCTGTCCCTCTCCCGAAATGGGAGAGGGACAACGGCCGCGTCCTTGTCGCCGTGAATTGGCCACATCCAAAATGCTGCGGGCGGCCCTTGATGGCCCGGCTCGATCGTTGGAGCTTAGATCCGTAAGTTCTGGCGCGGGGGGCAGCATGAAAGCATCGATCGCGGCTTGGTTGGCTTCAACTGCTTTATTGGCTTCCATGAGCTCCACCGCCGCCAAGGACCGCATCGACATCGTCGACGAGGGCGGCATCCGTAAAGAATGGAAACTTGCCGAAGGCGCCAAGCTCGCGGCGCCCGGCTATCCGGCCGAATTCGCCGCGCGCGGCGACAACGTCTGCGTGGCCATCGGCTACGCCATCCGGGCCGACGGCTCGACGTCGGACTTCAGCCTGCTCAAGGCCTGGGCCAGCTCCACCGGCGGAGACCGCGAACCCGTGCCCGGATTCTGGGAAGGCTTCGCCCGGGCCGCCGGCGCGGCCGTGGCGCAATGGAAATTCGCGCCCAGGCCGGAGATCTCGGAGCCCCGGCCGGTGTACACGGTCGCGACCATGCATTTCATCGGACGCGAGGCGGCCGATGCCGCGGCGCTGCGAAGCCGCTGCGCGATCGTCGACCTGGCCGGCTACGTGCAGAAGCAGAAGTGGGACAGGTACCAGGCCGGCAACCTGCCCAAGAACGAATTGGAGCGGTACCAAAGGCTGCGCTTCAGCAAACCGGCCATGACGGATCAATCGGGCGGGACCCCCATCCGCACGGGGCGGCGCTGACCGAGGCGCCTCCGGTATGCTGGGCTTTCGATCCAGCACGATGGAGGCGCGGCGTGGCGCAAGGCGAGATCCGGATACCGCCCGAGGCGATAGCGGCCCTGCGTCAGGGCCGCACGATCGAGGCGATCAAGCACCTGCGCGATGCCACCGGCCTGGATCTGAAGCGGGCCAAGGCGGTGATCGACGCGCATGCGGCGCGCATCGACCGCGGCCAAGCCCAGCAGACCGCGGAGCGCATGTCCGCATCGTCCGGCGTCGCCTTTCCGCAAGACGCCGCCGAAGCGCTCGCGCGCGGCGATCTGATCGATGCCATCAAGCGTCTGCGCGAGGCCAACCCGCAGTTCGATCTGAAGACCGCCAAAGACCTGGTGGAAAAGCATCGGCATGGTGCGCATGCGTCCGCACCGATGGCGTCGGCGCAGAAACGGGTGCCGACCGTGGTCGAAGGCGACCGCGGCAGCCGCGGTTGGTTATGGCTGGTCGCCTTGGCGGCGATCTTCGCGCTTTGGTATCTGTTCTCGGGGCGTACTTGAGCATGGTGCCGAAAGCATTGCGGTCCTGGTTCTTGCTCGGCGCACTGGCGCTGTCGGCGGGCTGCGCAACGGGAGGAAATGCGGTGGAAGAATCGGTCGATGCGCTGATGCGCGACTACGCCGGGCAAGGTCCGGGCGCATCCGTATTGGTGATCCGCGACGGCGCGCCCATCATTCGCCGCAGCTACGGATTGGCCGATCTGGAAGCGGGCGCGCAGGCCGCGCCGCGAACCAACTACCGGCTGGCTTCGGTGAGCAAGCAATTCACCGCGACCGCGATCCTGCTGCTGGCGCGCGACGGCAAGCTCGGCCTGGACGATCCGGTGCGCAAATGGCTGCCTGCGCTGCCGGCCAAGGCGACGGACAAGATCACGATCAAGCATCTGCTCACCCACACTTCGGGCGTGGTCGACTACGAAGACCTGATGGCCGAAGACGCGACCGAGCAGATCCACGACGCCGGCGTGCTCGATCTGCTCGCCACCCAGGACCGCACCTATTTCGCGCCCGGTTCGGATTACCGCTACAGCAATAGCGGTTACGCATTGCTGGCGTTGATCGTCGAAAAAGCTTCGGGCAAACGCTATGCCGATTTCTTGCGCGAAAAGATCTTCCTACCCTTGGGCATGGACCGTACCGTCGCCTATGAAAAAGGCGTTTCCGAAGTCGCCGACCGCGCCTATGGCTACAGCCTGGTCGATGGCCGCTGGCAGCGCACCGACCAGAGTTCCACCAGCGCGGTGCTGGGCGACGGCGGCATTTATTCCTCGATCGACGATCTGGCCAAGTGGGACGCCGCGCAATACGACGATCGCTTGCTCGACGCGCAATCGCGCAAGCTCGCCGCCACGCCGTGGACCAAGACCGACGATCCGGCCATCGAATACGGCTACGGCTGGCGCATCACCGGCGAAACCCTGTGGCATTCGGGCGAAACCATCGGCTTCCGCAACGTGATCGTGCGCTATCCGCAGCGCCGGCTGACCGTGGTCGTGCTGACCAACCGCAACGACCCGGAGCCGTACCAGACCGCCCTCAAGATCGCGCAATTGTTCCTGTAGGGTGGGCCTAGGCCCACCATCGCCCTATCACAGCCGCGAAAACTGCCGGATCGTAGGTGCGAATTCATTCGCATGCTTTTTCCGGCAAGAGCGTGCGAATGAATTCGCACCTACATAACTTCATGCGTCGCGACATTTGATCGCGCCAGCAAGTTACAGATCCGCCCCAAACCCGATCCCGGCCGACCGTTCCGACCCGCTGAACGCGCCGCCGAGCGTGAACACGCCGCGGCTGCCCACGCGGACGCCGTAACCGACGGAAAGCGCCTGCCGGCCGCCATGGAAGCCGGCGCCGACCGCTACGCGCCCGCGCGGGCCGTTGCCGCCGGCGGCGATCGCGCTCATCTGCGCCATGGCCGCGCCCAATGCGTTGCCGCGGTCGATGCGCTCGCCCATCTGGCCGAAGCGCTGGTCGATGCGGTCGAAGCGGTCGTTGATGCCGGAGAAATCGACCTGCGAGAATTTCTGGTCCGTGTAGGCGTTGGCGGCGGATAGCGTCTGCGCATCGCCGGCTTCCATGTCGCCACGGATCGCAGCTTCGCGGTTATCGGTGTAGGCATTCGCCGCGGTGCCGCCGGTGGCCACGGCGGTGTCGGTGTAAGCGTTGGCAGTGGCCAACGTGTCCTGCAGTTGCTGCACGTTGACCGCATCGGTCAGCTCGGTGCCGGCGGCTACATTGACGATCTGTCGTTCGTTGCCGAAGGAACCGATCGAGACGGTATTGGCGCGGTCGGCCTGGGATCGGCTACCAAGGGCGACGCTGTCGTCGGCAAAAGCGAAGGCGCCGGAACCCAGCGAGCTGCTGCGTGCGCCGGTGGCCCAGGCGGCCGCGCCGATGGCGGTGGCTTCCTGGCCGGAGGCGAGGGTGGTTTCGGTGCTGGCTTCGAAGATGCCGTCGTTGTCGCTATCCGTGTCCAGAGTGATATCGCCGTCGCCGTTGAAGTCGATCCAACTGCCCAGGGCGGTGCCACTGTTGCCAGTGGCGACGCTGCCAGTACCCACGGCAGCGCTGGCGAAACCTTGGGCAAGGTTGTGATTTCCGATCGCTGTGCTGCTGATAGCCGTGGCGGTGTTGCGACTGCCTAAGGCAGTGCTATCGATACCGTCGGCCCTATTGCCGCTGCCATAGGCGGAAGCATTCAGCAGGGTCGCGTTGTTTCCGTTGCCAACTGCAGTAGCACCACCGACAGCGGTATTCAAAAATCCGATAGCGGTGGAATTGATGCCGCTTGCGGTGTTTTCCGAGCCGATGGCCGTGGAATAGATAGCGGAAGCCACATTGGCGATTCCCACGCCGACACTATTCGGACCGCTTACCGTGTTGAAGCGGCCCAGAGCGGTTGAGAAATCACCGGAGGCCGTATTCTGCTGACCGCACGAGAAGGCCGCGAAACCGGTTGCGGTGCTGGCGGCCGGAAATTCGGTGTCCGGATCGTTGTTGATGATGTCGCACACCTGATCGGCGTGGGCCGGCGCAAAGGACAGTAGCGCCACCAGGGCCAGCGCAAGCAAAGCCGGCTGGGCGGCAGCTGAGGAAATCGGGGTATTCATCTGGTCGGCTCCGTCTGAGGCTGCCATGAGGCAGTGGCCTAGGAAGACGGAAAAGCCCAAAAAAGGGGCCAGCATGCAGGCGTCAGTGGGATCGAGACACCCGGATCGCGCGAGTTGCGAGGAGTTGTAGGTGCGAATTCATTCGCACGTTTTTCCGGCAAGAGCGTGCGAACGAATTCGTATGTGCAAAAGCTCGCGGCTGAAGCCGCTCCTACAAAGCCAAGGCCCGCCCTACATCATTAGCCAGCCGCAGCGCGTAGGGCGGAACCCGCGTAGCGGATTCCGCCGTATGGCTGCGTTTGCGCGGGTGCGAAGGCGGAAACGCCTTCGGCGGTTCCGTCCCACGTTGGCTGCGCACAACCCATCCTGCGGTTGCGCGCGTTGCCGTGAATCGTAGGCGCGAATTCATTCGCACGCTCTTTCTCGCCAAAAAGCGTGCGAATGAATTCGCACCTACGAAGAGCTCGCGGCTGAAGCCGCTCCCACAAAGGCCACGGTGGGTCAGGGTTACACTACAGCGAAGCCAGCCACTCGTCGTCCGAGCCTTCGTTGACGCTTTCGAACAGGAAGGTCGACAGATACCGTTCGCCGGTATCGGGCAGCATCGCCAAGATCACGTCGCCGTCTTTCGCCGATTTCGCCACTTCCAGCGCGGCCGCGACAGTGGCGCCGGCGGAGATGCCGACGAACACGCCTTCTTCCGAGGCGAGGCGTCGCGCGGTGTCGCGAGCCAGTACGTCGTCGATCGGCAGGATCTGCGCGGCGGCGTCGCGATTGAGCACCGCCGGCACGAAATCCGGTGTCCAGCCCTGGATCTTGTGCGGCTGCCATTCCTTGCCGCTCAGCAGCGAAGCGCCGGCCGGTTCGCAAGCGGTGACCTTCACTTCCGGACGCGCGACTTTGAGCACTTCGCCCACGCCGGTGAGCGTGCCGCCGGTGCCCCAGCCGGTGACGAAATGATCGAGCCGGCGGCCGGCGAAATCGCGCAGGATTTCCGCAGCGGTGGTCTGCCGGTGATAAGCGGGATTGGCCGGGTTCTCGAATTGCCGCGCCAGGAACCAGCCATGCTGCTTCGCCAATTCCTCGGCTCTGCGCACCATGCCGCTGCCGCGTTCGGCGGCGGGCGTCAAAATCACTTTCGCGCCGTATGCGCGCATCAGCTTGCGGCGTTCGATCGAGAAGGTTTCCGACATGGTCGCGACGAACTTGTAGCCGCGCGCCGCGCAGACCATCGCCAATGCGACGCCGGTGTTGCCGGACGTGGCCTCGATCACCGTGTCGCCGGGCTTCAGCAAGCCCTTGGCTTCGGCGTCGAGGATGATGGCGATGGCGAGGCGGTCCTTGACCGAGCCGCCGGGATTAAAGGATTCGACTTTGGCGTAGAGTTCGACGTTCGCCGGCGCGATGCGCCGCAAGCGCACGACCGGGGTGCGGCCGATGGTGTCGAGGATGCTGTCGTGGATCATGGCTTCGCTCCTGAGCGGGGGATCGGGGCGGATTCCGGTACGAAATGCGTGTGCCGATAGCAAGCGGAACGCAAGACGGGCGCGGTAGGGGACGCGAGGCCAGACTGCCGCGTAACGCATGCGAGCGCCAGAGGTTGACCGGAACAGGGCGTTTCGCGCCATGGCCGATGGCATACGAGGGTGTCACGGCCAGGGGCTAGAATCGACGGGATTTGACCGACCGACCCGCGCGAATGCCGATCCGACGCCCGTTTATCGCCCTTCCGATCCTGGCCCTGTGCCTGGCCATGGCCGCCTGCGGCAAGGACGAAGCCACCGAGCGCCGGCAGCCATCCGCCACCGTCACCACCATTCGCCTGCAACCGGTGCGCTGGAGCGACGAATTGACCGCGCTGGGCACGGCCAAGGCGCGCGAGTCGGTGGACATCACCGCCAGCGTCACCCAGACCGTGGCCAGCGTCGATTTCGACAGCGGACAGTTCGTCAAGCGCGGGCAGGGGCTGGTCACGCTGACCCAAGGCCAGCAAAGCGCGAGCGTGGCCGAAGCGCAGGCTTCGTTGCGCGATGCCGAGCAGTTGTACGAACGCAACCGCCGGCTCGCCGACCAGCAGCTGATCGCGCGCTCCGAACTGGAAACCCAGCGCACCGCATTGGAAGCCGCGCGCGCCCGCGTCGCCGCGCAGCGCGCCACCGTCGCCGACCGCGTGATCCGCGCGCCTTTCGACGGCGTGCTCGGCTTGCGCCTGGTGAGCGCCGGCACGCTGGTGACGCCGGGCACGCCGATCACCACGCTCGACGACGTCTCGCTGATCAAACTGGATTTCACTTTCCCCGAATCGGCGTTGTCGCAGCTGGCGGTCGGCCAGCGGGTGATCGCTCGCAGCGACGCGTGGCCTGACCAGACTTTCGAAGGGAAGATCGCGACGATCGATTCGCGCGTCGATCCGGCGACGCGCGCGGTGACGGTCCGCGCCGAGATTCCGAACGCCGACGGCAAGCTGCGCCCGGGCATGCTGCTCGACGTCGGCGTGGAGCGCTCGGCGCGCGACACGCTCGCCATTCCCGAACTGGCGCTGCAGCAATCCGGCGCCAATGCCAGCGTGTTCCGGGTCGATGCCGGCAACAAGATCAAGCAGGTGCCGGTGAAGATCGGCGCGCGGCGCCCGGGCGAGGTGGAGATCCTGTCCGGCCTGAAAGCGGGCGACCGCATCGTGGTCGACGGCACGGTCAAGGTGCGCGACGGCTCGACCATCCAGGACGTGACCGGACAGCAGGCCGCCGCGCAGGCCGACGGGAAATAAACCATGCTGCTGTCCGACATCTCGATCAAGCGCCCCGTCTTCGCGACGGTGATGTCGCTCATCCTGATCGTGCTGGGCGTGGTGTCCTTCACCCGCCTGCCGCTGCGCGAGCTGCCGGACGTGGATCCGCCGGTGGTGTCGGTGAGCACCAGCTACACCGGCGCTTCGGCGGCTGTGGTGGAAAGCCGCATCACCCAGGTGCTGGAAGACGCGATCAGCGGCATCGAAGGCGTGGACCTGATCACCGCCGACAGCCGCAACGGCCGTTCCAACATCAACATCGAGTTCACCTTGACCCGCGACATCGAAGGCGCGGCCAACGACGTGCGAGACGCGATCAGCCGCGTTGCCAATCGCTTGCCGCCCGAGATCGATCCGCCGCAGGTGTCCAAGCAGCAGAGCGACTCGTCGCCGATCATGTTCTTCAACCTCAGCGATCCGAACATGACCGCCGAGGAGCTCACCGACTACGCCGACCGTTACTTAGCCGACCAATTCTCCTCGATCGACGGCGTGTCCTCGGTGAATATCGGCGGCGGCCAGCGCTATGCCATGCGCGTGTGGCTGGACGACAAGGCGATGGCCGCGCGCGGGCTCACTGTCGACGACATCAACGGCGCGCTGCGGCGCGAGAACGTCGAATTGCCGGGCGGCAGCCTGGAATCGACCGATCGCGATTTCTCGCTGCGGGTGATGCGCGGCTATCTGACTCCGGAAAACTTCGAGGATCTGGCGGTCGGCAAGGGCGACGACGGCCACGTGATCAAGCTGCGCGAAGTGGCGCGGGTCGAACTGGGTTCGGAAGAGCGCCGCTCCTACTATCACGGCAACGGCGTGCCGCAAGTCGGCATGGGCATCGTGGCCACGTCCACGGCGAACCAGCTGGACGTGGCGCACAAGGCCCGGGACTTGGCGGACCGCATGGCCGCTTCGTTGCCCGAGGGCATGGATATCGCGCTGGCGTTCGATTCGACGGTGTTCGTGGATGCGGCGGTAGAGGAGGTCTACAAGACCCTGGCCGAGGCGATCGTGCTGGTGCTGCTGGTCGTGTTCGTGTTCCTGGGCAGCGTGCGCGCTTCGTTGATCCCGGCGGTGACCGTGCCGGTGTGCATTACCGCCGCGTTCATGGGGCTGTATGCGTTCGGCTTCTCGATCAACCAGCTGACCTTGCTGTCGCTGGTGCTGTCGATCGGCCTGGTGGTGGACGACGCCATCGTCGTGCTGGAGAACTGCCAGCGCCGTGTCGACCTGGGCGAGCCGCCGCTGCTCGCGGCCGTGCGCGGCACCGGCCAGGTGGCGTTCGCGGTGGTCGCCACGACCATCGTCCTGATCGCGGTGTTCTTGCCGATCGCCTTCATGGAAGGAAATCAGGGGCGGCTGTTCCGCGAACTGGCGGTGGCCGTCGCCGGCGCGGTGCTGATTTCGGGCTTCGTCGCGCTCACGTTGACGCCGATGATGTGCTCGGTCCTGCTGCGGCCCCACGCATCCGCGGGTCCTTCCGCGAACAGCCCGGCCGTCCCTGGCCGGACTCTCCATAAAGCGAAAGGCTTCAACAACTGGGTCAACGGTCGGCTCGACGCGCTGACGCGCTGGTATCGCGACGTGCTCGGCAAAGTGGTCGGGCGAGGCTGGTTGCTGGCGGCGACGATGCTGGTCACCTTCGCGGTCAGCGGTTTGTTGTTCAAGCTGGTTCCCTCGGAACTCGCTCCGGTCGAGGATCGCGGCAACTTCAATGTGAGCGTCACCGGACCGGAAGGCGCCGGCTACGACTACATGGTCAAGCAGATGGCTCAGGTCGAGAAACGGCTGCTGTCGTATGCCGGAGACGGCAAGCCAGTCAACCGCGTCATCACCCGTGTACCTGGCGGTTTCGGCGGCAGCGCCGGCGTGATGAACAACGGCCGCGCCATCGTCTTCCTCAAGCCTTGGGCCGAGCGCGATGTCACTACCCAGCAACTGATGGAAGAAATACGCAAGGGATTGGCCGACTTCCCCGGCGTTCGCGTGACCGCCGACGTGCAGCAAGGCCTGGTGCGCGGCGGCGGCCGCCCGGTGCAGTTCGTGCTGCGCGGGCCCACCTACGAGACGCTGGCGCAATGGCGCGACCGCATGATCGCGCGCATGGACGAAAACCCGGGGCTGCTCAACGTCGACTACGACTACAAGGAAACGCTGCCGCAGATCCGGGTCAATATCGACCAGGCGCGCGCGGCCGATCTCGGCGTGCCGGTGGAGGCGATCGGCAATACGCTGCAGACCATGCTCGGTTCGTTGCGTGCCGGCACGTACCAGAAAGACGGCCAGGAATACTACGTGATGACCCAGGCCGAACTCGCGAACCGGCGCAGCCCGGCGGACATCGCCGGCCTGTACGTGCGCTCGACCACCACCAACCAGCTGATCCCGCTGTCGAACCTGGTGAAGCTGGAGGAAGTGGCCGAAGCCGGAACGCTGAGCCGCTTCAACCGGATGCGCGCCATCACGCTCACCGCCGGTCTCGCGCCTGGCTACACGGTGGGCGACGCGCTCGAATACCTGCGCGGACTGGCCGCGCAGGAGCTGCCGCCCGAAGCGCAGATCGACTACAAGGGCGAATCGCGCGAATTCCAGAAATCCAGCAGCGCGATCTTCTTCACGTTCGGCATGGCGCTGTTGGTCGTGTTCCTGGTGCTGGCGGCGCAGTTCGAAAGCTTCCTGCATCCGGTCGTGATCATGCTGACCGTGCCGCTGGCCATGCTCGGCGCGCTGATCGGCTTGTCGATTTGGGGCACCAGCCTGAACCTGTACAGCCAGATCGGCATCGTCATGCTGGTGGGACTGGCGGCGAAGAACGGCATCCTGATCGTGGAATTCGCCAATCAGCTGCGCGACGAAGGCCGCAGCGTGGCCGACGCCATCGTGGAAGCGGCTTCGGTGCGCCTGCGTCCGATCCTGATGACCTCGGTGGCGATGATCTGCGGCGCGATCCCGCTGATGCTCTCCACCGGCGCCGGCGCGGCCAGCCGTTCCTCGATCGGCGTGGTGATCGTGTTCGGCGTGGCCTTCTCCACGCTGTTATCGCTGTTCGCGGTGCCGGTGTTCTACAGCCTGTTGGCGCGCTTCACACATTCGCCCGAGGCCATCGCCCACGAGTTGGCCAAGCTGGATAAGGAAGTCCCGCCTGTCGGCGGCCACGCCTGATCGCGTATCCTGCGGATCGAAGCAGGATCGGAGGCGGGTGTGGATTGGCGCGGCACCGAAATCGACGTCGGCGAAGGCGTGCGCTTGCGCGCCTGGCGGGCTGACGACCTCGAAGCCTTGCTGCGCCATGCCGACGACGAACAGGTCTCGCGCGGCGTCAGCGACCGCTTCCCATGGCCGTACACGCGCGCCGACGGCGAAGCCTTCCTGGCCGGCAAGGTCATCGATTTCGATGCGGGTCCGGCGTTCGCGATCGACCTAAATGGCGAGGCCCTCGGCAGCATCGGCGCACGGCCCGGACAAGCCGAGCGGCGGCACAGCGCGGAATTCGGCTATTGGCTGGGGCGGGAACACTGGGGCCGTGGGCTGATGACTCGCATCGTATCGGCGTTCGCGCCTTGGGCGATGCGCGAATTGCGCCTGTACCGGCTGCAGGCGAGCGTGCTCGATTTCAACTTCGGCTCGGCCCGCGTCCTGGAAAAGAACGGTTTTATCGAGGAAGGCCTGCAACGCAAGGCGGTGTTCAAGCGCGGTCGCGTGCACGATCTGCGCACGTTCGCCAAAACCAGGGAGGCGCTGGACAATGGCACGTGAATCCGATTCGCCTTGGGGCAAGCACCGGGCTTCGGCTGAAGCCCGCCGTCCTCCCGAACGCGCTCGCCGCACCGATCCGAAAACGGAGTTGCGGCTGTACGGCTTCAACGCGGTGCGCGCCGCGTTCACACGCCGGCCCGAGGCGCTACGCAAGCTGTATCTGACCCAGGCGCGGATACCGCAATTGCAGCCGCTGCTGAAATGGTGCGTGGCCCACCGTATCGGTTATCGCGTGGTGGAGGAAGCCGACCTGCAGAAATTATCGGCCAGTTCGCACCACGAAGGCGTGGTGGCCGATGTGCTGCGAGAAGAGCCTTTGGACTTCGATGCCTGGCTGCGCGATCTGGGCAACGGGCCGCAGTGCGCGATCTGGCTCGACGGCGTGGGCAATCCGCACAACCTCGGTGCGATCCTGCGCTCGGCGGCGCATTTCGGGGTAGCCGCGATGCTGCTGCCGGCGCATTCGGAACTGGCCTTGTCCGGTGCCGCGGCGCGCGTAGCCGAAGGCGGCGCCGAGGCGGTGCGGTTCGTGCGTTTGCCATCGTCCGATGTCGCCATGGCGCGTTTGCGCGAAGCGGGCTTCGCGCTGGCCGCGACTGTGATCGAAGGCGGCCAAGATGCATTCGCAACAGCTTTGCCGCCGCGCCTGGTTTACGTGCTCGGTGCGGAAGGCGAGGGCATGGATCGCGGCCTGGCGCAGGCCTGCGATTTGCGGCTATCGATCCCCGGCAGCGGCGCGGTGGAAAGTCTCAATGTGGCGTCGGCGGCGGCTGTGCTGTTGGCGGTCTGGTATTCCAAGCGATGACGTCGAGCGGAACGGCACGCTTGCGCAGCCTCGCGGAATGGCGCGACGCATGGGCGGTATGGCACGCATCGGAATCCGAAGCGCTGGCACTGGCCGCAGCAGGCCTTTTGAAGGGACGCTGCGGGTTGTGCGAGCGCGAAACCGGATTCGATTCCTCGCCCGGATCGCCATCCGCTTGGCGCGAGGGCCTGCTTTGCCGGCACTGCCGTTGCAATGCGCGGCAGCGGGCAGCGGGAACGATTTTACTGGAACTGCTGGAGCGCCCGGCGCAGGCGAGGGTCTACGCTACCGAACAGAGCAGCGCTTTCTATCTCGCCTTGCGCAAACGCGTGGGTCGCTTGCACGGCAGCGAGTTCGCGATCGGCTTGTGGCAGCGCGCGCATTTGATGCTGTGGCTGCTGCGCCGCGGCGCCTGGCCCTGGATCCGCAGCGAAGACGCGACCGCGTTGCGTTGGCCCGATGCGGCGATGGACGGCATCGTCAGCCTCGACGTGCTCGAACATGTGCCCGACTATCGGGCCGCGCTAGGCGAATTTGCGCGCGTACTGCGGCCAGGCGGCGCGCTCGCGTTGACCGTGCCGTTCTACGAAGGCCAGGCCGCGAACGTGCAAATCGCGCGGCTCGATGCGCAAGGCCGCGTCGAGCACTTCGGTGAACCCGAATTCCACGGCGATCCCGTCCGTGGCGGCGTGCCTTGCTTCCACCATTTCGGCTGGGCGCTGCTGGACGACATCCGCGCGGCGGGATTCGCGGACGCCGAGATCTGCCGCGTGCAGGACGTCGCGGCCGGATTGCCGCAAGGGCAGTGGGTCCTGACCGCGCGCCGTTGACACCGGGTTTTGTAGGAGCGGCTTTAGCCGCGAGCTCTTTCTCTCAAAATCGCTGCGATGTCGCGATTTGAAGGAGAAAGCTCGCGGCTAAAGCCGCTCCTACAAAAAGCGAAGAGCGGGCGAACCCGCTCCGCTAAGGGTGTCAGCGTTGCCGACGCGGCTCGGCTTCCTTCGGCGCGCTGCCGAACCCGCCCTCGGACTGCGCGGCGAGATAGGAGAACACGGCGTACGCGGCCACGTTCTGCGCCAGCACCTTCGGATCGATCTTGTCGAGCGTGTCGTCGGCGTTGTGATGCAGGTCGAAATAGTTCGTGCCGTCGTGACCCAGCCAGCCCCAGGCCATGCCGCGCGCGGTCAGCGCGCCGATGTCCGATTCCGGATCGCCCTTGCCCGGCAGATGCTCGATGCCCAGCGGCGCCAGCGCCTGCGCGATCGTGTCGATCGCCGGCTTGGCGAACGCCGGTGCGCTGCTGTCGAAGCCGTAGATGCGGTCGGCGCCGAAATCGCTCTCGGCGGCGATGTGGTGCTTCTCGACGTCTTTGAAATATTTGTCTGCGTAGGCACGGCCGCCGAACAAGCCTTGCTCTTCGTTGGCGAAAGCGACCACGCGGATGGTACGCGCCGGCTTCAGTGGCTTGATCAGCACCGCCGCGGCCATGGTGATGCCGATGCCGGCGCCGTCGTCGATCGCGCCGGTGCCGTGGTCCCAGGAATCCAGGTGGCCGCCGATCAGCACCACTTCGTCGGGCTTCTTGCTGCCGCGGATTTCGCCGATCACGTTCTGCGAGGTGTATTCGCCGTCGTAGCCGCAATCCAAGGCGACTCGAACTTTGGTCGGGCCGAGGGCGACCAGGCGTGCCAGCTGATCCGCATCGGGAATCGACAGCGCGGCCGCGGGAACCGGCTTAAGACCTTCTTCGAAACGGGTGGCGCCGGTGTGCGGCGTACGGTGCGATTCGGTGCCGGCCGAGCGCATCAGGAACGCGACCGCGCCCTTGCGCACCGCTGCCGACGGGCCGCGGCCGCGGATACCGCCGCCATTGCGGTAATCGCTGCCGTCTTTCGCTTTCTTCATTTGATAGTCGACGAAGGCGATCTTGCCCGCCAGCGAACCGTCGGGCGCGGCTTGTAGCGCGGCCAGATCGGGGAAGCGCACGACTTCGGCTTCGACCGTGCCGCCGGGGCTGCCGCCGAGAGCGGTCAGATAGAGCTTCTGCGAATGCGGGCCGAGCACTTCGCCGTGTTCGCTGCGGCGTACCCATTTCGGGAACGTGACAGGTTCTGTCCAGACCTTGTCGTAGCCCAACTGCTTGAACTTGGCGACCGCCCAAGCGACGGCACGCGCATCGGCTTCGCTGCCGGCCAGGCGCGGGCCGACTTCGGTGGTCAGGGATTCGGTGATCTTCCAGCCCAGGTCGCTGGCCAACGCTTTTTCGCGCAATTTCGCGGCTTCGGCGACGGCGGAGGCGGGAATCGTGGTCTGCTGCTGCGCGAGCGCAGCTGAGCAGGCGACGGACAGGGCTAACGCGGCGATCGACAGCGAAAAACGCATTGCAATCCCCCGGGACGCGGCAAAGCCGCGAGCTTAACAGCCCGCGGCTTTTCGTCTTTGTGCCACTCGTCATGGCTCCTGTTCCATTCCGCAGGAGCCATTCCGCTTTTTGTAGAGTCGAGCCTTGCTCGACTGCTTTTCGTCAAGTGTTTCGCATGTGACCGAAGAGCAGTCGAGCGAGGCTCGACTCTACAAGAGCGGGGTCAGCGCTTCAGGCTGTCGCGGATCTCGCGCAGCAGCAGCACTTCTTCCGCCGGCGCGGCGGGCGCTTCGGCCGGCTTGCGGTTCATCCGGTTGATCGCCTTGACCACCAGGAAGATCGCGAACGCGACGATGACGAACTGGACGAGCGTGTTCAGGAATTCGCCGATGCCAATGACCACCGCCGGGATTTCCTTGCCGGCCGCGTCCACGCCGGCTTCCTTCAGCGTGATCGCCCATTTGGAGAAGTCCACGCCGCCGATCAGCATGCCGATCGGCGGCATGATGACTTTGTCGACCAGCGCGGTGACGATTTTGCCGAACGCGGCGCCGATCACCACGCCCACGGCGAGGTCGACCACGTTGCCGCGCATCGCGAATTCCTTGAATTCACTCATCATGCCCATCGCCACTCCTCCGTTTCGCGGTTGGGAGCGGCTAGGCTACACCGGTCCCGGTGGGCGGCGCGATCACGCCCCGCAGCTCGGCCACGCCGTCGAGCCGCGCATGGAAGGCGTCGCCGACCTGCAGCGGTCCGACGCCGGCCGGCGTGCCCATGAAGATCAGGTCGCCGGCGCGCAGCGCATAGAGCTTGGACAGCTCGTGCAGGATGTCGCCGACGTCCCAGATCAGGTCCGTCAGCGCGCCGTGCTGGCGCTGCTGGCCGTTGATTTGCAAAGTGAGCGTACGTGCATACAGATCGCCCATTTGCGCAACGGGCACGAGTTCGCTGATCGGCGCCGAATGGTCGAAGGCTTTGCCGGTATCCCAAGGCAAGCCCTTGGCCTTGGCCGCGGCTTGCAGATCGCGTCGGGTCAGGTCCAGGCCGACGCCGTAAGCGTGCACCAGCGACATCGCTGCGTGCGGATCGAGCGTGCCGGCGGGCGCATCGCGGCCCAGCGCGACCACCAATTCGATTTCATGATGCAGATCGTGCGTGCCGTGCGGGTAGGGCACGACACCGTCGACGACGATCGCGTCGGCCGGCTTGAGGAAGAACACCGGCTGGCCGCGTTCGGCTTTCGATGCGGGCGCGGCTGCGCCCATTTCGCGTGCGTGATCGGCGAAATTACGGCCGACGCAGTAGATGCGCCGCACCGGGAACATGCCGCCGCCGCGCAGCGGGACGCGCGGCGTGGGAGGCGCCGGAATCGCGTCGGTCACGGCGGGTTAGCGCAGCAAAGGCTTGCCGACGACGCGGTATTCGCCTTCGACGACTTTCTTGTCCGCGGCGACGGGCTTGCCGCGCTGGCGCCAGAGCTTGATCAGCAGGCCCGCACCCAGCATCGCCGCGCCGACGAACACGCCGAATACCAGCAACACCGCCAGCAACGCCAGCCCGACCAGTCCAAAAGCGATGCGCAACAGCGGATGGCGCGGTTTGCGCGGCGCGAAGGCCCAGCGGATGGAATCGCGGTGGAAGCGGAAGGCGGTCATCGGCAACGGTCGTGACAGAATGCGGCCCGAGGGCGGGCGGCAAGTATCGGACAGCGCCTCGGGGCAGTTGTAAGGAGATTGTTAATGTTTGATGACAGCCGATCCGACGGCGGCCGGCAGCGGCTGATCGGCCTAGCGGAGATCGAGGATGGCGGCTTCGCGGAGGTCGAGGCCGACCTGGACGGCGATGCCGAATCCCTGATCCTGTATCGGGACGCCGATCGCGTCCGCGCCTGGCTGAATGTGTGTCCGCACGCCGGCCGGCGTCTGGATTGGGCTCCGGGCCGGTTCCTGAAAAGCAAGGAGGGGCATCTGGTGTGCGCGTCGCACGGGGCCAGCTTCGCGCTGGAGAGCGGCGAGTGCGTGGCTGGGCCTTGTCGTGGCGCTTATTTGCGTGCCGTCGAGGTCATGGTGCATGGCGGCGACGTGGTCCTGGCCGCATAACGGATTCGCTTTTCGTAGGAGCGGCTTTAGCCGCGAGCTTTTTCGTCAAATCGCGACACTGCAGCGATTTCGGGAGAAAAAGCTCGCGGCTAAAGCCGCTCCTACGAAAAGCGGAGGCTAAAACCCGGCGGCCTTCATACCGGCGCGCGCGATCTCGGCATCGATACTGGATTGCGCGCCCGATACGCCGACGGCGCCCACCACTTCCTCGCCGACTTTCAGCATCAGCCCGCCTTCGATCGGCAGGCTATGCGGCAGGCCGAGCACGACGTTGTTGCCCTTGGACAACAGGTCCTGATGGAAAACCGTATCGCGGCGGAAGTTGACCGCGTGCTCGGCTTTGCGGACGGCGACGTCGACGGTGGAATTGGACGTGCCGTCCATGCGCGAGAAATGCAGCAGCCGCCCGGCCTCGTCCAGCACCGCGATGCTGACTTTCAGGCCGCGCTTGGCCGCTTCGCTTTCCGCGGCGGCGACCAGTCGCTTGGCCGCGTCCAGGCTCACCGATTTGCGGGCGATGAAGTTTTCCGCGGCCGATGCGGAGGGCAGGAACGCCAGGCACAACAAGAGAGGCAATAAGCGCTTCATCGGGTCATTTTCCCCAGAACATCACGTTGACGGCCAGCACCGATATCGCGATATAGATCAAGGCCAATGGCCCGCCGATCTTCCACAGTTCTTTCGACGAATAACCAGCCGGGCCGGTGATCATCGACATCACCGGATTGGATGCGGTCATGAAGTTGTTCGAAGCCGACAGCGCCACGATCAAGGCGAACGCGGTCGGGTTGCCGCCCGCGGCCAAGGCCAGGTTGACCGCCATCGGCACCATCACGATCGTCGCGCCGACATGGCTGATCACCAGCGAGAACGCCGTCGTCAGCACGCCGACCGCGATTTCGAGCACCCATACCGGCAATCCTTCCGGCAATCGCGCCAAGGTGTGCCCCGCGACCCAGGCCGCCGCGCCGCTGGAATCCATCGCCCAGCCCAAGGGGATCAGGCAGGCCATCAGGAATACGGTCTTCCAGTTGATCGCGGCGTAGGCCTCGTCGATGTGCAGCACGCCGGCGATCAGCATGCCGGCCACGCCGGTCATCAGCGCGATCGACACCGGGATGCGCGAGCTCAACGCCAGCAGCATGGTGATCGCGAAGATGGTCATCGCGATCTTGAACTTGTGCGGCCGCTGTTCGCCTTTCGGGTAGTCTGTGACGACCACGAAATCCTTGGTCGCCGCGGCTTCGCCCAGGTCCTGCCAGATGCTGTGCAGCACCAGCATGTCGCCGGCGCGCAGCGGCACTTGGCGCACGTTGTCGCGGATCACGTCCTTGTCGCGGTTGATCGCCAGCAGGCTGATCCCGGCCTGCTTGCGCAATTGCAGATCGGCCGAAGTCTTGCCGATGAATTTCGATGTCGGCGGCACCACCGCTTCGGAAATGCCGGCGCGGCTGGGATTGAAGAGATCGCGGAACTCGCGCAGGCGGGTGCTCATGCGCAGGAACTGGTTCTGGGCGAAGTCGGCCACTTTGTCGCGCGGCCCCATCGCGCCGAGCACGCTGCCGACCCAGATGCGCGCGTCCGCTGGCGGCGCCAGCCGCGATTCGTTGCCGGTCTTCAGTGCCAGCAGCAGCGGCGCGCCGCGCAGGTTTTCCGCTTCGCCCAGCGACATGCCCACCAGCGGGCTGTCGGCGCTGACCGTGAGCTCGAACACGTCGCCCTCGATGCCGTAGGCGCGGGCGAAATAGCTTTCGGTGCGCGCCGGAGTCACCCCGCCTTCGCTCTCATCGCTCAAACGCTTGTCGCCGTAGTAGCGGAAGTACAGCAGCGAAGCGGCCAGCAGCGCGACGCCGATCGGGAACGGCGCGAACATCTGCAGCGGCTGCAGCGCGGCCGCGCCCGAGGGCAAGTTGCTGTTGGCCGAGACGAGCAGGTCGTTGAGCAGGATCAGCGGCGAATTGCCGACCATGGTCAGCGCGCCGCCCATCACGATCGCCGCCGCGATCGGCAGCAACAGCCGCGACAGCGCCAAACCGGTGCGCGAACTCAAGCGCGAAGCGACCGGCAGGTACAGCGCCATCACCGACGGGTTCTGCATGATCGAGGAATTCAGGCCTGCCACCGCGGTGGTCAGCAGCAGCAAGCGCTGTTCGACGCCGTGCGCGCGCCGCAGCAGCCAGGCGGCCAGGCGGTTCAGCGCGCCGGTGCGTTCCAGGCCGGCGCCCAGGATCATGGTCGAGATCACGCTGATCACCGCGCCGCCGGAGAAACCGCCGAACAAGTCTTCCGGCGCGACCAGGCCGGTCAGGCCCAGCAGCACCAGCACCACCAGCGCGACCACGTCGGCGCGGATCCGGTCGAACAGGAACAGCGCCATCGTCAGGCCGACCAGCCCGAGTACGAGCTTCATGTCGGCGGTGAGGAGCAGCGCGCTGTCCATGTGTCGGAGTTATCTCAGGTCCGGTCGTACAGCAGGTCGAAGACTTCGTGGCCCAGGCGCTGGCCGCGCGATTCGAAATGCGTCTGCGGCCGCCACGGCGGCCGCTCCACGTGCCCGCCCGGCCCGGCCTGGTTGTGCAGGCCTTCGGCGGCGTCGAGCACCTCCCACATCTGCTCTGCATAGTCCCGCCAATCGGTGGCCAGGTGCAAGCGGCCGCCGGGCGCGAGCTTGCGGACCAGCAGCGCGGCGAACTCGGGTTTGAGCAGGCGGCGCTTGTTGTGGCGCTTCTTGTGCCAGGGATCGGGGAAGTAGATGCGGATTTCGTCCAAGGAGCCGTCCGCGATCTCTCGCTCCAGCACTTCGACCGCGTCGTAATGGTAGAGGCGCACGTGATCGCTGCCGTCGGCGGCCAAACCATTGAGCAAACGGCCGACGCCAGGAGCGTGCACTTCGATGCCGATGTAGTCGCGCTCCGGATCGTGCGCCGCGGCATAGCGCAGCGCTTCGCCGTTGCCGAAGCCGATTTCGAGCACGCGCTTGGCTTTGCGGCCGAAGGCATCGTCGAAATCGCGCGGTTCGCCCTGGAATTCCAAACCGAAGCGCGGCCACAGCTCGTCGAACGCGCGCTGTTGCGCCGGCGTGAAGCGCCCCTGGCGCAGTACGAAGCTGCGGATGCGCCGCTTTCCGGGTTCGGCGGTATAGGGCTTGGCTTGTGCCGTCTTGTCGGCGGGATCGATCATCGCGCCGATCCCCGGCGCAGCCGCGGCTCTACTCCCTCTCCCCCGGCGCAGCCGGGGGAGAGGGTTGGGGTGAGGGGGGATCTTGATCTTGCTGTTGCTTCTAAAGCAGAAGCAAAAGCCCCCCTCACCCCAGCCCTCTCCCCCAACGATAAAGCCGTTGGGCGAGAGGGAGCGATGCGGGAAGCTCCGCTCACGACCATCAGCCGATCAACCCATCCACCGGCGACGAAGCGCTGGCGTAGCGTTTGCGCGGAATGCGTCCGGCGCGGAAAGCGGCGCGGCCGGATTCCACCGCCAGCTTCATCGCGTGCGCCATCAGCACCGGATCCTTGGCGCCGGCGATGGCGGTGTTCATCAGTACGCCGTCGCAGCCCAGTTCCATCGCGATCGCCGCATCGGAAGCGGTGCCCACGCCGGCGTCGACGATGATCGGCACTTTCGCGTTCTCGACGATCTCGATCAGGTTCCATTTGTTCTGGATGCCCAGGCCCGAACCGATCGGCGCGGCCAGCGGCATCACCGCCACGCAGCCGATTTCCTCCAGGCGCTTGGCCAGGATCGGATCGTCGCTGGTGTAGACCATCACGTCGAAGCCGTCGGCGACCAATATCTCGGCCGCCTTCAACGTCTGGACGACGTCCGGGAACAGCGTCTTCTGATCGCCCAGCACTTCGAGCTTGGTGAGTTTGTGGCCGTCGAGCAGCTCGCGCGCCAGGCGGCAGGTGCGCACCGCGTCGTCGGCGGTGTAGCAGCCGGCGGTATTGGGCAGGATCGTGTAGCGGTCCGGCGGCAGCACGTCGAGTAGATTCGGCTCGCCGGGATTTTGGCCGATGTTGGTGCGGCGGATCGCGACGGTGACGATTTCCGCGCCGGCGGCCTCGGTGGCGCGGCGGGTTTCGTCCAGGTCTTTGAATTTGCCGGTGCCGGTGAGCAGGCGGGAACGGTAGGACTTGCCGGCGATGATCAGGGCGTCATCGGGCGGGTTGGGAAGAGTCATCGCGGGATTATCGCAGGTTGCAGATGGGCGGGCGCGGCTTTCGTAGAGTCGAGTCTGCTCGAATGCTTTTGGCTCCATCGCGCCCGATCGAAGAGCAGTCGAGCAGGCTCGACTCTACAAAAGCGATCAGCCGCCGCCGAGGGCATGGACGATTTCGACCTTGTCGCCGGCTTGCAACTGGTGTTCGCCATGCCGGCCGCGCGGGACGATTTCGCCGTTGACTTCGACCGCGACGCGGCGTTCGGCAAGACCTTGAGAGGCGAGCAGGGCGGCGACGGTGGAGGCGGGATCGGTCAGCGACACCGGGTCGCCGTTCAAGAGGATGTCCATGCCGCCATTGTCGCGCGCCGGCTATGAATGCGGCCAGCGCCGGACTCTGACCCATCGGTCACGCTTGAGCGAGCCGGGGCTTCGTGAAACGATTCGCTAACATCCGGTGCCGTACCGAAGGGATCCGGACCCACCCGATTCAGGAGAGAACTCGTAATGAAGTCCTTCCGTCCCGTCCGCACCTCGCTCGCCGCCGCGCTCGCTTTCGTCGCCGCGCCGGCCATGGCGCAGACCTTTTCCCAAACCGTCTTCATCGGCGACAGCCTGACCGATTCGGGCCATTTCCGGCCGGCGTTGATCGGCGCGGTCGGCCCGAACGGCGCGCTGATCGGCCGCTTCAGCACCAATCCCACCTGGGTCTGGTCGGAATTCGTGGCCGATTACTACGGCACCAACGCCACCAGCGCCAACCAGGGCGGCACCAACTACGCCGTCGGCGGCGCCCGCACCGGCACCAATACCAGCGGCGCGCTCGGGCCGATCCCGTCGCTGGCCACGCAGACTTCGAATTACCTCGCCGCGAACGGCGGCCGCGCCGATCCGCGCGCGCTGTACACCGTGTGGGGCGGCGCCAACGATCTGTTCACGGTCGCCGGGGGCGCGCCGCCGGTGCCGACCATTCCGAACGCCGTCGCTTCCGAAGTGGGCGTGGCGGCCGCGCTGCAATCGGCCGGCGCGCGCTACATCCTGGTGCCGAACGTGCCGGATCTGGGCCAGACTCCGCAGTTCCGCGCCGGCGGCCCGGCGCAGCAGGCAGCCGGCACGCAGCTGGCGACCACGTACAACAATGCGCTGTACGCAGGTCTGGCTTCGGCCGGCGTGCGCTTCATTCCGCTGGATACGTTCACCTTGATCCGCGAGGTCGTGGCCAATCCCACGCCGTTCGGCATCACCAATGTCACCGGTACGGCCTGCAATCCGCAGATCACCGCTTCGTCGGTCACCTGCAGTCCACTCAATTATGTGAATCCGAGCGCGCCGGAAACCTACGCGTTCGCCGACGGCGTGCATCCGTCCAGCAAGGCGCACCGGATCCTGGCCGACTACGCGCTGGCGACTTTGGAAGGTCCGCGCAAGATCGCGCTGTTGCCGTACTCGGCCTCGAACGTGGGCCGCGCGCGCGCGGACCGCGTGTCGGCGCATGTGCTGGGCGCGAGCAAGGCGGACGGCATGCGCTGGTGGGCGGACGTGCGCGGCGACAGCCAGCGTTACGACCACGATCGCGGCACCGGCGCCGGCTTCGACGGCGGCGGCCCGACCCTGACCTTCGGCATCGACTGGGCCAGCGGCAACCTCGTCTACGGCGCTTTCGCGGGCTACGGCCGGCAGAAGATCGACTTCGGCAGCCGCGGCGGCGATTTCGACCAGAAAGACACCAGCATCGGCGGCTTCATCGGCTGGCAAAGCGACGGCGGCCTG
This sequence comes from Luteimonas sp., assembly GCA_035250245.1. GTDB lineage: Bacteria > Pseudomonadota > Gammaproteobacteria > Xanthomonadales > Xanthomonadaceae > Luteimonas_C. Next base: position 96,748 of record DATFFH010000088.1, on the reverse strand, counting down.
TGGGCGAACGCGCAGATCAGCTACACCCAGCTGGCCTACGACGTGACGCGCAAAGTGCGCCTGGACCAGGTGACCCGCGCTCATCACGGTTCGCCCGACGGCGACAACCTGAGCGTCGGCGCCGAGGCCGGTTGGGAGTTCGGCGAAGGCAAGCTGCGCCACGGCCCGGTGGTCGGCGTGCTGTCGCAGCAGATCGACGTGGACGGCTATGCCGAAAACGACCCGTCCCTGTCCACCTCGCTCGCTTTCCCCGATCAGAAGTTCGATTCGCTGATCGGCCGTGCCGGCTGGCAGGCGAGCTATGCGATCAACGATCACCTGACGCCGTACGCGCGCCTGACCTACGACCGCGAGTTCGAAGATCCGGCGAAGGAAGCCTTCGGCCGCGTGCAATCGCTGCCCGGCACCGGCAATTACGCGGTGCCCGGCATCGGTATCGACCGCGACTACGGCACGCTGCAACTGGGCGCCCGCTCCAAACTGTTCGGCCTGGACGCGAACGTCGGCGCCAGCGTCACTCTGGGCCAGGAAGGCGGCAACAACGCCAGCGTGTTCGCCACGCTAGGCAAGGGTTTCTGAGTATCTGCGTATAAGCCCCTCTCCCAGCGGGAGAGGGGTTGGGGTGAGGGTCCGGCGAAGCGAAACCGGGCGACGAAACGGGGAATCGTCGGCTCGCGATTCCAAATAAGACATCGGAACCAGCCGTCGCTTCGCCGAACCCTCATCCGGCGCTGCGCGCCACCTTCTCCCGGTGGGGGAAGGAAGGAGTCGGCGCGTTGCCAGCCCACTTATCGGGGCATAGACTGGCGGCGAATCGCGGGTGTAGTTCAATGGTAGAACTGCAGCTTCCCAAGCTGCTAGCGTGGGTTCGATTCCCATCACCCGCTCCAAACGCGACAACGGCGACCCTGCGCGGTCGCCGTAATCATCTCCGGAGTCCGTTATGCCCGATTCGCTCGTCACCCTAGGCTGGCGCGAATGGGTGGCCCTGCCGGAATTGGGCATTCCGAGGCTGCGGGCGAAGGTCGATAGCGGCGCGCGCAGTTCGGCCTTGCACGTGGATGACTTGTGGCGTTTCGTCGAGGCCGGCGCGCCCTGGGTCGGGTTCCGTTTGAGCCACGGCAAGGCGCGCGGATTGGTCGTCGAAGCGCAGGCGCCGGTGCACGACGAGCGCGACGTGATCGACTCCGGCGGCGGCCGCGAGCGCCGCGTGTTCCTGCGCACGCCGCTGCGCCTGGCCGGCTGCGAGCGCGAGATCGAAATCAATCTGACAAACCGCGGCGCGATGCTGTTCCCGATGCTGCTCGGACGCACCGCCATCGCGGGCCTGTTCACCATCGACCCCGCAAGCTCATTCCTGCACGGCCGCCCGCCGCGCCCACTTCCTTCTTCGAACGCCGCATGAAACTCGCCATCCTGTCCCGCAACGGCAAGCTGTATTCGACCCGGCGCCTGGTCGACGCCGCGCGCGAGCGCGGGCACACCGTGCGCGTGCTCGATCCGCTGCGCTGCTACATGCGCATCGCCAGCGACGGTTTCCAGATGCATTACAAAGGCCGGCAACTGGCCGGCTACGACGCGGTGCTGCCGCGCATCGGCGCATCGATCACCCGTTACGGCACCGCGGTGCTGCGCCAGTTCGAACTGATGGGCAGCTACACGCCCAATCCCGCCGGCGCGGTGCTGCGCGCCCGCGACAAGCTGCGCTGCCACCAGTTGCTGGCCGCGCAGGGCATCGACCTGCCGGCGACGGTGTTCGGCGATAACCCCGACGACACGATGGATCTGCTGTCGATGCTCGGCCCGCCGCCGCACGTGATCAAGCTCAACGAAGGCACCCAGGGCGCCGGTGTGATGCTGACCGAGAAGCCTTCGGCCTCGCGCGGGGTGATCGAAGCGCTGCGCGGGCTGTATGCGAATTTCCTGGTGCAGGAATTCATCGGCGAAGCCAAGGGCGCCGACTTGCGTTGTTTCGTGGTGGGCGGGCAAGTGGTCGCGGCGATGCGGCGCCAGGCCGAGCAGGGCGAGTTCCGTTCCAACCTGCATCGCGGCGGCACCGCCGAACGCGCGATGGCCAGCCCTGAAGAACAGGCCGCCGCGGTCCGCGCAGCGAAGGTCATCGGATTGGGGGTGGCGGGCGTGGACCTGATCCAGTCCAGCCGCGGCCCGCTGATCCTGGAGGTGAATTCGTCCCCGGGCCTGGAAGGGATCGAAGCGGCTAGCGGCATGGATATTGCCGGGAAAATCGTCGAATACATCGCCAAAAAGCAGAAACGCCACCGCACCCATCTGGCCCGCAACGGCGTCGCGCCACTTCTTAACAAATAGTTAGCATTCCGTTTAACTGAGCTTTAATCGACCCCGGCGTAGCCTTATCCGGACCGAAATCCCGCGCCTCTCTTGGTTGGACTATCCCTGTCGAGAACGCAGATTACGGTAATCGGGGCAGTACTTTTCGCCCAAGCGGCCAACACCGCTTGGGCTTTTTTCTGCCCGAACGCTTTCACCCGATTTGTTAAGCGGCCTGTGCAAGAATGCGGCATCGTCGATTTCCGGAACCGATTCCATCGGCGCCGGTCGAATCACCACTCACACGGGACAGCCTGATGCGCATCCTCGTCATCGAAGACAACCAGGACATCGCCGCCAACCTGGGCGATTACCTCGAAGACCGCGGCCATACCGTCGATTTCGCCGCCGACGGCGTCACCGGCCTGCACTTGGCGGTGGTCAACGACTTCGACGCGATCGTGCTCGACCTGAACCTGCCCGGCCTGGACGGCCTGGAAGTCTGCCGCAAGCTGCGCAACGAAGCGCGCAAGCAGACGCCGGTGCTGATGCTCACCGCCCGCGACAGCCTGGACAACAAGCTGGCCGGCTTCGATTCCGGCGCCGACGACTACCTGATCAAGCCGTTCGCGCTGCAGGAAGTCGAGGTCCGTTTGAACGCGCTGTCGCGGCGCGGCCGCGGCGTGCAGACCCGGGTGCTGGAAGTGGCCGATCTGGAATACAACCTGGACACGCTGGAAGTGCGCCGCGAAGGCAAGCTGCTGCAGCTCAACCCGACCGCGCTGAAGATCCTGCAGGCGCTGATGGAAGCCTCGCCGGCGGTGGTGACGCGGCAGGAATTGGAAACGCGGGTCTGGGGCGAAGAGTTGCCCGATTCGGATTCGCTGCGCGTGCACATCCACGGGTTGCGGGCGGTGGTCGACAAGCCGTTCCCGACCCAGTTGATCCAGACCCGGCACGGCATCGGCTATCGCATCGCCGCGCCCGATGCCGGCAACTGACCCCGCGCCCGCGCGAAGGGTTTCGCGCTACCGGCGGCGGCTGCGCAGCCGCATCATCCTCTCGTTCGTGCTGTTGGGCTTCGGCCTGACCGCGCTGTTCGCGTTCGCGACCAACTGGACCCGTACGCGGGTCGAGAACTCGCTGGTCGAAGACGTGATGAACCGCAACATCGACGAATACGCGCGCCAGTACTTCAGCGACCCCAACAAGAAACCCGAATTCGGCGTGCAGCAGATGCTGGGCCGGGTGGTGAAGAAGGACCGCTTCGACGAATTGAGGGTCGAGCAGCCGGAGTGGTACGCACTGTCCGACGGCATCCACAGCATCCAGGGCAGGAACGAGGACGGCAGTCCGTTCGCCTACAAGCTGGCGGTGCGCAAGACGCCGGACGAGTGGTTCTTCCTGGCCTACGACATGACCCAGGCCATCCGCAGCGAAGAGCAGTTCAACCGCGCCATCTACAGCTCGGTGATCTTCTTCACGCTGCTGTCGCTGGTGGTCGGCCTGTGGGCGGCCTCGCGCGTGATGAGCCCGGTGTCGGAACTGGCGCGGCGTTTGCAGGCCTCCGGCAGCGAGGCGCAGCCCGAAGCGCTGGCCGCGCATTTCCCGGACGACGAAGTCGGCCAGCTGGCCGAAGCGCTGGACGATTACGCCGCGCGCCTGACCGAAGTGGTGCAGCGCGACCGCGAATTCAACGCCGACGTCAGCCACGAATTGCGCACGCCGCTCGCGGTGATCAAAGGCGCGGTGGAATTGCTGCTGTCCAAGCCGGAGCTGGACGAGAAGACCCGCGCGCGCCTGCAGCGCATCCAGCGCGCAGAGCAGCAATGCACGGACCTGATCAGCGCCTTGCTGCTGCTGTCGCGCAACGAACGCGGCCACGGCGCGACCGACGTGGTCAAGGTGTCGGAGCAACTGCTCGACGCGCATCGGAGTCAGTTGGGCGGCAAACCGCTCGAACTGCTGATGGAAGGCGAACGCGGATTGACCGTGGACGCGCCGGAAGCGGCAGTGAACGTGGCCTTGGGCAACCTGATCGGCAACGCGGTCAAGTACACCACGTCGGGCGAAGTGATCGTGCGCCTGCATCCCGAAGACAAGTCGGTCGAAGTGATCGATTCGGGCCCGGGCTTGAGCGTCGAAGATGCAGCGCGGCTGTTCGAACGCGGTTATCGCGGTTCCCACGCCGAGCATTCGCAGGGCGGCGGCATCGGTCTGTCGATCGTGCGGCGCCTGTGCGCCTTGTACGGCTGGCAGGTGCGGGTGGTGCCGGGCGAAGAGCGAGGCGTTGTGGCCACGCTGACTTTCGCTGCGTCGCGCAACGCGTAGGGTGGGCCTTGGCCCACCATCGCCATGCTTCCGTTCGCGACGAACAAAAGGCGAAACAAAAACGCTGATACAAAACCGGCATCGCAGAGTGCGATGGTCGCTTCGCCCTTTTGCTCGTCGCCATCGATTGATGGCGATGGTGGGCTAAAGCCCACCCTGCGTTTACTTTCGCTGCGTCGCGCAACGCGTAGGGTGGGCCTTGGCCCACCATCGCCATGCTTCCGTTCGCGACGAACAAAAGGCGAAACAAAAACGCTGATACACAACCGGCATCGCAGAGTGCGATGGTCGCTTCGCTTTTTGTTCGTCGCTATCGAACGATGGCAATGGTGGGCCAAGGCCCACCCTACGTTCACGCCGGTTCGAGCCAGCCGTATTTGTCCGGCGTCTTGCCGTCGAACAGGCCGAAGAACAATGCCTGCATCTGCTTCGTGACCGGCCCCGGTTTGCCCGTGCCGACCTGGCGGCCGTCGACCGAACGGATCGGGGTGATCTCGGCGGCGGTGCCGCACATGAACAGCTCATCGCACAGGTACAGGTATTCGCGCGGCAGGTCGCGCTCGATCACGTCGATGCCCGCGTCGCGCGCCAGCGTGATCAGGGTGTTGCGGGTGATGCCGTTGAGCAGGGCGGCGCTGACCGGCGTGGTGTGCAGGGCGCCGTCGAACACCAGGAACAGGTTTTCGCCCGCGCCTTCGCTGAGCAGTCCCGTGGACGCCAGCGCGATGCCTTCGCCGAAGCCGAGCCGCCGCGCTTCGCGTGCGACCAGCTGGCCGGACAGGTAATTGCCGCCGGCCTTGGCGCCGGCCGGAATCGTGTTCGGCGCGAAGCGTTGCCAACTGGACACGCAAGCGTCGATGCCTTGCTCGAGCACGCTGGCGCCCAGGTATTGGCCCATTTTCCAGGTCGCCACGGCCACATCGGTCGGCGTGTCGGCCGATAAACCGAAACCGCCCAGGCCGCGGTAGGCGACCGGACGCAGATAGTCGGTGGCGTAATCGTTCGCCTTCAGCACGTCGCGGCAGGCCTGGTTGATCTGCTCCACCGTGTACGGCATGGCCATGTCGTAGATCTTGGCCGAGGCGAACAGGCGCGTGTTGTGGTCGGTCAGGCGAAAGATGGCCGGCCCGTTGTTGGTTTGATAACAGCGGATGCCTTCGAACACTGAGGATCCGTAGTGCACCACATGCGACATGACGTGCGTGGTCGCTTCGGCCCAGGGCTTGATCTTGCCGTTGTGCCAGATCCAATCGGGATAAGCGGCCATGCGAGGCTCCGAGAAAGCGCAATGCGAGCCCGATATTGTGCCCGAAGCCGGCGATTCCCGCCCGTGCCGAACCCGCTTTTTTGTAGGAGCGGCTTTAGCCGCGAGCTTTCCCGCAGGCACGGCGATGCAGCGATTTGCCGCAATAAGCTCGCGGCTAAAGCCGCTCCTACAAAAAACAAACGCTCAAAGGCGGATCCACCAGCAGCCCATATGCCGCTGCAGGCCGAACACGCTGCGCGACGGTGTGGCGCCGTCGCCTAACGTCTGCTCGATGCGTAGCGCGATCGGCGGGCCGCGGCGTACGGTTTGCTGCGGGTAGTAATCGGGGTCCGATGCTGGCGCAGGTACTGCTTCGCCGGGGACATCCTGACCGTGGCCTTCGAGACTGAAAGGCACGGAAACGTCGCCCGCGGCGTCGGCGGCGAGCGCCGGCTCGGGCGCATAGACCCGCGCATAGACCGGCACGATGTCGATCAGCGGCCGTTTGGCCAATGCGTCCAGCCGGCCCATGAGGCCATAAGCGGTGCGGGTGGACATGCCCGCCCAATGCACCGCGCCGGCCAGGCGATTCGGATCGCGGGCGTCGAAGGCCGCGGTGATCTCGTAGACCAAGTCGCGGATGTTGCGCGCGCAGCCGCCGTAGCGGCGCGAGTTCATGCTCTGCCCCGCCTGCGCGTGCGGGACGCGTTCGACCGCGCCGATGTATTCGCAAGGGCGGTCGGTATAGACCGCATTGCCGTCCGGGCCCGTGCAGCGCCGCACTTGCGCGGCGCCGTGCGCCGGCCACCAGGCGGCTGCGGCCAGCAGCGCCAGGATGAGATAGCGGAAAGGGAAGGCGGACATCGCAGCAGACTAACGTTCGCCCGGGTCGGCGGGAAGTGCGCAACGCCCCGAAGGCTTGCTTTTCGTAGGAGCGGCTTTAGCCGCGAGCTTTCTCTTCGAAATCGCAGCGATGCCGCGATTTGAAGGAAAGAGCTCGCGGCTAAAGCCGCTCCTACGAAAAGCGGTTCAGCCGAGGCGGGACAGGACGCTCAGCGTCGGCTTGGACAGATTCAGCGTGTAGAAATGCAGCGCGGGCGCGCCGCCTTCGACCAGGCGCCGGCACAGCCCGGCGACGAAATCGGCGGCGAACTCGCGGATGCTTTCCACGTCGTCGCCGTAGGCCAGCATGCGCTTGCCGATCCAGCGCGGAATTTCCGCGCCGCAGGTTTCCGAGAAGCGGCGCAGCTGGGAGAAGTTGGAGATCGGCATGATCCCCGGCACGATCGGCACCGTCACGCCCAGCTTGCGCGCGTCGTCGACGAAGCGGAAAAACGCGTCGGCGTTGTAGAAATATTGGGTGATCGCACCGTCCGCGCCGGCATCGATCTTGGCCTTGAAATGCTTAAGGTCGGCCATCGCATGCTCGGATTGCGGATGCGTTTCCGGATAGCAGCCCACTTCGATGTGGAAGAAGCCGTCGTGCTCGCGGCGGATGAATTCGACCAGATCGGTGGCGTAGCGGAAATCGCCGGTGTGGCCCATGCCCGAAGGCAGGTCGCCGCGCAGCGCGACGATGCGGCGGCAGCCCATGTCCTTGTAGCGTTGCAGCAGCGCGCCCAACTCGGCGCGGGTGCCGCCAACGCAGGAGATATGCGGCGCGGCGTCCAGGCCGTGGGTATAGTGCAAACGCTGCACTGTTTCGGGCGTGTAGTCGAGCGTGGAGCCGCCGGCGCCGAAAGTGCAGGACACGTATTCGGGCGTGAGTTTCTTCAACCGTACGGCGACCTTGTCGAGCTGCTCGCGCTGCTCGTCGGTCTTGGGCGGAAAGAACTCGAAGCTGATCGGGGTTTGCATCGCTTGCTCCGGGACGATCCGGCCGAGGCCGGATCGCATTGCTTTTAGCCGTCATTCCCGCGTAAGCGGGAATCCAGTGACTTGGCTCTCGCTTCGTCGTGGAACGGCATAAGGCGCTGGATCCCCGCTTTCGCGGGGATGACGGCTTTAGAGCTTAGTAGCGGTAATGATCCGGCTTGTACGGACCTTCCACCGCCACGCCCAGATAGTCGGCCTGTTCTTTGGTGAGCTTGGTCAGCTTCACGCCGATCTTTTCCAGGTGCAGTCGCGCGACTTCCTCGTCCAGTTCCTTGGGTAGGCGATACACGGTCTTCTCGTACTTGTCCTTGTTCGCCCACAGGTCGATCTGGGCGAGCGTCTGGTTCGAGAACGAGTTCGACATGACGAAGCTCGGGTGGCCGGTGGCGCAGCCCAGGTTCACCAGGCGGCCTTCGGCCAGCAGGAAGATTTCCTGGCCCGGCTTGATCACGTACTTGTCCACCTGCGGCTTGATGTTGATCTTCTTGGCGCCGGAAGCGTTCAGCGCGTCGACCTGGATTTCGTTGTCGAAGTGGCCGATGTTGCAGACGATGGCCTGGTTCTTCATCGACTGCATATGCTTGAGGGTCAGCACGTCTTTGTTGCCGGTGGTGGTGACGTAGATGTCGGCGGTGCCGAGGGTGTCCTCGACGGTGGCGACCTCATAGCCTTCCATCGCGGCCTGCAGCGCGCAGATCGGGTCGATCTCGGTGACGATCACGCGCGCGCCGTAAGCGCGCAGCGAGTGCGCCGAACCCTTGCCGACGTCGCCGTAGCCGCACACGACCGCGACCTTGCCGGCCAGCATCACGTCCATCGCCCGCTTCAGGCCGTCGGCCAGCGATTCGCGGCAGCCGTACAGATTGTCGAACTTGGACTTGGTGACCGAGTCGTTGACGTTGATCGCGGGCACCAGCAGCTTGCCCTGTTCGGCGATCTGGTACAGGCGGTGCACGCCGGTGGTGGTCTCTTCCGACACGCCCTTCCAGTCCTTGACCACGTTGGTCCAGAAACCAGGGCGCTCCTTGGCGACGCGCTTGAGCAGGTTCTTGATGACGCCTTCCTCGTGCGAGGAAGCCGGCTCGTCGACCCACTTCGAACCTTGTTCCAGCTCGTAGCCCTTGTGGATCAGCAGGGTCACGTCGCCGCCGTCGTCGACGACCAGTTCCGGACCCTTGCCGCCCGGGAAGGTCACCGCGTCGAGCGTGCAATCCCAATACTCTTCCAGCGACTCGCCCTTCCACGCGAACACCGGCGTGCCGGACGCGGCGATCGCGGCGGCGGCGTGGTCCTGCGTGGAGAAGATGTTGCACGAAGCCCAGCGCACGTCGGCGCCGATGTCCTTCAGCGTCTCGATCAGCACCGCGGTCTGGATCGTCATGTGCAGCGAACCGGTGACGCGCACGCCCTTCAGCGGCTTGGCGGCGGCGTGCTTCTTGCGGATCGACATCAGGCCCGGCATCTCGTGCTCGGCGATGTCGATTTCCTTGCGGCCCCAATCGGCCAGCGAGATGTCGGCGACTTTGTAATCGCCTTCGGTGGAGAAGGTCTTGACGACAGCGTTCATGGTTTTGCTCCGTTGTTGGGAATCCGGATGACGGATTCGCATTAACGGGCGCCGTTGTTACGAAACCCGCGCCGAGCCTGGCTGTACTTTTTAAATCCCCGCACATGGATGTGCGGGCTTTTGCGGAAGGACCCGCGTACAGTCGCAGCGCCCCTCGGCGGGGCAGGCCGCCATTTTATCGCTTCCTCGCGATGAAAGGATATGTCCAGGCCACGCCCGAGCCGCCGATTTCGCCCATTCAGTCTTGTGGAACAAGGATTTACGAGGGTCAGCCCCAGCTGACCCCGGCCAAGGCGCATGCCTAAGCTTGGAAAGCTTCCGGCCGGATGCCTTCCGGCCCGTGCGAATGAGGGATTCGCAATGCGAATCGCGCGCGGAAGCCGACGCGCCGGGTGGAGGCCCGGCGCGTTTTTATTTCGACGCGATCAAGCCTGTCGCACCGAGCCAATTTCCGCGCGAATCGATGGCGCCAATCGGTTCGAGGCCCGATTCGTCACCGCAAGCGATGCGTTGGTCACCGATCTGGGGTTTTCCCTAGCCTCGTTCAGGCGCGGTGTGAAGTTAGGCTGTCGGCCGACATGAGGCTGTCACAAAAGGAAGGATCCATCCATGGCAAATATGGCTTACGTCGACGGCGGCGGAACCGGTCCGATCGGCTCTCCGCAAGACCGGCCACAGACGCATACTGTCGCGCCGGGCGAAACCCTGCGTGAGATCGCGGACCGCTACGGCGTGCAACCGAGTGCGATCCGCGACGCCAATCCGCAGATCTTCAGGAGCGACGATGCGGCGCGGCGGCACGATGCCGTCGAGAACGGCGGCGAAATGATCTGGTCGGGCGACCAGCTCAATATTCCGGCGGCGACGCAAAGCGTGCTGGAGGATCCGATGTCGACGGAGGTCAATCCGACCTTCCCGTCTTCCAACAGCGAATATCGCGTAGGCAACGAAAAAGGCGGCATCACCTTCAACCCCGGCGACGGCAGCGTGAAGCTGACGCTGGAGCAGCAGCACGAGCTGGCCAGCGCGAAATCCGGCAATCCGTTCGGGATCGATCCGGCGAGCGGGCGCAGTGTGCAGTTCGGCCTGCGCGGCGAAACGGCCTGGACGGTGGGCGCGACCAACAAGAACGGCAATACCGAAGTCACCTTCGAGTCCGAAAACGGCGGCTGGCTGGTCGGCAGCGTCGATGTGGGCGGCCGCGGCGGCGCCAGCGCGGAAGTCCAGATCGGCGGCGGCGCGCGTGCGCGCTACAAGGTGATTCTGCCGGGCGAGAACCGGCCGGCCACCGAGGCCGCACAGATCAATCCGTTCGATCCGACCAAGATTCCCGTGGGCGCCACGGTGGTGCTGGATCAGCAGGCTTTCACCGGGACCATGCTGGAAGGCTCGTTCCGTTATATCGGCAGCACCACCAACGTCAAACAAGCCGAAGGCACCGCTTATAGCGCCACGCGCCTCAGCGACGGCACGGTTCGGGTGATGACGGGTCCGACCAAGGCATTGGAAGCGTTCACCAGCGCCAACGTAGGCATCGACGGATTGCGCGTCGCCTTGGGCAAGCAGACCAATATCGGCGAATCGCAATTGCGCGTAGCCGATTTCGACCTGACCAAGCCGGACGGCCAGGCGGCCTACGCCCACTTCGTCGCCACCGGCCAAGTCGCGCACGAAACGCCGGGCGTGAGCAACGTGCTGTCGCTCGAGCGCACCGACTTCTCCTCGCAAACTCGCTTGCAGGTGGAGCTGGGTCCCTTCTCGGCCGATTTCGCCGGCGGCCAGAACACCGGCACCTGGGTGAAGACCAGCTATGCGGACGGGTCGTACTCGATGACGATGGATCTGCAGTACGCCGGCGGCGTGCCGATGACCCTGACCCAGCGTTACGACACGAAGGGCAACGAGATCCTTTCCGAGCGCACCTACCAGTTCAAGCTGAAGCCCGACGCCAACCAAGCCGAACAGTTGAATTGGGTGGCCTCCGGCGGCGCTTCCGAGCAAGGCGCCGCGACTGCCGGAAAAACCGTCACCGTGACCATGACCGAAGCGCAGATGCAGTCGTTCATGCGCCAGACCCGCGCCGCCGGCGATACCTTCGGCGGGTCGAGCAGGCCCGCGATCATGGCGTACGACGAAACCGGCAAGCCGGTCGACAGCGGCATACAGTTCGCAGTCGGCTTGGTCCGCAGCCAGATGGGCGAGACGACCAATTTCACCAAAACGCTGCTGCAGATATCCGATGGCGCCGATCGCAATCTGGATCGCGGCACCTGGCAGGCGATCGATATGGGCTTGCGCAGCAGCTAAGCAGGCGCAACCCGGAAACAACGAAGGGCCGCATTCGCGGCCCTTCGTTCGTCGCGGTCCGGTCGCACGACCGGCACGCGGGTTTGCGCGAAGCGCGGACTTACTTCAGCTTCGCGGCCTTGCGCAGTTCGTCGGCCTTGTCGGTCTTCTCCCAGGAGAAGGCGGTGGCCTTGTGCTTCTTGCCGGCGCCGTCGACGTACGAGATTTCCTTCGGCTTGCGGCCGAAGTGGCCGTAGCTGGCGGTCGGCTGGTAGATCGGGTGCTCAAGGTCGAGCATCTTCGTGATGCCGTAGGGGCGCAGGTCGAAGTGCTTGCGGATCAGCTTCTCGATGGTTTCGTCGCTGACCTTGCCGGTGCCGAAGGTGGTGACCGAGATCGAGGTCGGTTCGGCCACGCCGATGGCGTAGGACACCTGCACCTCGCAGCGGTCGGCCAGGCCGGCGGCCACGATGTTCTTGGCCACGTAGCGCGCGGCGTAGGCGGCCGAACGATCCACCTTCGACGGATCCTTGCCCGAGAACGCGCCGCCGCCATGGCGGGCCATGCCGCCGTAGCTGTCGACGATGATCTTGCGGCCGGTCAGGCCGCAGTCGCCCACCGGGCCGCCGATCACGAACTTGCCGGTCGGGTTGATGTGCACCTTGTTCTTGGGCAACTTCTCCAACCACTTCTTCGGCAGCACCGGCACCAGGATGTCCGAGCGCACGGCCTCGATCAGGTCCTTCTGCTTGATGTCCGGATCGTGCTGGGTCGACAACACCACCGCGTCCAGGCCGAGGATGTCGTTGCCGTCGCTGCTGTAGCGCAGCGTGACTTGGCTCTTGGCGTCCGGGCGCAGCCACTTGAGCTTGCCGTTCTTGCGCACCTTGGCTTGCTGCTCGACCAGGCGGTGGCTGTAGTACAGCGGCGCCGGCATGTATTCGGGCGCCTCGTTGCAGGCGTAGCCGAACATCAGGCCCTGGTCGCCTGCGCCCTGCTCCTCGGGCTTCTTGCGATCCACGCCCTGGTTGATGTCCGGCGACTGCTTGCCGAGCATGTTGACGATGGCGCAGGTATGGCCGTCGAAGCCGACGCTGGAATTGTCGTAACCGATGTCGTTGATCACCTTGCGCGCCAACGCCTCGATGTCCACCCATGCGCTGGTGGTGACCTCGCCGGCGACGATCGCCGCACCGGTCTTGACCATGGTCTCGCAGGCCACGCGCGCGCGCTTGTCTTGCGCCAGGATCGCGTCCAGCACAGCGTCGGAGATCTGGTCGGCGATCTTGTCCGGATGGCCCTCAGAGACCGATTCGGAGGTGAAGAGGTAGCTGGACATCGGTAAATATCCCTTTATTCGGATAAAAAGATGACCGCGAATGATACACGGCGGCGGCGGGGTCTGCATTGTGCCGCGATCCGGCGCCGCTTGCCGTTAAGCCCACGCTGTCACGCGATTGCCGCAAATCCGCCATTTCGCTGTCGCCGCAAGGGCGCAGGCTGCCGGCCAAACCGGCCGTCCACAGCCCTATGCTCGAGCTCGAACAGCGCCTGCAGCAGCGATTCCCGACTTGGTTCCGCGGGCGCCGGGCGGGCATCGCGCGGCCTTTGCTGCGCACGCTGGGGCGCTGGTCGCGGTTCGACACGATCGACGGCTTCCTGGCGGAAAGCGGCCATCTGCGCGACTTCGAATTCGTCGATGCCGCGATCGATCATGTGCAGGCGCGCTATACGGTGGAGGCCGCGGGGGGCGGCATTCCGGCGAAAGGGCGTCTGCTGATCGTAGCCAACCACCCGTCCGGCGCGCTGGATGCGCTGGCGCTGCTGCAACTCGTCGGCAGCGTGCGCCGGGACGTGCGGATCATCGCCAACGATCTGCTGTCCGCCATCCAGCCGCTGGACGGGTTGTTGCTGCCGATCCGGATCCTGGGCGGACGCCCGAGCGCCGACAGCTTGCGTGCGGTGCGTCATGCGCTGGAACAAGAGCAATGCGTGATCGTGTTCCCGGCCGGCGAAGTGTCGCGCTTGGGCCTGCGCGGCGTACGCGACGGCCGCTGGCAGCGAGGTTTCGTCGGTTTCGCGCGCAAGACCGGCGCGCCGGTGCTGCCGGTGCGGATCCAGGCGCGCAATTCGGCGCTGTTCTACGGCGCTTCGGCCCTGTTCAAGCCGGCGGGCACCGCGCTGCTCGCGCGCGAGATGTACGCGCGCGGCAACAAGCCGCTGAGCCTGCGCATCGGTCAACCGCTGACGATCGCGCCGGAAACCGATTCGGCCACGGCCCTGCGCACGGTCCGCAAGGCCCTGTACGCGCTCGGCAAGCGCAAGCCGGCTCCGGTCGGCCCCGAGCCGCTGGCCGCGCCGGAATTGGCCGAAGACGTGCGCCTGGCCCTGCAGGCGACCGAACTGCTGGGCGAAACGCCGGATGGCAAGCAGATCCGCTGCGCGACGCTGTCCGCCGACTCGCCGCTGCTGCGCGAAATTGGACGGTTGCGCGAGCTCACCTTCCGTCAGGTCGGCGAGGGCACCGGCCGCAGCCGCGACCTGGACGCGTACGACGCGCATTACGAACAGATTGTGCTGTGGGATGCGCAGGCGCAGCGTATCGCCGGCGGCTATCGGGTGATGCGCGGTGCGCGCGCCTTGGCCGAACGCGGCCTGGGCGGGCTGTATACCGCTTCGCTATTCCGTTATGCCGAACAAGCCGTGCCGCATTTGGCCGAAGGCATGGAATTGGGCCGCAGCTATGTGGTGCCGGATTATTGGGGCAGCCGCAGCCTGGACTATTTGTGGCTGGGCATCGGCGCCTACCTGCGCCGCCATGCGCAGGTGCGCTATCTGTTCGGGCCGGTCTCGATCAGCGCCGCGTTACCGCTGCCGGCGCGCGAGCAATTGGTCGCCTATTACCAGCGCTATTACGGCGCGCAGGAAGGCCTGGCGTCGTCGATGCGCCCGTTCCAATATTTCGCCGCGCCGCCGTCGTTCGGCGAGATGGACGCGGACACCGCGTTCAATGTGCTGAAGGGCAATCTGACCGCGCACGGCGCCTCGGTGCCGACGCTGTACAAGCAATACACCGACCTGTGCGAACCGGGCGGTGCGCGTTTCCTCGCTTTCGGCGTGGACCCGGCGTTCAGCGATTCGATCGACGGCCTGATCGAGGTCGACATGCACCAGCTGCGGCCAAAGAAGCGCAAGCGCTATCTGCAAACGGACGAGGTGGCGGCATGAGTCCGGCGATCGCCTCCGGCGGGCGTCGGCGGGCGGTCTTCCTCTCCGACGTCCATCTCGGTTCCAAGCACTGCCACGCGGACGAGCTGGCCAATTTCCTGTCCACGCTGGAATGCTCACGGCTGTACCTGGTCGGCGACATCGTCGATTTGTGGTGGATGGCGCAGCGCCGCGCGTCCTGGGGCCATCACCACAATCGCGTGGTCGAGATGCTGCACAAGCTGCGCCGCGCGGGCACGGAAATCATCTACATCCCCGGCAACCACGACCGCCCGATCCGCCGCTTCTGCGGTTTGGCGCTGCCGGCGATGCAGGTGCGCCGCCGCACCATCCACGTCACCGCCGACGGACGCCGCTTGCTGGTCACGCACGGCGACGATTACGACAGCGTCACCCATTTCGGCGGGTTGAAGGAAAAGTTCGGCGACTGGCTGTATTACCGCATCCTCACCGGCAACCAGGTCCTCAACCGTTTCCGCAGGCGCCTGGGCCGGCGCTATTGGTCGCTGTCGGAATACCTGAAGCGGCAGAGCGATACGGCCGAACGCTTCATCGCGCGCTTCGTGCAAGCCGGCCTGGACGATGCGCGCCGGCGCGGACTGGACGGCATCGTCTGCGGACATATCCATCGCGCCGGATTGGTGCAGAAAGACGGTTTGATCTACGCCAACGACGGCGATTGGGTCGAAAGCCTGACCGCATTGGCCGAAGACATGGACGGCACGCTGCGCCTGCTGTCGCATACCGGCGACACGCTGGCGATGCTGCCGCCGCGGCTGCGGCTGGTGTGCGAAGGCGAAGAGCCGGCCCTGCCGCGCGCCGCTTAGCCTTGCTTTCGCTTGTTCTCCCCCTTTGAAAAAGGGGAATACAGGGGGATTTGCTTTTAAGGCAAGATCAAGAGCAAACCCCCCTCGGTCCCCCTTTTTCAAAGGGGGAGGAACAGCAGGCCGCATGGATTCGATCACCCACCTGTTCTACGGCGCCGCCATCGCCGCCGCGATCGCGCCGGCAAAGCATCGGCGTGCGGCCTTGCTGGCCGGCGCGGCGCTCAACACGCTGCCGGACCTGGACGTGATCCCGCTGCGCTTCGTCGACCCGGTCGCGGAAATGACCTGGCATCGCGGCTTCACCCATTCCTGGTTCGTGCTGCCATTCGCGGCTTGGGCGATCTGGGCGTTCTTTCGCAAGCGCGGCGGGCGCGTCGCGGCGGAGCCGACCCGTTGGTTCTGGGCGATCTTCGCCTGCCTGATGGCGCATCCCTTGATCGATTCGTTCACCGTCTACGGCACGCAACTGCTCTGGCCATTGCCGCTGAAGCCGATGATGTGGTCGAGTCTGTTCATCATCGACCCATTGTTCACTCTGCCTTGGTTGGCCGCCTGCATCGTGGCCTGGTTCGCCTTGGAGCGACCGTTGGCGGACAAGGCGCTGCGGGTCGGCGTGGCGCTCGGTGTGGCCTACGTGGGCTGGTCCTTGATCGCCAAGACGATGATCGACCGCCAGGCCGAGCGCGCGCTGGCGGCGATGGGCTTGGATCAAGCGCCGCGGTTCTCGGTGCCGATGCCATTCAACACGTTGTTGTGGCGAGTGGTGGCGATGACGCCGAGCGGATACGTCGAAGGTTTCCGCTCGCTCGCTTCCGATCGCGGTCCGATGGTCTTCAAGGCTTATCCGTCGAATGTCCAAGCCCTGCGCGAAGCCGAAGGTATCCAAGCCGTCGACCGCCTGGCCTGGTTCAATCACGGTTTCATGCAGGCGCGCGAAGCCCACGGCCAGCTTGTGCTCGGCGATTTACGGATGGGCGCCGAGCCGGATTATTTCTTCCGTTTCGCGGTCGCCGAGCGCGATACAGGCGGGCAATGGCGAGCCATCGTTCCCGAGCGCATCGAGATGCAGCGCGATGTCGGCGCGGCCTGGTCCGCCACTTGGCGGCGGATCTGGCGCAGCGGCGATGGTAGTCTGCCGGCGAGCGACGGCGTGCGGAGTTCCGGGCCATGAAAGATGCCTTCAAGATCGTGGTCGACGGCGTGACTTACGAGCGCATCGAGGACCTGCCGGCCGAAGCCCGCGAACGCTACGAAAGCGCGATGCGGTTGCTGCAGGATCTTCCCGCGGCGGGCGAGGGCGTGCACACCTTCGAGTCCCGGCACATCACCATCAATGGCGAGCGCTACGATTCGGTCGACGATATTCCGGAGCCGCTGCGTTATCTGATCGATTCGTTGGGCGCGAGCGGCGCCGACCGTAACGAACCGGCCGAAGCCACGAGCGAAGCGCGCGCCGCGCCGCTGTCCGCACCTGCGGATGTCCGCGCTTCGCCATTGCCCACCGTCGTAGTCGAGAAGGAGACGACGAAAACCTGGTTGCCCTGGACCGTTGCCGCGCTCGCCGTGGCCGGCATGCTGTATTTCGCCTTGCGCTGAGCCGGGTCAGGAAAAGTAGTAACGGGTCAGGTGGAAGAAGATCGGCGCGGCGAAGCTGACCGAATCCATCCGGTCCAGCATGCCGCCGTGACCTTGGATCATGCTGCCCCAGTCCTTCGCGCCGAGGCTGCGCTTCACCGCCGACAGCACCAATCCGCCGACGGCGCCGGCGATCACGATCGCGGTCGACATCAGCGCGGATTGCAACGGCGTGAACGGAGTGATCCACCATAGCGCGGTGCCAATGCCCACCGCGGCCAAGCCGCCGCCGATCAGGCCTTCGACGGTTTTCGAAGGGCTGACCTTCGGCGCCAGCTTGCGCTTGCCGAACAATTTGCCGAACACGTATTGCATCACATCGCTGATCTGCACCACCAGCATCAGGTACAACAGCAGCAATGCGCCCTGGCCCGAGAAGTCGCGCAAATTTAGGATCATCAGCGCCGGCGCATGGCTGATGCAGTAGACGGTGATCATCACGCCCCACTGGATCTTGGTGGTGCGCTCCAGGAAATCGTCGGTGTCGCCGCCCAGTACCGCCAGTGCCGGCAAGGCAAGAAAGGCGTAGACCGGGATGAAGATCGCGAACAGGCCGTACCAGGCATCGCCGATCAGCCAGTACTGCACCGGAATCAACACGTAAAAGGCCACCGCCAGCGGCTTGTGGTCGCCCGCGCGCGTCGGCGTGAGGGTGATGAATTCGCGCAGGGCGAAGAACGAGATGAAGGCGAAGATCACCAAGGTCGCGGTCGGGCCGAGCAGGAAGCTGGCGGTCAGTACCGCCACCATGCTCCACCAGGCGCGGGTGCGGGCATTGAGGTTGCGCACGGTATCGCCGCCGCCGTCGGGTCCGCGCCGCGACAGCCACCAGCCGATCAGCGAGGCCACGACGAGCAGGGCGACGATCCCGCCCATCACCGCCAGCAATTTCTGCTGCGCCGTCACGACAGAGCCACCACGGCGTCGCGGGCGCGCATCAGGAAATCCTCACGCGGTTCGCCGGTTATGCGTTCGAGCGCGGCGCCGAAGCGGACCGTGCAGTAGAGCGGCAAGGGAATGTGGCTGCCTTTGGGCATGCTGCGATGGAGGGTGTCGAGATACGCGGGCACCAGGTTCAGATCGGGAAACGTCTCCGCCAGACGGAACAGGCCGCCGCGGAACGGCTGCGGCAAGCGTTCGGCGGTGCGCGTGCCTTCGGGGAACAGGATCAGCGAATCGCCGCCCGCCAAGGCATCGAAGACTGGCGCCAACGGATCCGCGTCGCGCTGCTCGCGGCGGCGATCGATCAGCACCGCGCGCAGCACGTTTTTCGCCAGATAACCGCGTATGCCGGGCTTTTCCCAGTAGTCGCGCGCCGCCACCGGCCGCGTACGCGCGCGCAAGAGCGGCGACAGCGCCGTCCAGATCGCGAGCGTGTCGAGATGGCTGGTGTGGTTGGCGAAATACAGCGTCTGCCCGGCTGCGGGCTGCGCACGCCAGTCGGCGCGCGCGCCGACCAGCAAGCGAGTGAAACCGGTCAGCGCGGCGGCCGCGGCGCGTTCGATCATGCCGGTTTCAACCGGCGTGCGATGGCGCGCAACCGTGTCGCGCAAGTGAGCGCGGAACCTGCGGCGATGATGATCCCTGCAACCAGCAGCGCATAACGGGTGCCGGACCAGGCGAGTTCGATCGGCGCGAGCACGCAGGCGACGGTCATCGTGGCCATCCGTTGCTGCTTGGCCATCGGTCCGCGGAAATCCTGCGCCTGGCCAAGCGCGCCGCCGAGCGTGCGGATGTAGGCCGTAGCCGCTGCGAGCAGGGCCGCCAGCCAGCCCAGCCAGCCGTGGCCGGCGGTATAACCGAGCGCGATAAGGAATGCGCTGTCGGCGATGCGGTCGGGCACTTCGTTGTAGAGCGCGCCGGTCGGCGAGCCTTTGCCGCCTTCCACCGCGACCATGCCGTCGAACAGATTGCACAGCAGCCGTGCCTGGATGCCGGCGGCGCAGAGCAGGGGTCCCCAGGGCGAAGGCATCCACAACAATGCGGCCGCGCCAGCGATGGCGAAGACGATGCTGAGCAAGGAGATGGCGTTCGGGGATATGCCGCTGTTCGCCAGCCAGGTTGCGGCGTGCCGGGCGAGGGCGCTGCTGCGCGCGGCGATAGGGCGCCGGCTGTCGAGGGCATTGTCGCCCGGATCGCGCTCGTCCGATTCGCCCATTCCCCTGCTCCTGCTCCCGAGGCGATTAGATAGCGGCCCGCCCAGCCGCGTCAAGGCTCGGCTTTTCGTAGGAGCGGCTTCAGCCGCGAGCTCTTCGCTTCAAATCGCGACAGGGTTGCGATTTCAGAAAAGCTCGCGGCTGAAGCCGCTCCTACGAAGAGCAAAGAACGCAGCGCTGCGTTTTAGGCGGCCATCGACAAGGGCTGGCCGGCGATCAACGCGTCGAAGTACTCGGCCGTCAGAGCGATCTGGGACGAGGCGCTCTCGGCGCGATTGACCACGGCACGGAACGCCGCGTTTTCCGGGCGATCCTTTGCGTACCAGCCCAGATGCTTGCGTGCGATGCGCACGCCGGACGGCTCGCCGTAGAACTCGTGCAAATGACGCAAATGGCCGAGCAGAACGTCGCGGATTTCTTGCAAAGACGGCTCCGGCAGCGTTTCGCCGGTGGCGAGAAAGTGGGCGATCTCGCGGAAGATCCAAGGCCGCCCTTGCGCGGCGCGGCCGATCATCACCGCGTCGCAACCGGTCTGCGCCAGCACTTCGGCGGCTTTGCGCGGCGAATCGATGTCGCCGTTGACGATCACCGGGATCGACAGGTCGGCTTTGATCGCGGCGATCGTGTCGTATTCCGCAAGGCCGGTGTATTGCTGATCGCGCGTGCGCCCGTGCACCGCGAGCGCTGCAATGCCCGCGTCCTGAGCGATGCGCGCGATGGCCGGCGCGTTCTTGTGGCACGCGTCCCAGCCGGTGCGGATCTTCAAGGTAACCGGGACATCGACGGCTTTGACTACCGCGTCCAGGATCCTCGCGACCAAAGCTTCGTCGCGCATCAAAGCCGACCCCGCCCAAGCGTTGCAGACCTTCTTCGCCGGACAGCCCATGTTGATGTCGACGATCTGCGCGCCGTGGTCGACGTTGTAGCGCGCCGCATCGGCCAGCAGCTCCGGCACGGTACCGGCGATCTGCACGCTGATCGGATCCGGTTCGCCCAGATGGTCCATGCGGCGCAGCGATTTCTCGGTCTTCCAGAAGCGCGGATCGGAAATCGTCATCTCGGACACGGCCAAGCCCGCGCCCAGCCGTTTGCACAACTGGCGGAACGGCTTGTCGGTGACACCCGCCATCGGGGCGAGGATCACCGGCGGGTCGATGCGGTGCGGACCGATCTGCATGACCGCATTGTATCGCGCGGCCGGCGGGCGCCGGCCGCGCGGGTGCCGCGGCTTAGGCCGTCGGCAGTGGCGTGGCGCCGTATTTGGCGATCAATGCGTCGATCTGGCCGACGGTGCGCGGCGCATCCATCACCGTCACCGGGCCGGTGGTGGTGTTCACGGTGCCGGTGGATTCGACGACCGACTTGTCGGTGCCCAGCTTGGTGACGTCGCCGTCGAATTCGTCCAGGGTGTGGTGCGCCCAGTCGCGCACGTGTTCCAGTTGATCCAGCGGCATGTCGTTGAGCCACTTCGCGAACTGCGCCTGCTGGGCCGGATCTGACAGATCGTAGCCCTTGTTCTGCGCGTACTGCGCCAGCAACGTGACCGGGCTCCAGCCTTCGCCGCTCTGATCGACCAGCGCTTTGGCGGTATCCGGATCGAGGTTGGCGTTCTGCAGGAATTTCGCCGACGTGTCGTTCATGTGCAGGTTCGAATGATCGACGCGGTCCTTGATCGTCAGGCCGAGCGTGGCGACCGCGACCAGGCCGATGCCGACCGGCCCCGCCCATGCACCGATGCCGAGCGATGCGGCGAAACTCGTACCGGATAGCGCGGCGAGCGTGCCGCCGGCCGCGCTGGCGGCGTACAGGCCGCCTTTCACCGGATCCGGCGCCGCGCCGTTCGCACCACGGAAACTGTCGACCGCGGCCCAAGCGTCGAAGCCTGCCGACAACAGACCGAACACGCGGTCGGCGCGGGTCAGGCGGCCTTGATCGAGCGCAGTGCCGTCGTTGGCGCGATTGCCTGCGCCGAATCGGCCGAGCGTCGAATTTTCGGCGACCAAGCCCATGCCCAACGCGAGTTCCGTGCCTTTTTGGCCCAAACCGGCGGCCTGCACGATCGCGTTGAGATCGTTGCGATCGGTGAGGCTGAATTGGCCGTCGTTGGCCTTGCCGACCGCGTTGAGGAAACCGACGGTGGCGAAGCCCAAGCCTACCGTGCGCAGGATCTGTCCGGCTGGCTGATTCTTGTCGAAAGCCGGCTTGGCGCCTTCGTGGGTCAGCTTGTCGTTCAGGTGGTTCATCGTGTCGGCGTGCAGCTTCAGCTTTTGCACGATGTCCTGAGTGGTATCGCCCGCCGCCGGCAAGGTCTTCTTCAGGTTGTCGACCAGATCGGTGTAGGTCTTGAACTTGCTGCCTTCCAGATCGATGCCGATCAGCTTGGCGAAGGTGGGATCCTTCAACCGTTCGATCGCGGCCTCGGCCTTGGCGATGCTGGCCGGATTGCGCACGTCGTAGCCCTGCGCCGCGCTGAGCACGTTGTTGCGGACGTAGGCGTTGGCGAATTCCTTGCCCAGCTTCAGGAACTGCTCGCCGCCCTTGGCGCCGTAGGCCAGGTTTTGCATGAGCCGCTTGCCGGCTTGCGTATCGACGTATTCGGGATGCTTGTTCAGCGCCATGCTGATCGCATAGCGGCTGGACTGGTCGCCAAGGATTTTTTCGATGGTGCCGTTGACGGCATCCATGCGTCCGGACAGGCGCAAGGTGTCGAACTGGTCGAGCAGCTTCAAGCCGTCCGCGGCGATCTTGTCCTCCATGCCCTGGACTTTCTTCTCCCAGTCCGGGCCCTTGTCGGCGATGTATTGCTTGATCGCCTGATCCAACTGCTGCGGCGTCATCGAAGCGCCCGCGTTGTTGATCAGCCAGTTCAGCTCCTCGGTTTCCTTGGCCAGCTTGTCGACGTCGCCCTTCAGGCTATTGGCGTACATCTGCACGCCTTGCAGCGTGGATTGCAGGACGCGGTTCTCGCTGTCGGGCCCGCCGACGCGCGCGGCGATGGCCAGCGGCAGGTCGGGTGAAGCGCCTTCTGCGATGGCCATGTGGATCTGGGTGGTGTCCAGCTTCAATTCGGCCATGCGGTCGATCAGCAGGCTGCCGCGTTCGCTGCTGCTGTCCAGCGAACCGGCCAAGCGCACCAGCGCATTGGTGCCTTCGATGCCGATGTAGCCTTCGCCGTAGCCATCGTCCTTGTAGCCGGCTTTCTCCAGCGCGGCGATCTCGCGCTCGGCCAGCGCCTGGGTGATGCGCGTATCGGCGCCCGCGGCGATCTTCTCCAGGCGAGTCAGGCTGTCGAGCGCTTCGGCAGCGCCGTTATAGCTGCTTTCCGGCACGCCGTCCTTGATCGGAGCGATGACGTCCGGCATCACTCGCGTATCGATCAGGTCGGCGAATTCTCGGCTTTCCAGCAGCTTGGTTTGCGCTTCCGGCGACAGTTTGGGCAGTGCGCCGTTCAGCGATTCGATCACGCCGCGCGCATCGGGCTTGGCGCTGGCATCGGCCAGCGCGGTCTGCACTTCCTGATCGGTCTTGGTTTCGGTAACGGCGGCTTTCACCGCGGCCAGCGCAGCCGGATCGTTGGCATAGCGCTGCGCCAGCGCATCGCCGTATTGCTGGATGTTGGCCGCGTCGATCGGCTTGCCGTCGGCTTGGAGGTCCGCGCGTATCGCATCGGCGACAGCGGTTTCGACTTTGTCGCGCGAACCAAAGACCAGTTGCTGTTGCGCGGCGATCTGGTCGGCGGGCCAGGCCGCATTGCCGTTCTGGCCGGAAGTGGACTGCATCGCCGCCAGGTTGTCCTGCGCCAGCAGATGGTCTTTCAACGTCGTGTCGACTTTCGCCTGCTCGGGTGTCTGCGCGGGTGCGACGGGTTCAGGGTGCTGTTTGGTCGTCGGGAGGATCAGCGTGTCGCCCGGGCTGATCTGGTCGGGTTTATCCAGTTTGTTGCGCTCGGCGATCTGTTGCGCGTCCAAGCCGTAGGGCTGGCCGATTTCGGTCAGCGTTTCGTTCGCTTCGACTTCGTGGACGGTTTCCTGCGGTTGCGGCGGCAGGACGGGCGGCTTGACGCCATCGGGAGGGGACATGGCGCGCGATCCTCGGGGGGAGAGCGCAAGTACATCAGCGCGCTACCGGATCGGCCAGATAGGGAACGCCCCAGCGCGTTTTGTCATTGCTTTGCAACGCGCACGTGGTTGATGTTTTAGCCGTTATTCCCGCTATCGCAGGAATGACGGCTTCAAAGGCGACAGCAGTGGGAAACGACGGACAAACGCGCCGCACGTTCAGCGCTATCCGCTTTCCATTTCATCGATGTGCGGCATCGCCAGCGCAGCGCCATGCCGCTCCGTCGACAAAGCTGCATATCGGGTGGCGAAACGCACATGCTGCGCGAAAGCCGAATCGGATCGCGTTGCGATCGACGCGGCCAAGGCGCCGCTGAACGCATCGCCCGCGCCGGTGGTGTCCACCGCGCGCGCCGGTTCGGCCGGGATGCGGTAATAGGCACTCTCGTCGCCGCGCGTGTTTTCCGCCGAATGCGAGACGAAACAGCCGCTCGCGCCCAAAGTCACCACGACGGTGGCGTTCGGCGCCAGCTCGCGGCACAGCGCGTGCAGGCGGGCCTGGTCGAGCGCGGCGACCGCTTCGGCATCGATGCGTTCGCCGACGTGGCGGATCAGCAGCGAGGCGAATTCGGTTTCGTTCGGCGTCAGCAGATCCACCGACGCCTTCAGTTCAGAGGAAACGGCCGCATTGGCGGGAGCGGGGTTGAGCATCGCCAGCGCACCGGCTTCGCGTGCGGCGCGCATCGCCGCGAGTACCGCGTCGGCGGGCGATTCCAATTGCGCGAGCACCACGCGCGATTTCGCGATCCGGTCGCTTCGGCTTGCCACGAATTCGGCCGACAACGCCGCGTTCGCGCCCGCACCGATGACGATGCTGTTGCGGCCTTCCCCGTCCACATAAATACCTGCGGTACCGGTCGGACGTTCGCTGCGCTGGTCGCAGAGTTCGATGCCGTCGCCGGCCGCCAGCGAACGCGAGAGTTGGCCGCCCGCATCGTCGCCGAGCGCGCAGACGAAAGACGTTTCGGCGCCCGCGCGGCGCGCCGCGACGGCCTGGTTGAAGCCTTTGCCGCCGGGGCCGGTGGCGTATTCGCCGCTCAGCGTTTCGCCGGCGCGGGGCAGGGCCGGCGTGGTCCAGACGTGATCGACGTTGAACGAACCTACGACAACGACTTTCCCCACGTCACGCGCCCAGCCAGGTCAGCACGCCGGCGATGGTCGCGGTCATGAAGGTGGCGATCGATCCGCCCAGCACCGCGCGCAGGCCGAACTTGGCCAGGTCGTGCCGGCGTTCCGGCGCCAGCCCGCCGATGCCGCCGATCTGGATCGCAATCGAACTGAAATTGGCGAAGCCGCACAGCGCGTACGTGGCGATCAAGCGTCCCTGGTCGCTCAGCGCGACGCCGGGCACCTGCCCGGCGATGATCTTGCTCAGCTCGCTGTAGGCGATGAATTCATTGAGCACGATCTTCTGGCCGATCAAGCCGCCGACGGTGACCGAATCGTGCCAAGGCACGCCGATCACCCACGCGATCGGCGCCATGATCCAGCCCAGCATCACGCCCAGGTCGAGCGGACGGCCGATCGCGCCGGCGATTCCCGTAGCGTCGCCGATCGCCTGGATCGGCCAATTCAGCAGCGCGATCAACGCGGTGAAGGCCAGCAGCATCGCGCCGACGTTCAAGGCGAGCTTCAGGCCGTCGCCGGCCCCCGCCGCCGCGGCGTCGATCACGTTGGTCGTGGTCTTCTCCACTTCCATCTTCACCGTGCCGCGGGTCAGCGGCTCGCCGACTTCCGGCACCAGGATCTTGGAGATCACCAGCGTCGCAGGTGCGGCCATGATCGAAGCGGTCAGCAGATGCTTGGCGAAGAACGCCTGCTGCACCGGATCTCCGCCGCCCAGCATCAATACGTAGGCGCCGAGCACGCCGCCGGCGATATGCGCCATGCCGCCGACCATTACGGTCAGCAGTTCGGACTGGGTCATTTTCGGCAGATAAGGCCGGATCGTCAGCGGCGCTTCGGTCTGGCCGATGAAGATGCTGGCGCAGACGCTGGTGGTTTCGGCGCCCGACACTTTCATCACCTTCGTGATCGCCCAGGCCATGCCGCGCACGAACATCTGCATCACGCCCAGGTGGTACAGCACGCCCATCAGTGCGGCGAAAAAGATGATGGTTGGCAACACCTGGAATGCGAACACGAAGCCGAACTTGGCCGGATCCGACAGCCCGCCGAAGATCAGGCCGGTGCCGGCGGCGGTAAAGCCCAAGACCTTGACGAAGCCTTGCGACAGCCCGTCGAAGATCGCCGCGCCCCAGGGCGTCAGCAGGACGAAAGCGGCGAATAGGATCTGCAGGATCACGCCGGTCACGACCAGGCGCCAATCCACGCGCTTCTTGTTGTCCGAGAACAGCCAGGCGATGCCGACAAGCACCGCGAGTCCGAACAGGCCGAAACCGACCCGCGCCAATCCTTCCATTCAGTATTCCCCGCCTGCGTTTCGCGTCGGCGCAGCGTAGAGCACGGCCCCGCACCCGGCAACCCGGCTCAGTCGTCGCGCGCCATCACCCGGTTGCGGCCCTCGCGCTTGGCCTGCTGCAGGCGGCGGTCGGCGCGCTTGAGCAGGCTGGAGATGTCGGTACCGTCGGTCGGGAAGCCGGCCAGGCCGGCGCTAAAGGTGATCCGCTGCGGCTCGGCGCCGCGCTCGGCGACGAAACGCGATTCGGCCACGGCGCGGCGCAACTGGTCCACGCGCTCCCAGGCGCTGCCGATCGGTTTGCGCAGCACCAGCACGAATTCCTCGCCGCCCAGCCGGATCAGCCATTCGTCGGTGTCGCTCAGTTCCGTGATCACGCCCACCACGTGGCGCAGGGCGCGATCGCCGGCCAGGTGGCCGATCTCGTCGTTGATCCGCTTGAAGTAGTCGATGTCGATCAGCGCCAGCGTGAGCGTGGCGCCGTCGTGGCGCGCGGCGTCGAACAGGCGCGGCATGCGGTGCAGCAGCCAGGTGCGGTTCGGCAGCTGGGTGAGGCCGTCGGTGCCGGACATCTCCACCAGGCGCTGCATCCGGTACACGACGGTGGAGACGATGATCGTCATCAAGGCCAGCAGCATCAGCCGCTGGATCTGGTTGGCCATCGTCACTGCGCCGTATTCGACCGAGAGCAGGTGTTCGGGACTCTGCGCGGCGGCCAGCACCGCCCAGATCAGGGAACCGTATTGCACGATCGACAGCAGGCCCACGTACAACACCAGGCGGCCGTCGTTGCGCAGCGCGGTCATCACGATGCCGATCGGATAGAAGCCCCACACCACCATGCTGTTCAGGCCCGCCGGCAGTTCGCCCATCGACAGCAGCGCCAGCACCAAAGTCGTGCTGGTGATGTCGTAGGTGCCGGTGGCGTAAGGCAGCCACGGATAACGCTGGCGGCTGCGCGCCAAAGCCAGCCAGACCTGGGAGACGATGATGACGAACACCGCCGCGCCCAGGCCGATCAAAGTTTCGTCGAGCGGGCTGCCGACCAGCATGCCGGCCAGCGGCATGATCAGGATCAGCAGCGACAGCACGGCGCGCAGCCGCGCGACCAGCAGTTCGCCGCCGGCGCCGACCTCGAGCATGATCTCGTCCGGCCGCGCCAGCAGCGTCTTCAAGAACTCGGCGAGTTTCTGGCCCAGCTCGCGCATCCCGCTTCCCCTTGCGGCCGCGACCGCGGTCGCAGCATAGCCGTTGTCGTTCACAAAGGTGTGGATGCCTCGATCTTGTGGGAGGGGCTTCAGCCCCGACGCTCCAATGTGTCGGGCTGAAGCCCACGAAGACAGGAACCGGTTTCAGCCGCCGTACCAGGCCACCCAAGCCGCCAAGGCCACGAACAGCGACGCCGCCGCGATCCGCGCGGCGCGCAGCGGCAAGCGGTCGGCGAAGCGGCTGCCCAGCGCCACCACCGGCACATTGGCCAGCAGCATGCCGACCGTGGTGCCGGCGATGACTTCCCACAGCGGCGAATACTTCGCCGCCAGCAGCACGGTCGCGACCTGGGTCTTGTCGCCTATTTCGGCCAGGAAGAAGGCGACGCAGGTCGCCAGGAAGGCGCCGTGCGACGGCAGGCGCCGTTCGTCTTCCTCCAGTTTGTCGGGCTTGAGCGTCCACAAGGCGACGGCCAGGAAGCTGGCGACCACGATCCAGCGCAGTACCTGCGGCGACAGCCATTGCGATACGGCGGCGCCGAACCACGCGGCGAAAGCGTGGTTGAGCAAGGTGGCGGCCAGAATGCCGAGCACGATCGGCACCGGCTTGCGGTAACGCGCGGCCAGCAGCAGGGCGAGCAATTGCGTTTTGTCGCCGATCTCGGCGAGCGCGACCGTCACGGTCGAAACCAACAGCGAATCCATCGAAGCTCCGGGCCGGGCGATTCGCGGCGAACGCGAAGGCCGACGCGACGCGGCCCGGCCTGGGTGCGCGTGCGCCTGCCTTCGGTCTTGCCCGTGCGCGGCTGGTGCCGCCGCATCGCGCGCCATGGCCTGCCGGCCAAGTGTGTTGACGCGCTTCCCCGCATCGATGCCGCGGGTGGGCTACTCCCCGGAGGAGGAAAGTACGCGCATTGTAGCGGAGCGCGGAAAACGGGTGGCGCAATGAGAAGCATTACTGGCCTCGGGCCTCCGCTCTTTGTGGGAGCGGCTTTAGCCGCGAGCTTTTCCAAATGGCTGCGAATTAGGGCAAAGCTCGCGGCTAAAGCCGCTCCCACAAAGAAGCGGGGCGTAAGATGCGGGCATCCTCCGCTTCCGGTTCTAAAGCCATGCAATACCGCCGTTTAGGATCTTCGGGCCTGCAGATATCCGCGCTCTCGTTCGGCGCCTGGGTCACCTTCGGCACACAGGTGGGACGCGGCGAAGCGCGCGAATTGATCGCCGCCGCTTGGGACCACGGCGTCAACTTTTTCGACAACGCCGAGACCTACGCGCAAGGCGAAGCCGAGCGGGTGATGGGCGACGCCATCGCCGACTTGCGCCTGCCGCGCGACGGCTACGCGGTGTCGAGCAAGGTCTTCTTCGGCTCGGCCGGCGATCCGCGGCCGATGCAGAAAGGTCTCTCGCGCAAGCACGTGCACGACGCCTGCCACGCGGCGCTCAAGCGCTTGCGCGCGGATTATCTGGATTTGTACTACTGCCATCGCCCCGATCCGGAAACGCCGATCGCCGAAACCGTGGCCGCGATGGACACGCTGATCCGGCAGGGCAAGGTGCTGTACTGGGGCACTTCGGAGTGGCCGGCGGCCGCGATCCGCGATGCGCACAAGATCGCGCGCGCGCAGCACATGCATGCGCCGACGATGGAACAGCCGCAGTACAACCTGTTGCACCGCGAGCGGGTGGAATTGGAATACGCGGCGCTCTATGCGGAATTCGGTTTGGGCACGACGATCTGGTCGCCGCTGGCCTCCGGCCTGCTCACCGGCAAATACAATGACGGCGTGCCCACCGATTCGCGCTTGGCGCAGCCGGGTTACACCTGGCTCCAGCGCGGCGCGTTCGGCGACGCGGCTTCGCGAAGAGTGGAGCGCGCACGCGCCTTCACCCAACTGGCGGCCGAACTCGGCGCGGCGCCGGCGCCGCTGGCGATCGCCTGGTGCCTGCGCAACCCGCACGTGTCTTCGGTGATCCTCGGCGCCAGCCGTGTCGAACAACTGCTGCAGAACTTCGATGCGCTCGCGCTCGCCGAGCGTTACGACGATGCCGTTTGGCAGCGGATCGAGGCCGCTACCTCGTAGGGTGGGCCTTGGCCCACCGACGCCATATCGCGCTTGCGAAGAGTCTTTGGCGAAGCCGATTTCTGCTCCGCTCGCTGCTCGTCGAAATCGGTAAATGGCAATGGCGGGCCAAGGCCCACCCTACGCAGATGGGACTTGACAGACAAATGAGAATCATTACCATTTGTCTGGACGCCGCCAGGGAAACGCCCATGCCCACGCTCAGTCCCGCTCCGTTGCAAGCCGTGTCCAAGCCGCAGAACGGCCTCGCCGCCGTCGTGCAAGCCGTGTCTTCGCCGGAAGTCGACAGCGACCGTTTGCTGCAAGGCCGCCGCGAAGTGCTGATCCGCCACGGCAACGAGTACTACCGCTTGCGCCACACCCGCAACGACAAGCTGATCCTCACCAAATAACCCCCACGTATGCGCAGCACCGGCCGTCCGCGGCCGGTGTTCGCGCATGCGTTCTATATCAGCCAGCCGACGGCGCCGCCGGATGCCGGCACCCGTCCACCCCATCATCGCGAGCTTCCATGCGTCCCTCCCTGCTTTCGTTCGCCCTGTGGTTGGCCCTGCAGGGCCTGGCCGCAGCCCAAGCCGCGCCCAGCGGTCCCGCCGCCGAGGGCGACGTCGACGTCCAGCTCGATCCGGTCGTCGTCACCGCGACCCGCACTGCGCGTCCGTTGTCGGACGTGCCCAACACCGTCGACGTGATCGATCGCGAGCGCATGGACGAAACCCTGGTACGCGATCTGCGCGACCTGGTCCGCTACGAACCTGGCGTGTCGGTCACATCGGGCGTCGGCCGTTTCGGCCTGGGCGACATCCGCATCCGTGGCCTGGGCGGCAACCGCGTGCGCATCCAGACCGACGGCATCGCCGTGTCCGACGCGTTCACCATCGGCAGTTTCTCCAACGCCAATCGTAATTTCGTCGACATGGATACGCTGAAGCGCGTGGAGATCGTGCGCGGGCCGACCAGCTCGTTGTACGGCTCGGATGCGCTCGGCGGCGTGGTTTCGTTCGTGACCAAGGACCCGTCCGATTATCTGGACGGCGGCAAGGACGCCTACTTCGGCTTCAAGTTGGGCGCGGAAGGCGATTGGAGCGGCCTATCCGCCGGCGCCACCGCGGCTTTCGGCGGCGAACGCTGGTCCGGCCTGGTGACGGTGAACCATCGCCAGGGCCAGGAAACCAAGAATAGGGGCGAACGCGACGTCGATGGCGCCGCGCGCACCACGCCCAACCCGCAGGAGCGCGACGGCCGCAGCTTGCTGACCAAGCTGGTTTATGCGCCCAGCGAAAGCCAGCGCTTCAAGTTGACCGTCGAAGGCAATGAGGACGAAGCCGAGACCGACATGCGTTCGTCGCTCGGTTTACAGTCGCTGACCCGCGCCACGAATTTCACGGTCGGAGGCGATGACCATCAGACCCGCGCGCGGGTTTCGTTCGCCCACGAAATGGACGACGCGGGGGCCGGCTTCGCCGATCGCCTCGACTGGCAGGTCTACCGCCAGGACAGCGAAACCACGCAGGACACCTTCGAGGTGCGGCGCACCGCCGCGGGGGTCAACGAACGTCGCGATCGCAGTTTCGATTTCGACCAGCGCCAATACGGCGTGCAGGCCAATTTCTTCAAGTCCTTCGATACCGGTGCGGTCAATCACGACCTGACTTACGGGTTGGATGCCTCGCGCACGCAAACCCGACAAAAGCGCGACGGCCTGGTCACCAATCTGACCACCGGCCGCACCTCGAATGCGATGCTACCCGACGTGTTTCCGGTACGCGATTTCCCCAATAGCCGCACCACCAACGCGGCGCTTTATCTGCAGGACGAGATGAGCTTCGCCGGTGGCGACTTCCGCCTGGTGCCGGGCGTGCGCGTGGACCGTTACGAATTGCGGCCGGACGTGGACGCGATCTTCGCCGCGGACAACCCGGGCGTCGCCGTGGCGGATCTCACCGATACCAACGTGTCGCCCAAGCTCGGCGCGGTCTGGCATTTCGCGCCGAAGTGGTCGTTGTTCGGCGGCTATTCGCGCGGCTTCCGTGCGCCGCCGTACAACGACGTCAACATCGGCTTCACCAATCTGATGTTCGGCTACACCGCGATCGCCAATCCGGACCTGAAGCCGGAAACCAGCAACGGTTTCGAAGCCGGCGTGCGCTTCGTCGGCGATGCGGCCTATGCCAGCGTGTCGGGCTACCACAACCGCTACCGCGACTTCATCGAATCGTTCCGCTTCATCGGCATCAACGCCGAAGGCTTGCAGGTGTACCAATCGCAGAACATCGCCGACGCCAAGATCTACGGCGCCGAGTTGAAGGCGGGCGTCGACCTGGGCCGTTTGTCCGCGGGCATGGACGGCTGGTCGCTGCGCGGCGCCGCGGCCTGGTCGCGCGGCCGCGACGAGACCGACGGCACGCCTCTGCAATCGGTGGATCCGCTGACCGCTTCGCTGGGCGTGGCCTACGACCGCGACAGCTGGGGCGCCGAACTCGCCGGCCGTTTCGCCCAGCGCAAGAAGGATCTGGACGAACTGGGTCTGTACGCGACGCCGGGCTACGGCGTGCTGGATCTGCTCGCGCACTGGAATTTCGCGCCCGGCGCCAAACTCAACGTCG
Source organism: Luteimonas sp. (assembly GCA_035250245.1). GTDB lineage: Bacteria > Pseudomonadota > Gammaproteobacteria > Xanthomonadales > Xanthomonadaceae > Luteimonas_C. The sequence goes on along the minus strand of DATFFH010000088.1, from coordinate 64,876 downwards.
GCGTGTTCAACCTGGGCGACCGCAAGTACTGGGAAGGCGGCGACCTGCCGGACGGCATCGCGGTGAGCAGCCTTGGTGCGCTCGATCGTTACACCAGCCCCGGTCGCAGCTTGTCGGCGAGCGTCGCCTTCAGTTGGTGATGACCCGCTTTTGTAGGAGCGACTTTAGCCGCGAGCTCCTCCCGCAGTTCGCGGAGAAAATGCTGGAAAGAGCTCGCGGCTAAAGCCGCTCCTACAAAAAGCATTGCCGGCGCCAGCCGGATACGAACTACCCGCGGCCGTCGCCGCCAGCCAGGAGTTATCCTATGAAACCGCACTCCCAGCCCGAGAAAGCCAGGATGAAAACGACTCTGGTCTTGGTGCCGTTACTGCTATCCGCATCCGCTTTCGCGCAGGACACCGCCCAGGACCGCAAGTCGATCCTGGCCATGCAGGGCGAATACGTCGTCGATTTCGCCTTCGACGAAACCGTGCTGCTCAAGCCCGGCTACGAGCGTGCATCGGCGCAGCGCAGCGGCGGAAACGAGACCGTGATCGTGGTCGAGGACACGCCGACGAAGATCGTGCTGCAGCACATCCTGGTCGACGAGAAGAGCGGTCACGTCACCAAGCATTGGCGTCAGGATTGGACGTACCAGGCGCCGAGCCGTTTCGAATTCAGCGCCGACCAGACCTGGCAGGTGCGCGCTATTCCGGCCGAGGAAACCCGCGGCGCCTGGACCCAGTGCGTGTTCGAAGTGAGCGATGCGCCTCGCTACTGCGGCACCGGCAAGTGGACCTACGACAACGGCGTGGCCACCTGGACCAGCGACCTGACTTGGCGCCCGCTGCCGCGTCGCGAATACACCAAACGCAGCGACTACAACGCCGTCGCCGCGATCAACCGCCACACGCTCACGCCGGGCGGATGGACCCACGAGCAGTTCAACACCAAGACGCTGCGCAACCCCGACGGCACGCAGGTGGAACTGGCGCGCGAATTCGGCTTCAACGATTACCAGAAGACCAAGGATGTCGACTTCAGCCCCGCTTACAAATATTGGAAAGCGACGAAGGACTACTGGGCCCGCGTTCGTTCGCGCTGGGACGGTTTCCTTTCCAAGCCGCCGGGCGTGCATCTGAAGACCAAGATCGACGGCATGGCGATGATCATTCCGCTGTTCGAGCAGGCCGAGTCGTTGGAGAAGGGCAAGAAAGTCTCCGACAAGCAGATCGACGAGGTGTTCGCGAAGTGGGTGGAGCCGGCGAAGGCTGACGCAGTCACTACGCGCTGAGCGTTCTGCTTCAAGCTGTTATTCCGGCGAGCGGGACTTCGCTTTCCTGCGCCTGCGCCAAAAGCCGACCCTCTCCTTGGCGCTTCGCGCCTGTCCCTCTCCCGTAAAGGGAGAGGGGAGATGTCGCACAAAAAAAGCCCGGAGGTTAGTCCGGGCATGGGGGAAGGAGCTGAACTTCTTCTCTAATGTGTAATGGCTTCGACCTCTTCAATGACGATCGGTTCCTCGCCATCGGTGGTCCAAGTGGTCGTGGTTCCGTTTTTGTTCACGTAAATGTGTTTCACCGCGCGTCCGTCGAAGGCGTAGGCCAGCGGCGTGGGCGGCGCCGGGGGAACCGGCGGCAGCAGTTTCGCGGCCGGAGGCGGCGTCGGCGGTTTCGGTGGGGCGGGCGGAGCGGGCGCCTTCATCGCAGCGGGCGGCTTGGGTGGGGCGGGCGCTTTCGGCGGAGCGGGCGGCACGGGCGGGAACGCCATCAACCGCGGCACTTTGATCTGCGCGGTGGCGGGCTTGCGATCGCGCAGATAGGCCACGCTGGCGCTGGCGTCGGAACGCTTGTCGCGCAGCAGGTCCATCGCGTCGCGCGGCGTGTTGACGGTCTTGCCGTCGATCTTCTGGATCACGTCGCCGGCCTGCAGACCGGCCAAGTCGCCGGTCGACAGCACCAACACGCCCTTGTCGGTGCCGAAGTAGCGGCCCAGCTGCGGATCGACTTCGGCCAGATTCAATCCGTTCCAGCGAAAGGCCGACAGCAGATAGGGCGCTTTGCAGTTGTCGCCCTTGCACGGTGCGATCTTGCGCAGCTCCTTACGGATTTCGGGCGAGATGCCGGGGGGCGGGTCGAAATCCATGCCTTCGAAGTCGTAGGCGAAGTCGTAAGTGACTTCCGGCATCTTCATTCGCTCTTCGTCGGCGATGCGGCGATATTTCTCCGTATCGATCTTGATGTCCTTGATCACGGCTTTGCCGCCCTCGTCGTCGAACACGACGGCGTAGGCGCGGTCGACCCGCGGTGTGACGTTCACCACTGCATTCCGTCCGCCCCGCGCATAGCCGATCTTGGCGGCGCTCTTGTCGTCCAGCTGGCCGAACAGCTTGCGCGCGTTGCGCACGCGCAGGTCCGCGGTGTCGCCCAGCACCTGGACGCCGTTGACGCTGACGATTCGGTCGCCGGCGGCCAATCCGGCTTGGGCCGCGGCGCTGCCGGGCGTGACGCCGGCGATGCGCACGCCGCTGTCCTTGTCCGGTGCCAGGATCACGCCGACCACGGGCCTGCGCGCTCGCAGGCTTTCGATCTGCGCGCGACGCAGCTGGCCTTCGTGGGTTTTCTGCGACAGTTCGGCGACGCGCTTGGCCGCACGCGCCAACTCAGCGCGCGCTTCGGCGAGTTCTTTGGCGGCCGCGGCATCGGACTTCGCGGCTGCGGCGCCGGTTTTGGCCGGCGTTTGCGCCGCAGTGCCGGAGGCGGCGACCGTCAGCGCGACGGCCAGCAGGGAAACGGAAAAACGGGAAGCTTTCATGGGAAACCCCTGTACGTGGTGCTTGTTCAATCGACGCGGGCGACCGCGCCGTCGTATCGCTCGCCGTTGGCGGCCAGCCAGCGGCGCGTGCTTTCGAAACCGGCTTGCGAGCGCAGCGCGTCCACGCGGCTGCGCCATAGCCAGAGTTGTTGTTCGGGCGACAGGCCCGGCCGCATCAGTGCGCGGTCGATGGTGGCCACGCGCGCATCCATTTCGCTGGACAGCGCGGCGGCGCTGGCGCTGGAGACGCGGTCGTCGCGGGCGTACTGCAGCAGCGCTTCGAGCCGTGCGGATTCGGCGTAAAGCTGTTCCAGCGTGGGTTCGGCCTGCGTGGATTGGGCGGGTTGCGGCGTCTCCGCGGTCGCCACCGCCGCCGGGGCTTGTTCGGCGGAAGGCGCCAGGCGATCCCGCATGCTCCAAGGCAAGGCAACCGCGGCGGTCACCGCCGCGGCGATGGCGAAGCGCTGGACCCATCGCGGTTTGCGCCGAGCATCCAGGCGCGCCGACAGCCGCGACCAGCCGTCGCCCGGCGGCGTTTCCACAGGCAGCGCGGCGAAAGCCTCGCCCCAACCGGCGGGCGATGGTTCGCGTTGCGAATAGACGTCAGGCATGGGCGCGTTCCTCGATCGTGTCTTCGGCTTGCAACAGCGCGCGCAGCCGGCGGGTGCCGCGGGCGAGCTGGGATTTGGAGAAGCTGGGCGTGCGCTGCATCAGCCCGGCGATCTCTTCGTGGGTATAGCCTTCGGCGTGATACAGCCACAGCACGCTGCGGGTCGCCGCCGGCAACGCGGCCATGGCGCGCTGCAGTTGCGCGGCATCGGCGGCGGCAGGCGGCGGCGGACTCGGGTCTTCGGCGAAATCGTTGATCGTCTCGTCCGAAATCTCGTGCGCCAGCTTGCGGCCGCGCCGCAGCCGCATCAGCGCTTCGTTGACCGCGATCTGCCGCAGCCAGCCCCAGAACGGGCTGCTGCCGCGGAAATCGGAAATCCGGTCGATCACTTTCAACATCGTCTCCTGAAGCACTTCGGCGGCCTCGTCGCGGTCGCCGCCGATCCGCATGGCCAGGGTGAACACCGGCCGCTCGAACCAACGGTAAAGCTGCTCGAAAGCCGCCCGCTCGCCGGCCCGCGCCCGGCGCAACAGGGCGTCCGGCACGTCGATCGCGAAACTGGACGGGCGTACAGGTTCGGGCGGCATTCGTACTCCTAGATGCCGGAGGCCGGGAAAGCGTCGCAGCCCCGGGGCGGACGCGGCCTGGCCCTATACTGGCCCCATCCGTTAGGGGAGGGAACCGACATGTCCGTAGGCTTCTTGCTGTCCGTGGTGCTGGTGTTCGTGGCCATCGTCTTCCTGGCGAAGATGCTGCGGATGGTGCCGCAGGGTTACGAATGGACCGTCGAGCGCTTCGGCAAGTACACCCATACCCTCGATCCCGGCCTGCACATCCTGATGCCGATCTACCAGCGCGTCGGCCGCAAGATCAACATGATGGAACAGGTGCTGGAGGTGCCCAGCCAGGACGTGATCACCAAGGACAACGCGGTGGTCAAGGTCGACGGCATCGTCTTCTTCCAGGTGCTGGACGCGGCCAAGGCCGCCTACGAAGTCGCGCAGCTGGAAGTGGCCACGCTCAACCTGGTGATGACCAATATCCGCACTTCGATCGGTTCGATGGATCTGGACGAATCGTTGTCCAAGCGCGATGAAATCAACGCCAAGGTGCTGCTGGCAGTAGATCAGGCCACGCATCCCTGGGGCATCAAGGTCAACCGCATCGAGTTGAAGGACATCCAGCCGCCGCGCGACCTGGTCGAATCCATGGCCCGGCAGATGAAGGCCGAACGCGAGAAGCGCGCCAACATTCTCGAAGCCGAGGGCTTCCGCCAGTCGGCGATCCTCAAGGCCGAGGGCGAAAAACAGTCCGCGATCCTCGACGCCGAGGGCGAGCGCGCCGCCGCCTTCCTCGCCGCCGAAGCGCGCGAGCGTCAGGCCGAGGCCGAGGCCAAGGCGACCAAACTGGTGTCCGACGCGATCGCCGGCGGCAACGTACAGGCGATCAACTACTTCATCGCGCAGAAATACATCGAAGCGTTCAAGTCCCTGGCCGAAGCGCCGAACCAGAAGTTCGTGATGATGCCCATGGAATCGGCTGGCATCATCGGCTCGCTGGGCGGCATCGCCGAGTTGGCCAAGGATGCGATGAGCCGACAGCCCTCGGCCTCGCCGCAGAACCCGAATCCGCGTTCCGGAGGTTGAGCGATGCGCTGGGAGGTCTACGCCTGGGCGATCCTGGCGCTGGTGCTGATCGCGGCCGAGACGGTCGCGCCCGGCGCCTTCCTGATGTGGCTGGGTTTCGCCGCCGGCGCCATGTTCCTGCTGGTGCTGGCGTTCCCGGACATGCCGCTGCTGCTGCAGGCGGTGTTGTTCACCGTATTGGCGTTCGGTTTCGTCTATGCGTATCGCCGCTGGTTCCGCGACCGCGACCGGCGAAGCGACCAGCCGGCCCTGAACCGGCGCACTTCGGCCTTGGTCGGCCGTGTGGTGAAGCTGGAGAGCGCGATCGTCCGCGGTCGCGGTCGCGTGCAGATCGCCGATGCGTATTGGGACGTCGCCGGGCCGGATCTTCCGGCGGGCGAAGAAGTGCGCATTGTTGGCGCCGACGGCATGACCCTGCAGGTCGAAGCTTTGTAGAGCGGAGCTTGCTCCGCTGCCTGTGCTCTTTTGTAGGAGCGGCTTCAGCCGCAAGCTCTTTCCTGCAATTGCGGCATCGCAGCCATTGAGAGAAAGAGCTCGCGGCTGAAGCCGCTCCTACAAAGAGCGATGCTGCCGGACAAGGAGGCGGACGATGAACGCTTGGCGTTGGATATGCGGTTCCCTGATGCTGGCATCGCTGGCCGTCCACGCCGCCGAATGGCGCGAAGTCCCGTACAAGGATCTGGCCCGCATGCAGGTGATGCTGGACAAGGTCGACACCGACCGCGTGTTCGCCTCGCGTTACGAGGTCGCGCCGGCCAAGGGCGGCAAGACATTGCCCGCGGATTTGAAAATCGAAGTACTGGTATCGGGCACATCCGTGCCGGTGAAGGTGGGCCCGGAAGGCGGCCTGTATCTGCCGGCGCGCCAGGATTGGATCGATGCCGGCGCCAAGCTGCGGGTCAATCAGCCGAAGGGCACATTGAAGGTTTCGTATCACTTCAAGGCCCGCACGCCGCCAGGAACGCGGATGAGCTACGCCAAGCTCACCGAATCGGTGCAGGTGATGGAACGCGGCATCAAACAGGCCGCGGGATGGATGGGTTTTCTCGTCCCCAAACCGCGGGCGCTCGGCGTCACGTTCGAGCCCGGACCCGCACAGGAAGTCGTCGTGATTCTTGCCGATGGCAGCCGCAAGCGTTACCGCGCTCAACCCAAGACCGGGGAAGACGGGCCGTTCAATGCTCTCGAAGTGCCCTGGAACCCCGACTGGCTGAAAGCACAGGTGGAGTTGAGCGCGCCTGCCGTCGCCGTCGTTCCGCTCCTCGACTGACCCCGCTCTTTGTAGGAGCGGCTTTAGCCGCGAGCTCTTTCCCCCAAGCCGCGGCGATCTGAGACAAGAAGCTCGCGGCTAAAGCCGCTCCTACAAAAGCGGTCGGCACCCGGCGGCCGGCTCTGGGATAATGGCGTTCTTTGCCCCCAGGACGCCACAATGACCCAGAAGACCATCCTCAACGACGCCCACCGCGCGCTCGGCGCGAAAATGGTCGACTTCGGCGGCTGGGACATGCCGCTGCATTACGGCTCGCAGGTGGACGAACATCATCTGGTGCGCCGCGACGCCGGCATGTTCGACGTCAGCCACATGACCGTGGTCGACCTGCGCGGCGCGCGCACCCGCGAATTCCTGCGCAAGCTGGTCGCCAATTCGGTCGACAAGCTGCAGAAGCCGGGCAAGGCGTTGTACACCTGCATGTTGAACGAGCAGGGCGGGGTGATCGACGATCTGATCGTCTATTTCCTGGGCGAGGATTTCTTCCGCCTGGTGGTGAACGCCGCCACCCGCGATAAAGACCTGGCCTGGATCGTCGCGCAGGCCGCGCCGTTCGCGGTGGAAGTGACCGAGCGCCCGGAGCTGTCGATGATCGCCGTGCAGGGCCCGACCGCGCGCGAACGCGTCCTCGGCCTGCTATCGGCGGACACCGTGGCCGCGGCCGGCAAGATCGGCAAGTTCGTCGCCACCGAAGCGGTCATGGCCGACGGTACGCCGTTGTTCGTCGCCCGCACCGGGTACACCGGCGAAGACGGTTTCGAGATCGTCGTCCACCAGGATCATGCCGTCGCCCTGTGGAATGCCTTGCTCGCCGCCGGCGTGAAGCCGGCCGGCCTGGGTGCGCGCGACACGTTGCGTTTGGAGGCGGGCATGGCGCTATACGGCCAGGATATGGACGACACCGTGTCGCCGTACGAAGCCGCGCTCGCCTGGACCGTGGCGCTGGACGCGGATGCCGATCAGAAGCCGCGCGGCTTCACCGGCCGCGGTCTGCTCGAGCAGCAGAAGGCATCCGGCGCGCCGCGGCAGATGATCGGCTTGGTGATGGACGAGAAGGGCGTGCTGCGCCACGGCCAGAAAGTGCTGACCGCGCAGGGCGAAGGCGAAATCCTGTCCGGCACGTTCTCGCCCACGCTGGGCAAGGCGATCGCGTTCGCGCGCGTGCCGGCCGGCGAGCCGGGCGAGGTGCGCGTGGACATCCGCGGCCGCGAAGTGCCGGTGCGGGTGGTGAAATTCCCGTTCGTGCGCGACGGCAAGGCGCAGGAAGGCATCTGAACATGCCTTCCGCCCGCACCGCGGAAACGATCGACTACTACTTCAGCCTGCTCTCGCCCTATGCCTACCTGGGTCATGCCGAGTTGCTGAAGATGGCCGGCGAGACGGGCGTGCGTCTGGCCTACCGGCCGGTGCGCATCTTCGATTTGTTCGCTGCCAACGGCGGCCTGCCGCTCGGCCAGCGCGCGCCGGCGCGGCAGCGATATCGGCTGTTGGAATTGCAACGCTGGCGCGAAAGCCGCGGCTTGGCGTTGAACCTGCAGCCGCGTTTCTTCCCGGTCGATCCGACGCTGGCGGATTGCGCGGCGATCGCGCTGGCCGAGGCCGGCGCCGATCCTTCGACTTACGTCGCCGCCGGGTTCCGCGCAGTCTGGGCGGAAGACCGGGACATCGCCGATCGCGATACCGTCGCCGCATTGCTGCGCGACGCCGGTCACGATCCCGAACCGGTGCTGGCCGCGGCCGCGGCCGCCGCGATCGCCGAACGCTACCGGGCCAATACCGACGCCGCCATCGCCGCCGATCTTCCCGGCCTGCCGGGCTACGTGCGCGGCGGCGAGGCGTTCTGGGGACAGGATCGGATCGACGCGCTGCGCGAAGCCGTCGTCGCCGAGCGAAAACCTTATCGCAGCCACTGACCGCGACCGGATTCCTTCGCTAAACTAAGCGCCCACCCCGACCGCAACCGTTACGGTTGATAGCACCCCGGAGCCACCGATGAGCGAGATCCCCGGCGATTTGAAATTCCTGAAGTCCCACGAATGGGCCCGCGTCGAAGGCGACGGCAAGATCACCGTCGGCATTTCCGATCATGCCCAGGGGCTGCTCGGCGATCTGGTCTACGTGGAGTTGCCGAACGTCGGCGACCGCGTCGAAGTCGGCACCGCCTGCGCGGTGGTGGAGTCGGTGAAGGCGGCATCCGACGTGTACACGCCGGTCACCGGCAAGGTGGTCGAAGTGAACGCGGCGCTGGCCGACAAGCCCGAAACGATCAACGAAGACGCCTACGGCGACGGCTGGATCTTCGTGGTCGAAGCCGAAGAACCCGACCAGCTCAACGAACTGCTCGGTCCGGACGACTACGCCGAACTGCTGGAAGACGAAGACCACTGAGCGCCGCCGCCGACGCATCCGACCGAACCCGCAGCGGCGACGCTGCGGGTTTTTTCGTTCTGGATCGGGGAACCATCGGCAAGCCTGCGCATGCGTACCGTAACGACGGCACCGTCGTTACGCGACCTTCACGAAAACGTCCGCGGCGCGAACCGCCGAGGAGTGCGCAACGGCGACGCGGGATCGACCGTGCGCATGTCCGATGCCGCTTTCGCGATGTCCGCTTGATGCGTCGCAGGCGCCGATGTCCGATGCGGTCGCGCATCGTTCGCGGCGTCCGCGCCTGCGTTCGGACGCTCCGAAAGTTTGCGCAAATTCGCGCAAATGGACTTGTGCGGGGCAAAAAATCGGCGGTCCGTAAAAAATTTTTTAGGGGTGCCGAAACGGGCTGCGGCGGCATCGCGCAACGTTCGCGCGCACCGCGCCGGAACATCGCGGCGGCCTTGCGCGAACGCGCCGCGTGCGAAGCGGAACGCTTAAAACATAGTGTTTTTTTCGCAAGCCGAGCGAACGGCGCGTGCCGTTGCCGCCTTCGACGCGTACTGCATGCGGCGGATCGGCGGCCGACGAGGGCGTTGCGCCCCGGACCCGCCGCCCGAAAAAAACCTCGCGGGGGTGTTGACAGTGGAAAAAACCGTGATTAGGTTTCGCCCCAAGCAGACATTGCCTGCGGAAGCGAGTGAGTCGAATCAAATCGAAAACGCGAAGCAAAACTGAGCGATCCGCCCGGACTTTCTATACGGTGGACTCAGGCTTCGTCTCCCCCGCGAAAACGCAAAGCACCCCATTCCGACACCCGCGCCGCCACCGCGTCGCGGGTGTTTTTGCTTCGTGCGGGCGGTTCCGCACGGGTCCGCGCGCCCTAGGCGCGATGGGCCTTAACGAATCCGTTCCGCTGCGCCTGGCGCAGCGGCGGTTGGTCGCGGGTCCGACTCCCGCGATGGTTTAGAACCTGGGCCGTTGTATCCGATAGTCCACTGACGAGGAGCCATCCCATGGCTATGAAGAAAGCTGCTAAGAAACGTCCGGCCAAGAAGGCCGCGAAGAAAGCTGCGAAGAAGACCGTCCGCAAGGCCGCCAAGAAGACCGCGCGCAAGCCGGCTAAGAAGGCTGCCAAGAAGACCACCAAGAAGGCTGCGAAGCGTCGTCCGGCCAAGAAGGCTGCGAAGAAGGCCGTACGCCGTCCGGCCAAGAAGGCCGCGAAGAAGGCCACTAAGAAGCGCGCCAAGAAGGCCGCCAAGAAGCGCCCGGCTAAGAAGGCTGCGAAGAAGGCCGCCAAGAAGGCCAAGAAGCGTCCTGCTCGCCGTTCCAAGAAGGCTGCTCCGGCCACCATGCCGGCTATGCCTGCTCCGATGATCTGAACAAAAAGAAAAACCCGATTAGCCGTAACACCAGACTCCTCTCCGCGCCCAGGCGGAGGGGAGTTTTTTATTGGCCAGCTTTCGGCTTTTCGTAGGAGCGGCTTTAGCCGCGAGCTTTCTCCATTGAATCGCTGCGATGCTGCGATTTGAAATGAAAGAGCTCGCGGCTAAAGCCGCTCCTACGAAAAGCCGCCACAAAAAATCCCCGCTTTCGCGGGGATCTGGTTCTCGGACCGAGCGCCGCCGATCAATCCGGCGCGGCTTCCGAGGTCGAGGCATCGGCACCCGCCGGATCTTCGGCCGGCGCGCGGGCCATCATCGTGCCCGGCGTCTTGTTGCCGGTATCGACCCAGGCCACCGCCGGCAAACCGACCGCGGCATCCAGGATGGTCGGCAGCAGGCCGGACGGCAGCGAGCTTTCGCTATTCCAAAGAATGGCGATGCCCAAGTCTCGTTCGGGCAGCAGCGCCATCATTCCGCGATAACCCTGCACCGCGCCGGCATGGAACACGACCGGATGGCCCGAGTAGTCGTACACGCGCCAGCCCAAGGCATAGCTGGCGGACGACACGCGTTCGCGGCGCCAAGGCGAGCCGCGCAATTCGGTGGGCGTGTCGATGAGCGGCGCGTGCAGCGTCGCCAGCAACGGCGCCGGCAGCACGTCCGGACGGTGCCCGGTCTGCGCGATCAACCACTGCGCCAGATCGCTGATGCTGGCGTTGACGCCGGCCGCCGGGGCGACGCGGTAGTAGGTGGGCTTGGGCGTCAACGACACCCAGCCGCCGCGCGCGCGTACGTGCGGCCGCGCCCAGCGCGGGCTGGCTTCGATGCCTTCCAGGCCATAACTGGCGTCGTTCATGCCCAGCGGCTTGAAGATCCGGCGCGAGACCGTTTCGCTGTAGAACTGGCCGGTGGCGGCGAAGACGACGTCGCCGATCGTGCTGAAGGCCACGTTCTGGTAGGCGTAGCACTCGCCGGGCGCGCACTTCATCGGCGCGTAGGCCAGCTTCTGCAGCAGATCGCGATAGTCGCCGCCGCGTTCGATGTCGCGGTCGTAGGCGTTGTGGGTCAGGCCGACGCGGTGGCTGAGGATGTCGGCCACGGTCAGGCGCTGCGCGGCGTTCGGATCGGCCAGCCGGAAGTCCGGCATGTAATCGGTGAGCTTGCTGTCCCAGCGCAAGGCGCCCTCGGAGACCAGCATGCCGGTGATGGTGCCGGCGAAGGATTTGGACAACGAAGCCAGGCGGAACACGGTATGCGCATCGATCGGCTCGGCCGCCGAAACGTCGGTAATGCCGTAGCCGCGCGCCGACAACACGCGGCCGTTCTGCACGATGGCCAAGGCCAACCCCGGCACGCGTTGGCCGGCGACCAATTCCTGGGCGATGGTTTCGAACTGGCGCACGTCGAAGCCGGGCGCGAGCGGCAACGCATCCTGCCGAAGCGCCGGCGCGAAGACCGGTGCGATGTTGGAAGCAGTGGTGGCGGCCGCCGGAGCCTGAGCGGTTGGCGAAGGGCTTTGCCAACGCAGCGGCGTTTGCGCCGCCGAACTCAGCGCCAAGGGCAGGAGCAGACCGGTCAGACCCGCTCGCCAGGAGCGCCGATAAGGTCGAAAACGGCTGCCTTTCATCGGAAGTCTCCCCTGCGTATGCTGCGGCTTCGGCCGTCTTCACCGGATACTAATCGGTATTAGACGGACTTTGCATGAACAAGGGGAACTTTGATGCTTACTCTGTTGATCCTGCTGGTAATTGTGGTGGTGGTCGCATTCTGGGCGGTAGGCATCTACAACGGCCTGGTGACGGCCCGGAACGCCTTCAAGAACGCCTTCGCCCAGATCGACGTGCAGCTGCAGCGCCGCTTCGACCTGATCCCCAATCTGGTGGAAACGGCCAAAGGCTATCTGAGCCATGAACGCGAGACCCTGGAGGCAGTGATCGCCGCCCGCGGCGCAGCCGTTTCCGGTCTGGCCGCGGCCAAGGCCAGTCCGGGCGATCCTGCGGCGATGGCCGAACTGGCCAACTCGCAAGGCCTGCTCAACAACGCGCTCGGCCGTTTGCTGGCCGTGTCCGAGGCCTATCCGGACTTGAAGGGAAACCAGAACATGATGCAGCTGACCGAAGAGCTGACCAGCACCGAAAACAAGGTCGCCTTCGCCCGCCAGGCCTTCAACGATTCGATCATGGCCTACAACAACAAGCGCGAAACCTTCCCGTCGAGCGTGGTGGCCGGCATGTTCGCCTTCGCGCCGGCGGCGTTGCTGGAAATTCCGGCGGACAAGCAAGCCGAAGTGCGCGCGGCGCCGAAGGTGCAGTTCTGAGCTGTGCTTGAGCCCCTCTCCCCTCGGGAGAGGGGTTGGGGTGAGGGTTCGGCGAAGCGACGCAAGCTGAAACAACGTCGCTCCGCCGAACCCTCATCCGCCCTTCGGGCACCTTCTCCCGGCGGGAGAAGGGAAGAGCAGGAGCATCGCGCCGCATGAACTTCTTCGAACGCCAAGCCGCAGCACGGCGCACGTCCACGCGCCTGATCCTGCTGTTCGCGCTGGCCGTGATCGGCATCGTGCTGGCCGTCGATGCGGCGGTGTTCATCGCCTTCGGCGGTGGCATCGGTGGCCTAGTCTTCACCTCGCTGCTTACCGCCGCGATCATCGGCTTCGGCTCGCTGTACCGCATCGCCTCGCTGCGCGGCGGTGGCGAAGCGGTGGCGCTGCAGTTCGGCGGCACACCCGTACCCGAGGGCACGACCGAAACTTCGCTGCGGCGGCTGCGCAACGTGGTTGAGGAAATCGCGATCGCTTCCGGCGTGCCGGTGCCGAAGATCTACGTGCTGGAACACGAGGCCGCGATCAACGCCTTCGCCGCCGGCTATTCGCCTTCCGATGCGGCGATCGCGGTGACCCGCGGCGCGTTGGACCAACTGAATCGCGACGAATTGCAGGGCGTGATCGCGCACGAGTTCAGCCACGTATTGAACGGCGACATGCGCTTGAACATCCGCCTGATCGGCGTGCTGTTCGGGATCCTGATGCTGGGCCTGATCGGCCGCAAGATCCTGCAGCACGGCACCGGCAGCCGCGGCCGCGGTGCGGGTGCGGTGTTGATCGCGGCCTTGATCGCGCTGCTGGTCGGCTACATCGGCCTGTTCTTCGGCCGCATGATCAAGGCCGGCGTCAGTCGCAGCCGCGAATCGCTGGCCGACGCGTCGGCGGTGCAGTTCACTCGCCAGACCGTGGGCCTGGCCGGCGCGTTGAAGAAGATCGCCGCCAGCCAAGGCGGCTCCAAGCTCAGCCAGCCCGGCGATGCGGAAGAAGTCAGCCACATGCTGTTCGGCGACGGCGTCGGCTTCAGCGGTTTGTTCGCGACCCATCCGCCGCTGCTGCAGCGCATCCAGGCGCTGGAACCCGGCTTCCGCGAGCACGAGCTCGAGGACCTGCGCCGCCGCTGGAGCGTGCGCGGCCCCAGCGCGGAGGACGCGAACCTGCGCAAGGGCAAGGCCGACGAGAACCGATCGCCGCTGCCCGGCGGCCTCCCGCCGATCCTGCCGGCTGCCGCCGCGCAATTGAACGTGACTCCGCCGATGGTCGCCGCGCAGGTCGCCAGACCCACGCCGGACGATTACGAGCGCGCCGACAGCATCGTGGCTGCGCTGCCCGATGCTTTGCGCGAATTGGCCAAGCGACGCGAGGCGGTGATGCCGCTATTGCTGGGCTTGTTGTTGGATCTGTCGGCACCGGTGCGCGAGAAGCAGCGCGCCGAAATCGAAGCGCGGCTGGGCGGGGAGATCGCCGCGTCGGCGCTGCATCTGCGCGATCAACCGCTCGCCGGCCTGCATCCGATGCTGCGCCTGCCGCTGGCGGCGTTGGCGTTTCCGGTACTGCGTCTTCGCCCGCGGCCCGAGTTGAGCGCGTTCATGGACACCGTGCATGCGGTGGTCAACACCGACGGCCAAGTCTCGCTGTTCGAATACTGCCTGGGTCGTCTGCTGGAAGTGCAGGTGCGCGAATCGCTGGACCCGTCGCAATACGCCCGCTTCGGCCGGCGCAAGACCGGCAGCGTCAAGCAGGAATTCGCCACGCTGCTGGCGGTGGTCGCGCAATCCGGCCACGACGACGCCGGCGCCGCGCAGCGCGCCTACCTGGCCGGCATGCAACGCGTGCTGCCGCGCGACCACGTGCCTTACGCGCCGCCGGCCGAGGGCGTGCTCGCGCTGGATGCGGTGTGGGAGCCGCTGGACGCGCTCGATCCACTGGCCAAACAGGTGATGGTGGAAGCGGTCACCGCCGCGATCAGCCACGACGGCCGCGTGGTCGTCGCCGAAGCCGAACTGCTGCGCACGATCTGCGCCGCGTTGCATTGCCCGCTGCCGCCGATGCTTGAGCGGGCGTAGGGTGGGCCTTGGCCCACCATTGCCATTTTTCACGTGCGACAAGCAATGATCGTAAGCCTCATGCGCTCGGATGATTGTCCGTCGTAATTGCAGGACGGCAATGGTGGGCCAAGGCCCACCCTACGTCTTCGCCGCGGCTCGCTTGAGCAATGCGGCATCTTCGCTGCGCAACTCGCGTTCGCTGCCGACCAGATGGATTTCGTTCGTGCATACGCGTCCGCGCAGGCGATGCACCTGCACGCGCGAGCCGTAGGCGCGGCCCAGCGCAGAATCCAGCGGCACCACCGACCAGCCGCGGCCGTTGGCGACGCTCTCCAGCGCTTCTTCCAGCTCTTCGAAATGGTCCACGCGATGCCATGGCTGCGGCAACGGAATCGCGTTGGCTTCGAACCAGCGAAAGAACACGTAATCGAATTCTTCGTAAGTGACGAAGGGCAGGCGCGGAATGTCCTCCGGCGCGGGCGCCGAGCGCCGCGACTTCGGCCCTACCAGTGCCAATTCTTCCTCGCCCAGCAGCGCCGAGGCGATGCCCGAAGTCACCAGCGGCCGATAACTCACGCCCAACGCGACGCGGCCGGTTTCCAGCAGCGACAACACGCCCGCCGCGGTGCGGAACAGCACTTCCACGGGCCGTTCGCATGGCAACAGCTTCATCAGTCGCGGCACCAGCCGATAACGACCGAAGCCGGACACGCAGGCAATCCGCAGCGGTTCGTGTTCTTGATCCTCGCCGACGCTGTCCCAGGCATGCTGCAAATCCAGGTAAGCGCGTTCGATCGATGCGGCCAAAACGCGTCCGCGCGACGTCAGCGCCAGTTTGCGGCCTGATTTGCGGAATAGTTTGGCACCCAGTTGGGCTTCCAGCTGCTGGAGATCGTAGGTGACCGCGGAAGGGGACTTGTGCAGCTCGCGCGCCGCGGCGATGACGCCGCCGCTGGCGACCACAGTGCGGAACACGGACAGGCGCTTGAAGTCGGGGGCGGGCATGGATCCATTCTAGGCGCTCGAACGACGCGGCGACGACTTGAAATAGTCGCGCCCGGTCCGCGCCGCTACGCTTTGCCGAATCGATCCCTTGGAGGCGAATCATGCGGCTCCGCACGTTGTTCCTGCTCGCCCTGGCGCTGTCGGCGCCCGTCGCGGCCCAATCGCCCGTTTCCACCCGCGACAGCGGCGATGCGGCGCATCTGTTCGCTTACTGGCCAAAAAAGGGCATGGAGGACCGTTTCGACGAAGGCTATCGGACCCACCTGCAATGGCACCGCGCCAAGCGCGATCCGCTGGTTTGGTACGGCTGGTACGTATACGACGGCGAACATGCCGGAATGTTCGTCGACGGCAGTTTCGGCGCGCCGTTCGCTGCGTTCGACCATCGCGTCGATCCGGCCGGCGACGGCGCGGACGGCGACCGCAACGTCACGCCCTATGCCGATACCGCCTTCCGGGCGAGTTATCACGTCCGGCGCGAACTGAGCACCGGTTTTCCGCTCGAACAGTGGAAGCCGACCAAACGCGTACAGGTGTTCCGCTACACGCTGCATGCCGGCACCCGTGCGCGCTTCGAACGCGCCTTGTCCGCGGCGCGCGCGAACCTGGCCAAGCAGGCGGGCGTGCCCGCCTACACGTGGTACGAAAAGGTGGTCGGCGGCGTCGCGCCGGAGTACATGCTGATGGTCGCTCGCGGTGGTTGGAAGAGTTACGACGAGCATTCCGTGGTGCTGGATGATCTGGTCGGACCGGACCGGCTACAGGACTTGGCTGCCGCGGTCGACGAGGTGCGCGTGGAGACCTGGCTCTATCGCGAAGATTTGAGCTTGATTCCGGAAGGTTGATCCTTCCAACCGACGATCTGCTTTGCTTTTCGTGGGTGCGAATTCATTCGCACGCTTTACCGGCAAGAGCGTGCGAATGAATTCGCACCTACGAAAGCAAGGGCAGCGGGGCAAGCCCCGCTCTACAAAGCGGGCAAGCCGCGGATCAGGTCGGCGGCGCGCTCGGCGATCATGATCGTCGGCGCATTGGTATTGCCGCCGATCAGGTTCGGCATGATCGAGGCGTCGATCACCCGCAAGGCTTCGACGCCGCGCACGCGCAGCTGCGAGTCGACCACCGATGCTTCGTCGCCGCCCATCCTGCATGTGCCGATGGGGTGGTACACGGTTTCCGCTTTGGCGCGGACGAAATCCACCAGTTCGGCGTCGGACAGGTCGCTGCGCGAAGGGAAAATCGGCGCGCCCCGGTATTGATCGAAGGCCTTCTGCGCGAAGACTTCGCGCGACAGCTTGGCGCATTCGACCATCATCTTCAGGTCGAAGCCCTCCGCATCGCTCAGATAATTCGCTTCGATCCGCGCCTTGGCCGCCGGGTCGGCGCCGTTCAAGCGGATCCGGCCGCGGCTGCGCGGCCGCAGGAAACAGGCGTGCAGGGTATAGCCGTCGCCCGCCAGGCGGCGCCGGCCGTGGTCGTCCAGCATCGCCGGCACGAAATGGAACTGGACATCGGCACGCGCGTCCGGCGCGTATTGCGAACGCACGAAGCCGCCGGCTTCGGCGATGTTGCTGCTGCCCGGGCCGCGATGGCCGCGCAGGTAGTAGTTGAAGGCGATGACCGCATCGCTGACCCGGTCGTAGCTGACCCGCTGCGTGCTGTGCTGCAAGGTGCAGATGTCCAGGTGGTCCTGCAGATTGGCGCCCACGCCGGGTGCATCCACTTCGACCGCGATGCCGTGTTGGCGCAATTCGGCCGCCGGGCCGATGCCGGACAGCATCAGCAATTGCGGCGAATTGATCGCGCCGCCGCTGAGCAGCACTTCGCGTTCGGCGCGGGCCTGGATTTCGCGGCCTTCCTGGCCGTAGGCGACGCCCACCGCACGCCCGCGTTCGAGCAGGATCCGGCGCGCCGGCGCGCCGGTGCGGACGTGCAGGTTGGGTCGCGGCTTGGCCGGATCCAGGTAAGCGACCGCGGCCGAGCAGCGCGCGCCGTCGCGCTGGGTGACCTGATAGAAGCCGACGCCTTGCTGCTGCGGACCGTTGAAATCGGCGTTTTCGGCGAAGCCCGCTTGTTTTCCTGCTTCGATGAAGACATGCGACAGCGTGTTCGTATAGCGCAGGTCGGACACCGTCAACGGTCCGTCGCCGCCGTGCAGCGCATCGCCGCCACGGCGATTGCCTTCGCTGCGCTTGAAATACGGCAGCACGCTCGCCCAATCCCAGCCGGCCGCGCCTTGCGCGGCCCAGTCGTCGTAATCGCCGGGGACGCCGCGGATGTAGCACATCGCATTGATCGAACTGGAACCGCCGAGCACCTTGCCGCGCGGCCACCACAGCATGCGATGGTCCAGCTGCGGCTCGGGCGCGGTGTCGTAATTCCAGTTGACGCCTTTCTGGCCGACCAATTTGGCCAGGCCCGCGGGCATGTGGATGAAAGGGTGCCAATCGCGCGGTCCGGCTTCGAGCAGGAGCACCCGGACGGCGGGATCTTCGGACAGGCGGTTGGCGAGGACGCAACCGGCCGAACCCGCGCCGATGATGATGTAGTCGTAATGCTGGGCGGACACGTTCTGGGCCGAAGCAGACATCGGGCGAAGGTAGGCGGCAGAACTAGAGCATATGCTCGGCCGCGCATGGCCCTTGTGGGAGCGGCTTCAGCCGCGAGCTCTTTTCTTCATGGCTTGGTTTGTAAGAGCTCGCGGCTGAAGCCCGCTCCCACAAGGTGGCGCGGTGACAGCGCTTCGGCTAACGTGCCGCGGACCCGCCAACGAGCGTCGCGCGCGATCGTGAACAGCCCGTCTCCCGCCAGCCGCCTGGAACGTTTACGCGCCGCTTTCGCCGAATCGCCGCCCTTGCTATGGGCGATGCTGTATTTCTTCTGCCTGCTGACCGGCTACTACATCCTGCGGCCGGTGCGCGAGGCGATGGGCGCATCCAGCGATGCGGCGACGGTGTTTCCCCCATGGATGATCGACTGGTTCGCATCGCACGGCTTCGCGCTGGATCAGTTCATGCTGCAGGCGCTGTTCACCGGCACCTTCATCGTCATGCTGCTGTTGCAGCCGGTGTACGGGGCGCTCGTGAGCCGCTATCCGCGGCGGGTGTTCCTGCCGGTGGTGTACGGCTTCTTCATCGCCTGCCTCGCCGCCTTCTATTTCGCTTTTCGCATCGAACTGCCCGGGCGGGGCATGGCGTTCTTCATCTGGCTCACCGTTTTCAACCTGTTCGCGGTGGCGGTGTTCTGGAGCTTCATGGCCGACGTGTTCAGTAACGTCGAGGCCAAGCGCTTGTATGGTTATATCGGCGCGGGCGGAACGATCGGCGCTTTCCTCGGGCCGATCCTGACCCGGGTCCTGGTCGAGCGCGTCGGCATCGCCAATCTGCTTTTGGTTTCCGCCTTGCTGCTGAGCTTGTGCATCGTCTGCATCCTGCAGCTGCGGCATTGGGCCGTGATCCGCGAAGCCGAGCGCGGCCGTCAGAGCGGCGAAGTGCCGATGGGCGGCCACATCTTGGCCGGCTTGAAACTGATCGCGCGCGAACCCTTGCTGCGTGCGATCGCGGTGCTGACGTTCTTCGGCGTCGGCGTGGGCACTTTGCTGTACAACGAACAGGCGGCGATCGCCAAGCAGATCTACGCTACGCCCGAAGCCCGCACGGCGTTCTATTCGGGCATCGATCTGGCGGTCAACGGGCTGACGCTGGCGATCCAATTGCTGCTGACCCGTTTTCTGCTTTCGCGCTACGGCATCGGACCGGTGTTGTTGATCCCGGCGCTGGCGATCCTGGTCGGTTTCTGCGCGCTGGCCGCCTCGCCGTTGCCGATGCTGGTCGCCGTAGTGCAAGTGATGACCCGTGCCGGAGAATTCTCGCTAGCCAAGCCTGCGCGCGAGACCATCTATACACGGGTCGGCCGCGAATGGCGCTACAAGGCCGCCACTGCGATCGACACGGTGATCTACCGCGGCGGCGATGTGAGCTTCGCCTGGATCCACAAGGCGCTGTCGGCGTTCGGATCGCACGCGGTGTTCCTGGCCGGCGTCGGCGTGGCGCTGGGCATGACCTTCGGTGCGTGGCGGGTGGTTCGGGCACAGCGCGAATTGCCCGACGAAGGGCCCGAAGGCGCTGCGTCGCGGTAATGACGCCGAGGATTGCCGTCGCCCTGGCGCTGATTGTCGGCTGTCTTGCGAACGGCCGGGCGCAAGCTTCCGAGCCGCAGCTGATCGTCGAAGAATCCACGGTCTACTACCCGGTCTACGGCCGCGACCGCCTGGAATTGATGCGCTCCCTGCGCGTGCCGGGCGGAAGCGGAAACGCGCACGGCCTGACGCGTTCGGAGTTCCGGCTAGAGACGGAATTCGTGCAGGATCGCGGCCGCTGCATCGTCCGCAGACTGGTCATCCGTTTGGACGTGCGGATCGACTTGCCGCGCTGGGACGATGCCGCGCCGATACCTGCCGAGTTGCGCGACGACTGGCGCATCGTCAGCGAGCGCACGGCGCGCCACGAAGCCCTGCATCGCCAAAACGCGTTGGATGCGGTGGAGGATTTGCGCCAGACATTGCGTCGCCGCCCGCCGGACGACGCCTGCGCCGACTTGACCAGAGCGATTCGCCGCGAGACCAACCGCGTCCGCGCGCGCTGGCAGCTGCGCGACAATCTGCTCGATCAGCGCGATATCCTGCGCTTGCCGGCACGGCGCCGCTGAAGCGCGTAGGATCGGCGTCGACCCTTCGCCGAGGACGCGCCATGCAGACGATCGCGCAAGTGCTGACCGCCGTGGTCGCGTTGCTGCACCTGTATTTCCTGGTGCTGGAGATGTTCCTGTGGACCCAGCCGCTGGGCTTGAAGGTGTTCGCGCAATCCAGGGAGAAGGCCGAGCAGTCGAAAGTGCTGGCTGCCAACCAAGGCTTGTACAACGGCTTCCTCGCTGCGGGGTTGGTCTATGGCCTGGCGACCGGGTCGCGCGAGTTCTGCTTGTTCTTCCTTGGCTGCGTAGTGGTCGCGGGTCTGTACGGCGCGGCGACGGTCAGCCGCAAGATACTGTTCGTGCAGGCGTTACCGGCGGCATTGGCGATCGCGGCCTGGCTGGCCTGATGCTTTGTAGAGCGGGGCTTGCCCCGCTGCTCCAGCTGTTGCTCTTGTAGGAGCGGCTTCAGCCGCGAGCTTTTCCGATGAAATCGCGGCTGTGCTCCGGCGTGAGGAGAAAGCTCGCGGCTAAAGCCGCTCCTACGAAAAACAGAGCAGCGGAGCGAGCCCGCTCTACAAAGCTCGGATCATTTGCCGCGCGGCGACAGCCACATCGCGATGCGTGCGCGGAACACGATCTGATCGGCCGGATCGGTCACGGTGACGTCGACCGGCCATTCGTAGCCCTGATCGGATTCGACGATCCGCTGCCCCGGCAGCGCCGTCGCGCACATCGTGCCGACCGCCTTCTTCACGTATTCGACGGTCATGCCCTTCGGTATCCAGCGCATCGAAGCGGGTAGGCTGGCATCGGTCATCAGACCTGCGGTCAGCTCGGCCAGGTTGCACAGCGCGATCGCATGCACGGTGCCGATGTGGTTGGTGACCTTGCGCCGGTGGCGGATCGTGGCCACGCAGCGGCCCGGCTCCAGCGTCTCGATCCGAGGCGTGATGCTGGCGAAGTAGGGCGCCTTCAGGCACACGGCGCGCGAGAACAGCCAATGCCCGGCGGGCCAGCGGGTGATGCGGCGGTATTGCGACAGCACCGAAGCGGCCATGCCTCGTTCCTTATCGTGGTTCGTGATTTTGCGGGCGGACTTGAGCCCTTGTAGGAGCGGCTTCAGCCGCGAGCTTTTTCCAGTCGGCCGCGATCCGAGCAAACAGCTCGCGGCTGAAGCCGCTCCCACAAGGGCTGAAGCCCTAAGAAATCAGGCCGCCGCGCGCGACGCTTGCACGCCGTGCAGCCCGCGATAACCCGCCGAACGCAGCTCTTCCGGATCGAAGTCATCGACCATGATCGCGTCCAAGGTGATCTTGCGCAGCTCTTCCAACTGGATGCGTTCTTCGACGGTGATCCAGCCTTCCTTCACGCCTTCGTCCAATTGCGCGTCGAATTCCAGTGCTTCGATGTCGCTGTTCTTCAGCGCCTTGAGGAATTTGCGCTCGACCGGCTCGGCCAGGATCGCGGTCGGCAGGTAGCTGTTGATGCGGCCGGCGGGGTTGTTCGCGCAGGGCGTGAGGAACACGCCCGATGCGAGGCGGTCGCGCGCATCGCACGGCGTCATCAACAACGCCGCCACGCGATGGCCCAGGCGATCGCTCGGCGCCTGCGCGCGGCGACCCCACGGAAAGATCAGCAGCCACAGCAGCCAACCCACCGGACGGATCGGGAAGTTGCGCAGCGCACCGGACAGCGCGGTCTCGATCTTGTTGATCGAATCGTGGAAAGCCCACGCCAGCAGCGGCTGGTCGCCGGCCGGATTGCCTTCGTCCTGGTAGCGCTTGAGCATGGCGCTGGTGATGTACAGATGGCTCAGCACGTCGCCCAGGCGGCCCGATAGCGATTCCTTGAACTTGAGCTTGCCGCCCAGCAGCAGCATCGAGGTGTCCGACATCACGGACAGGCACGCGGAATAGCGATTGAGTTTGCGATAGAAACGGCGGGTGTAGTCGTCCCCGGGCGCAGAACCGATCCTTGCGCCCGTCAAGCCGAACCACCAGCTGCGCACGGCATTGGAAATCGCGTAGCCGATGTGGCCGAACAGCGCCGTGTCGAATTCGTCGATGCGCTGCTTGCCGTCCGGCAATTGCGCCGCTTTCATTTCCTTCATCACCCATGGATGGCACAGGATCGCGCCCTGGCCGAAGATCATCAGGCTGCGGGTCATGATGTTGGCGCCTTCCACCGTGATGCTGATCGGCGTGGCTTGCCAGGCGCGCCCCAGGTAGTTGCGCGGGCCCAGGATGATGCCCTTGCCGCCATGGATGTCCATGACGTCCTTGATCACCTCGCGCCCCATCTCGGTGCAGTGGTATTTGGCGATGGTCGAGGGCACCGCCGGATTCTCGCCGCGCGCCACGGCCGCGGCCGTCGCCTGCGACAGCGCGCTCGCGGCGTAGGCCTTGCCGCCGATCCGCGCCAGTGCTTCCTCCACGCCTTCGAAACGGCCGACCGACAGGCCGAACTGCTTGCGGATGCGCGCATACGCGCCCGACACCACCGCGCCCATCTTGACCCCGCCGCTGGCGGTGGAGGGCAGGGTGATCGAACGGCCGATCGACAGGCATTCCATCAGCATCTGCCAGCCGCGGCCGGCGTAGTCCTCGCCGCCGATCAGCTGCGACAGCGGCACGAACACATCCTTGCCGTGGATCGGCCCGTTCTGGAACGGGTTGTTGAGCGGGAAATGGCGGCGGCCGATCTCCAACCCCGGCGTGTCGTGCGGCACCAGCGCCAGTGAGATGCCGATGTCGCGCTTGTCGCCGAGCAAGCCGTCGGGATCGTACATGCGGAACGCGACGCCGATCAGCGTGGCCACCGGCGCCAGCGTGATGTAGCGCTTGTTGAGCGTCAGTTTGATGCCGAGCACGCGCGCGCCGTTCCATTCGCCTTGGCAGACGATGCCGTAGTCGGGAATGGAGGTCGCGTCCGAACCGGCGAACGGGCCGGTCAGCGCGAAGCAGGGCACTTCGCGGCCGTCGGCCAGACGCGGCAGGTATTGCTGCTTCTGTTCGTCGGTGCCGTAGTGCATCAGCAGCTCGGCCGGACCGAGCGAATTCGGCACGCCGACGGTCGAGCTCACGGTCGAAGAGATCGAAGCGAGTTTCTGGATCACCTTGTGGTTCATCAGCGCCGAGAAGCCGAGGCCGCCGTATTCCTTCGGGATGTTCAGGCCGAAGAATTTGTTGCGCTTGATGTAGTCCCACATCTCCGGCGGCAGGTCGGCGCGGACGTGGGTGATGTCCCATTCGTCGATCGTCTTGCACAACTCTTCGCAGGGGCCGTCGAGGAAGGCCTGTTCTTCCGCGGTCAACTGCGGCTTGGGCAGCGACAGCAGCTTGTCCCAGTCGGGCTTGCCGGAGAACAACTCGCCTTCGAATCCGACCGTGCCCGATTCCAGCGCGGTGCGCTCGGTGTCCGACAGCGGCGGCAGCAGCTTCGTGTAGAACTTGAGCAGCGGTGCGGTGATGTAGGGTTTGCGGATCTGCGGCAGCAGCAGCGGCACCGCGATCAGCGCGACGACGACCGCGGCGATGACCGTTGCGGTCGTGTTCGCGCCCAGCAGCCAGCAGGCCACTAATAAGGTGGCGGTCAGAGCCGCCCACACCGCCAGCCGCAGCCGGTGGTAGGCGGCGAAGGCGCCCGCAAGCAGGAAGGCGAGGAAAGGAATGGCGACGCTCATGGCAGTGCTCCGGCGAGCCCGCAGGCCCGGCTAAAGGTTAGGGCCGAGCGCGTGAAGAGCCGAGGGTCGGCCGTCACGGCTTTACCATACGGCCAAGTATGGATAGGATGCGGGGTGAACGTCAATACGGGACAGTAGGGAGTCAGCTGCGGTATTCGATACTGTCCGGGACCTTTTCGTATGGATACACTGCGCCCATGAACCTAGCCGCCGCCAAATCCGAACGCAGCGGCCGCCTGAGCGCCGACGACTGGGCCCAGGCCGCCTTGGATCTGATCGCAGAACAGGGCGTTGCGGCGGTGGCGGTGGAACCCTTGGCCCGCCGGCTGGGGGTGACCAAGGGCAGCTTCTATTGGCATTTCCCTTCGCGCGACGCTTTATTGGTGGCGGCGCTGGAGCGCTGGGAAAAGGTCGAACAGGAAACCGTGTTCGGCCAGCTCGAACCGATTCCCGATCCGCGCCAGCGCCTGCGTTCGCTGTTCCACCTGGTGGCGAACGAGGTCAAGTCGCACGTCATCTATTCCGAGCTGCTGAAGGCGCTGGACCATCCGGCCGTGCAGCCGGTGATCGGCCGCATCTCCGAGCGCCGGCTCGAATACCTCACCGCTTCGTTCCGCCAGGTCGGCCTGAGCCGCACCGATGCGCGCTACCGCGCGCAGCTGCTGTACGCGGCTTATGTCGGTTTCCTGCAGCTGAACCTGCAGCTGCACCAGACCCGCATGCAGCACGACGAGTTCGAGGCCTACGTCGAACACATGATGGACACGCTGATTCCCAAGGCCTGAAGCGCCGCTTCGGCTTTGTAGAGCGGGGCTTGCTCCGCTCAGACCCTACAAGAAAGCAGCGGAGCAAGCTCCGCTCTACAAAGCAAAAAATACATTTCGAGGGATCGTATGAGCACTACGACAGAGCATTTCGGTAAACATGCGGGCGCCATGTCCGAAGGCAGCCAGTTGGAAGCGCTGAACCAGTGGGTGCTGGAAACGGCGATGTTGACCGAGCCGGCCCGGATCCAGTGGTGCGACGGCAGCGAGAGCGAATACGAGGATCTTGTCGCGCAGATGCAGGAAGACGGCACCTTGCTGCCGCTGAATTCGCAGACGCATCCGAACAGCTGGCTGCACCGCTCCGATCCGGACGATGTGGCGCGCGTCGAGCACCTGACCTTCGTCTGCACCGCCGACCGCGACACCGCCGGCCCTAACAATCACTGGATGGCGCCCGACGAAGCGCACGCCAAGATGGACGCGCTGTTCGCCGGCTGCATGCGCGGCCGCACGATGTACGTCATTCCGTATTGCATGGGCCCGATCGACTCGCCCTTGGCGCGTTGCGGCGTGGAGATCACCGACTCGCCGTACGTGGTCGCGAACATGCGGATCATGACCCGCATGGGCGCCGCGGCCTTGGCGCGCATCGAGCGCGAAGGCAGCTTCGTGCGCGGCCTGCATTCGATCGGCGAACTCGATCCCGAGCGCCGCTTCATCATGCATTTCCCCGAGGAGCTGCTGATCCAGAGCTACGGTTCGGGCTACGGCGGCAACGCGCTGCTGGGCAAGAAGTGCCACGCGCTGCGCATCGCTTCGTATCAGGCGCGGCGGGAGGGGTGGCTGGCCGAGCACATGCTGATCGTCGGCATCGAGAATCCGCAAGGCCAGACGCATTACATCGCCGCCGCTTTCCCCAGCGCTTGCGGCAAGACCAACCTGGCGATGCTGATCCCGCCGGAAAGCTATCGCAAGGCCGGTTGGAAGGTATGGACCATCGGCGACGACATCTGCTGGATGCGGCCGGGCGCCGACGGGCGTTTGTATGCGATCAATCCGGAAGCAGGCTACTTCGGCGTCGCTCCCGGTACCTCGGACAAATCCAATCCCAATGCCCTGGCTTCGATCCAGCGCGACACCATCTTCACCAACGTCGCCACCACGCACGACCAGCAGCCGTGGTGGGAAGGCCTGGACGAGCGCGTGCCGGCGCAGGATTGGCAGGGACGCGACTATGCGCCCGGCAACGGCCCGGCCGCGCATCCGAACTCGCGCTTCACCGTCAGCGCCAAGCAGTGCCCCAGCTATTCGCCGGAAGCCGAGAATCCGCAGGGCGTGCCGATCAGCGCGATCGTCTTCGGCGGACGCCGCGCTTCGCTGGTGCCGCTGGTGTTCGAAGCGCGCGATTGGGCCCACGGTGTGCTGGTCGGCGCGTCGATGGGTTCCGAAACCACCGCCGCAGCGACTGGCGCGGTCGGCGTGATGCGCCGCGATCCGATGGCGATGAAGCCGTTCTGCGGCTACAACTTCGCCGACTACTTCGCGCATTGGCTGTCCTTCGACAAGCCCGGGGCGAAGCTGCCGAAGATATTCCACGTCAACTGGTTCCGCAAAGGCGACGACGGCAAATTCCTGTGGCCGGGATTCGGCGACAACATGCGCGTGCTGGAGTGGATGATTGGGCGGGTCGAAGGTCGCGCGGAAGCCGTTGAAACGCCGATAGGCCGATTGCCGCGCGCCGAAGACTTGAATCTGGAAGGCGCATCGTTGAGTGCCGAGGCGCGCGAGAAACTATTCGCCGTCGAACGCGACGGATGGCGTGCGGAATGCGCGGACATCGGCGCGTACCTGCACAGCTACGGCGAGCGCGCACCTGGTGCGCTGCATGCGGAACAGTCGCGCATGGCCGAGAAGCTCAAGGATTGACCGCCCGAATTCGGTAGTCGATTGCCGTCGAACGAGGGCCCGCGAATGCGGGCCCTCGTCGTTTTCGCTTTCGTCGGTCACGGCTGGATATAGGCCGAAAGTCATGGTCGATATGACCATCGATCTATCCATCGATCGCAAATTTCGGCAAGGAATTGCGCATCTCGTCCTTCGGTTACCGCCCGCGGTCCGTCAAATCTTCTGCTGCGGCGCAGCATCCAATATTCCCGTACTGGTCCGAATGGCCTTCGAATCAAGGGCTTAAACCGGTATTGGCTGAACGAATGCGGGACGAATCCTGAATCGACCGTTCCCTTACGTAAATTCCGGCTGAGGGGCTTGTTAAGGATTTGTTGGCTGTTCTATAGTCGGCCGGTCATGCCGTCTTTCGGCTCTTGACGTCTATGCATTTCTTTAGGGTCAACTGTCCCATGGGGGTTACAAACAATGGCTTCTAACAACCTTGCCAAAGGCCTGAAGCGGAGCGCGCTGACCGTTGCACTCGGTCTGAGCTTCGTCGGCGGCGTCCAGGCGCAGACCAATACCGCCGGTGCGGTCACTGGTCGTGCGGCGTCTGGCGACACCATCACGGTCACCAATCCGGCTACCGGCTTCACCCGTACCATCACCGTGGGAGCGGACGGCAGCTACCGTTTCGCCCAGCTGCCGACCGGTCAGTACACGATCACCCGCAACAACGGCAGCCCGCGCAACGTCACCGTCAATGTGGGCACCAACGCCAACATCGACTTCGTGGCGGCTGACGGTGCGCAGACCCTCGACACCGTGACGGTCGTCGGCACCGGCGCGGTCAATCCGATCGACATCTCGTCGGTGGAGTCGACCACGATCCTGACCGCCGAGCAGATCAAGAAGATCCCGGTCGCGCAGAACACCACCGCGGTGGCGCTGCTGGCTCCGGGTACCGTCCGCGGCGACGCGGCGTTCGGCAACCTGGCCTCGTTCGGCGGTTCGTCCGTCGCCGAAAACCAGTACTACATCAACGGCTTCAACATCACCAACTCGTTCCGCGGTTTGAACTTCGCCGCGGTGCCGTTCGAAGCGGTCGCCGAGCAGCAGATCAAGACCGGCGGTTACGGCGCCGAATTCGGCCGTTCGCTGGGCGGCGTGATCAACCAGATCACCAAGCGCGGCACCAACGAGTTCCACGCCGGCGGCAATGTTTATTACATTCCGGAAGATCTGACCGAAGAAACCAAGAACACGTTCTATTCGAACCCGCTGAACCCGGACAGCTTCGGCACCCTGCGCAGCGACAATTCGAAGGACAACGGCTGGCAGTACACCGCCAACGTCTGGGCCAGCGGCGCGCTGGTCAAGGACAAGCTGTTCGCCTATGGCTTGATCTCCTACAACAAGCAGGAACAAGACACCTACGGCAGCGTGCTGGCCACCGGCAACACCGCCACCGAGACCAAGAGCCCGAAGTGGCTGGTGAAGTTGGACTGGAACATCACCGACAACCACATCCTCGAGTTCACCGGCTTCTCGGATAAGCAGAAGCAGTACGTCGACAGCTACCTCAACGACACCGGCGTGCTCAACCGCACCCGATTCCTCGGCACCACGCTCAACGAGCAGGGCGGCGAGAACTACGTCCTGAAGTACACCGGCTACCTGACCGACAACTTCACCCTGTCGGTGCTCGGCGGCCGCGGCGAATTCTCGCGCGCGACCGAACTGATCGCTCCGGACGGCCGCCACATCACCTATGACGGCAACATCAATGCGCCGGCGCAGCCCGGCTGCCCGGTCATCATCGACAGCCGTCCGGGTTACCGCGTCGGCGCCACCGGCGCCTATCGCAGCACCTGTAACGTCAGCGGCGGCCAGCTGAACCGTAAGGATTCCGGCGACAAGCGCGAACAGTTCCGCGTCGACGCCGAATGGCAGCTGGGCGATCACCTGCTCCGCTTCGGCTACGACCGCGACGACTACGAGTCGATCGCCGGCGTGGCGATCGAAGGCGGTTATCAGTGGACCTTCCTGACCAGCAACGGCCCGAATGGCTTGCCCGATACCCAGACGGGCCCCGGTTCGCCGAACCCCGGCATGACGGATGACGACTTCGATGTCGCGCGGCAGCAGTATTTCAGCCAAGGTTCGACGGTCAAGGTCAAGCAGCACGCTTACTACATCGAAGACAGCTGGAACATCACCGACAACTTCATCGCCTACATCGGCGGCCGTTGGGATACCTTCGAGAACATCAACGGCCAGGGCGCCACCTACGTCAAGATCGACAACCAGTTCGGTCCGCGCCTGGGCTTCTCGTGGGACGTGTTCGGCGATTCGACCTTCAAGGTGTTCGGTAACGCCGGCCGCTACGCGCTGCCGCTGACTCCGAGCGTGGCCGTCCGCGGCGCTTCCGCGTCGCTGTTCAGCCGCGAAGACTTCCTGTTCACCGGTGTCGACCCGGTCACCGGCGAGCCGACTGGCCTGACTTCGCGTGGCAATTTCCGTTACCTGAACGGCGAAGACGGACAGCCGAAGGCTGCGCGTGCCATCGCGTCGAAGAATCTCGACCCGATGTACCAGGACGAATACATCCTGGGCTTCCAGAAGCAGCTGACCGACCACTTCTCGATGGGCGTGCGCGGCATCTTCCGCGACCTGAAGGCTGCGATCGACGACAACTGCGACTACACCGCCATCTTGGAAGCGAATGGCTTCGAGTATTCGGATACCGAGCACGCGTTCGTCAATGGTGCGGGCGAAATCGCTGCGCTGCCGAGCTCCGGCTTCCCGTACTGCCGCATGTTCAACCCGGGCGAAGACGCCGTCTTCGAAACCGACCTGCTGAACAACGGTACGTGGACCACCAACACGATCCCGGGCGCCCGCCTGTCGCCTAAGGCCAAGCGTACGTACTCCGCGCTTGAAGTCTTCTTCGACGGCAACTGGGACAAGTTCTTCCTGCAGGGTTCGTACACCTACGCCAAGTCCAAGGGCAACACCGAAGGCGGCGTGAAGTCGGACATCGGCCAGGCCGATACCAACGTCACCCAAGACTTCGACTACATCGAGCTGACCACCGACACGTACGGGTACCTGCCGAACGACCGTCGCCATAGCCTGAAACTCTTCGGCAGCTACCAGATGACCGACGAGTGGGCGATCGGCGCCAACGTGCTGGTGCAGTCGGGCCGTCCGTTGAACTGTTTCGGTGTGCTCGATCGCAATCCGCTGTCGCCGGAGCAGGGCGACACGGATGGCGACGGCACGCCGAATGAGACGAACTACAACCCGCATCCGTACGGTTCGTCGTTCATGCGTTGTGGCACGACGACGGCTGGTGGCTCCAATGACCCCACCGTGGTTGCTCGTCCGCGTGGTACCGCCGGTCGCCTGCCCTGGACCAGCCAGCTGGACCTGAACGTCGCCTACACGCCCAACTGGGCCGAGGGACTGACGCTGAAGATGGACATCTTCAACGTCCTGAACTCGCAGAAGGTGACCTCGGTGACCGAAACCGCAGAAGTGGCCGCCACGGGCAACCCGTCGCAGACCTACCTGCTGCCGGCTTCGTTCCAGGCTCCGCGCCAGGTCCGCTTCATGGTTCAGTACGACTTCTAAGATCCATAGACTGTTGACCATTGACGGCCGCCTCCGGGCGGCCGTTTTTTTATGCGGATGCGCGGCCGGTTATCCTTGTCGGAGCGGCGGAGCCCGACATGCAGCAAAGTTTCGAACAACGTTGGCGCGAAGCGCGCATGCTCGAAAACCGCGGCCAAACGGCAGCGGCCAAGACGATCTACGAAACGCTATTGGCGGAAGATCCGCACCGGTTGTACGTGCGGATGCGCTTGTCGCTCATGGAGCAGGAGGCAGGCCAGTATCGGCGCGCGCGCGAGCATGCCCTGGACATGGTCGCAACCGTTACGCGCGGGCGTTGGGAAGATTTGGTACCCGTCGCGCGGCGCTTGCTCACTTTCGACGAGCATGCCCAGGCCTGCGACCTGATCCTCGGCGCCGACTGGTCGTCGCGCGCCGTACTGGCCGGCGCGCCGGCTTTGTCGCAATACCTCTGCCTAGGCGACTGCATTCCGGAAGGGCTTCGCTTGGCCGAAGCGGCGATTGCCGCCGGCATGCTCGACCCGGCATCGAGTTACGCGCGGGCCAATGCGCTGCGCTATGCCGGCCGTGCGGACGAAGCCTCGGCCGAGTACGAACGTTGTTTGGCAATGCGGCCCGGTTATCCGCTAGCCCATTGGTCGTTGGCCTATCACCAGAAATCGGCCGTGCCCGGCGCCAGGATCGACCGCTTGCGTGCGGCCCTGAATGCCTGCGCAGAAGAATCCGAGCGGGTTTACCTGCACTACGCGTTGTTCAAGGAGTACGACGATGCGGGCGATACGGACCAGGCTTGGAGCCACCTGAGTGCGGGGATGGCGATCAAACGTACGTCGGTCCCGTACGATGCGGCTGAAGAGGAAGCAGGCTTCGAAGCTTTGCTCCGAGAGAACATGGGCGCGTATGCGGATGCCCGCGGCGAAGACGGATCAGAAGCGACACCGCTTTTCGTCGTCGGGATGCCAAGGACCGGCACCACGCTGCTCGAACGGATCTTGGGGGCGCACAGCCTGGTCGCCGCGGCGGGAGAATTGCGCGATTTCGGCGCGGCATTGTCCTTCGAATCGGACAGGTTCCTGGCCGATTTCATCAAACCTTCCGCCGTTTCGGCCCTGATGGATATCGATCCGTCGCGAGTGGGGCGCCGCTATGCGGAACGCACGCGGTACAGGGCCAAGGGCAAGCCCTTCTTCATCGACAAGCATCCGATGAACTTCGTCCATGTCGGGCACATCCTTCGGGCGCTGCCGCGCGCGAAGGTGTTGTGCATGACCCGATCGCCGATGGACGCATGCTTCTCCAACCTCAAAGAGCTCTTCCCCAGCCAGGTTTACGGCTACAGCTACGATCTGGACGAACTCGCCCGACACTACGCCCGTTTCGATCGGCTGCGCCGGCATTGGGCCGAACTCGCGCCCGACCGCTTCCATGTCGTCGAATACGAGCGCTTGGTGACGGACCCCGCCGAAACCGCTCGCGCGCTGATGTCTTTCTGCGGGCTGCCTTTCGAAGCGCAATGCATCGACATCACGCGGAACGCCGCGCCGGTGTCGACGGCCAGCTCTTCGCAAGTCAGGCAACCCATCCATGCGCGCGGCGTCGGCGCTTGGCGCCGCTACGGCGAATACCTCGAACCCTTGCGAGCCCGGCTGGAAAGCGCCGGCTTTCATTGACCGTCCGGCGATTTCCGGGGAAAGCGTGCCCAAATCATGACGGCCTGCAACATTCCGGCCTGCTTCAACTAAGAAATCCGACGAATCGAGTCATGCCGATGGCTCAGGTTCCGTTTAGATTGATGCGTGACTTTCGGCCTATAAGTTTTTGATATCAACACCTTCAACCGCCCTAAAATCGATACGACAGTTTTAATCCGGGTCAAAATTCATGACTTTAGACGGGGTGACCAGAAGCACAAGCAAGCCTTGATGCATGAGCGTATGTCGTTGATTAACAAGAAAAAAACCTTGTTAAGGATTTGTTGACTGCCCTATAGTCGGCCGGTCATGCCGCTATTTCGGCCCTGACTCCACTTGCAGTTATTTCAGGTCAACAGTCCCAATGGGGGTTACACAATGGCTTCTAAGCACCTTGTCCAAGGCTTGAAGCGGAGCGCACTGACCGTTGCACTCGGTCTGAGCTTCGTGGGCGCCGTCCAGGCGCAGACCAATACCGCCGGTGCGGTAGGCGGTCGCGCTACCGCCGGCGACACCATCACCGTCAGCAATCCGGCGACGGGCTTCACCCGCACCATCACCGTGGGCGCAGACGGTACCTACCGCTTCGCCCAGTTGCCGACCGGCCAGTACACGGTCTCTCGCAACAACGGCAGCCCGCGCACGGTCAATGTGAGCGTCGGCGGCACCCAGAACGTCGATTTCGTGGCCGCCGGTGGCGGCGACGCCCAGACGCTGGACACGGTGACGGTCGTCGGCAGCGGCGCGGTCAACCCGATCGACATCTCGTCGGTGGAGTCGACCACGATCCTGACCGCCGAGCAGATCAAGAAGATCCCGGTCGCGCAGAACACCACCGCGGTGGCGCTGCTGGCCCCGGGCACCGTCCGCGGCGACGGCGCGTTCGGCAACCTGGCCTCGTTCGGCGGTTCGTCCGTCGCCGAGAACCAGTACTACATCAACGGCTTCAACATCACCAACTCGTTCCGCAGCCTGAACTTCGCGCAGGTGCCGTTCGAGGCGATCGCCGAGCAGCAGATCAAGACCGGCGGCTACGGCGCCGAATTCGGTCGTTCGCTGGGCGGCGTGATCAACCAGATCACCAAGCGCGGCACCAACGAGTTCCACGCCGGCGGCAACGTGTACTACACGCCGGAAGAGCTGACCGAGACCAACCCGGACGCTTACATCTCCAACCCGCTGTCGCCCAATTTCGGCCGGCTGCGCAGCAACAACTCGAAGGACAACGGCTGGCAGTACACCGCCAACGCTTGGGCCAGCGGCGCGCTGGTCAAGGACAAGCTGTTCGCTTACGCCTTGATCTCTTACGGCAAGCAGAACAACGACGCCTGGGGCGCCGTGAACACGGACCAGAACACCGCGACGGAGCAGAAGAATCCGAAGTGGCTGTTGAAGATGGACTGGAACATCACCGACAACCACATCCTCGAGTTCACCGGGTTCTCGGACAAGTCCAAGCAGTACATCGACACCTACAACAACACCCCGGGCGAAACCGACCGCTTCAACTTCATCGGTACGACTTACAACGAGCAGGGCGGCGAGAACTACGTCCTGAAGTACACCGGCTATCTGACCGACACCTTCACTCTGTCGGCGCTGGCCGGCCGCGGCGAATTCTCGCGCGCGCAGAAGCTGATCGGCCCGGACGGCTCGGTCGCTTCCTACGACGGCAACATCCACAATCCGGACCAGCCGGGCTGTCCGATCGTGGTCGATGGCCGCGGTGGACCCCGTCAGGATGTGACCGGGTTATATACGAGCTCCTGTAACATCAGCGGCGGCCAGCTCAATCGCCTCGATTCGGGCGACGTGCGCAAGCAGTATCGCCTCGACGCAGAATGGCAGCTGGGCGACCACCTGATCCGCTTCGGCTACGATCGCGACGACTATGAGTCGATCGCCGGTGTGGCGCTGGAAGGCGGCTATCAGTGGACCTACCTGACCGCTGACGACAACGGCACTCCGCTGGACGGATCCGACGATACCGACATCGTGCAGAAGCAGATCTTCAGCCAAGGCGCGACGGTAAAGGTCAAGCAGCACGCCTACTACATCGAAGACAGCTGGAACATCACCGACAACTTCATCGCCTACATCGGCGGCCGTTGGGATACCTTCGAGAACATCAACGGCATCGGCCAGACCTACGTCAAGATCAAGGACCAGTTCGGTCCGCGTCTGGGCTTCTCGTGGGACGTGTTCGGCGACTCCAGCTTCAAGGTGTTCGGTAACGCCGGCCGTTACGCGCTGCCGCTCACCCCGAGCGTGGCCGTCCGCGGTGCCTCGGCTTCGATCTTCAGCACCGAGACCTTCACCTTCACCGGCGTCGACCCGGTCACGGGTGAGCCGACCGGCCTGGTTTCCAACGGCGACCAGATATTCAACAACGGTGAAGACGGCTTCGCGAAGTCGCCGCAGGCGATCGCTTCGAAGAACCTCGACCCCATGTACCAGGACGAGTACATCCTGGGGTTCCAGAAGCAGCTGACCGATCATTTCTCGATCGGCGTGCGCGGCATCTTCCGCGACCTGAAGGCGGCGATCGACGACAACTGCGACGCCGGCGCGCTGCTGACCGCCGCGGGCTTCGAGAACGTCGACGGCCATTGGTTGCGCGGCGGCCGCGAGGCCGTGCTGCCGAGCCCGGGCTTCCCGTACTGCCGCATGTTCAACCCGGGCGAAGACGCGGTATGGGTCACGGACTTCTTCAACGACGGCAACTTCGAGAGCACCACGGTTCCGGGTTCGGTCCTGTCGCCTAAGGCCAAGCGTACGTACTCCGCGCTCGAAGTCTTCTTCGACGGCAACTGGGACAAGTTCTTCCTGCAGGGTTCGTACACCTACGCCAAGTCGAAGGGCAACACCGAAGGCGGCGTGAAGTCGGACATCGGCCAGGGCGACACCAGCACCACCCAGGACTTCGACTACATCGAACTGATGACGGATACCTACGGCTACCTGCCGAACGACCGTCGCCACAGCCTGAAGCTGTTCGGCAACTACCAGCTGACCGAGGAGTGGGCGGTGGGCGCCAACCTGCTGGTTCAGTCGGGCCGTCCGCTGAACTGCTTCGGTGTGCTCGATCTGAATGCCGGTCCGGTTTACGCGCCGCATCCGTACGGCTCGTCGTTCATGCGTTGCAGCCCGAGCGGCGATGCCAAGACCGGCGACTCCGTGGCCCGTCCGCGCGGCACCGCCGGCCGCCTGCCGTGGACCAACCAGTTGGATCTGAATGTCGCCTACACGCCGAACTGGGCCGAGGGCCTCACGCTGAAGATGGACGTCTTCAACGTGCTGAACTCGCGCAAGGTCACTTCGGTGAACGAGACCGCGGAAATCCGCGCGACCGGTCTGCCGAATCAGACCTACCTGCTGCCGCTCACCTGGCAGGCGCCGCGTCAAGTCCGTTTCATGGTGCAGTACGACTTCTGATCCACCGCAAGACCGCGTTAGGCAAGACTACGGCCGTCCTTCGGGGCGGCCGTTTTTTATGCGCCCGGCGCCGCTCCGGTTATGCTTAAGGGCTAGCCTTTCCGGACCGGTTCATGCGGCAGCAAATCGCGCAACACTGGGCGCAAGCCCAGGCCCTCGAGGCCGCCCGCAACCCGGAAGGGGCCCGTGCCCAATACGAATCCATCCTGCAACTGGACGCCGCCCAGGCCGGCGCCTGGTTGCGCTTGTCCCGGCTGGATCAGCTGTCCGACCAGTACCGCGCCTCGCGCTTGCACGCGCTGAGCGCGGCCAAGGCGGTCGTAGAAAAAAACGACTGGAAGACGCTGCCGTTCGTGACCTTGCGGCTGCTTTCCTTCGACGAGCGCAATGCGGTTCGAGACTTGATCGTGAATGCGGATTGGACCAGCCGCGAAGTGCTGGGGCAGTCGCCAGTGCTTTCGCAGCACCTATGGCTGATCGAGGAATACGAACAATCACTGCGCCTGATCGACGAAGCCCTGCGCCATGTGCGCGGCCATCATCTGCTGAGCTATTCGCGCGCCAATGCGCTGCGCTATTGCGGGCGCATGGACGAGGCCACCGCCGAATACGAGAAATGCCTGGCATTGGCACCCGACTACGCGTATGCGCATTGGTCGTTGGCATATCACCAGAAAGCGGACCCGCCGGGAAGCCGCGTCGATCGCATCCGCCGCGCCAAGGCGCAGACCGCGCCGTCGCTGGAACGCGTGCACCTGTGCTACGCCTTGTTCAAGGAACTGGACGACGCGGGCGACACGGCCCAGGCCTGGGCCGAGCTGGAGGAGGGCGCCGCCTTGATGCGCGGCTCGTTCCGGTTCGATTCGGCCGAGCAGGTGCGGCGCATCGAAGCGCTGCTCGGCGACGCGCCGCAGCCTGCGCAATCGACGCCTGCCGAAGGCCGCATTCCGGTTTTCGTGATCGGCATGCCCCGCACCGGCACCACCTTGCTCGAGCGCATCCTCAGCAACCACGAACAGGTCGCGACCGCCGGCGAGTTGAACGATTTCGCACGCTCGGTGAGCTGGGAATCCAACCATTTCTTCGCCGGTGCCTTGCAAGAACCGTCGCTGGCCAGCTTCCACGGATTGGATCACGCCGCGGTGGGCCGCGAATATCTGCGCCGCACCGATTCGCTCGCGTCCGGCCGCGCCTATCTGGTCGACAAGAATCCGGCCAATTTCTTCAATGCCGGGTTGATCCGCCGCGCGTTGCCGCAGGCCAAGTTCCTGTGCCTGGTGCGCGACCCGATGGACGCCTGTTTCTCGAACTTGAAAGAACTGTTCTCCGGCGACGCTTATCCGTACAGCTATGCCTTGAACGAATTGGCGGACCATTACGCCGGTTTCGATCGTCTGCGCCAGCACTGGCAGAACGTCATGCCGGAAGCATTCCATGTCGTGCGCTACGAAGAACTGGTGGCCGACCCCGCCGGAGTCGCGCGCGGCGTGGCCGAATTCCTCCGCGTGCCCTATGCCGAGGACAGCATCGACATCACCCGCAACACGGCCCCGGTCGCTACGGCGAGCAGCTCGCAAGTGCGGCAAGCGATCCATGGCGGCAACGTCGGCGCATGGCAGCGCTACGAACCCTCCTTGCGTCCGTTGCGCGAGCGGCTGGAAGCCGCTGGCTACGCGGTGTGAGCCCGAAGCCGGATAGCGAACAGCCATGAACCAACCCGCCGCCCAGTTGCAAAATCTGCTGGCCAACGCCGAGCGCCATGCGGCGCAGCGCGATTGGCCGCGCGCGATCGAATCCTACGAATCTGCACTCAAACTGCGGCCTGGCGACGCGTTCGCGATGGTGCAGTTGTCCTACGTGCATTCCCTGGCCGGGCACTATCGCACCGCGCGCGAATACGCATTGCGTGCCGCGGCCGCGAAGCCGGTGGATGCGCAGGTGCTGCGCGAACTCGTCGCGCGGTTGCGCACCTTCAACGAGGGCGAGGCCTTCCACGAGTGCATCGCGCGCCTGCCGCCGCTGTCGCGGGTCGAGATCCCCTTGCTGCTCGCCTTCGCCGCGCAGCTCAGTTATTTGAACGAACAGGAAAAGGCGATCGCATTCCTGGACGAGGCCAAGGCCGCGGATCCGGATTACCCGGCGTCGCTGCTGGCGCGCAGCCAGGTGCTGACGTACCTGGGCCGTTTCGACGACGCCGAAGAAGATTTGCGTCGGGTGCTGGCTCGCGCGCCGGAGATCGCGCAGACCTATTGGCTGCTTTCGCGTCTGCGCAAGCAGACGTCCGCGTCGAACCACGTCGACGCCATCCGCCGCCAGTTGGCGCGTCCCGGGCGCAATGCCGACGAGATCGCGCTGCTCGGCAATGCGCTGCACAAGGAACTCGACGATCTGGGCGATTACGAAGGCGCCTGGCAGGCGCTGGAACAGTCCAACCGCGCCAAGCGTTCGCGCTTGAACTACCGGGCGGAGGACTCGCGCGCGCTGGTCGATGGCTTGATCGGGCTGCCGCTGCCGCCGCGCGGACCTTCGTTCCAGAATTTCGACAGCGAGCGCACGCCGATCTTCATCATCGGCATGCATCGCTCGGGCACGACCTTGCTGGAGCAGTTGCTGGACGGCCACAGCGACGTGCGCGGTGTGGGCGAGTTGTACGATTTCACCAGCCAGATGCGCTATGCCACCGACCATCATTGCCGCGGCGTAATCGACGCGACGGTTGTCGAGCGCGCG
Organism: Luteimonas sp.; assembly: GCA_035250245.1. Lineage (GTDB taxonomy): Bacteria > Pseudomonadota > Gammaproteobacteria > Xanthomonadales > Xanthomonadaceae > Luteimonas_C. The sequence continues at coordinate 26,921 of DATFFH010000088.1, read as the reverse complement.
CGCGGCATCGATTTCGGCGCGGTCGGCGCCGGCTATCTGAAAGGCATGCAGTGGCGGCTGGGCGAGGAGCGCTGCTTCACCGACAAGCTACCGTCGAATTTCCTCAACGCCGGTTTCGTCTGCCGCGCGCTACCGCAGGCCAAGCTGTTGCACATGGTGCGCGATCCGGTGGAGACCTGTTTCTCGAACCTGCGTGAGTTGTTCTCCGACGCCAATCCGTATTCCTACGATCAGGCCGAACTGGGCGATTTTCATCGCCAATACCGCCGGCTGATGGCGCATTGGCACCAGGCCTATCCGGGGCGGATCCTGGACGTAGACTACGCCGAACTCACCCGCGACCCGGAAGCGGTCGTGCGCCGCGTGGCCGGGTTCTGCGGCTTGCGCTATGAGCCGGCGATGCTGGAGCTGCAGCAGCGTTCGCGTGGCGTGGCCACGGCCAGCGCAGTGCAGGTGCGGAGCAAGGTGACCGCGCTGGAACGGCCGAAGTGGGCGCCGTATGAAAGTAAGCTAGGTCCGATGATCGACGCGCTGGGTGCGGCCTGAGGTTTCAATCGTTTTGTAGGAGCGGCTTTAGCCGCGAGCTTTTACCTTCAGATCGCAGCGACGTGCCGGAAAGAGCTCGCGGCTAAAGCCGCTCCTACAAAAAGCCCGTTCCTGCCAAAGATACAGCTACGAAACGATGAGGGATCAGAGATCCTGCTCGTAGCGCACGTACGGCACGGTGCCGTCTTCTTCGCCGGTGCTGTTGCTGGGCGAGAACGGGTTCTTGCCGCGGGTGACGACGTTCTCGGCGCCGACGGTCAGCTGGCCGCTCCATGGCGTGCGCCAGGTGACGCCGAGGCCCAGGCCTTCCCATTTGCCGTTGCTGCCGGGCACGTCGACCACGCGGCCGACGATGTTGGCGCTGAAGGCGCCGATGCCGCCACCGACCGACAGGCTCTTGGTGTTCCAGCGATCGGTGAGCCCGGCCGGCAAATCGGCCGCGGGCACCAGCCTGGCCTTGGCGGTGGTGCCGCCGATGCTGACCATGCCGTTGCGGCCGATGCTTTTTTCGGCGAACAGGGTCAGATCGTTTTGTTCCAAGCGCGCATTGGCGCCGTTGTTCATCAGCCACGCCGGCAGGGCGTCGCGGCCGGTGCCGCCGGTCACGCCGAAACGCATGCTGCCGCGGTTGATCGCGGCGCCGACGTTGGCGCGCTTGTTCTGGCTGTTGTAGTTGTTGCCGAACGAACCGACGAAGCAGTTTTCGCTCAGGCTGCCGATCGCGCTGGCGATACCGGTCTTCTGGTCGCAAAGCAGGGCAAGCGAATCGCCGCCGCCCAAGCCGACCATGGTGTCCAGACTGTACTTGCCGAAGTGCCAGCGCATGCCGGTGGCGGCGTCGCCGGTGGGTTCCAGATACAGTGCCGCTTCGACTTTGCCGTTGGCGTTGTAGATGGGAAGGATCGCCGTATCCGCCTGCTTGGTCTGCGCGTGCGCGCCCGTCGCCGCGCTCAGCGCGAACAACAGGGACAACGGCAGTGTCAGCAGGGATCGCATGGTTTGTTATCGACCCGTTGGGCGAGCCCGAAGTTCCCCCTTCAGGCGGACGATCAGGCTAATGGATTTATGTTTATTTAACAATCCCCCGAAACCGATTTCGGGCCCCGTTCGTCGGTTATTGCAGGCGCTCAGGGGAGGCCGCGTGAAGGCCGGAAGGGACGAAGAGAGCCTCGATTTCGTCCGGGTCGAACAGATACTGCTGGCCGCAGAATTCGCAGCGCACCTCGGCGACGCCGCGGCCGTCCAGGGCGGCCCGGGCCTCCTCCTGGCCCAGCGATTCCAGCACCGCGGCCACCCGCTCGCGCGAGCAGGAACAGGCGAAGGCCAGCGGCCGCTCGGTCAGCGTCCTGACTTCCTCTTCGTAGAACAGGCGGTGCAATAGGGCCGCGCCGGGGACCGCCAGCAGTTCCGCCGGCCCCAGGGTGTCGAACAAGGCGGTGGCGCGGGCCCAGCCATCGTCGTCGCCGCTGTCGCCGGGCAGCTTCTGCAGCATCAGACCGGCGGCCTCGTGCTCGTCGGCCGCGAGCAGCAGGCGGGTGGGGAGCTGCTCGGACTGGCGGAAATAGTCTTCGAAGGCGCCAGCCAGGGATTCGGCTTCGATCGGCACCAGGCCCTGGTAGCGGGTCGGGTCGCGGCCGTGCGGATTCGGGTTTTCGATGGTGATCGCCAGCAGCGCGCCGTCGCCGAGCGCGCGCAGGTCGCGCGAGATCGGTCCGCCGGCCTCGTCCAACTGGGCGATGCCGCGCAAGGTGCCCGCCGCGGTGCATTCGGCGAACAAAGCGCGCAGGGTGCCGGTGCCGCGCAATTGCACCGACAGGCGGCCCTCGATCTTGGCGTGGCCGGTGAACAGCGCCGTCGCCACGGCCGCCTCGCCCAGCAGTTCAGTGACCGCCACCGGATAGTCGGCGCGTTCGCGGATCTGGCGCCAGGTGTCGTGCAGGTGCACGTGCACGCCGCGCACGCCGGCATGGGGTAGCAGGAATCGGGTCAGGCGATCGGAGGCGTTTTCCGGCGTCACGGTCATAGGGCTCGCGGTGTGGAGGGCCGCGCATCGAACATAATGCGGGCTGCGCGCAGGCGGGAGTAGCGGTTAATGGGGGCGACCGGGATCGACGACAAGCCGCGGCGGCGCCGCCGGTTCTGGCGCTGGCTACTGTGGCTGCCGCTGCTGTTCGCCGCCTTTTCGGTCCTGCAGGTGGCGGTGCTGCGTTTCGTCGATCCGCCGTTCTCGATGTTCATGTTGAACCGCCAACTGGCGGCCTGGGGCGAGGGCGACTGGCGTTTCCGCATCGCCCACGATTCGCGGGACATGGAAGACATATCTCCGTATCTGGCGCTGGCGATGGTCGCGGCCGAAGACCAGAATTTCCCGGTCCACAGCGGCTTCGATTTCAAGGCGATCGAAAAGGCGCGCAAGAACAACGCGCGCGGCCGCCGCGTGCGCGGCGCCAGCACGATCAGCCAGCAGGTGGCCAAGAACCTGTTCCTGTGGAGCGGGCGCAGCTGGGTGCGCAAGGGCGTCGAGGCCTGGTACACGGTCTTGATCGAAACCCTGTGGCCCAAGCGGCGGATCCTGGAGATGTACGCCAATTTCGCCGAATTCGGCGACGGCGTGTACGGCGCGCAGGCGGCTGCCCGCACTTATTTCCGCAAGGACGCGCGCCACCTCAGCGCGGCCGAGAGCGCGCGCCTGGCCGCGGTGCTGCCCAGCCCACGCCGCTACAGCGTCAATCGCCCCGGCCCGTACGTGCAGCGCCGGAGCAACGCCATCCAGCGCCAGATGCGCGCCCTCGGCGGCCCCGGTTATCTGAGCGACCTGTAGCCTGGGTAGAGCGAAGCGAAACCCGGGACGCGCACCCTCGGATTCGGCGCGAGTTATCGGTATCCCGATCCGAGCGGCTAACATTCCGCCATGACCGACCGCCTCACCATCGTCGTCGCCGCCTACAACGAAGCCGAAGCGCTGCCGCTGTTGCATCCGCGCATCCGCGCGGCGTTGGCGCAGGTGGACGGGCTGGAAGGACGCGTGCTGTACATCGACGACGGCAGCCGCGACGGCACCTGGCAAGCGCTGCAAACCATCGCCGCGGCCGATCCGCAGGTGTCGCTGTTGCGGCTGTCGCGCAACTTCGGCAAGGAGGCCGCGCTCACCGCGGGTCTGGATCATGTCGAAGCCGGCGCGGCCGCGTTGATCCTGGACGCCGACGGCCAGGACCCGCCCGAACTGATCCCGCAGTTCGTCGCCAAATGGCGCGAAGGTTACGATGACGTCCACGGCACGCGCGTCGAGCGCGCCGGCGAGGGTTGGATCAAGCGCGCCACCGCGCACGGTTTCTATCGGGTGATCGGCCGCTTGTCGAAGACGCCGATCCCGCAGGACACCGGCGATTTCCGCCTGCTCTCGCCGCGCGCGGCGGCGGCGATGCGGCAGCTGCGCGAGCGGCACCGTTTCATGAAGGGCCTGTTCGGCTGGATCGGTTTCCAGGCGGTGGCGATCCCGTACTCGCGCGAATCGCGCGCCGCCGGACGCAGCAAATTCGGCTTCTGGAAGCTGTGGAATTTCGCTCTGGAAGGCATCACCAGCTTCTCGACCGCGCCCTTGCGCGCGGCGACTTACCTGGGGTTGGCGACCGCGACCGTCGCCTTCCTCTACGCCGTCTGGATCGTGCTGAAGGCGTTGCTCTGGGGCGATGCGGTGGCGGGCTGGCCGACGATGATGGCGGTGATCCTGTTCCTGGGCGGCGTGCAATTGATCGCATTGGGCTTGATCGGCGAATACCTTGGCCGGCTGTACGAGGAATCCAAGCAGCGGCCGCTGTACCTCGTCGACCGCTGGCAGGCGGCGTCTGGAGTATCCTCGGCTCCAGGTCCTAGCGAGGGAGACGGCCATGCGCTGCGTACGCCATCTGCTGGAATCCAAGGCCCCTGAGGTCTTCGCGATCGGGCCGGACGCGCCGGTGATCGACGCGATCCGGCTGATGGCCGAAAAACGCATCGGCGCGGTCCTGGTAATGCAGGGCGGGGGCCTGGCCGGCATCCTGTCCGAGCGCGACTACGCGCGCAAGATCGTGCTGCAGGGCCGTTCCTCGGCGACCACCGCGGTACGCGACATCATGACCGCCGAAGTGGTGACCGTCGGCCTGCAGGACAGCGTGGACCATTGCATGCAACTGGTGACCGAGCGCCGGATCCGGCATTTGCCCGTGGTCGACGGCGATTCCGTGCTGGGCGTGGTGTCGATCGGCGATTTGGTGAAGGCGGTGATCGAGGATCAGCAGTTGCAGCTCGATCAACTGCAACGTTACATAGCCAGTTGACCGCGCAAGCATGTTCGATTCGCTCGTTGGCGGATATATCCCGGTGTGTGTGCTGACGCTCGCCGCCGCCTGGATGTTGTCTGCCCTGAAAAGCCCAGTGCTCAGGATAACGCTGTCGGCGGCGATCGCCTTGGCGTTAGCCGCGGCTTGGTCTTTCGCGCAGCATTTGATGGGCGCCGAGCTGCGGGCTTCCTCCACTTTGCACGAGCCCTGGTTGGGTTGGGCTCTGCTGGCGATCGTCGCCTGGGCCGCGGTGGCGATTCCATTGGGAGTCGTCGCGACATGGGCGTTCGCCGCCATACGGTCGCGCAGGCGGCTAACGGCCTAGTGTGAAGCGATAGGCAGCGACGCTCAGCGGATCGGCGCGCAACTCACCGCATCGCCGTCGTTCTGGATCAGCATCACCGCGCGCTCGCCGATGGCGAAGCGCAGACCCCGGCCCATGTAGCTGGTCGGGCGGCTGTTGGGCACGTAGTCGATGGTCACCGTGCGCGCATCGCTCAGCGTGATGCGCGCGTTGCGCTGGCCGAAGAGATCGACGCGGTGTCCTTCGCAGGCGTAGCTGGCCGTGACCGCCGGATCCGCGCTCGGCGACATGTCGATGCCGGCTGCAGGTGCAGGCGCAGGCGGCGGTTCGGCCGGCTTGCAGGCGGCCAGTGCGATCGCGGCGATCGCGCACGGGCTCCAGATTCGCATGTGTTTTCCCCTGATACGGACTTTCGATAGCAGCTGCGGGTCCGTCCGCGGATGGGACCGGATTCTAACGATGCCGTGTCGAGACGACGTTACGGCTGTCTCATTTCGCGTATTTGCCGCCGCAATCGGCGTCCTGGCCGCCGCCCAGTTCGGTCGTGGCCAACAGCGCGGCCGGCGGCGCGATCGCCGCCAGCGCCAGCGCGACGCCGCCGCGCAAGCCGATGCGGGCGTAGTCCGGACGCACGTTCGGGTTTTTGAAAGTGCCATCCACATACAGCGGCACGCGCAGCGAGAGCAGACTGCGGCCCTTGGGGCGCGGACGCATGGTCAGGTCGAGCGTCTCTTCGCGCAGGTTCACCGTGCCGGAGCCGATCACGATTGTGTCCGTGGTATCGAAAGCTAGCGCGCGCGTAGTCATCACCCCGTCCTTTACCGCGAAATCGCCGAACGCGCAACGGATCGGGATGGGCTTGTCGCCGGCGAGCTTGGTGCGGATCGCACCAGCCAAATTCAATCCCGCCAGCTTCATCAGCAGCTTGCTCACCTGGCCCTGGCCCATGCCGACGGCGATGTCGCCATCGGCGCTGCCGAGCATCTTCGCGATCGAATTGCCTTGCGCGGCCACGTCCAGCTTGCCGCCCAGCTTGCCGATCGATTCCTGGGCCAGGGTGCCGTTCGGCATCAGCTTGGGCAAGCTCAGTCCGCGCATGGTCACGTCGGCGCGGGTGAGGATCGTCGCCTGACGCGCATCCATCCGGATGTTGGAACGGATGTCGCCGTCGGCGACGCCGAAATTCAGCGGCTGCAGGCGCAGCACGCCGGCGTCGAGGAACAGATGCGCATCCATGTCGTCGATCGGCAGCGACGGCGCGTTGATCCGCGCGGCCTTCAAGCGCACGTCCGCGTCCATCGCGCGTAGTTTTTCGAGCTGGTAAGGCGTGTCCGGCAGCACTTTCGGACTGGCCTCCTGCTTGGCGGCCAGCGCCTGCAATTCCGGATTCGTCGAATCGGCGCCTTCGGATTTCCTGCCCGAGCCGACGAAGCCGGCTAAATCGTCGAAATCCAGACGCCGCGAGACCAGGTCTGCTTTCAAGAACGGCCGCGCCTTGCCGGTGATCACGTGCGCATAGCCGCCCAAATCGCTATTGCCGACCTTGCCGGTGAAGCCGTCGTAGCGCCAGGTGTTGCCGATGTGGGTGAGGCGGCCGTCGAAATGGTAAGGCGGCGTCGGCGGGATCGCGACGCCGATCAGCGGGTACAGGTCGTCCAGGTTCTTTCCGGCCAGCGCGAAGCGCAGATCGAAGCCGCGCAGGCGCAGCGGATCGAGCAGAGTGCCGCGCGCATGCGCACGGGTGGGCCCGGCGCTGGCGCGCAGGTCGATCCGATAAGGCTCGTCGGCATTGGCCAATTCCAGCGGCGATTCGGCGCGGCCGCTGAGCTTGAACGGATTGCCTTTCCAGCGGCCATCGCCGTCCACTTCGATCGAGGGCGCGGCGCCGGCGCGGCGCGCTTCGCGGCTTTGCAGGTCGATGTCGATATCGGTCTTGCCGCGCGCGTCGACGAAGCGCAGCCGGCCTTCGTCCACCCATAGCCTGCGGAACTGCGGAGGTTCACCGCCGGTGTCCGGGCCGAACACCCAGTTGCCTTTACCATCCGGTCCGGTTTCCAGATACGCATCGGGCTTGGTCAGACGCAATTCCGGAATCAGCACTTCGCGGCGTTTGATCAGCGCCGGCCACAATTCCAAGCGCAATTCCATACGGTCGATGGCGGCCATCGTCGCTTGTTTTGACCACGCCGCGTTGCCGAAGGCGAGCTTGTCGGCGCGGATCGTCACCACCTTGCCCAGATCCACGTCCAAGTCGCCGCCGATGTCGAAACTGCGTCCGGTGCGCGCTTCCACTTGGCGCTCGATCGGGCCCTTCAGCCAGTTCCAATCCCAGAAGACGATCAGCAGCACCAGCGCCAGGATCAACAGCACCGCCAGCGTCAGCCAGGGATGCTGGCCGACGTCGTCCACGAACGGCGCGCGCTTGCGCGGTGGCGTAGGCGTAGGCGTAGCGGGGCGGAGGTCTGGCGAATTCATCGCGGATTCCCGGGGGTACCGCGACACCATGGTCAGGCCCAGGTAAAACGCCGGTGAAACCGTTGCGGGTCGTTCAGCGAACCGGCAAGACCTGCGCCATGACGGCCACGTAATGGCAGACGCTGCCGGCGATCACGAACAGATGCCAGACCGCGTGTGAATAGCGCAGCGAGGGCCGGTGATAGAACACCGTGCCCAAGGTGTAGAGCACGCCGCCGGTCAGCAGCCAGCCGAAGGTCCAGTCGTCCAGCGCCTGCAGCAGCGGCTTGATGGCCAGCAGCACCAACCAGCCCATCGCCACGTAGATCAAAGTGGACAGTAGTTTGAAACGACCGGTGTAGAACAGCTTGAACGCCACGCCCGCCAAGGCCAACGTCCAGATCGCCGCGAACAGCCACCAGCCGACCGGGCCGCGCAGGCCGATCAAAGTGAACGGCGTATAGGTGCCGGCGATCAGCAGATAGATCGCGCAATGGTCGAACACCTTCAGGCGCGCCTTCGCGACCGGATGCTGGATGGCGTGGTACAGGGTCGAGGCGATGTACAGCAACAGCAGGCACAGGCCAAATACGATCGAAGCGGTCAGCTGCCAATGGTCGCCGTACATCGCGGCGAGCGTGATCAGCACCGCGCCCCCTGCGAGCGCCGCCACCGCGCCCAGGCCGTGGGTCAGCGCGCTGGCGAATTCCTCGCGAAGGTCGACCGCGCGTTCCATGACGCCAGAGTGTGCGCCATTAATCGAGCAAATGCTCGGACTTGCTTTTTGTAGAGTCGAGCCTTGCTCGACTGCTTTTGATTTTCGGCCAGGTCTTCGTAACTGGGAAGAGCAGTCGAGCAAGGCTCGACTCTACTAAAGCCGGTCAGTCGACGGCGACGGCGTGCGCATGCTCGCGCGTGGCCAGGAATTCGACATCCGGCGCGCGCTCTTCGGCCAACTGCAGATTGACCCGGGTCGGCGCCAGATAGACCAGCTCGCCGGCCGCATCCACGGCCAGGTTCAGCGCGTTCTTGTCGCGGAACTGTTCCAGCTTCTTCGCATCGTTGCAGCGGATCCAGCGCGCGGTGGCCACGCCGACCGGTTCAAATTGCGCATCGACGCCGTATTCGTCCTTCAATCGGTAGGCGACCACGTCGAACTGCAGCATGCCTACCGCGCCCAGGATCAGGTCGTTGCTCATCAGCGGACGGAAGAACTGGGTCGCGCCTTCCTCGCTCAATTGGGCCAGGCCTTTCTGCAGCTGTTTCAGCTTCAGCGGGTCGCGCAGACGCGCGCGGCGGAACAGCTCCGGAGCGAAGTTGGGAATGCCGGTGAAGGTGATGGCCTCGCCTTCGCTGAAGCTGTCGCCGATCGAAATCGTGCCGTGGTTGTGGATGCCGATCACATCCCCGGGCCAGGCGCTTTCCGCGATCTCGCGGTCGCTGGCCATGAAGGTCAGCGCGTTGGCCAGTTTCACTTCCTTGCCGCTGCGCACGTGGAAGGCCTTCATGCCCGCGCTGAACTTGCCCGAACAGATGCGCATGAACGCCACCCGGTCGCGGTGCTGCGGATCCATGTTCGCCTGGATCTTGAACACGAAGCCGCTCAGCTTGGGTTCGTACGCCGCCACTTCGCGCGAAGTGGTTTCGCGCGGCTTCGGCGCCGGCGCGTGCTCGACGAAGAAATCCAGCAGCAGCTGCACGCCGAAATTGTTCACCGCCGAGCCGAAGAACACCGGGGTCTGCGTTCCGGCCAGGTATTTGGCCGGATCGAACGGGTGCGAAGCGCCTTCCACCAGCTCCAACTCTTCGCGCAGCTCGCGCAGCATGTCCGGGCCGATCTTCGTCTCCAGCGCGGGATCGTCGACCGAAGCGAAGATGGTCGAATCCTGGCGTGTGAAGTTGCGGCCCTGTTCGTACAGATGCACTTCGCCGGTGACCAGGTGCACCACGCCCTTCAGGCGCTGGCCCATGCCGATCGGCCAGGTGATCGGCGCGCACTGGATGCCGAGCACGCTTTCCACTTCGTCCAGCAGATCGATCGGGCTCTTGCCTTCGCGGTCCAGCTTGTTGATGAAGGTCATGATCGGCGTGTCGCGCAAACGGCACACTTCCATCAGCTTGATGGTGCGTTCCTCGACGCCTTTAGCCACGTCGATCACCATCAGCGCCGAGTCGACCGCGGTCAGCACGCGATAAGTGTCTTCGCCGAAGTCGGCGTGGCCGGGCGTGTCGAGCAGGTTGACGATGCGGCCCTCGTACGGGAACTGCATGACCGAGCTGGTCACCGAGATCCCGCGTTCCTTTTCCAGCGCCATCCAGTCGGAAGTCGCATGGCGCGCGGCCTTGCGGCCTTTGACCGAGCCGGCCATCTGGATCGCGCCTCCGAACAGCAGCAGCTTTTCGGTCAGCGTGGTCTTGCCCGCGTCGGGGTGCGAAATGATCGCAAAGGTGCGGCGGCGGGCGGCTTCGGCGGAAACGTCGGACATGCGGGATGGCGGCGGAAAGCCGCGGAGAGGTAGCGGGAAACCAGGAATTATAAGGGTTCGGCAGCGCTTAAACGGTCCGAGGGCTACTCTTGTGGGAGGGGCTACATCTCGACAGGGATGGCAGTCGGGGCTGAAGCCCTCCCACTAAAGCCGGAACTCTCGTTTGCGCTCTTCTGCAATATCGGACGCGCCCTAGTTGGGGGCGCCCCTAGCGCGGGCGCTTCCTAGCTTGCGGCGGCGGGGAGCGGGGACTTGAATCCCTTCAATCGCATGAGGGAGGGGCAGCCATGGGCGATTTCATCACCGGCGATTTCGCGGCCAGGTCGCAGATCGCCGTCGGCGGATGCAACGGTCGGCAGAGTCCATCCACGCAGCGGACCGCGGACGGCAAGGTGCAGTTCGAGAACGCGAACTACCGGATCACCGCCGACGACAACAACCAGATCCTGATCCACAACAAGAACACCGGCGAGAACTACCGGATCTGGGGCGATCCGCACGTGGAGGTCGACGGCAAGCACGCCTTCGATTTCTGGGGCCAGACCACCTTCGTGCTGGACGACGGCACCCGCCTGACCATCGCCACCACGCCATGGGGTGAGGGCAACAACGGTGCGACCGTCGCTTCCCAGCTGACCATCGTGGACGGCGGCGGCCAATACGTGGCGCATATCGAGGGCATCGATTCCAACGCCCGCGGTGACCTGGGCTTCGTCGATGTCGACGCCCGCGCCGGCGGCGATCTGGAGGTGATCCTCGACGAAGGCAACGTACTGCGCGAGAACGCCAACGGCAGCGGTTTCGTCGCCGTCGGCAGCGACGGCCAGCTGCGCAGCGTCGATCAGGCGTTCATCAACGCCACCGACGAGGTCAAGCAAGGCGGCGTATCGATGATGACGCGCCTGACCAGCATGTTCGCCGACTTCGGCGGCCTGTCCTCGGTGTCGATCAACGGCGCCATGATCGAAGTGGAAGGCGATAGCGATGCCGAGCACATCAGCGTGCCGGTCCCGCCGCTGCCGTTCGGACTGGGCGCGGACCATCAGTTGAACGTCACGATCGCGCGCGTCTGAAAAAGCCCCTCTCCCCCCGGGAGAGGGGACGGGGTGAGGGTTCGATGTGCGGCGAGTGTCGCAATCTCGCGACGCTTCGTAGGCCAACTCGTTCCCTGCGATCGGAAAAACGGTCGCATCGCCGAACCCTCATCCGCCCTTCGGGCACCTTCTCCCGGAGGGAGAAGGATTTGAATCAACGCGCGAACTGAAGCACGCCTTGCGGCCCGCGCATCCGGAACGGGACCGATTCCAGCCGCATGCCGCGGTTCACCTGCACCGCGAAATGCAGATGCGGGCCGCTGGTGAATCCGGTGTTGCCCGACAGGCCGATCTGCTGGCCCTGGCGGATGCGCTGGCCGACACGCACCAGAGCCCCGTCCTGCTGCAGATGCGCGTACAAGGCCATGGTGCCGTCGTCGTGCAGGATGCGGACGAAGTTGGCGCGGCCCCCGTACTGCTCTTCGCTCAGGCCGGCCTGTGCGAAGTCCGATTCCACCTGCATCACGATGCCGCTGCGCGCGGCCATGACCGGGGTGCCGATCGGTGCGGCGAAATCCAGCGCGTAACGGTTAGGCGGATCGGCGTGGCTGAAACCGCCGCCGAAACCCTGGTCGATGCGCAGCGACGGGGTCGCCACCGGAATCAGGTATTCGAATTCGCGTGGTTTCGCGTTCGGATCGCCCGGCACGCCGTCCAAAAAGACTTCGTAATCGCCCGGCCGGGTGCTGTCGGCAGTGAACAGGTTTGCGATCAGCGCGCTGCTTCCCGCTGCGACGATCGCGCGCGCGGGCAGGGTGGGTTCGCTGCCGAAGTTGCGGTTGCGGCGGTACTGCAGCATCACTTCGACCGGCCCGGCCAGGGCGTTGTCGGCGAAGGCCGCATAGCGTCCGCCGCGGTCTTCGATGCGTAATCGCACCGCCGCGTGCGGGCCGTCGGTCAGGGGGATCCGCTCGATCCGGCTGCTCGCGGACTCGGGCGCATGGTCGCCGTAATGGACGACGCCGGCGCGGTCTTTCCAGCGATAGGCCTGTTCGGCCGATGCCCCGAACGCGGCGCCGGCCAGGACCAACGCGGCGATGTGGACCGCGTTCGGTCGGCTCAGCGCACGCATGCCGAATCGAGGCGCAGGTCGCGCGCCACATCCGCCAGGTCGAACGCGGCCATCGCCTTGTCGCCGTGCACGGCGAACAGCGCGCCGGACGGGAAACGTCGCGTCGCCGCGGCATGCAGCGCGATACCGTCAGTGTGGCCGGTGGCGGTGCCGATGAAGCTGCCGCGGTAATCCAGCGTCGACCGGTCGAACAACAGGAACACGGTGCGCGGATCGGCCTGATCGACCGCCACCCAATAGCCTTGGCCGCCACTGCAATCCCACAGCGCCACGCCTTCGGCCTGGGCGCGGAACCGGCCTGGCGCCAGGCTCTTGCCCACGTAACGGCCGGCCAGATCGTATTCGCGCAGATCGGTGCCCACGCGGGTGTCCTCTTCGGCGATCAGCAGACGGTCGTTGGCCGGATCGCCGCCGATCGATTCGACGATGCGCAGCGCCGCGTCCGGCGTGGTGTCGCCGAAGGAACCCTGCGATTCGGCCTGCACGCCATCGTCGTCGCCGATCCGCACTCGGTAGCGGCGCACGCGCTTGTCCAGCTCCGCCAGCGGCGGCACCACGTCGTACTTCTTGCCTTCCATGAAGCTGTCGGTGACGTACAGATCCAATTCGTCGGGCGCGGTCTCATGCAGCCAGACGCCGTACGGCGCGCGCAATTCGTCGGCGCCGAACGTGGTCAGCGGCTTGAAGTCGGGCAGGGACAGCACCTGCACGCGGTGGTTGTCGCGTTCGACCACGAACAGGTAATCGCCGAACACGGCGATGCCGTTGGGCCGGTTGAACTGGCCCAGCGCCGGGCCTTTGCCGCCCACTTCGCGCAGACGTTCGCCGCTGTCGCCGTCGAACACCACCAGATGATGGGTGGACTTGGCGGTCGCGATCACCCACAGCCCGCCGTCGTCCTTGGGCCAGGCGGCCAGGGAATCCAGTTCGTCGGCCGGGTGCTCTTCGGAAATGTAAGTTTCGGGGATCTGGGTCGTGTCATCGGCCGGCAAGGCGGGCTGGGCGGACTTGCTGGACTGCTCCGGCACGGTCGAACAGCCCGCCAGGCAGATCAAAGCGAGCGCCAGCAGGCGGTGGGATGTACTCATCGGTTCAGTATGCGGGATGAGCCCGCCGCCGGTCACGAAAAATAATATCGCTTCATGCGCATGAAGCGATTGACAGACCCGGAAACGGCTGGCAGTCTATGCGCATCCATCGAGACCGGCTGAGGGACAGGCCCGAAGACGCCGGGGCAACCCGATGGAGCGAAAGCTCCGTCGAAGGTGCCAAGTCCTGCGGGGACCTGTACGTCCGCCGTGAAGATGGTTGCGCTCCGCCGTATCGGCGGGGTTCGACTTCCGACGCGCCCGCAAGCACCGATGGCCTTGTCCCCAACCGGATATCGCCATGAGCCTCGTCGAAAGCGCCGCGCAATTCGCAACCCACCCTTACGTTTCACCCTATGCCTTCGAGCCCGTGCAGGGCCGCGACGCCGTGCGCGGCGAAGTCGCGCTGGAGCTGGACCTGCGCCATGCCGGCCGTCGCGAGCTGCGCGTCCGCTATGAAGCGGTGGGCCCGGCCGGCGCGCCCGCGGTGCTGGTCGCCGGCGGCATTTCCGCCGACCGCCACGTGATCGCCAGCGGCGCTTTCCCCCAGGCCGGCTGGTGGCAGGCGCAGGCCGGCACGTTCGCCGGCTTGCGGGTGATCGCGATCGATTGGCTCGGCGCCGACGGGACGCTCGATGCGCCGATCGACAGCGCCGACCAGGCCGACGCCATCGCCGCGGTGCTCGACGCGCTGGGCGTGCGCACGCTGGCCGCGTTCGTCGGTTGCTCGTACGGCGCGATGGTCGGGCTGCAGTTCGCCGCCCATTACGGCGAGCGCCTGCGCCACTTGGTCGCGATCAGCGGCGCGCACCGCGCCCACCCCTACGCCAGCGCTTGGCGCGCGCTGCAGCGCAAGATCGTCGCGCTCGGCCAGTTGCAATGCGCCGAAGACCAGGGCCTGTCGCTGGCACGGCAGCTGGCCATCCTCAGCTACCGCACGCCGCAGGAGTTCGCCGAACGCTTCGACGCGGCCGCGGTGGTCGACGGCGCCCGCGCGCGCTGCGCTTCGGAAGATTATCTGGACGCCTGCGGTTCGCGTTTCGTCGAACGTTTCGACGCCACCGCCTACACCCGCCTGTCCGAGTCGATCGACCTGCACAGCGTCGACGCTTCCCGCATCGCCGTGACCACGACGGTGGTGGCGGTGGAAGACGATCTGCTGGTGCCGATCGCCGATTGCTACGCCCTGGTCGAACAGGTCCGCGCCGATACGCAAGTGCGCGTGCTGCGCTCCAAGTTCGGCCACGACGCCTTCCTGAAGGAGGCCGACGCGGTTGCCGCGATCCTGCGGCCGGTGTTCGCCGACTGTCGCGGAGGTGCGGCATGAGCGGGCAGGATTCGAACTGTCGCCAGGCGACCCGCGCGGTACGCGCCGGCATCGACCGCGACACCGCGTTCGGCGCGGTCACGCCGCCGCTCGTGCTGTCCAGCAATTTCAGCTTCGCCGGCTTCAACGACAAGCGCCAGTACGACTACACGCGCAGCGGCAATCCGACCCGCGATCTGCTGGGCGAGGCGTTGGCCGAGCTGGAAGGCGGCGCCGGCGGCGTGGTCACCGCCACCGGTATGGCCGCGATCACGCTGGTGTTGAACGCGCTGCTGCAGCCGGGCGACCGCCTGGTCGTGCCGCACGACGGTTACGGCGGCAGCTGGCGTCTGTTCAAGGCGCTGGCCGCCAAGGGCCTATTCGAATTGGAGCTGGCCGACCTGACCGATCCGCGCGCGCTGACCGCGGCTTTGGAGCCGGCGCCGAAAGTGGTGTGGATCGAAACCCCGTCCAACCCGCTGCTGCGTATCACCGACCTGCGTTTCGTGATCGAGGCCGCGCACGCTAAAGGCGCGATCGCGGTGGTCGACAACACCTTCCTGTCGCCCGCCTTGCAGACGCCGATCGAATTCGGCGCCGACGTGGTGGTGCATTCCACCACCAAGTACATCAACGGCCACAGCGACGTGGTCGGCGGCGCGGTGGTGGCGAAAACGCAGGAACTGCACGACCAATTCGTGTGGTGGGCGAACGCACTGGGCATCACCGGTTCGCCGTTCGACAGCTTCCTGACCTTGCGCGGCCTGCGCACGCTGGATGCGCGCCTGCGCGTGCATCAGGAGAATGCGGCCGCGATCGCCGCGCAGCTCGACGCGCATCCGGCCGTGGCGAAGGTCTATTACCCGGGGTTGGAATCGCACACGGGCCACGCGCTCGCCGCGCGCCAGCAGAAAGGCTTCGGCGCGATGCTCAGTGTCGAGCTCGACGGCGACGAGGAAGCGGTGCGCGCCTTCGTCGAAGGCCTACAATGTTTCACTCTGGCCGAATCCTTGGGCGGGGTGGAAAGCCTGATCGCGCATCCGGCGACGATGACGCACGCGGCGATGAGCGCCGAAGCGCGTGCGGCCGCCGGCTTGTCCGACGGTCTGCTGCGGCTGTCGGTCGGCATCGAAGCGGTCGAAGACCTGCAGGCGGATCTGGCCGCGGCGCTCGACCGCGCCCAGGCCGTGATCGAAGCCGGCCAGCGCAAACGGGTGGACGCGTGAGCCTCGCGGCGACGGCGCGCAACCAAGCCGGCGTCGCCGCGTCGGCGCGGGTGCCACGGCAATCGCGCATCGTCCTGCTCGGGACCGGCACCGTCGGCCGCGCTTTCGTCGCGCGGCATCAGCGTCTGGCGCAGCGCGGAGTGGCTTTGCCGGCGTTCGAACTGCTGGCCAATTCGCGCGGGCATTTCGATGCGGCCGCCGCCCCGGAGCAGGCCTTGCGTGCCGCCTGCGAAGCGCCGCGCGATGGCGAGCCGCGCGAGATCGACATCGCCCGCCTGCGCCGCGGCGACATCGTCGTCGACGCCACTGCCAGCGACGCCGTCGCGGCGCGCCACGCCGATTGGCTGGCGCACGGCGTCCACGTGGTCACCGCCAACAAGCTCGGCAACGGCGCCGACCTGCTGCGCGCGCAGGCGATCGCCCGTGCCCAGCGCGAAGGTCGCGCGCATTACGGCGACAGCGCCACCGTCGGTGCCGGGTTGCCGCTGCTGCGTTCGATCCGCGAACTCGTCGCCGGCGGCGACGCGATCCATGCGGTCGAAGGCGTGCTGTCCGGCTCGCTCGCGTGGCTGTTCGACAAATACGACGGCATGCGCCCGTTCTCCGGTTTCGTGCGCGAAGCGCGGGAGGCCGGTTACACCGAACCCGACCCGCGCATCGACTTGTCCGGCGAGGATGTGCGGCGCAAGTTGTTGATCCTGGCGCGCGCGGCGGGCATCGCGCTGGAAGCGCACGAAATCCAGGTCGATTCGCTTGTGCCCGAAGCGCTCGCTGCGGCCGGCGGGGAAACGCTCGACGAGCGCCTGGCGCTGCTCGATGCGCCATTGCGCGAGCGGTACCAGGAGGCCTACCGCGACGGCGCCGAACTCCGCTTCGTCGGACGTTTCGGCACCGACGGCGCCAGCGTCGGTGTGCGAGCCTTGCCGGCCAACCATCCGTTGTGCGGCGGCAGCGGCACGGACAACCGCGTGGCGATCCGCAGCGACCGCTATTTCGAACAGCCGCTGGTCGTCCAAGGCCCGGGCGCCGGCGCCGAAGTCACAGCCTCGGCACTGTTGGACGATCTAATCCGCATCGCTTCCCTGCAATAGCGCTTTTTGTTTTTGTAGAGCGGAGCTTGCTCCGCTGCTCTTGCCCCTTGCTCTCGCTCTTGTTGGAGCGGCTTCAGCCGCGAGCTATTTCCACAACAACGGTCCTGATGAGCTCGCGGCTGAAGCTGCTCCCACAAGAGCGAAGCAAAGGCAGCGGAGCAAGCTCCGCTCTACAAGACAAAAGCGCCACATCGGCCGGCACGGGGGTGGCTGGCGGCGCGGTTACTTCAACTATCACTAACCACCGTGATCAGGCTTCCTTGTGCGTCGTCGCCGCTGAATTCCCGGACCAAGGCGTCGGTCAGGCTCGTGGGCATCGTCACCATCGCCGGTGCGGTAGGCCAAGAACGCGTTGCTGGCGCATTTCCAGGCCGCCGTGCGTTGGCGTCGGTGAATACGGTGCCGGCGGTTGATTGCTTGATGCGCCGCTGCGGACTTGCCCGACGACGTCATCCGGGTCTTGCCATCGTTCAATTAATACCGATGGGCTGATCAATAACTATTCTGAAAGTGCCGGCTCTGCGAGTTTGAGTTGATGGTGGTGGTGCATAAATCGGAAAATAAGCTTGAAACCGTGGCGATGCGATTCGTGCCTGCCGTTGAGGCCGATATCAAATCATTTGCGGACCGGATTACAGCTGGTTTTTCGCTGTCAAATGTGGCCACTGCCATGCTTTCTTTTCGTCTTTCATCTGGCTTGGATGCGCTTGCGTCCGGCTGAAGCTGCATTCCGAAAATACCCTTAGGAAATCAGATGAAAAACCAATTTCTCGTTATTGCTTCGACGTGCTTCGCTTTGACGTTAGGCGTCGGCAACGCCAGCGCATCCCGCGCCGGGACCGACCGCACGCCTGAGCCGCGTCCCGAGCAGCCCAGCCCGCGCTGCAAGAAGATCGGCTCGGATATCTGGGAGTGCGAGGTATGCATTGAGGATTACGCGGACTATATGAGCTATTGCTACACCTATATCAGCAAGAACGTATTCCGCTAACGGCCGTAAGCACGAAGACAAAACGCCGGCCTCCGCGAGGAGGCCGGCGCCGCCACATCGGCCGGCACGGGGGTGGGCCGGCGTCGCGGTTACTTCAAACCGTCGCTCGCCGCCGTGATTAGGCTTCCTTGCGCATCGTCGCCGCTGAACTACCAGACGAAGGCGCCACCCAGGTTCTGCGCTTCACGTAGGCCATCTTTCCGTGATCATTTGTGGAATGGATATGGGCACAACGGGCGTCGAATCTGCGCCAATTGGCATGGATGGCAGACCCATTGACTGCCCGCCGACCGTTAGATCATCCGAGTCGTCGGCATCCGCGACGGACATGGCCATTTTTTTGAATTGCCTACGTCTTGAAAGGGTCTTAGGAATGATCCTGGACATTCCCTTGCTAGGATAACTTTATGAAAAAACTGTTTATTGCCGCATTGATGCTGCTATTGAGCGTTGGAGGCGCGAACGCGCAGGATGCCGGTACGCGGTCTGATCAATTGAGAATTCCAGCCGGCCAAGAGGCGCGTGATGGCGAGCTCGATGGCGATTGCGAACAAACCGGCTCTAACATCTGGATTTGCTGGGCGTGCAGCGAAACTGGCGATCAGACCATTTGCGATTCTTGGGTTGAAACGGACGACTACGAAGAGGTTTACCGGGATCCTTTGGATAAACCGCCTGTGTTGACCAAGCCGTAATTTCTGTCGAGATTTCGGCTGCTAGCAGAAGCGCCGGCCCCCTCACGGAGGCCGGCGCCGTCGTTTCGCCGGCACGGGGGTGGGCCGGCTACGCGATCACTTCAAACCATCGCTCACCGCCGTGATCAGGCTTCCTTGCGCATCGTCGCCGCTGAATTCCCAGACAAAGGCGCCACCCAAGTTCTGCGCTTTCACGTAGGTCATCTTTTCCGTGATCATCGCCGGCGTGTCGTAGCTCCAGAACGTGTTGCCGTCGTATTTCCAGGTCGCCCGCGCGTTGGCGTCGGTGAACACGGTGCCCGGCCGGTTCTTCAGCACCTTGTAGTCCTCGTTGCCGGCTTCGTAAGTGCCCGGCGCGGCGGTGCCGTTCTGGTACAGGCCGTTGTTGACGTTGGCCACGCCCGTCCAGCCGCGACCGTAGAAACCGATGCCCAGGTTCAGCTTGGACGCCGGCACGCCGCGCGACAGGAAGCCTTCCATCGCGTCGTTCGAGTTGTACAGGCGCACGTCGCCCGTCGACGGATCGTTCGGCGAATCGAACAGCGCCGAGTGATGATTGGTCTGCGCATCCCACGTGCCGTGGAAGTCGTAGGTCATCACGTTGATGTAATCGAGATATTGATGGTACGCAGCCGGATTCGTGACCCGGATCTTGTCGATGCCCGCGCCCGCGGCGATGGTCAGCAGCAGTCCTGGGCGCACTGCGTTCAACTGCGAGCGGAATTCGGCGAGCAGGGCGGTGAAGTTGGCATTGTCTTCCGGCGTGCCGCAGGACAGGCCGCAGGCGACGGGATACTCCCAATCCAGGTCTATGCCGTCGAACACGCCGGCCGCAACGCCTGTGCCGCCGGCGCCATCGCTAAGCGGCAGGTTGCCGCGGATGTAGGCATCGATGCAGGAGGCGACGAAGGCCTGCCGGTTTTCAGGCCGCGCCGCGCTGGAGAATCCGCGCGAGTACGTCCATCCGCCCAGGGAGATCAGTACTTTCAGCCCCGGATACTTCGCCTTCAATTGCTTGAGCTGGTTCCAGTTGCCGCGCAGGGGCTGGTCCCAGGTATCGGCCGCGCCGCTCACGCTTTCGCTGGCGCCGAAGGCCTTGGTGTAGTCGGCGAACGCGTCGCCGCCGACGCCGGTGTTCGGATCGGATGGCTGGGTGATGCCGACTTCGCAACGGTTGTTGCGCACGTTGCCGAAGGCGTAATTGATGTGGGTCAGCTTCGCCGCCGTGCCGCTGGTGTCGATATTCTTGACCCGGTAGTTGCGGCCGTAGATGCCCCATTGGACGAAATAGCCGATGACGCGCTTGTTGCCGCCTCCGCCGCCGGTCTTGGTCGTCGCGCTGATCTGGCCGCTTTGCGCCGAAGCGTTGGTCGCGTTGTCGCGCGCGCGCACGCGATAGTTGTAGGTGGTGCTCGCGGCCAGACCGGTGTCGGTATAGCTGGTCGAGGACGGCGAACCGACGATGCTGCCGTTGCGGTACACGTCGTATCCGGCCACGCCGCTGCCGCCGGTGTTGTCGGTGGAGGCATTCCAAGTCAGCGAGATGCTGTTCGAGGTCTGCGACGGCGAGCTCAAGCCGGTCGGCACACTTGGCGGCGTGGTATCGGCTGGGCCGCTGGTGACGGTGATGCTGACGGTCGCGGAGGTGGTGCTGGCGTTGCCGTTGTCCGTGGCCACCGCTTTGAAGGTATGGCTGCCCGCTGTGGCGTTGTTCCAGGTCGCGCTGTACGGCGCGCTGGTGTCGACGCCGAGCGAAACGGTGCCGCGGAAGAATTCCACTTTGCTGACGCTGCCGTCGCTGTCGGCCGCATTGGCGGCGACGCCGATGTTGCTGCCTGCGGCGTAGCTGGCGCCGTTGGCGGGCGCAGTCAACGATACGGTCGGCGGCTGATTGCTGCCGGTGCCGCACGCGCCCAGGTCTTGATACCAGCCGCAGCTCGGACAATGGGTCGGCGGTGCGTTCCAGATCTGGATGTTCGCCTGATACAGACGGTTCTGGTAGACGAGCTTGTCGCCGGGGTTGTAGATGGTCGATGCGTTCCAGGCGGGAACGCCCGCGCAGGACGCGGTTTGCGCCTGCGCCAGCGGCGCGAGCGCTAGTAACAACAAAGACAGCAGCAGCTGCCGAGGGTGTGCGTATTTCATGAGCTTCCTCTCCCTTGCAAGTTCACGAACACGTGGCGTGGATCCTGCGGATCGGTCGTTCCCCCGAACGCGTTGCTAATTCGATCCTTTCTCCGCGGATGGTTTTCGATTCGCGGCGCGCGAATCGCGTGACAACGTTGTCACAGCATGCGTTAGTTATTTGCGATTGAGCGCACGTTTCGAAAATGACAAAAACGCCGCTGCGATTTGACGTATCAGGAACGCAAAATGGCATCGCGTTGTCTTGTTCGGCGCACCGCGAGAATGGCTCGCGGGATACGTCAATCAGATATCCGAAAAATCATCGCTATCGCACAAGCAGCGCGATGTCGCATCCGGCGATGGTTCAAGACAAATTTTGTCTTGTCGCGTCGCAGCAACAGACTCTGTTTTTCGTAGGAGCGGCTTTAGCCGCGAGCTTTTCGCCCAAATCGCGTTTGTGCTGCGATCTTGAGGAAAGAGCTCGCGGCTAAAGCCGCTCCTACGAAAAGCGGGTATCAGTGGGCTCGTTCCCCGCGACGAAGATCGGCGACGGCCGCAGCTTCTATCGGCTGCGATTGTCCGCCGTGACGACTGCGTAGCCAGGTACCGAGTGCGGCAATGTCGGCATCGGTCAGATCGTTCGCGAAACCCGGCATGTCTTGCATGCGCTCCAAGCCCGGCAGGTCGTGCTCGGGTAGTCCGTCCAGGATCGCGACAATGAGATTATGCGGATCGGCATCGCGAACGCTGCTGTTGCCGTGCAGTGCGGGCGCGACGTGCGGCACGCCTTGGCCGTCGCGGCCGTGGCAGCCGGCGCACAGGTTCAGATAGTCCCGTTGTTCCTTGGGAGGCGCTGTGTCCGCATAGCCGCCGGCAGAGGATAGAACGCGCGCCGGGAACGGTTTGTCACCGAGCAGATAAGCGACGATCGCCGCGCGATCGGCTTCACGCAGCTTGTTTGTCGAAAGGGTGACCACTTTCAACATCTCGTCGGAAGCTACCGCCTGTGCGCTGATGCCACTGGCGAGATAGCGGTCCAGGCTGGCGGCGTCCCAGCCGCGTTCGGCTAATTGCCTCGGTGTAAGGCTCGGAGCGGCAAAACGGCCGAGGGTGTTGTTGCCGGCCAGCTGGTTTTCGCGATCCACCTGTCCGAGCGCTTTGCGCGGGCTGTGGCATTCGCCGCAATGCCCCATCGTTTCGACCAAGTATTCGCCGCGCTGCCAAGCCGGCGACGAACCCTGCGATGCAGGCACCGCTTCCGCGCCCGCGAACAACCAATTCCACGCATGGATGCCGCTGCGGATATTGAACGGAAACCCGACACCGTTCTTCTTGTTCTCCTGCCGCACCGCAGGCTGGTTCATCAGATAGGCGTAGATCGCGTCGCTGTCGGCGCGGGTCATGGTTTTGTACGAAACGTAAGGCATGGCCGGATACAGCTGATGCCCGTCGCGGGCTTCGCCTTTGGTCAGCGCATGGTAGAAATCGTCCGCGGTGTAGCGGCCTATGCCGGTGTCGGGGTCGGGCGTGATGTTGGTGCCGTGAATGGTGCCGAACGGCGAATCCAGCGGCACGCCACCGGCGAACGGTGCACCGCCTGCAGCCGTGTGGCATGCGGCGCAATCGGCCGCGGCGGCCAGATAGCGTCCCTGCGCGATCTTCTGCGGCGTCGCGTCGACTTTCTGCACCGGGCCGCGATTTGCGAAGAACCGCATCAGCGCCGATAGCAGCAGCCAAGCCAGCAGCGCGACCAGCAGCCAGGCGACGATCCGTCTCCAGCCGACCCGGGTCATCGTGCGTTCTCCTTCACCAAACCGGGCGTGTTCAACACCAACTCTTTTACGGCCTGGTAGTAGCGCACGTAGCCGGTGCAACGGCACAGATGCGGATTCAGGGCTTCGGTGATCGTTTCCTCGACCCGGTCCGCGGCGACCGGCGATTTCGCCAGTTTTTCGAGCAACACGGTCGCCGCATTGACGAAACCGGGCGTGCAATAGCCGCATTGGAAACTGAAGTGGTCCAGGAATGCCTGCTGCACCGGCGACAGCGACACGATCTTGCCGGTGTCGTCGCGTTTGGCATGGCCTTCCACGGTGCGGACGGATTTGCCGGAAAACCAATGCGCGCCGGTGATGCAGCTGCGCACCTCGCGCGATCCGCCTTCATCGTCGACGATGACGGTGCAGGCGCGACACACGCCTTGGCCGCAGCCGAAGCGGGTGCCGGTGAGGCCCAGGTATTCGTGCAGCACGTCGACCAGCATCATGTCTACGGGCACTTCGATCGGGCCGTAGCTACGGCCATTGATCTTCAGCGTCAACGGGCGCATGGGCAGCAGGGTCGCGCTCATGCCGCGTCCTCCTTGGGCGTCGCTTCGCCGGCCAGCGCCGCCAGCACCTTGTCCGGCGTCACCGGCAGCTCGCGGAAGCGCAGGCCGGTGGCATGGGCGATGCCGTTCACGATCGCCGGCACCACCGCGATCATCACCACTTCGGCCATGCCTTTTGGCGCGTCGGTTTCGGATACCGGCGGCAATACCTCGGTGCTCTGCTTCCACACCGCCACATCGCGCGCCCGCGGCAATGCATAGCGGTTGAAATTCCAGGTGCCGTTGCCGGGGCCGTCCTCGTACAAGGGCAAGTATTCGTGCAGGGCATGACCGATGCCCATCGCCAAGCCGCCCTGCATCTGACCGGACACCAGTTCCGGCACGATCTGATTGCCGCATTCCAGGATCGAATGATGGTTCAGCAGATCCACCTTGCCGGTGGCGGTGTCGACCGCGACTTCGGCGATCGTCGCCATCGTCGCGTAATAGACGACGCCGGCGTTGTTGCGCTGCGCGGTGGGGTAGTAGACGCGGCTGCGATCGATCATGCGGTAACCGTTGGCGGTGTCGCGTCCGGGTCCCGCCGCGTTGCCGTCGCCGTAACGCAAAGCCAAGCCGTCCAGCGGCAAGCGTTGCGAACCGCCGGGTAGCGGGAAATCCGCCTCGGCCCATTGCCAGCGGTTGAAAGTGTGCACGATCGCGCCCGTGGGCAGGCCGAGTTCGTAGGCCTTCGCGGCGATCTGTTGCAGGCTCAGCGGCGACAAACCCCCCGCGCTGAGCTTGCCGTCGACCCAGCGCGCTTCTTCCATCCGCACCGACAACGGCGACAACTGACCGCCGCCGAAGCCTTCGCTCCAGATCGCGCGCGCCGCGGCCCACAAGCCTTCGGCGAACAGCAACCGCGCCGCTTCGGTGGTCGCATGGCCGCAGAAATAGGCCGAATTGCTGGCACTGCTGGGGCTCATGTAGTTCGGCGTCCAGCGCGGATCGCCTTGCTTGGCGTCCTGCACCGCTTGCCGCATCAGCCAGGGATCGTCGGTGGCGTGCATCGGCAACGCCGACCACTCGGTCTCGCCGGTGCGCACGTCATCGGCCGGGCGACCGAGCCAGCGCACGCACAACGCGGCCTGGCTGGTGGCCATGCCGGTGCCCATTTCGATCGAACAATGGCGCAACAGGATGCGTCCTTCTTTCGACACCGCGACTTCGACGAAAGCGGCCTCTGCACCGGTGCCGAAATCCTTCTGCACGCAGCCGAAGCCCACGCCGTAGCGTTTGCCCGGATTCGCCGCTTCGTATTCGCGCTTGCGCTTGTCGCGTTCCCGCCACAAGGGATGCGCCGCGGCCTTGTCGAGCACTTCGTCCGCGCGCATCGCGCCGCCCGGGATCGCGCCCTGGGTATTCTTCATGCCGGTCTTGAACACGTTGCGGCGGCGCAGTTCGATCGGATCGATCTTCAGCTCGGCCGCCACTTCGTCTACCAGCATCTCGGTCGCGCCCATGCTCTGCAGCGTGCCGTAACCGCGCGCCGAGCCGGCGTCCAGCGCGCGCGAGGCGATCACCGTGCTGGCCAGATCGCTGCGTGGGAAGTAGTAGATCGACTGCGCCGCGGTCGCCGCCACCAGGCAGACCGATGGCGAAAAGTTCTGACGGCCGCCGCCGTCGCCGACCATGTCGCCCTGGAATATCTCGAATTTTCCGGACGCGCTATCCACCGCGATCTTGTAATGCATGCGGAAGCTGTGACGCTTCAGACTGGCCTGGAATTGCTCGTAGCGATCGTTGGCCAGACGCACCGGTCGGCCGTCGCCGTACAAGCCGGCCATCAGCGCGTAGAACGGGAACGGATTGTGATCTTTCGAGCCGTAGCCGACGGTGTAACAAGGATGCAACACCAGCCGTTTCACGCCCAGGCCGCTGGCGGCGAGCATGCGCGCGCCTTCGTCGGCGATTTCCTGCGGCGACTGGGTGGCGACAAGGAAATGGACCGTCGCTTCGTCGACATCGAACCAGGCATTGCCGTTGTCCAGCTCGAACGCGGCGGTGTCGATCGATTGCGAAAAATATTCGCGTTCCAGCACCCGTTTGCCGGCGGCGGGCGAGGCCAGCGCCGTCGCAATGTCGCCGGCATGCGCCGCGCCCTGCGCATCCAGGCCGCCGCGCGGGTTGGCTTGCGGCCATTGCGGGCGCTTTTTGCTGTAGCTGAGCGGGTAGAGCGGTGTGTCTTTCAGGCTGGAATAGGCATCGTCGTCGTAAGGCGTGGCGCCGCCGATGCGGACATAGCGGAATGCGGCCCAGGGATCGCGTTCCAAGGGCCCGGTCTTCGCACCGTGCCGGATGACGTCTTCGCGAAATTTAAGCGCCGATTTGGCGGTGCGGAAACGGGCGAAATCGCGCCAGATCAGCAATGCGACCGCATGGCCGAGATAGGCGGGCGTCTTGCCTTCCGGCAGCAGCATGTCTTCGCCGTAGAACTGCGGAAACTGCACGCCGTCGCGCTGCAGGTCGGCGGCGGCGACGATGCGGTCGGGTTTCAGGTCGCCGCGGAGCATCGACAGATCGAAGCCGGCGTAGATCCGGTCCGCCTGGGTGGTCCGCAGCAGCATCGCGTGCGACTGCTCGCGCGGCCAGCCGGGCAGGTCACGGCCGCGCATGTCGAAACTGAAAATCTTCTCGCCGGTGACCTTGGCGGTGGCGTCGCTCCGGTAGCGGATCTTGCCAGTGGCCGGGTCCCACGGCAGCGGCCGCAGCCGCTGTTCTTCGAACAGGGCCGCCAGCGCGGCGCTGCCGGGCACGGCGACGTACACCGAAATGCCGGCGATCACGCTGCATTTGAGGAAATCGCGGCGGCTCAGGCTGGCGGTCATGCGGACATGCTCCGGCTGGCTGAGCCCGATATTAACTCCGATGGGCCGTAGCCCGGGTGGAGCGCCGCGATATCCGGACGCTGCCGCGGCGCATCCCGTAAAATCGCCGTGTCGAGTCCCCCGGCTCGCTGGTGATCCGCCATGCCCCCGAACCGAGCCGATGGCGCTTTGCGAATCGCGTTGCTGGAAGACGACGCGATGCTGCGCGAACGCATCCTGATGCCCGGCTTGGCCAATTTCGGTTTCGCGGTGACCGGCACCGAAACCGCGGCCGCATTGCATCATCACCTCAACACCCAATCGGTGGACATGGTGGTGCTGGACGTGGGCCTGCCGGACCAGGACGGCTTCACCGTTGCACGCAACGTCCGCGCGGCTTATCCGGAGATCGGCATCGTCATGCTGACCGGCCGCGGCGCGACGCCGGACCGCGTGCGCGGGCTGAGCGAAGGCGCAGATGCCTATTTGTCCAAACCGGTGGAGATCGAACTGCTTGCCGCCACCTTGCACAGCCTGGCGCGTCGATTGCGCGGCGCGACGCCGCAGGCCGCGCAGAAGCGCTGGCGTCTGGACGTCAACGGCTGGTGCCTGGTGTCGCCTGCTGGGATCAATGTCGCGCTCACGCGCACAGAGCGGCGCGTGGTCGAACGTTTGACTTCCGCGGCGGGCCAGCTGGTCACGCGCGAAGAATTGATCGCCACGCTCACCGACAACGTCTACGACTTCGACGCGCACCGTCTGGAGTCGCTGGTCTACCGGCTGCGGCGCAAAGTGGCCGATGCCTGCGGCGAAGCGCTGCCGCTGGCGGCGGTGCACGGCGAAGGCTACGTGTTCAACGCCGGCTGATTTTGTTTTGTAGAGCGGGGCTTGCTCCGCTGCTTTCGCCTTGTTTTTTGTAGGAGCGGCTTTAGCCGCGAGCTCTTTCC
>DATFFH010000087.1:0-11343 GCA_035250245.1 Luteimonas sp. | reverse complement strand
AGTGCAGGAGCAGAGGCCGGCGAAGGCCATCGTCGCTCCGCGCCCCGTCGGCAAGGTCGCCGTGGCGGTGGTCTCCAAGCCGCAGGCGCCCGCGCCGCGCGGCAAGATCAAGGTCGTGCCGTACAAGACCGACGAAGCCACCGGCCGTCCGATTCTGCCGAGCGGTTACAAGCCCGGTCCGGACGAGGAATACATGAGCGCGTTGCAGCTCGAGTATTTCCGCCAGCGCCTGCTCGGCTGGCGCGCGGATCTGGTCGAGGAATCCAAGCAGACCATCGAGAACCTGAAGGACGAAGTGCGCGACGTCGGCGACGAAGCCGAGCGCGCCACCCGCGAAACCGAGAACTCGCTGGAACTGCGCACCCGCGACCGCTACCGCAAGCTGATCGGCAAGATCGACAGCACGCTCAAGCGCCTGGAGGCGGGCGACTACGGTTACTGCGTCGATACCGGCGAAGAAATCGGCCTGGAGCGCCTGGAAGCGCGCCTCACTGCCGAACGCACGATCGACGCGCAGGAGCGTTGGGAGCATCTGCAGAAGCAGATGGGCGACTGAAGTCCGATCCGCTCCGCACCGAACAAAACCCCGCCAAGCGCGGGGTTTTTGTTGCCGGTTTCACGGCCGTCGGCTCCGAGCTGGCGCAGAATCGCGAATCGCTTAG
Organism: Luteimonas sp.; assembly: GCA_035250245.1. Lineage (GTDB taxonomy): Bacteria > Pseudomonadota > Gammaproteobacteria > Xanthomonadales > Xanthomonadaceae > Luteimonas_C. The sequence goes on along the minus strand of DATFFH010000087.1, from coordinate 10,681 downwards.
AGGCCCGGCCATGACCGAAACCCACGAAGACTTCATGCGCGAAGCGATCGCCATCGCCCGCGGCAACATCGCCGAGGGCGGCCGCCCGTTCGGCGCGGTGATCGTGCGCGATGGACAGACGATCGCCCGCGCGGCCAACCGCATCCACGATAGCCACGACCCGACCGCGCATGCCGAACTGCTCGCAATCCGCGAAGCCAGCCGCGTGCTGCAGAGTCCGCGCTTGGACGGCTGTGTGATCTACGCCAGCGGCCATCCCTGCCCGATGTGCCTGGCGGCGATGCATTTGTGCGGCGTGGCGGCGGTGCATTACGCCTATTCCAACGAAGATGGCGCACCCTACGGCCTGTCCACGGCGCAGGTGTACGCGCAGATGGCGTTGCCGCCGGAGGCGCAATCCATCGCAGTGGAACAAGCGCGACCTTCGGGAGAGGACGAGTTGTACGCCGAGTGGGCGCACGCCGCCGACACGCTTGCTATTCCTCCCCCTTTGAAAAAGGGGGATTGAGGGGGATTTGCTTTTGCCGTTGCTCTGGAGCAACGGCAAAAGCAAATCCCCCATCGCCTTCGGCGATTCGCCCCCTTTTTCAAAGGGGGCAAGAGCGTTAAGCGCCGTCGGCTTCGAAGGCGATCTTGCGATGCGAGCCGTCGCAATACGGCTTGTTCTTCGAATGCCCGCAACGGCAGAACCAAGTCTCGGTGACGCGGTCGAGGGTATGGCCGGTGCCGCTGACCACTTCGAGATTCCCGGTGACCTTGAGCGGGCCGTTCTTTTGCGGCTCGATGGCCAGCACGCCGGCGCGCGCCTGCAGCGGTTCGGATTTCTTCGGCGTCGGCTCGCCGGTGGCATGGAAGCCGCCTTCGAGATGGCTGTTGTCGCAGAACGGCTTGTTCTTCGACAGCCCGCAGCGGCATAGCGTCGCGCGGAAGCCTTCGTCCTTGCCGGCGATCCGCAACGGCGCGTTGAAGGCCAGCGGGCCGTGCTCGCGTAAGCGCACCGTATTCACCACCGGCGCTGGTTCCTGCTCCGCGCCGTCCAAGCGCTCGTACTGGATCGCACCCGAAGGGCAGGACCGCGCGATCCACGCGACTTCTTCCGCGGAAACGGCATCCGGATGGATCCATTCGCCTTCCACGTTCGGCACGAACACGTCCGGATGCCCCAGCACGCAATGCCGCGAATGGATGCAGCGCTGGCCGTCGAAACGGATGACGACCTGCTTGCCGCGAACGGTCTCGGCGCCCATGGCGAACCTCGGCTTGTGGACAAGCGTAGGGTGGGCCTTGGCCCACCGCGGCGCAAGCGGTGTCGCTTCGTTCGATGTTTGCGGCAACGGATACATGGCGATGGTGGGCCAAGGCCCACCCTACAGATCGCGCAGGTCCAGTTTGCGCAGCTTCGGCGCCAATTTGGCGGTGGCCGCGACCACGCCCAAGGTCATGCAGCCGCCGAAGATCACCGACGGCACCAATCCCAGCAGGCGCGCGGCCAGGCCGGATTCGAACGCGCCCAATTCGTTCGACGAGCCGATGAAGATGCCGTTGATCGACGACACCCGGCCGCGCAGATGATCCGGCGTGGACAGCTGCAGGATGGTGGAGCGCAGCACCACCGACACGCCGTCGCACATGCCCGAAGCCATCAGGAACAGCGCCGACAGCCATAATTGCCGCGACAACGCGAAGCCGATGATGCATAAGCCGAAACCGGCGACCGCGAACAGCAGCAAGCGTCCCGCATTGCGTTGCGGCGGGCGCCTGGCCAGCCACAAGCCGATCAGCACCGCACCGACCGCGGGCGCCGCGCGCAGGATGCCCAATGCTTCCGGCCCGTAATCCAGGATGTCGTGGATGAAGGCCGGCAGCATGGCCACTGCGCCGCCGAACAGCACCGAGAACATGTCCAGCGCCTGCGCGCCGAGCACGACTTGATTGTTGAACACGAAGCGCAAGCCCTCGCCGATGCTCTTGAACACCGGCGCGCGGTCCCCGGGCAGCGCGGGTTCGGTGACGTTCAAATTGGCGATGGCCACAGCCGCCGCCGCGGCAAACGCCGCGGCGACCAGATAGGTGACGGTCAGTCCTTGCCAGGCGATCAGGCCGCCGCCGAGCGCCGGGCCGACGACCAAGCCCGTCTGCATCACCACGCTGCCCACGCCCGCGCCGCGGGCGAAGTGCTCGCGCTTGAGCACGCGCGCGAACAGTGCCTGGTAAACCGGGCCGAGGAAGGCGCGGACCACGCCGTTGATCGCGATCGCCGCATAGATGGTGAGCGTGCCGAACGCGGGCAACGCGCCGCTGGCGACGCCGGCCAGCATCAGCGTGGTCAACAGCAGGCCCAGGCAGGCGAACATGCCTAGCTTGCGCCGCGGCAGATGGTCCACCGCATAACCGGCGAACAGCGCGAAGCAAAAGTAGGGAATGACTTCGGTCAGGCCGATCAGGCCCAGCGACAGCGCATCACGAGTGATCTGGTAGAGCTGCCAGCCGACGGTGACCGCGACGATCTGGTAGGACAGCATCGCCAGCAGCCGGTAAACCAGCAGTCCGACGAAGCCTCGATTGCGGAGCAGGGCGGCCGGTCCGTCGGCGGCCGCGTTCACGAAGCGCGCTGCGCCGTTTCGCGGATGAAGGCCAGCAGCGCGGCCAGGCCGTTGCTGCGGGTCGGCGACAGGTGCTTGGCCAGGCCGATCGCGGCGATGTAGTTCGGGTCGGTGGCTAGGATCTCGGCCGCCGAGCGGCCCGAATACACGCGCAGCGCCAGATAGATCAGGCCCGAGACGATGGCCGAATCGCTGACCGCGGCGAAATCCAGGCGCGAAGCGCCGCCCGAGGGCACGATCCAGACCATGGATTGGCAACCGAGCAGACGATGCTCCTCGGTTTTCCAGGCGTCGGGAAACGGCGGCAGCTTGCGGCCGAGGTCGATCAGGTATTGGTAGCGCTCCGACCAGTCGCCGAAAAACGAAAATTCGTCGGCGATGGCGCTTTGCGCTTCCGCTGCGGTGGGTTCGAGAGGGAAGGCGGAAGTATCCACGCGGTCCTGCTTTTTCAGCCGTCATTCCCGCGAAGGCGGGAATCCAGCGACTTGGCTTTCAGACAATTATAAGCCACCCACAAGACCGGCTTGGTCTTTGCTTTCTCCCCCTTTGAAAAAGGGGGACACAGGGGGATTTGCTTTTCGATCAGGTCGCGGCCAAAAGCAAATCCCCCTCAATCCCCCTTTTTCAAAGGGGGAGGAACGGCAAAGCGTCAGGCTCGCTTCCAACGCACGCCCTGCGGCGTGTCCTCAAGCAGGATGCCCTCGGCCGCCAGCTGATCGCGGATCGCGTCCGAACGGACGAAATCGCGGTTCTTCTTGGCCGCATTGCGCTCGTCGATCAAGGCCTGGATCCGCGCATCGTCGTCGCTCGAAGCGCCGCGGGCGAACCACGCGGCCGGGTCCTGCTGCAGCAGACCCAGCGCGAGGCCGGCGCCGAGCAGGCGCGATTTCAAACGCGACTTCTCCGCAGCATCGTCGGCCTTGCGCGCATCGCCCGCGATCGCTGCGATCTCGGCCAGCGCCTGCGGCGTGTTGAGGTCGTCGTCGAGCGCCGCTTCGACGCTGTCCGGAATCGCGGCCGAAGCCTCGGCATCCGCCAAATCCCGCAAAGTGCCGTACAACCGATCCAGCGTGCGCACCGACTGCTCGATCAATCCATCCGACCATTCCAACGGCTGCCGATAATGCGCCGACAACAGGGCATAACGCAGCGCTTCGGGCGGATGCTTGCGGACCAGGTCGTGGATCTTCTCGATATTGCCCAGCGACTTCGACATCTTGCTGCCGCCGAAATTGAGCATGCCGTTATGCAGCCAATAGCGCGCGAACACGCGCCCGCCGTGCGCGCACTGGCTCTGCGCGATTTCGTTTTCGTGGTGCGGGAACTGCAGGTCGACGCCGCCGGCGTGGATGTCGATGGTTTCGCCCAGATGGGCCTCGGCCATCGCCGAGCATTCGATATGCCAGCCGGGACGGCCACGGCCCCAGGGCGAATCCCAGCCGGGCAGGTCGTCGGTCGAGGGCTTCCACAGCACGAAATCGCCGGGATTGCGCTTGTACGGCGCCACTTCGACGCGCGCGCCGGCCAGCATGTCCTCCGGATCGCGGCGCGACAGCTTGCCGTAGTCGGCGAAGGATTCCACCGCGAACAGCACATGGTTTTCGGCGGCGTAGGCATGGCCGCCGGCGATCAACCGCTCGATCATCGCCACGATCTGCGGGATGTGCCGGGTCGCTTCGGGCTCCACGTCCGGCGGAGCGATGCCGAGCGCGGCCATGTCTTCGCGATAGGCCGCGGCGAAGCGGTCGGTGATGGCCGCGATCGGCACGCCCTGTTCTCGCGCCGCGGCATTGATCTTGTCGTCCACGTCGGTGATGTTGCGGGCGTAGCGCAGGCCGCCGTGGCGGCGCCGCAGCAGCGCGGCCAGCACGCCGAACACCACGTAGGGCCGAGCGTTGCCGATGTGGACGTAGTTGTAGACCGTCGGCCCGCAGACGTACATGGTCGGCTGGGCCGGGTCCTGGGGTTGGAACGGTTCCAGCCGGCGGGTGAGGGTGTTGTAGAGGTGCAGGCTCATCGAGGTCTTAGCCGACTAATTCCCGGGATTCTAACGGCCGGGCCGAGGCCGCGACAGCGGCGATTCAGTCCTGCGGTAGTATCCGGGCCTAGACTTGTCGATCCGCTCCCATGCTCCTGCCGCTTCGAGCCGTGCTCGCCGACGCATTCCGACTCCCGCTGCTTCCGCTGATCGCGTCCGCGTCGCTGGCGTTGGGCTGGCACGGCACCGCGGCTGCGCAGGAAGGCGACGACGTCACCGTGGTCCAGATCGAGAACGTGCGGCTCGACTATGCCCGCGTGCTGCGGGTCGAACCGGTGTACCAGACCTTGCGGGCGACGCGGATGGAACATCACTGCGACTCGCAGCAAAAGGAAAAAGGCCTGAGCCGGGTCCTGGGCAGCGTCAAGAACGCCTTGACCCCGGGCAAGTCCGAAAAGCAGACCGACGAAGCCGGCCAGGACTGCCGCCTGGTGCCGATCGAACGCGAGTTCAAACGCCCCATCGCCTACGACGTCGACTACGTCTACAAGGGTTCGAAATACCGGTCGCGGCTGCCGCGCGATCCCGGCAGCCGCTTGCGCATCCGCGTTTCCGTGACGCCGTACCTGGTCAACGCGCCGGGCGCCGAGCGCTGAGCGCTTCCGCTTGCGGGGTGGAGTCCGGCATGCGACCATGCCGGCCGGATGAAGACCCGACTCGCCGACTCGTACGCAAGCGCCGCCCGGATGGCCTCGGGCATGACCTCGCGCGCGCGCCGACCGGAAACCTCACAGCCAGCTGGGTAGCCGGAACTCGCCGTCATCCGAGTTTCACAGGACGAACCCAGCCTTAGCGCTGGGTTTTTTGTTTTCGGCCCGCATCGCAGGAAACCGATGAAGCATTTCTTGAATACCCAGGATTGGAGCCGCGCGGATCTGGACGCGCTGTTGACCCAGGCGTCGCTGTTCAAGCGCAACAAGTTCGGCGACGAACTCAAGGGCAAGAGCATCGCGCTGGTGTTCTTCAATCCCTCGCTGCGCACCCGCACCAGCTTCGAACTCGGCGCGTTCCAGCTCGGCGGCCATGCCGTGGTGCTGGCACCCGGCAAAGACGCCTGGCCGATCGAATTCGACCTGGGCACGGTGATGGACGGCGACACCGAAGAGCACATCGCCGAAGTGGCGAAGGTGCTCAGCCGCTACGTCGACCTGATCGGCGTGCGCGCCTTCCCGAAATTCGTCGACTGGTCCGTCGATCGGCAAGACAAGGTGCTGCGCGGCTTCGCCGAACACGCCACGGTGCCGGTGATCAACATGGAGACCATCACCCACCCCTGCCAGGAGCTGGCGCACGCGCTCGCGCTGCAGGAGCATTTCGGCACGTCCGACTTGCGCGGCAAGAAATACGTGCTGACGTGGACCTACCATCCGAAAGCGCTCAACACCGCGGTGGCCAATTCCGCGCTGACCATCGCCACCCGCCTGGGCATGGACGTCACCTTGTTGTGCCCGACGCCGGAATACGTGCTGGACGAGCGCTACATGGGCTGGGCGCAACAGAACGTCGCCGAAAGCGGTGGCTCGCTCGCGATCAGCCACGACATCGACAGCGCCTATGCCGGCGCCGACATCGTCTACGCCAAGAGCTGGGGCGCGCTGCCTTATTTCGGCAATTGGGAGCCGGAAAAACCGATCCGGGACAAGTTCAAGCACTTCATCGTCGACGAACGCAAGATGGCGCTGACCAACAACGGCGTGTTCTCGCACTGCCTGCCGCTGCGCCGCAACGTCAAAGCGACCGACGCGGTGATGGATTCGCCGAACTGCATCGCCATCGACGAAGCCGAGAACCGGCTGCACGTGCAGAAGGCCGTGATGGCGGCGCTGGCGTAGGGTGGGCCTTGGCCCACCATCGCCCTCGGTGCATCACTACGAACAAAGAGAGACGCTTCGCCCATCGTTGTCGACTTGGCTAAATGGCAATGGCAGGCCAAGGCCCACCCTACGGAAAAACAGAAATGAGCGATAAAAACATCGTCCTCGCCTTCTCCGGCGGCCTCGACACCAGCTTCTGCGTGCCTTATCTGCAGGAACGCGGTTGGAACGTGCACACCGTGTTCGCCGACACCGGCGGCGTGGACGCCGAGGAACGCAAATTCATCGAAGACCGCGCCGCCGAATTGGGCGTGAGCAGCCACGTCACCATCGATGGCGGCCCCGCGATCTGGGAAGGCTTCGTCAAGCCTTTCATCTGGGCCGGCGAGGGTTATCAGAGCCAGTATCCACTGCTGGTGTCGGACCGCTATCTCATCGTCGACGCGGCCTTGGCCCGGGCCAAGGATCTGGGCACGAACGCCATCGCCCACGGCTGCACCGGCATGGGCAACGACCAGGTGCGTTTCGACCTGGCGGTGAAGGCGTCGGGCGACTATCAAATCGTCGCGCCGATCCGTGAAATCCAGAAGGAACACACCCAGACCCGCGCTTACGAGCAGCAATACCTGGAACAGCGCGGCTTCGGCGTGCGCGCCAAGCAGAAGGCCTACACGATCAACGAGAACCTGCTGGGCGTGACGATGTCCGGCGGCGAGATCGATCGCTGGGAAGCGCCCGGCGAAGGCGCGCGCGGCTGGTGCGCACCGCGTTCCGAATGGCCGGAAGCGCCGCTGCGCGTGTCTCTGCGTTTCGTGCAGGGCGAAGCGGTCGCGCTGGACGGCGTCGAAATACCCGGCGCACAGCTGTTGGCGAAATTGAACGCGCTGTTCGCGCCGTACGGCGTGGGCCGTGGCATGTACACCGGTGATACCACCATCGGTTTGAAGGGCCGCATCGTGTATGAAGCGCCCGGATTGGCCGTGCTGCTGGCCGCGCACCGCGCCTTGGAGGAGGCGGTGCTGACCAAGCAGCAGAACCGCTTCAAGCCGGAAGTGGCGCGCAAGTGGGTAGAACTGGTGTACGAGGGCTTCTATCACGATCCGCTCAAGACCGATCTGGAGGCGTTCCTGGTCTCGTCGCAAGCCACGGTCAACGGCGAAGTGGTGCTGGAAACCCGCGGCGGGCGCGTCGATGCGGTCGCGATCGCTTCGCCGCATCTGCTGCACGCCAAGGGCGCGACCTATGCGCAATCGGCGGACTGGGGCGTGGAGGAGGCCGAGGGTTTCATCAAGCTGTTCGGCATGAGCAGCACGCTCTGGGCGGAAATCAACAAATGAGGTTTCGGCTCTTGGTAGGTGCGGCTTCAGCCGCACGCTTTTCTGCCCTCAGGATGTCGCGATTTTGCAACGAAGAGCGTGCGGCTGAAGCCGCACCTACGAAAAGCGGATAACGGGAACGACATGCTGGACCAAGTCCTCAAACATCTCGAAGCGCTGGTGTCCTTCGACACCCGCAATCCGCCGCGCGCCATCGGCACCGGCGGTATCTTCGATTATCTGCGCGGCCAGCTGCCGGACTTCCGGATCGAAGTGCGCGACCACGGCGCCGGCGCAGTGTCGTTCTTGGCCGTGCGCGGCGAACCCAAGCGGCTGTTCAACGTGCACCTGGACACTGTGCCGGATTCGCCGGCCTGGACTGCCGATCCGCACAAGCTACGGGTAACCGAAGACCGCGCGATCGGCCTGGGTGCCTGCGATATCAAAGGTGCTGCGGCCTGTCTGGTCGCCGCGGCGAACGCGACGAAAGGCGACGCCGCCTTCTTGTTCACCACGGACGAAGAAGCCAACGATCCGCGCTGCATCGACGCTTTCCTGAAAACCGATCACGGTTTCCAAGAAGTCCTGGTGTCCGAACCCACGCGCTGCGAAGCGGTGCTGGCGCATCGCGGCATCGCCTCCGTGCAAATGCGCTTCCAGGGCCGGGCAGGGCACGCCTCCGGTGCCGAGGCGATGCAGGCCAACGCTCTGCATCAGGCGATCCGCTGGGGCGCCGATGCGCTGGCTATGGTCGAAGCCGAATCGCACCAGCGCTTCGGCGGGCTCACCGGTTTGCGCTTCAACATCGGCCGCATCGAAGGCGGGATAAAGGCGAACATGATCGCGCCCAGCGCCGACCTGCGGTTCGGATTCCGGCCGCTGCCGTCGCAGGATATGGACGTGCTGCACGACTATTTCCACGGCTTGGCGCCGGAAGGCACGAGTTACGAACCGCTGTTCCGCGGTCCTTCGCTGCCGGCAGGCGACGTCTCCGATGCGGAAACCCGGCGTCTGGCTGCGCGCGATCTGGCGGACGAACTGGGGCTGCCGATCGGCAATGCGGTCGATTTCTGGACCGAAGCCTCGCTGTTCTCCGCCGCCGGCCTGACCGCGATCGTCTTCGGCCCGGGCGACATCGCCCAGGCCCATACCGCCGACGAATGGGTCGCTTTGGACCAACTCGCCGAAGCGGCCACTGTTTTCCAACGACTGATGGAGCGCTGATATGAACCTGCTCGCCGCGCCTTCGACCGCCGATTCGGGCGATCGGAGGGCACTTCCGGTCCCGCAACGATGAGTTCCTGCTGACCATGACCGATCTGCGCACCACCATCGTCCGGCTGCTGTCCAACATGGCCGGCGCCAAGGAAATCCAGCAATACCTGAAGCGCTTCTCGCAGCTCGACGCGGCGCGCTTCGCCGTGGTCAAGGTCGGCGGCGCGATCCTGCGCGACGATCTGGAAGCGCTGGTGTCTTCGCTGTCGTTCCTGCAACAGGTCGGCCTGACTCCGATTGTCGTGCACGGCGCCGGGCCGCAGCTCGATGCGGAGATGCAAGCCGCCGGCATCGAAAAGAAGACCGTCGACAATCTGCGCTACACCGACGCCGCCGTGCTCGGCGTGGTGCGCCGCGTCCTGCGCCAGGAAAACCTGAAACTGGTCGAAGCGCTGCAGGCCGAAGGCGTGCGCGCCACCTCGATCCAATCCGGCGTATTCGAAACCGCATATCTGGACACGGCGAAATACGGTCTGGTCGGCAAGGTGTCGCGCGTGGACACCGACGGCATCCATGCCGCGATCAAGGTCGGTTCGATTCCGGTGATCGCCTCGCTAGGCGAAACCGCCGACGGCCAGATCGTCAATGTCAACGCCGACTGGGCGGCCAACGAGCTGATCAAGACCCTGCAGCCCTACAAGATCGTGTTCCTCACCGGCACCGGCGGTTTGCTGGACGGCGACGGCAAGGTGATCGATTCGATCAACCTCAGCACCGAATACGAGGAGCTGCTGGCCCAACCTTGGCTGCATTCGGGCATGCGGGTCAAGATCGAACAGATCCACGATCTGTTGATGGCCTTGCCGCCTTCCTCGTCGGTGTCGATCACCCGGCCGGACCAATTGGCGAAGGAGCTGTTCACCCATAAAGGTTCGGGCACGCTGGTGCGCCGCGGCGAAAAGGTGATCCGGGTCGAGCGCTGGGACCAGCTCGACCTGCCGCGGCTGCGCACGCTGGTCGAATCCGCCTTCGGCCGCAAACTGGCCCTGGATTATTTCGAACGCACGCCGCTGCTGCGCGCCTACGTCAGCGAGCACTATCGCGCGGCGGTGATCCTGACCATGGAAGACGGCATTCCTTACCTGGACAAGTTCGCCGTGCTCGACGATGCCCAAGGCGAAGGCCTCGGCCGTGCGGTCTGGCAAGTGATGCGCGAGGAAACGCCGCAGCTGTTCTGGCGTTCGCGCCACCATAATGCGGTGAATCCTTTCTATTACGTCGAGTCCGACGGCAACTTCAAGCAGGAGAAATGGAAGGTGTTCTGGTACGGCCTGGAAGGCTTCGACAAGATCGCCGCCTGCGTCGAGCACTGCCGCACGCGGCCGGCGACGCTGAAGGACTGAGATGGCCGCGAACGACCGCAACCTGGAGTGGACCAAGCCTGTGCGACTGCCGGGTTTGCATGCGATGCTCGAGCCCTTGACGGAGGCGCATGCGGAGGAGATGCGGCGCGCTCTGGCCGGCGGCGAACTCGCGGCGAACTGGTATACGAACGTTCCCGATCCGGCCGGCGTCGACGCCTACATCGCCGCCGCGCAGGCCGCGCAGGCGCAAGGCCAGGTGCTGGCTTTCGCCGTGCGCAACGCTGCTGGAGAACTGGTCGGCAGCACCCGTTATTACGATCTGGACGCGAGC
>DATFFH010000086.1:0-42114 GCA_035250245.1 Luteimonas sp. | reverse complement strand
AATCTGGTCGTCGGTATAGGCGTTGGCCGCGGTGCCGCCGGTGGCGACGGCTGTGTCGGTGTAAGCCTTGGCGGTGTTCAAAGTGTCGTTGAGCTGGTTGAGATTGACCGCGTCGGTGCCTTGCGTGCCTGCCGCGACGTTCGTGATTTGCCGCTCGGCGCCGCTGGCGCCGACGGAGATGCTGTTGGCGCGGTCGGCGATAGCGCCGGAACCGAGCGCCGCGCTGCCGACCGCATTGGCGATGGCGCCGTTGCCGAAGGCGAGGGAGCGATCGGCGGAGGCGTTGGCCGCTTGGCCGATGGCCGTCGAAAAATCGCCGGTGGCCTGGGTAAGTTCGCTGGCGGGGTCGATGATCCCGTCGGCATCCGCGTCGAACCAACTGCCAAACGCCAGGCTGGATTGGCCCGTAGCCGACGTGCGGAATCCGACCGCTACGCTCGAATCGGCACCCGCGAGATTGGCCGTCCCGACGGCGGTGCTGCCCGTGCCTTCGGCAACGTTGAGCCGTCCCAGCGCATTGCTGGCGGTCCCGTTCGCCATGTTGAAGGCGCCTACCGCGCTGCTGCCGAATCCGGCGGCCGTATTGGTGAAGCCCATTGCGCTGCTGAATTCGCCGCTGGCCGTGTTGGTATTGCCCATGGCCGTACTGCGCGGCCCGTTGGCGGTATTGGCCACGCCGATGGCGGTGCTGCTTTCTGCGCTGGCAAGATTGTCTGCGCCAATGGCGCTGCTCAAAGCCGCGCTGGCGGTATTGTTGTTTCCCAAAGCAGTGCTATCCGAGCCGATGGCCTTATTGGAAGAACCCACGGCAGTGGCATCGTCGGCTAAAGCCTCGTTCTCATTGCCCAATGCAGTGCTATCTGCGCCGGTGGACTGGTTAAAAGAACCCATCGCCGTAGCCTCGAAATTAGAGGCCACGTTCTCCTTACCGACCGCAGTGCTGAACATACCGGTCGCCTGATTGGCGAAGCCCAATGCGGCGGCATGAAAGTGATTGGCGACATTGAAGGCGCCAACCGCGGTGGCGACATTTCCCGTGGCGTCGTTGTCGTTGCCTATGGCTGTAGCCGCGTCGCCAATGGCCCGATTGGAAGAACCCACAGCCGTGGCTTGGGCCGAGAAGGCCTGATTGTTGTTGCCCAGAGCGGTGCTAAGCAAATCGGCTTGGTTGAGGAAACCTATGGCCGTGGCTTGGCTTTCCAAGGCTTGATTCCCGCTGCCCACCGCAGTGCTGTCCGAACCGGTTGCCGTGTTGCCGGTACCCACGGCGGTAGCGAAATCGGAGGCGGCTGTATTGCCGCTTCCCATTGCGGTGCTGTCCGAACCTTCGGCCGTATTCCTGGAGCCCACCGCCGTGGCATTAGACGACAAGGCATCGTTCGCGAAACCGACGGCTGTAGAGAAGGCGTCCGCAGCTTCGTTCTCGGCCCCCAATGCGGCGCTCTGGAAGCCGATGGCTTGATTGTCCAAACCTACGGCGGTGGCAGGCTGAGCGGCGAAGTTTCCGAAGCCGACGGCCATGGCTCCAATGCCCAAAGCTTCGTTGCCGGAGCCCACTGCGATAGAGAAAGGGCTTGCGGCCTGGTTGCTCAAGCCCACAGCGAGGGCCCCGAAATCCAAAGCCTGGTTGTTCGCGCCTAGCGCGGTGGAAAACATGCCGGCGGCGGCGTTATGGTTGCCCACGGCGGCGCTTTGCAAGCCGGAAGCGTCGTTTTCCGTGCCGCATGCCAAGGAATCTATACCTGCGCTGCTGTTGCCGTCCTGTTCGTCGCCATCGATGTTGTTGTTCAAATCGCAGGTGCCGGGGTTGGCGGCCATCGCGGGTGTCGCGGCGAGCGAAGCCATCAGGGCCCAGGCCAACAGGGTGGGTCGGACGACTTTCATATAAGCACTAGCCATAGGAGGCTCCGTTGACACTGCCATGCGGCAGTGGCTTGAACGACGGAATTTCTGGGCGGGCCGCAAGGCCGCTGCGGTTAGATTGGATAACCGGCCGTTCCGAACGGACGGCCGGCACTATGGAATGCGAACAAAAGTCGCACCGGCGCGCGGTGCGAATCCAATCGAGCGCTGGATACACCGCGTTCTGCAAAAGCGATGACAGCATGCTCGGTTGTGCCGCGAATAAAGACAGTCGCGGCTATAGAAGGTTGGACGCTCCTCGACACCTTGCTGACGACCGCTAAAGGCAATTCGGCGGATAAGGGTGGCGGCCAGGCAACCTAGCCGTTTCGAGGGTTGCCCGGTCGACAGCCTAGACCCGACAAAAGGAACAGCCAGGCGGCCCGCTCCGCGAAGCCAAGGCTGCTAAGCTCCTCTTTCCTCGTGCCGGAGACCGTGGATGAAGACGATCGTCGTGGCCAGTTCGAAGGGGGGGGTCGGCAAGACGACCATCGCGACCCATTTGGCCGCGCAGGCGGCCCAGGCCGGGCAGCGCACGGTGATCGTGGACGCCGATCCGCAGGGTTCCTCGACCCGCTGGGCGCAGCGCCGGGCTGGCATGGCCGATGGTGCCGTGCTGCCCATCGACGGGACCAAGAAACGCAGCTGGCAGAAATCGGTGCCCGAGGACACCCAGCGGGTGATCGTCGACGGCGCCGCCGGGGCGATGGCCGAAGACCTGGAAAGCTTCCTGGATCTGGCTGGTGCCGTGGTCGTACCGGTGCTGCCGTCGGCACTGGACATCGAAGCCACCGTGCCCTTTCTGAACACCCTGGCCAAGCATCCGCGGGTGCGTAAAGGCCAACTGCCGGTGGCGCTGGTGGCCAACAAGCTCAAGCCCTGGACCAATGCCTCCCAACAAGCCGTGGCGGTGATGAACGAATGGTCGATTCCGGTGATCGCGCAACTGCGCGACAGCCAGGCCTACGTGATGCTGACCGGGCTGGGCAAAAGCCTGTTCGACTACAACTCCGCGCAGATCCGCGAACACCAGAACGACTGGCAGCCGCTGCTGAAGTGGCTGGCCAAGGCACGCTGAAGTAGCCGGATTAAGGTTGATTGAGCGAAGCCCATCGCCGGTCATGTCCCTGCCTCGGAGTAAAGGCGAAAGCCGTCGCCGCCGCTCATTCGAAGCGCGCGGCGGCGCGTTGAGGGTGTGCCGCAAGCGGATAATCCGGCGGCGCGGTATCGCCCAACACGCCGCCCGGGCTACGCTAAGGCCTGCGATGCGCGAAGCGAGCCCATGAGAGAACTGATCCTGCTGCGACACGCCCATGCCGAACCGGCCGCCGCCGGCCAGGCCGACATCGACCGCCCCCTGTCGCCGGAAGGACTGGCCGAAGCCGAGGCCGCTGGCCGCTGGCTGGCCGAGCAAGGGCTGGTTCCCGACCGCGCGCTGTGCTCGCCGTCGCGGCGGACGCGGGAAACCCTGGAAGCTGTGCTGGGCAAGATCGGTTATGTCGATCAACGCCTGGAACCCGGCATTTACGAAGCCACGCCCGGGGCGCTCGCCGCCCTGGCCGACGGCCACCGCGAAGCCGAGCGCTTGTTGCTGGTGGGCCACAACCCCGGCCTGGAACAACTGGCGGCGCTGATGCACAGCGGCCAGTCCGGCGATTACCGCGGCATGCCGCCGGCCGGCATCGCAGTGCTCTCATTGCCGGCCGATGCGGCGATCGAACCCGGCATCGCCAAGCTGTCCGCGTTCTGGTGGCCGTGAGGTCCAGCGTGGGCGCCATGCGCGCGTTCGCAGGACTGCTGTTGTCGCTCGTGTTCGGCGCCGTCGCCGCGGCGGTGCCGCCGAACCTGCAGATCGATCCGGTCCACACCCGCCTGGGTTTCAGCATCGAAACGCGCTGGGGACAGACCCTGGACGGCCGTTTTCCGCAGTACGAAGGCGAAGTCGTCCCCCTGGCCGAAGGCCGCCACCGGGTGCAGCTGCGCCTGGCGGCCGGCGCGGTCGAGATCGAAGACAGCCCGCGCTACAGCCGCTTCGCCCGGGGCCCGCGGTTCTTCGACGCCGAACAGCATCCGTCGATCGAATTCATCTCCGAACCCTACGACGAGACCCTGCTGCGCGAAGGCGGCGAGTTGGGCGGACGCCTGACCATCCGCGGCGTCACCCGGCGCGAAGTGTTCACGATCGCGCCGGCCGCGTGCGCGCGTCCCGCGCGCGATTGCGACGTGGTCGCGCGCGGCAGCGTGCGCCGCGAGAACTACGGCATCAGCGGTTTCGGCCTGGCCATCCATAACCGGGTCTACTTCCTGCTCAACCTGCGCGTGCGCGCAGAGCCGCCGGCTTGAGCGCGTTGCGCGCGCTGCTGCTGGCGTTGCTGGCCCTGTCTTGCGGGGCCTGCGCGACCATGTCGCAGTCGCAGCGCGAACGTGCGACCCTGATCGCGACGCAGGCGCGTTCCACCGACATCGACTGCGCCGCGCCCGACCACTGCGCGCAGCCTTCGCCGTTGCACGCTTTGGGCGAAAAGGCATTGCTCGAATCGGGTCCGGATGCGCCGCGTCATTACGCGCTGATCCTCGATCGCGGCCCGCAAGCCTTGTTGGCGCGGATCAACCTGCTGCGCAGCGCGCGCACCAAGATCGACCTGCAGACCTATATCTTCGACGAAGACGACGCCGGCCGATTGGTGCTGGATGAATTGCTGACCGCGGCGCGGCGCGGCGTGCAGGTACGGGTGCTGGTCGATCAGCTGTCGGCCCTGAAAAGCGTCGACACGCTGGCCGCGCTGACCGGCGCGCACGCCAATTTCCAGATCCGGATCTACAACCCGGTGCTGAATCGCGCGCGGATCAGCTATCCGCAATATCTGATCGCCGGCTTGTGCTGTTTTCGTCGCTTGAATCAACGCATGCACAGCAAATTGCTGTTGATCGACGACGAAGTCGGCATCACCGGCGGCCGCAACTACCAGGACGACTATTACGACTGGAGCCCTTCGTACAATTTCCGCGATCGCGACGTGCTGGTCGCAGGTCCGGTGGCGCGCGAGATGGCGGCCAATTTCGAGGCGTTCTGGGGCGCCTTCCGGACCAAACCGGTCGAGCAGCTGGGCGATGTGGGCCGGCGTTTGCTGCATCAGGGCGTGCCCGCCTTGCCGGCGCCGCACTATGAGCGGCCGCAGCGGGCGCGGGCGATGGCGCGCGACGCGGCCGACGCGGCTTTGGTCGAAGAGCAGTTGGCTTCGCAAGCGATGCCGGTGGGCGAAGTCGACTTCGTCGCCGATCTGCCGCAGAAACATCGCCGCGACCCCAAGCGCGCCGAAGCGGCCAAATTCACCACGCCCGGGCTGAACCAGCTGATCGCCTCGGCGCGCGAAGAAGTGCTGTTGCAGACGCCGTATCTGGTGCTGTCCAAACCGGCGCAGCAGCTGTTCCGGCAATTGCACGAAGGGCCGGATCCGCCGCGGATCGTGATTTCCACCAACAGCCTGGCGGCGACCGATTCGTTCATCACTTATGCGCTGTCCTACAAGTACAAGCGCCGTTACCTGCGCGATTTCGGCTTCCAGATCTACGAATTCAAGCCGTTTCCGATTACCGCGCCGATCGACCTGACCGCCACCGGCGCGCCGCTGCCGGCGGACGTGGCGCCGCTGTTGCTGCCGGACCAGGATCCGCCGGCGTCGCCGCCGGAAACGGCGACCGTCGCGGTGGCGGGCAGCGGCGGCGGGCGCGCGCAGCGCGATCGGCCCCGGGCGCGCACTACGCCATTGCAGCGCGAATTCTTCGCCGGGCGCTATCTGGGCAACAACGCTAACCAGCCGGTGCCGCTCAAGCGTGCCGGCGTGCGGGTCGGGCTGCACGCCAAGTCGATGGTCATCGACAATCGCATCGGCGTGGTCGGCACCCATAACTTCGACCCGCGCGGCGACCGCTACAACACCGAGAGCGCGGTGGTGATCGAGGACGATGCGTTCGCGCAAGCGCTGGCGGCGAGCATCCGCGGCGACATCGCGCCGGAGAATTCCTGGGTGATCGCGCGGCGCGACAAGCCACCGGTGTTCTCGGGCCTGGAATATTCGCTGGCGAAGATTTCCGAGCATTTGCCGCTGTTCGATCTGTGGCCGGTGCGTTATGCCACCAGTTACGAATTCAAGCCGGGACCGAACTGTCCGCTGCCGTTGCCACCGGACGCGCCGGGCTTCCGCGATTGCTACGAACCGGTCGGCGACTATCCGGAAGTGGATCTGGGCATCAAATGGCTCAGCACGCGCATCTTCACCGCCTTCGGCGCGGGGCTGGCGCCGATCCTTTAGCGCTTCCGTAGAGTCGAGCCTGCTCGACTGCTTTTTCCAAGGCCGAGGCGATCATCAAGCAAGAGCAGTCGAGCAGGCTCGACTCTACGGTTCATCGCGTTGCAATCGAATGCTTTACCGGTGGATGGCGGCGATGTGACCGTTTCGTGGACCGCAAGCAAAGACCCTGCCATCGGTCATGCCCGCAAACTTGCAACCCTTCGGCGCGCCGCCTCATCCAAGTCTGTGAAGGCCGCCGAGTCGAACCGCTGGCGGCCGTCCCCCCACCGACCTGCAGGAACCGCCATGAATCGCGATAACAACAACAAGCAACCCGCGCCGGCTCCGTCCCGGGCTTCGGCTTCATCGAATCGCTTCCGCATCGCCGGTCCGGCTTGGCAGCAGCCGCGCCCCCGCGACTTCGGCGTCGGCTACGGCAGCAGCAGCGGTTACGCCAGCGATCGCCGCTATGCCGAAGACTGGGGCCAGGACCGCTTCCGCATGGCGTGAAAAATGCGTTTTGGCCCCGGCGCGCGCAGCGTCGCGATTGACGCGCCCGGGGCGGCGGCCTAGTCTGGCGGCTTCCTTTTCCGCCCCGGACCCCACGGAACCGCCATGTCGATCTCGCTGACCATCGAACTGAACGACCGCGACCTCGAGCACTTCAACAAAGCGATGGAAGCGGCGCGCAAGGCGGCCGAGCACAAGTCCGCGGAAGAAGTCATCGACGCCGCCAGCGCCCTGCTGGCCGATGCGCAGAAGGTGCACGTCCCCGATTTCATCCTGGACCGCCTGCTGCGCCTGGACGACATGATCGCCATGGTCCGCGACACCGGCTGGGAACTGCCCGAAGCGGACAAGCAGCGGGTGATGTCGGCGCTGGTGTATTTCGCCGATCCCAAGGACGTGATCCCGGACAGCGTCGAGGTGCTCGGCTTCCTCGACGACGCGATCATGATCGAGCTGTGCGTGAAGGAACTGAAGCACGAGCTGGACGCTTACGACGACTTCTGCGATTTCCGCCAGCGCGAAGCCGAGAAGCGCGGCATCGAGCCGGCCAAGGTCGGGCATCCCGACTGGCTGGACAGCCGCCGCCAGGAGCTGTTCGAGCGCATGCACCAGCGCCGCGAGCGCGACTACGGCACCGGTTATGGCAGCAGCAGCGGCTACGCGGCCAAGCGCACTTACACGCGCACCTGGCGCCCGGGCATGTTCAAGTTCAACTGATCCGTCCCGCATCGCCGCTGCGGTGTTCCGCCAGGACGTCACCCTAGACGAGCTCAATGCGTTGTCGAAAGGCACGCTGATGGAGCCGCTCGGGATCCGTTTCACCGAACTGGGCGCGGACTATCTGCGCGGCACCATGCCGGTCGATGCACGCACGCACCAGCCTTATGGCCTGCTGCACGGCGGCGCTTCGGTGGCGCTGGCCGAAACCCTGGGCAGCAGCGCCGGCGGCTTGTGCGTGGGCCCGAACCAGGGCGTGGTGGGGATCGAGATCAACGCCAACCATTTGCGTGGCGTGCGCGAAGGCCTGGTCGTCGGCACCGCGCGGCCGATCCACGTCGGGCGCAGTACGCAGGTGTGGGAGATCAAGATCGAGGACGAGCGCGGCCGGCCGGTGTGCGTGTCGCGGTTGACGTTGGCGGTGATCGATAAGCCATAAGCTCTTCCTTCTCCCGCTTGCGGGAGAAGGCGGCGCGAAGCGCCCTCACCCCGCAGGCGGGAGAGGGCTAAGCCAAAGCAAAGCTATAGCCCGACTCTAACCCGCTTGGGTATCGTTCCCCCCGTGAGCTCCTCTTCCTCCCCCGTCCTGCGCTGGCTGCGCTACGCGATCCGCGTGCCGCTGTTGCTCTGGCACCTCGCGATCGACCTGCCGCTGACGCTGCTGTTCATGACCCCGCTCACCGACGGCCTGCGAGTGAACGGCGAGCCGCTGCGCTACCGCATGATCCGCGCCTGGTCCGCCGGCCTGATGCGGATCTTCGGCTTCCGCCTGCGCCGCATCGGCACGCCGCTGCCCGGCGCGGCGCTGTTCGTGGCCAACCATGTCAGCTGGACCGATATCGTGGTGCTGCACAGCCAGCGGATGATGGGGTTCGTGGCCAAGCGCGAGATCAGCGGTTGGCCCGTGGTCGGCTGGCTGGCCGCGCGCGGCGAGACCATCTTCCATCAGCGCGGCAGCACCGAATCGATGGGCGGCGTGCTGCACGAAATGCTGGCGCGGCTGCGCGCCGGGCGTTCGGTCGGCGTGTTTCCGGAAGGCCGCACCCGCGGCGGCGACGCGATCGGTCCGTTCCACGCCCGCATCTTCCTGGCCGCCGTGGAAGCCGGCGCGCCGGTGCAGCCGATCGCGCTGCGTTACGGCGAGCGCGGCGCGGCGCAGACCACGGTCGCGTTCGGGCCGGGCGAAAGCTTCTTCGGCAATTTCCTGCGGTTGCTCGGCGAGCCCGCGCGCGATGCGGAAGTGCATTTCCTGGCGCCGATCGCCACCGCCGACGCCGAAGGCCGGCGCCGCATCGCCGAACTGGCGCGCGACCGGATCGTGGCGGCGATGGCGTCGTGAGAGCGCCGCTGGCCGCGTCGGTGCCGCCGTCGGCGTCGAGCTATCGGCCGCCTTGGTGGCTGCGCAGTCCGCATCTGCAATCGATGCTCGGCTCCAGTCCGATGCGCCGCCGCCGCGGCGAACGCGAATTGGCCGCGCTGCGTCCGCTCACCACCGAGCACATCGTCGACGGCGGCGACGGCGTGCGCCTGCAGGGTCTGCACAGCCGGATCGAAGGCGTCGAACCGCGCGGCCTGGTGTTGCTGCTGCACGGCTGGGAAGGCAGCGCGGAATCCAGCTACATGCGCCTGACCGCCGCGCAATTGCTGCGCGCGGGCTTCGAAGTGTTCCGCCTGAATTTCCGCGACCACGGCGACACCCACCACCTCAACGAAGCGCTGTTCCATTCCAATCGCATCGGCGAAGTGGTGCACGCGGCCTGCGACATCGCGCAGCGGTTCCCGACCCGGCCGCTGATGGCGGCCGGCTATTCGCTGGGCGGCAATTTCGCATTGCGCCTGGCCTTGCGCGCGCCGGCGGCCGGCTTGTCGCTGGCGCACGTCGCGGCGGTGTGCCCGGTGCTCGATCCCGCGCGGACGATGGCGGTGATGGAGTCCGGCGTAGGCGTGTATCTGGGCTATTTCAAGCGCAAATGGCGGGACTCGCTGGTGCGCAAGCGCGCCTTGTTCCCCGACCTGCACGATTACGACAACCGCACGCTGAAACAGAGCATGCGCGAGCTGACCCGCTGGCTGGTGGAAAGGCATACCGATTTCGGCACGCTCGACGCGTATTTCGACGGCTACAACGTGGCCGGCGAGCGCTTGCTCACCCTGCAAGTCCCCGCCAGCATCCTGACCAGCGAGGACGATCCGGTGATTCCGGTTTCCGATTTCCGGCAACTGCGGCTGCCGGATTCGGCGCACCTGGAAATCGCTCGCTGGGGCGGGCACTGCGGATTCCTGCTCGACGGCAAACTCGACGGCTACGGCGAGCATTGGGTGGCCGAGCGTCTGAGCGCCGCGGCACCTCGTAGGCTGGATTAAGCGCAGCGAAACCCAGCATCGCCATCTTTCGTTTTGCGCCAACCGGGGAGGAGCTGCTATTGCGGTCGTTTCGAGAGTTGTTCGTCGTCAAACGCGCATGGCGATGCTGGGTTTCGCTGCGCTCAACCCAGCCTACGGAATATTCATGTCGGCGGGCGATAATCGAACCGCGTACGAGCGAGGACAAGACATGAAACTGCGCAGCGACAGCTTCGAAAACGGCGGCCGCATCCCGCCCGAGTTCGCGATGGGCGCCGTCGACGGCTTCGGCGGCAACCGTAATCCGCACTTGGCCTGGGACGACATTCCCGCCGGCACCCGTTCGTTCGCGCTGCTATGCATCGACGGCGATGCGCCGACCGATGCTTCGCTGGCCGGCAAGGAAGGCGTCGAGATTCCGGTCGAGCATAAGCGCGGCGAATTCGTGCATTGGGCGATGGCGGATATTCCCGCCGAAGTCCGCGAAATCGCCGCTGGCAGCTGCAGCGACGGCGTCGCAAAAGGCGGCAAACGTGATCCGAAAGGTCCGGCGGGTTCGCGGCAGGGTTTGAACGACTACACCGGCTGGTTTGCCGGCAACGACGAACTGGGCGGCGACTATCTCGGCTACGACGGCCCGTATCCGCCGCCAAACGACCTGCGCACGCACCGTTACGCCTTCCAGTTGTTCGCGCTGGACGCCGACAAGCTCGAACTGCCGGCGAAATTCACTGCCGCCGATGTGCGCAAGGCCATCCAAGGCCATGTGCTGGCCGATGCGACGGCGACCGGAAACTATTCGTTGAATCCGAAAGTGCTCGCCGGCTGAGAATAGCCTTGCTTTGTAGAGCGGAGCTTGCTCCGCTGCTCTCGCTGTCGTTCTTTGTAGGAGCGGCTTTAGCCGCGAGCTTTTCGATCAGGTCGAGCGGTTTGCAAGTAAGAGCTCGCGGCTAAAGCCGCTCCTACAAGAGCAAGCGCAAAGGCAGCGGAGCAAGCTCCGCTCTACAAAGACGAAGCGATTGCCGCTGCGTGGCAAGCCGATGCCAGCCACGCAGCGAGGACGCTCATTTCTTGGCGTCCGGAACGATCTCCGACTCTACGATCATATCCAGCACATAAGCCACCGACGAGGCGTCCGCCGGCGCAGGATCGCGCTTGAACTTCTTCAGTCGCAACACTTTGCGTTCGCCTTCGACGAAATCGAAGCCTTCGATCTCCTCGTACAGCGGCTGCCATTCGCCCGGCGGGGTTTGCTTGACGCCGTTGTCGGCGTAGCGGATTTCGCGCACCTGCAGGCACTGGTGGTTCGGGATCAGCGGGTGATTGCAGGCCACGCGCTTGGGTGCGACTTCAAGGAATACGGTTTCGCCGGGGCCGCCGTAGCGCGTTTCCGCGGTAGCTTCGCCGATCCAGGCCGAACGTTCGCCGTTGTCGGCGACGAGCTGCAAGCGCGGCGGCGCGCTTTCCTCCACGCGCGCTTCCAGCGGCTTGGCCAGCAAATCACTGACGGCTTGGTCGGCCTTCATCAACGGTTCGTCGCAGGCCATCATCGTCGACTGCAGGCGGCCGATTTTCAGTTTGCCCTGCGCATCGGTTTCGTAACCGCCGCCGATCCGATTGCAGCCGCCGGACACGCCGACTTTGCCGCCATCGAAACTCAAGATCAGCGCGCCATCGCCGCCCGGAAACAGCGCATCGATGCGCTTGCCCTGCGCGTCGGTGGCCGATTCCAGCTTCCAGCGGTAGCCGGCCAGCGGCGCACCGGCATCGGCGACCGGCGTCTGCTTGCCGGCGGGCTCGCTGGCCTGGGTCGGTTCGGCGGGCGCGGTTTTGTCGGTCGGCGTGCAGGCGAGCAGGCCCACGGGCAACAGCAGCAGCAAGAGACGCAGATTCATGACGGATCTCCGGTGGGGGCTAGTCCTAACGCGCCGAAGGCGATAGCGGGGTTAGCGCAGGCTACTTTTGTGGGAGGGGCTTCAGCCCCGACAAGGGTTGCCGGGCCGCATGTCGGGGCTGAAGCCCCTCCCACAAAGGCGGGCCCTGGTTCGCAACACTCAGCCTTCGTGCGGCCGATCCTAGCAGCGTTGCGGTGTAGGCGACGCCAGCGTTTAGGTCCTGCGATGGCGCAGGACGAGCAGCACCGCTACGCCAGCCAGCAAGCCCCAGAACGCCGAACCGATCCCGCCCAGGCTCAGCCCCGACGCGGTCACCAGGAAGGTGATCAGCGCCGGCTCGCGATCCTGTTCTTCGCGCAGCGCGGCGGCCAGGCTGTTGCCGATGGTGCCGAACAGGGCGATGCCGGCGATCGCCATGATCAATTCTTTCGGAAAGGCCGCGAACAGCGCCGCGACGGTCGCGCCGAACAAGCCTACGATCACGTAGAAAACGCCCGCGAACACGGCGGCGACATAGCGCCGCGCCGGTTCCTCGTGCGCTTCGCGGCCCATGCAGATCGCGGCGGTGATCGCGGCCAGGTTCAGCGCATAGGCGCCGAACGGCGCGAGCACCGCATTGACCGCGCCGATCCAGCCGATCACCGGCGAAATCGGCACATCGAAACCGGAAGCGCGGATCACCGCCACGCCCGGTACGTTCTGCGAAGCCATCGTCACCACGAACAGCGGCAGCGCGATGCCGAACACCGCGGCCAGCGACAGCGACGGCATCGTGAAGATCGGTTTGGCCAGCTGCAAATGCACGTCGCCCCATTGCAGGCTGCCGGTGCCCGCGGCGATCGCGATGCCGGTCAGCAGCGTCGCGATCACCGCATAACGCGGGAACCAGCGGCGCCCGCACAAATAGACCGCGAGCATCGCCAAGGCCAGCGCCAGGCGCGTCTGCATGGCCACGAACACGTCCAGCCCGAAACGCAGCAGCACGCCGGCCAGCATGCCCGAAGCCAGCGACAGCGGGATCTTGCGCATGCCGCGTTCGAACCAGCCGCTGAAGCCGGCGATCAGGATCAGCAGCGCCGACAAAAGAAAGGCGCCGATCGCTTGCGACAACGGCAGTCCCGACGTGGTGGTGATCAGCATCGCCGCGCCCGGCGTCGACCAGGCCGTCACCACCGGCACGCGGTAGCGCAGCGACAAGGCGATGCAGGTGACGCCCATGCCCAAGCCGAGCGCCCAGATCCAGGAACTGATTTCGTCGGGCGACGCGCCCAAGGCCTGCGCCGCCTGGAACACGATCACCGCCGAACTGGCGAAGCCCACCAGCACGGTGACGAAACCGGCGACGGCGGCCGACAGCGACAGATCGCGGAAGAAACCCGCCGAAACCGCCGCTTTGGCCGCCGGCTCGCTCATGGGGAAGGCACCAGCATTAGCAGGGCGATGCCGGCGACGAAGCGATATACGGCGAACGCGGTGAAGCGATGGCTCTGGATGTAGCGCAGCAGCCACTTCACCGACACAAAGGCGGTGATCGCCGAAGCGACGAAAGCGACCGCCAGCGCGCCCCAATCCTCATGCGCCGCGCCGCCGCTGCGCAATACGTGCAACAGCTCGTAGCCGGTGGCGGCGAACATGGTCGGAATGCCGACCAGGAATGCGAACTCGGTGGCCGCGGCGCGATTGGTGGTACCGGCGAGCAAGGCGACGAAAATCGTCGCGCCCGAACGCGAAGTGCCGGGGAACACGCCGGCCACCACTTGCGCGATGCCGACAAGGATCGCCGTGGTCCACGAAATCTCGCTGCGCTCGCCGAGCTTTTCGGCGCGTTTGGCCGCCAGTTGCTCGGCCGCGATCATCCAGATGCCGCCCAGGATCAAGGCCCAGGCCACCGGCGTCACCGTTTCCGGCAGTTCCCAGCCCAGCCCTTTGACCAACAAGCCGCCAGCGGCGGTGAAGCCGAAGGCGACGGCCAGCTTCAGCGCGTAGTCCAGGTTGGCCTTCTCGCGGAAACCGACCAGCAATTGCCACAGCCGCTGCCGGTAGATCAGCACCACCGCCAGGATCGCGCCGGCCTGGATCGAGATGTTGAACAAGTCCGAACGCCGGCCCAGCCAATGCTCGGCGATCAGCAGATGGCCGGTGCTGGAGATGGGCAGGAATTCGGTGATGCCTTCGATGATGCCCAGCAGCAGGGCGGCCAACAGGTCGGTCATGGGAGTGCGAGGTAATTCCGTAAGGCGGGGCTCGCTTTGTAGAGCGGGGCTTGCCCCGCTGCTTTTTTGTATTTCGCCCTTTGCTTTTTGTAGGAGCGGCTTCAGCCGCGAGCTTTTCCCGCAGGTCATCGCGATCTGCAGGGAAGAAGCTCGCGGCTGAAGCCGCTCCCACAAGAGCAAAAGCAGCGGGGCGAGCCCCGCTCTACAAAGCAGTGCGCAGCATAGCCGATGCCAGATTGCACCTTGATTGGGCAATCAAACAAATATCTGCCCTATATTGGTGCACTCGGTAAGCATTCGTCATGAAAAATGCATATTAATCAACAGTTTATTTGTTGGCATAAACCTTGCTGAAGTATAGGCATCCCAAACCAAGGCGCCGCCATGTCTTACGAAAACGTCGAGAAACTGATCAAGGACCACAAGGTCGAATTCGTCGACCTGCGCTTCGCCGACATGCGCGGCGTGCAGCACCACGTGACCTTCCCGAAATCGATCGTCGAGCCGGGCCTGTTCGAGGACGGCAAGATGTTCGACGGTTCCTCGATCAGCGGCTGGAAGGGCATCAACGAATCGGACATGGTGCTGCTGCCCGATCCGTCGACCGCGTTCCTGGATCCGTTCACCGCCGATCCCACGCTCGTCCTGACCTGCGACATCCTGGACCCGGCCACCATGCAGGCCTACTCGCGCGATCCGCGCGGCGTGGCCAAGCGCGCCGAGGCCTACCTGAAGGCCAGCGGCATCGCCGACCAGGCTTTCTTTGGTCCGGAACCGGAGTTCTTCATCTTCGATTCGGTGCGCTACGCCAACGAAATGGGCCACACCTTCTTCCACGTCGATTCGGAAGAAGCGCATTGGAATTCGGCCAAGGAATACGAAGGCGGCAACAGCGGCTACCGTCCCGGCATCAAGGGCGGCTACTTCCCGGTCGCGCCGCTGGATTCGCTGCACGACTTGCGTGCCGAGATGTGCAAGACGCTGGAGCAGGTGGGCATCGAAGTCGAAGTGCACCACCATGAAGTGGCGAACGCGGGCCAGTGCGAAATCGGCACCAAGTTCAATTCGTTGACCAAGAAGGCCGACGACCTTCTGACCATGAAGTACATCATCAAGAACGTCGCCTTCCGCAACGGCAAGACCGCGACCTTCATGCCCAAGCCGATCGTCGGCGACAACGGCAGCGGCATGCACGTGCACCAGTCGCTGGCCAAGGGCGGCGTGAACCTGTTCAGCGGCGACGGCTACGGCGGTTTGAGCCAGATGGCGCTGTGGTACATCGGCGGCATCTTCAAGCACGCGCGCGCGATCAACGCGTTCGCCAATTCCACCACCAACTCGTACAAGCGCCTGGTGCCGGGCTTCGAAGCGCCGGTGATGCTGGCCTACTCGGCCAGCAACCGCTCGGCTTCGTGCCGCATTCCGTACGTGGCCAATCCGAAAGCGCGCCGCATCGAGATCCGCTTCCCGGATCCGATGAACTCCGGCTACCTGATCTTCGCCGCGCTGATGATGGCGGGCCTGGACGGCATCAAGAACCAGATCGATCCGGGCGGCCCCAGCGACAAGGACCTGTACGACCTGCCGCCGGAAGAGGAGAAGGGCATCCCGACCGTGTGCCATTCGCTGGACCAGGCGCTGGAAGCGCTGGACAAGGATCGCGAGTTCCTGAAGGCCGGCGGCGTGTTCACCGACGACTTCATCGACGGCTACATCGCGTTGAAGATGAAGGAAGTGACCGCTTTCCGCGCGGCGACGCATCCGCTTGAGTACCAGATGTACTACGCGATCTGATCCGCATAAAGCCCTCCCCTTCAAGGGGAGGGTTGGGTGGGGATGGGTTTCGAGTCGCGACGGGAACCCCATCCCCATCCCGGCCTTCCCCTTGAAGGGAAGGAGACAATCAAGTTTCGTAGGTGCGAATTCATTCGCACGCTTTTGACGGCCAAGCAAGAGCGTGCGAATGAATTCGCACCTTCAAGAGCAAAAGCAGCGGAGCAAGCTCCGCTCTACAAAGCAAAAAATGGTCAATTTTTAGCGATAGGAGGAATAGAAGCCGCAACAAGCGCGACCCGGACGCGACGAAGCCGGGCAGGCGCTACGCAAGGCGCAAAGCAATGACTGGGGAGGGCTCACTTGTGAAAGGAGCCTGTCATGTCTCGCAAGACCGCACTCGCATCGTCCTTACCGCTGCTCCTGCTGGGGGTGGCGCACGCTCACGCCGGCACTACCGGCAACGTCGCCTTGACCAGCGATTACCTGTTCCGCGGCGTTTCCCAAACCAACGAGAAGCCTGCCATCCAAGGCGGCATCGAATACGCGGCCGACAATGGTTTTTACGTCGGCGCTTGGGGCAGCAGCGTCAGCTGGCTGTCCGATCTGTCCACCGACGAAGCGCCGATCTCCAGCGACGTAGAGCTGGACGGCTATCTCGGCTACCGCGGCAAGTTCGGCGATAGCAAAGTCGGATACGACGTCGGCGCGCTCTATTACTGGTATCCCGGCGATTATCCGGCCGGTTTCAACAGCGCCGACACCGGCGAAATCTACTTCGGCCTCAGCGCCAATCCTTCCGACATTGTCGCGCTCGCCGCCAAGTATTCGTACGCGGTCACCGATTTGTTCGGCTATGCCGACTCCAACGGCAGCGGCTATCTGGACCTTTCGCTGAACTGGCAATTCACGCCCGGCTGGACCTTGAACATCCACGGCGGCAAGCAGTGGATCGAGAACAACGAAACCTACGAGTACGTCGATTGGAAACTCGGCGTGACCAAGACTTTCGACAACGGCTTCTCGATCGCCGCCGCGTACACCGACACCGACGCGGAACAAGCGCTGTACACCAACGCCTTCGGCAACCAGATCGCCGACGGCCGCTTCTCGCTCACCTTCGCCAAGGCCTTTTGAGGAGACGCCGATGCTTACCCAGCAGGGAGACACCGCATGAAACTGATCACCGCCATCATCCGACCGTTCAAGCTGGACGACGTGCGCGGCGCGCTGACCGAGGTCGGCGTATCCGGCATCACCGTCACCGAAGTGAAAGGTTTCGGCCGGCAGAAAGGCCATACCGAGCTGTACCGCGGCGCCGAGTACGTCGTCGATTTCCTGCCGAAACTCAAGATCGAATGCGCGGTCACCGAAGACACGCTCGACGCGGCCTTGGAAGCGATCCAGACCGCAGCCGGCACCGGCAAGGTCGGCGACGGCAAGATTTTCGTCATCGCGCTGGACCAGGCGATCCGCATCCGCACCGGCGAACTCGGCGCCGATGCGCTCTAACCACTCACGGAGGCAACCATGAAGACCAGAACGTTCTCCGGGTGGAAAACCCGCCTGCAGGTTTTGTTGTTCGCGTTGTTGTGCTTCGGCGCCTTGTTCGCCTTCGACGCTTCCGCGCAAGACGTCGCGCAGACGGGAGCCGAACCCGCTGCGGTCGCGGCGGCCGCTGCGCAAGAGGCCGCGCCGCCGCCGGTCGTCGACAAAGGCGATACGGCTTGGATGCTGACCTCGACGCTGCTGGTGTTGCTGATGACCGTGCCGGGCCTGGCTTTGTTCTACGGCGGCATGGTGCGTTCGAAGAACGTGCTGTCGGTGCTGGCGCAGGTGATCAGTGTGTTCTCGCTGCTGGTGCTGTTATGGGTCGCCTACGGCTACAGCCTGGCTTTCGCCGGCGGCGGCGCCTGGATCGGCACGCTGGACAAGGTTTTTCTGAAAGGCGTGGGCGTGGACAGCTTGGCCGACACGTTCTCGGCCGGATTCAAACTGCCGGAATACGCCTTCATCGCGTTCCAGGCGACCTTCGCCGGCATCACCGGCGCTTTGATCGTTGGCGCTTTCGCCGAACGCGCACGGTTCGCGGCGGTGCTGCTGTTCGCGGTGCTGTGGTTCACCTTCGGCTATCTGCCGATCGCGCACATGGTGTGGGCGGGTCCGGGCTTCCTGTTCGGCAAGGGCGCGTTGGATTTCGCCGGCGGCACGGTGGTGCACATCAACGCGGGCGTCGCCGGGTTGATCGGCTCCTACTTCGTCGGCAAGCGCCTGGGCTTCGGCCGCGAAGCGCTGAAGCCGCACAACGTGACCTTCACCTTCATCGGCGCGGCCCTGCTGTGGGTGGGTTGGTTCGGCTTCAACGCAGGCTCGGCGCTGGAGGCGAACGGCACCGCGGCCTTGGCTTTCCTCAACACGCTGCTGGCCACGGCAGCCGCATTGCTGGCGTGGGCGCTGACCGAAAAACTGGCGAAAAAGAAATCGTCGGTGCTGGGCATCGCATCGGGCGCGGTGGCTGGACTGGTGGGCATCACGCCCGCGGCGGGCACGGTGGGTCCGCT
This sequence comes from Luteimonas sp., assembly GCA_035250245.1. Lineage (GTDB taxonomy): Bacteria > Pseudomonadota > Gammaproteobacteria > Xanthomonadales > Xanthomonadaceae > Luteimonas_C. The sequence continues at coordinate 23,908 of DATFFH010000086.1, read as the reverse complement.
CGGTGCGATCGCGATCGGCGCGGTGGCGGGCGTGGTCTGCGTGTGGGGCGTGAACGGGTTGAAGCGCTTGTTGAAAGCCGACGACAGCCTGGACGTGTTCGGCGTGCACGGCATCGGCGGCATCGTTGGAGCGATTCTCACTGGCGTGTTCACCGCGCCAACATTGGGCGGCACCGGCGCGGCGGAGTTCAGCATCGCCAAGCAGGTGGCGACGCAGGCGCTGGGGGTGGGCATCACCATCGTCTGGATCGGCGCGGTGTCGGTCGTCGCCTTCCTGATCGCCAAAGCGGCGTTCGGTTTGCGCGTGGGCGAGGATGCCGAGCGCGAAGGCCTGGACATCGTTTCGCACGGCGAAACGGCGTACGAGGCCTGAATGCCAGAGTGGGCGGCTGCGTTCGTCGCCCACTCGCTCTTCCGTAGAGTCGAGCCTGCTCGACTGCTCTTGCTTGTGCAAAGCGACGATAGGTTCGCTGTCCGGCTAGAAAAGCAGTCGAGCAGGCTCGACTCTACGAAAGCGGAGCTCGGCGCTGCAACGGAACCTCTACTGCCCGTATCGGTGATAGTTGGGCAAGGTTTGCGGGCGGGAGCGGATGGGCAGCGGAACGGTCGATGCGGCGCATCTCGAGCCATGGCTGAAGTGTCCGCCAGCGGTGCGCCGATATCTGGCGATCAGCGCCATGGGCTGCGCCGCTTGGGCGTATTTCCGATTCCAGCCCATCGCCTATCCGGTCGCCAGCCAGTCGTTGGCGTTTTCGCCGATGGCGCTGGCGATCGTGCTGGCGCTAGGCCTGCTGGGCGCGTGGTTGGCGCCGAAGGCGGGTTTCGCCGAGCCGGCGCTGCGGAGTAAGCGCGATCTCAAGGCGTGGTGGCTGCCGATCGCGCTCGGCCTGGTCTATGGGCTGATCGAATCCGTCCGCGATCTGGTCTCGGACGGCGCAGGAACCCGCAATCTCGTATCCGGCAGTGCGGTATCGCACGCGCAATTCCCTGCCTCGCTGCTGTTCTACCTGTACGGCACTTGGTTCCTCGAAGGCTTCCTGCGCGTCTTCTGGCTGCCGTTCTTCGTCTTCGTGTTTTCGCGCCTGTTGTTGCGCGGGCGCGGCGACCAGCCGGTCTTCTGGATCGGCGCGACGATTGCCGCGCTGTACGAGCCTTCGCCCTTCATGATGGAGCGGCTGGGCGATGGCGACCCGCTCGGTGCAGCTGCGGAACTGCTGCAGCCGCTGTTCATCGCCAATTTGCTGGCCGCCTGGGAATTCAGGCGTTACGGCATCGCGGCGCCGTTTCTGATGCGTTATGCCTTCTATCTGATCTGGCACGTCCTGTACGGCGGGCTGATCTATCCGCAAGTGTTCGGTTAGAGCGCTTGCGACATCGAGTAACCTGCGCAGCGGCGCAAGACAGGAGCCGGCAATGAAAAGCAGAGCGTGGATCGCGACCGTGCTGACGCTGTGTTCAGCGGCGGCCTGGGCCGGCAATCCTTTCGTCGGCAGCTGGAAATTCGACCCGACCCGCAGCCGTTTGAAAGCCGAAACCGTGCGCTACGACGACCTCGGCGGCGGCCGCATGCATTATTCGAACGGTGCGACCGTGCAATACGATTTCGCCGTTGACGGCAAAGACCACAAGACCGTCGACGATCGCGCCGTCGCCTGGAAGCAGCTCGCGCCCGGCCGTTGGGAAACGCGGACCAAGATCGCCGGCAAGACCACCGAAACCGCGATCCGCAGCTTGTCGCCCGACGGCAAGGCAATGACGGTGAAAGCGAAGGGCTGGTTGCCGGACGGCACGCCATACAAGCACGACAAGCGCTACGTCCGCGTCGGCGCGGGTCGCGGCCTCGCGGGCACCTGGCGCGGCGAGGCCGTGGATACCAACAACATGCCCGACGGCTATGTGATCAGCGAAGACGCGACCGGCACAATCACCTGGGCCATCCCGACCGACAAGCAAAGCCTGGTCGGCCGCTTCGACGGGCGCGACATGAAACTTACCGGTCCGACCGCACCGTCGGATACGGTGTTCGCGGTGACGCGGATTTCAGAGCGCAAGATCGCTTACGTGATGAAGACCCGCGGCAAGCCTGGCCAGTACGGCACGGTGATGATCTCCGCGGACGGCGAAACCTTTACCGAAGAATCCTGGCTGCCGGGCCGAGAGGAAGATAAATCGACCGGCGTGCTGTCGCGCTACCGTTGCCCGCCGCCGGGTAAGCCGATGCCGGCAGGAGATCCCGCCTGGCTTTGCGAAAAGCACTGACCGCAATCCGCGAAGAGGACTTGCAATCGCACCGCCCAGCGGTTGCAATGCGGCGATGAAACGTTGGCCGATCCTGCCGCTGTTGGCGGCCCTCGCGCTCGCCGCCTGCACGCATGCGCCGCCGCGCAATCCGCTCGCGACCTGGGTGCCTTCGCCCAATCACGAACCGCGCCGGCCGATCCTGATCGTGATCCACGCCACCGAACAGAACGGCGTGCAGCAAAGCTTGGACACGCTGCGCACGCGCAACAGCGGCGGCCCGGTCAGTGCGCACTATCTGATCGGCAAGAACGGCAAGCGATATCAGCTGGTGGCGGACGGCCTGCGCGCCTGGCACGCCGGACCCGGGCGCTGGGGCATGATCACCGACGTCAATTCGGCTTCGATCGGCATCGAATTGGACAACGACGGCGCCTCGGCTTTCCCTTCGGCGCAAATCGACAGTCTGATCGTACTGCTCGGCGACCTGTGCGAACGGCTCGACATCCCGCGCAGCCAGATCGTGGCCCACGCCGACTTCGCGCCGACGCGCAAACGCGATCCGGGCATCCTGTTCCCGTGGAAACGGCTGGCCGACGCCGGTTTCGGACGTTGGCCCGATCCCGCCGCCGGCGAACCGCCGCAGGGCTTCGATCCTTGGCTGGCGCTGCGCCTGATCGGTTATCCCATCGAAGATCGCGCCGCCGCCGTGCGCGCTTTCCATCGCCACTATCGCGGTACCGAAACCGATAGTCTCGACGCCGAGGACATGCGCATCCTGTACGGCCTGACGCGCGAACCTGCGCCGACGCATTAAACTGGGTCGCGCTGCGGTTGAGCAGCGCGTCACGTTTCCGCGGACGGATACTGACCTAGGTCTGTACCTTCCCGCCGCGAACGGGCGCAAAATCCAGTTTCCGCAACGCGAGGATGCTCGGATGCGCCCCGATGCCCGGACCGCAGGCTTGCTGATCTTGTCCGCACTGGTTTCCGCGCCGGCGGCGGCCGCGACCTATACGGTCGGGCCGAGCGGCCGGCAGTACACCCAACTCACCGCGCTGGTGAACTCAGTGAATCTGCAGGCCGGCGACGTCGTCTTGGTCGATGGCAACGCGACCTATGCCGGCGGTATCGTCGTCAGCGAAGACGACGGCGGCGCGGCCGGCAACCCGGTGGTCATACGCTGGCGCCGCGATCCGGGCACGTCGCGGCCGAAACTCCAAGGCGGCACGCACACTATCAAGTTCCAGGAATCCGACCACGTCGTCTTCGAAGGCTTCGAGGTGACCGGCGGCACCAGCAGCTGCGTGTTCAACGCCGCCCACGACGTGGTCGTGCGCGACAGCGTGATCCACGATTGCCCGGCGCACGGCGTGCTCGGCGCCGACATCGGCTCGGGTTCGTTCACCCTGGAATACAACGAGATCTACAACGCCGGCCAGGGCACCCAGCGGCACGCCGTCTATATGGCGTCCGACGAAGTGGCGTATCCGGGTTCGGTGTTCCGCATGCAGTACAACTACGTCCACGACGGCAAGGGCGGCAACCTGCTCAAGAGCCGGCACGAACGCAACGAGATCTACTACAACTGGTTCGAAGGCGCCGCCTACCAGGAAATGGAGCTGATCGGCCCGGACTGCGAAGCGCAAGCCGACAATCCGGGCTGGACGCCGGGCCTGAAGACCGAGAATTCGGACGTGGTGGGCAACGTCATCATCCATACCGCGACCGGCTGGCCGAATGCGCTGCGCGTCGGCGGCGATCTCAACGGTCGCAACATGGGCCATGTGCGGCTGGTGAACAACACGATCCTGCTGGATCGCGGCGGCAGCGTGAACGCCGTGCTGGTGCAGCTGGGGCAGGGTCGCTTGGAGATGCACAACAATGTTTTCTACCAGTCGCAAGGCGCCTCGCCTGCCATCGTTCGCGAAAATCCGGCCTCCGATGTCGACGTGCCGTTCTGCGCGCCGCTCGACCGCGAACCTTGGGCGCTGGGGCGCAAGGTGACGGGCAGCAACAATTGGGTTCAGACCAACGCAGCTTTGGTGCCCGGCGCAAGCGAGTGGAGCGGCACGTTGAAAGGCGCCAATCCTTCTTCGTGGACCGCCGACGACATCACCCAGCGCCTGCTGCGGCCCAAAGCGGGCAGCGCTTTGCTCAACGCCGGCAACCCTGCGCCGCCGGCGCCGATCGGGTCGCCGTTCCCGACCCCGCTGTTGGTGCCGGCGCAGGATCCGCCGTCGCGGATCAAGCTCGCGATCGGCGGACAACGTACGCGCGGGACGGCCGACGGCTTGGACATCGGCGCCTACGAACGCGCCGAAGTGCTGCCGGGCGGCGAGCCGAAGCCGATGGAAGGCACGCAGCCTTTGATTCCGCCGCGTTCGCAACCGTTGGCGCCACCGGCGTCCGTTACGGCTGCGCCCGCATCGTCGTCTGCGACGCAAACGGCATCGCAGGTTTTGCCGATCGATGCCCGCGCGCGCGCGGCGGCGCAATCATCGTTGGAGATTCGCCGTCGATACGCTTTGGCGCTGGCCTTGTGCATGGCGCCGCGCCGGGTCGCGACTTGGCACGATCCGCCGGACGCATTGCAGCCGCTGCGTTGCTTGTCGCGCATTGGAGCGCTTCGTTAGCGGCTTTCGGCACCCGTGATCGCCGCCAGCCACGGCGTGCGATCGAAATAGACTTCGTTGCGCCGGATCTTCCCGGCGCCGTCCAACTGCACCAGACAAACGCCGATCAGTTCCAGGGTGCGCGTTCGGAGCGGAATCCGCACCCGCCATTTGTTGAGGAAGCCGCCCTGCATCGGAATGCCTTCGATCTGGGTCCAGACCCAATCCGGATTGCGCGCCAGCAATTTGCGGAGATACGCCAGCAACGCGGGGTGGCCGCGCAAGCCGTCGGGCACGGCGGGGTCGGAATAATAAGCGTCCTGCGCGTAGAAGCCGGCGAGCCGTTCGGGATCGTTGCCCGTCCACGCCGGCAGCCAGCGGCCGGCGAATTCGGCCGCCTCGGCGCCGCTCATCTGCGTCATCGTCGCCTCCGTTCGCTTTGCCGAAGTTCAGCATAAATCCGTTCGGCCGCAAGTACCCGACGACCATCGGCACCCCGGGGGCGAGATGACCGATGGCCGTCGGTGCATCCCGGAAAGTGTGGCGGCGGCGGCGAGCTTGCGGCAGTGCGGTTGGGCAGGCCCGTCGCCCTGGCATTGGTCGGCGCGGGCCGATCCGCGCGCGAGGCTGGGGTGCTCAGTACTTGTCGCCCAACGCGAAGATCGGCTTGCGCTGCTTCCACTTGCCCTCGGTGAAATCGGGAAAATCGAGGGTCTGGTAGCCCTTGGCGATGGATTCTTCCGACAGCGGCGTGATGGCGCTCCAGGCCACCGCGTCGTAGATGTCGATCGGCATCGGGGCGCCGGCCTTCAACGCCTCGACGAAGGCGTGCACCACGAACCAGTCCATGCCGCCGTGCCCGGCGCCCGCGGCCTTGTCCGCGTACTTGCGCCACAACGGATGGTCGTATTCGTCGTAGTACTTCTGTGCTTCTTCCCACTTGTGCGACGGGCTCTTGCCTTCGACGTGGATCGACTTGTTCACGTCCATCCACAGCCCGTCGGTGCCTTGCACGCGGAAGCCCAGCGAGTACGGGCGCGGCAGCGAAGTGTCGTGCTGCAAAATGATCGTCTCGCCGTTCTCGCAGCGCAGGGTGGTGGTGACCACGTCGCCGAGCTTGAACTTCACCTTCGCGTTCGGATGGTCCGGGCCGCCCTTCGGGTGCCCCACGATGTAGTCGTGCAGGCCGCGCGCCTTGCTGGCGAAAGCGTTGATGTGGGTGAAGCGGTTGCCGCGATGGATGTCGGCGTACATCGCGCAGGGGCCGATGCCGTGGCTGGGATACAGCTCGCCGTTGCGGTCGATGGAATGCTGGGTGCGCCATTGGGCTTCGGAGAAGCCCTTCGCGCCGAATTCCACGCCGCTGCCGTACGGTTCGTCCGGTTTGCCGGAATTGAACTTCACCGCGCGCAGGTCGTGCTGATAGCCGGCCTGCATGTGCACCAGTTCGCCGAACAGGCCGGCGCGGACCATCTGCAGCACCGCCATCACGTCGCGGCGGTAGCAGACGTTCTCCATCAACATATAAGGGGTGCCGGTGCGCTGCTGCGTGCGCAGCACCTCCCAGTGGTCCTGCAGGGTGATGCCCGCCACCACCTCGCAGGCCACCGCGATCCGGGCCTGCATCGCCGCGATCGCCATCGGCGCATGCCATTCCCATGGGGTGACGATGAACACCGCGTCGATGCCTTTCTGCTCCAGCAACGCTTTCCACGCATTCGCGTCGCCATTGCCGCCATAGACTTTCGGTCTGCGGCGACCGGCTTTCTCGACGATCGCAAGCGTCATGTCCAGCATCACCTGCTGCGTGTCGCAGATCGCCACGAGTTCCACGTCGTCGCGGCTGAGCAGCGGGCCGAGCTGCGACTGCCCGCGCATGCCGGTGCCGATCATCGCCACGCGCAGGCGGTCCCGCGAACGGGCGAAGGCGGGCGTGACCGTCGTGGCGATGCCGGCGGCGGCGGCGGAGATCAGGAAATCGCGTCTTTTCATAGTGTCGGTGTTCCGGAAATCTGGAGGGACAGTCGCGCGAATTCCGCCATTCTCGCATGCGCAAGAATGGCGGAAACGCGGATTTAGGCGCTGCTTTAGAATTTATAAGTGGCCGTCAAGCTGTAGATGCGGCCGAAGTTGTTGGTGTAGCCCGGGAAGTTCATCCAATCGTTCGGGTCGTAGAACGGCAGGCGATTGAACAGGTTTTTCACGGTGAGCCCCACGGTCAGCTTCTCGATCGGCTTCCAGTTAACGCTGAGGTTCGCCGTCCACCACGACGGCGCGCCTTCGCACTGGCCGGGCGCCACTTGCACGTAGCTGCCGGTGCAGGTGTCCGCGTTGTTGTCCTGCGCGTCGATCTGGTCGTAGGCCCACTTGGTCTTGCCGACGTAATTGACGTAGAAGCCGGTGTTCCAGTTCTTGTAGCTCCAGTCCGCGTTGAACGTGGCGCGCACGCGCGGATTGTTGTAGTAGCCGACGAAGTTGCCGTAGTACCAGCCGTTGCCGTCGTCGGAGTTGTACATGTTGCGGCGCGCGATGGTGGCGGCCACGCCGATGTTCATGCGGCCCCATTCGCCCAGGTCGAAGCGGCTGCGCGCATCCACGTCGAAGCCATCGATCAAGGTGCGGCCGCGGTTCTTGTACTGGCCGATGACGCTGGCGACGTTTCCGGTGCTGTACGTCGGCAAGGTGGTGGGGCAGGTGACGCCGCTGGCGGGGTCGTTGCACATGTCGACCAGCGCGGCCTGGTTGGCGAGATCGGTTTCGGTGATCGGGAAGCGGCTCATCTCGATGATCTCTTCCGGATTGCTGTAATCCGGCGCGACGATTTCGTCGCGGCGATAAACGAACCACCAGTCCGCCGACACCGACAGCCACTTGGCCGGTTCGTACACGAAGCCGAGGGTCGCGATCTTCGCCTTCTCCGGCTTCAGGTCCTGGTTCGGCCGGGTCATGCGCGCCACGTTGCGGCTGCAGTCGGAGTTGTAGAGCGTATCGCCCAGATCCACGTCGCCAGGACGGTTCGATTGACGCAGCAGGTTGGCGATCGCGTTGGTTTCGGCGCAGCGCGTTTCGTCCCGGTAGCCGCCGATCTGCGCGTACACGCCGCCGGTGCCGGATTCGGCCAGGCTGGGCGCGCGGAATCCTTCCGAATAGGTGCCGCGCAGCACGAGCTCCGGCAGCGCCTGGTACTTAAGACCGATCTTCGGCGCGACGTTCGCGCTGAAGTTCGGGTATTTGTCCACGCGCAGGGCCAGATCCATCTCCAGCTTCTCGGTGATCGGCGCCACCGCTTCGGCGAACAACGCGTATGTGGTGCGCTTGCCGTCGAACCACGAGCCGCCCTGCTGGGTGATCTTGCCGTTGGCGGCGTCTTCGTTGCCCGGTGTGAAGAAGGTTTCGCGGCTGACGTTGAATCCGAACGCCGAGCGCACCTCGCCCGCCGGCAGTTCAAACAGCGGGCCTTCGACCTTGCCGTCCAGGGTGTGCAGGCGCGTCCACGATTGGATGTCGAAAGTCGGGAACGCTTCGCGCAGCAGCGCCGCGTTGGCCTCGCTGATCTCGCCGAACTTGTACGCGGGGTGGTCGGAGATGATCACCCGGCCGGTGCCCGGATCGATGGTGAACGGACCGAACGCCTTGGTGAAACCGTCGATATTGACGTTGGTGGTCTGATAGGTGACCGAGTGGCTGCCGGCGGTGGCGAACGCGGTCTCCCAGCTCCAGTCGCCGAAGTAGCCGCGCAGGCCGGCCAGCATGCGATAGCTTTGGTCGGTATTGCGTTGGCCGAAGTGGTCGCCGCCCACGTCCTGCAACAGGTAGCTCAGGCCCACCACGCCGCCCATCAGCGCCTTCAGTTCGGGGCTGGCATGGTTGTATTCGTTGTTCGGGCCCAGCCACGGCGTCAGGAACTGGTTGACGTTGTTGCCGGTATTGCGCGAGAACCAACTCTGCGGGTTGCCGGTGGTGGTGCCGTAGGCGCGCGGCGTGCCGCCGTTGGCGCGCAGGTCGATGTCGGTATAGGTCGCCTCGGCGAAGGCTTCGGTGTCGTCTCCGATCAGGAAATGCGCGTTGACGTAGGCGGTCATGCGTTCGGAGTTGGCGCCGCCGTTGATTTCGCGGTTCATCCAGGTTTCCCAGATGCAGCGCGTGCCGCTCGCCACCTGGAGCACGTTGTTGCAGCCCGGCGCGGCTTCGTCCCTGCGCGCGTTCGTCGCCGGATCGAAGGCGAAGTAGTAGCCGGGGTTGTACACGCCCGGCGCGCTGCCGGTGCCCAGGCGCAGGTTCGGAATGTAGTTCGGATTGTTGGCGTAGAACTGCGCCGGATTCTTGTCGTACCACTCGCTGTCCGGAATGCCGTCGCGCTTGTACAGATTGACCGAGGCGTAGACGTTGTAGCGGTCCTTGCCCAGGTCGCCGAAGCCGCCGGTGATGCTGGCTTGCTTTTCGCCATAGGAATCGAAGCGCCGCGCGATGTCGTAGGTCCCGCTGACCTCAAGCCCCTGGTACGAGCTCTTGGTGATGACGTTGATCACGCCCGCTACCGCATCGGTGCCATACACGGCCGAGGCGCCGTCGGTCAGCACTTCCATGCGTTCGATCGCCGCGGCGGGAATCGAGTCGATGTTGACGAACTGGGTCTGGAAGCCCGCCGGCGCGCCGTAGTACGACAGGCGGCGGCCGTTCAGCAGCACCAGCGTGCCCTGCGCGCCCAGGCCGCGCAGATTGGCCTGCGAGGCGCCGTCGGAGCCGGTGAACAACGACTTGGAATCGACCTGCGCCGGACGCGCGGCCGGCAGATTGTCGAGCACCTGCAGCAGGGTGCGCGCGCCCATGTTCTCGATGTCCTTGGCGGTCACGATCTGCAGCGGCGACGCGGTCTCGGTGTCGGTGCGTTTGATGTTGGAGCCGGTGACTTGGACGCGCTCGAGCTCGGTGACCTTTTCGTCCTTCTTGTCTTGCTCCTGGCTCGTCTCCTGCGCTGCCAGCGGGCCGGCGGCGAGCGCGGCGAACAGGGCCAGGGACAGCGTACTGGGGGCAATGCGTGGTTGGCGGCGGCTGAAAGACATCTCGGTTTCCTCGTTCGGCAGCGAAACGCGCTGCGGCGTTGTTGACGGGTTGGAAGGGCGCGGAAAGCGCAGCGGAGACTCAGGGCGAAACGATGCTGGCGGCGTCGCCCTCCTGTCCGATGAGCATCGCGTTGGCCCAGTTGCCGCAGACCTGCGCGGACTGCGCGCCGAGCGTGCGCAGGCTCAAGGCGCGCATGCCGCGGATGTCGAGTTCGGGTTTGACCACGCCCGGGGCCTTCACCAGCCCACTGTCGTAGAGCAGGGCGCTATCTCCCCAGACTTGGAATCGGAGTCCGCCGGCGGCGCGGCAGCTGTCGTCGACGCCGAGGTCGGCGCGCAACGTACGCCAACCGCCATCCAGTTTTATGTCGATGCGGCTGTCCGCGCCGACACCCAGGCCACGGCGGAATTGCAGGCCGTTCATGCGCATGTCCGCGGCTTGGCCGAAAGCCTTGTCGCGCGCGACGCGCGTCGCCAGCGCTTCCGGCATCGTCAGTTCGGACAGATAACGCTGCAACTGCGGGCGCTCGCCCGCTTGGTGTTCGAGGATGTGGAAGGTGGACAGCGCGATCGGGCCGACGTCGCGCGGTTGCTGCGCATCGACCGCCCGCGCCGCGTCCGACTGCGCCGCCGTGACCATCGGATCGGTAGCGCTGGCGCCGTCGCCTTCCGGGTTCTGCACACTCAGCACGCGGAAGCGCAGCAGGCGGCCGGCGCGCGCCGCGAACGCGATCTTCTGCATGCCCTGTTCCAGCTTCAGGCGGCCGGTCGCGACCGGTTCGCCCCATTCGCCGTTGCTGTCGGCCAGGTAGATTTCGTAATCGCGGATCTGGCCGTGCTTCCAGTTCTTGTCGTTGCGCGGCGCCAGTTCGATGCCGTCGATCAGCTTGCGTTCGCCGAAGCCCACGGTCCATTCGTGCGCGCCGGTGCGCACGGCTTGGTTGCGCACGGTGCGGAACCAGGTGGCCGGATCGTCGTCGAAGGCGTTTTCCAGCGCGTGGCCGGGTTCTTCCGCCGGACGGTTGACTACCAACAGGCTGTCGGACGGGAGTGCACGACCGAGTTCGGGCGCGGATGGGAAGGCATCGTCGGCGACGTCCTTCGCGACCGGGATGTCGAGCCGGAAAGCGAGCGCGGTGCGGATGTCCGCCGGCGCAGTGCGCACGTGCACGCTGCCGCGGCGTTCGCTTGCGTCGAAGTACCAGCCTTCGTTCGCCGCATCGAAGGCGGCGCGGTCCGCCAGCTTCGGCAGCGCACGGCCATCCAGTTCGATCGATTTCGGCGCCGCGCGGCTCAGCACGCGCAGCGCATAACGGCGCTGCGGCAATTGCCCGGCGTAGCTGCCCTTCACCGCATCGATGCGCACGGACACGAGACCGGCACCCTGTTCCGGTGCGCGCACCGTAATCGCTTGTTCGCTCGATTCGCCTTGCGCGTATTTACGCGTGTTGCCGTCGTCTTCGTACAGCGTGTACTGCGATTCGCCGCGCGGATACAGATCGAATGTCACTTCGTCGAGCGGTTTCTCGCCGTCGAACAGCATCGCCGGATGCATCGGCAGGATCGCGCCGGCGCGCACGAACACGGGCAGCGTTTTCAGATCCACCTGGCGATCGAGGTCGCGGCCTTCCGCGCCCGCGCTGATTTGCCGGCCGTCCCAGTAATCGAACCAGCGTCCCTGCGGCAGATGGATGTCGCGGCGCCAGCCGCGGCTGGCCGCCTGGCTGCGGTACACCGGCGCGACGAGCAGATCGCGGCCGAGCAGGAATTGGTATTTATGCGCTTCGGTCTGCGCTTGCGGGTCCTGCGGGTAATCCCACATCAGGCCGCGTACGATCGGCGCGCCGGTGCGCTCGGCGTCGCGCGCCAGGCCGTACATGTACGGCGTCAGCCGCATCTTCAGCTTCAGATAGTCGCGGTTGATGCTGCGATAGGGTTCGTCGAACGCCCACGGGTGCTTGCGCGAATTCGCCGACCAGCCGGACATGCCCATCAACACCGGCGTGAAGCTCTTCCATTGCAGGTCGCGGGTGAAGGTTTCCGCGCTGCCGCCGAAGATGCCGTCGACGTCGCCGGTCGCATACGCGTAGCCCGACAGGCCGGATCCGATCAGCGTGGGAATGTGCCAGCGGATGTAGTCCCAGCTGCCGCTCTGGTCGCCGGTCCACGCGACCGCATAGCGCTGGATGCCGGCCCAGCCCATCACCGTCCACAGGAACGGGCGCGAATCGGAATTGTCGCGCAGGCCGTCGAAAGCGGATTTGTTCGCGTCCATCGCGAACTGGTAGCCCTTGCCGGTCCAGGCCACGTCGAGCTTCTGCACGCGGCTGCCGGCTTTGCCGACTTCCCAGGCGATCTTGTCGACGCCGTTCTCGGTCCACAGACCGGTCTTGAAGCCGTATTTCGCCAGCCCTTGCACCACTTTCGGCAGATCGGTGTAGCCGCAGCCGTAGCCGTCGTTCGGCAGGATCCAGCCGCCGGGCATGTCGTATTCGCGGTACTTCTTCGCGACGGAATCGATCGCGTCCGGCGTGGTGCCGGTGGGACCGTCGCTCCAGCCTTCGGGCACGGTACCGGGCTTCTTCTTGTTGTCGCCGTCGTTGTAGCAGTCGGCGTCGCCGTACGAGAACGCCCAGCGCGGCAGCAGTCCCGCGCTGCCGGTCAGTGCGGTGTAGCGGTCGAGCAGCGGATGCAATCCGTCGCCGACGAAATAGTAGGCATCGAACCGGTCTTCCTTGTGCAGCAGCGTGGCCGACTCGGGCTGGCGCAGATCGTAGTCGCCGTCGCTCCAGGTGTTGCGCAACATGCCCCAGCCGCGCGAACTGAGCAGCATAGGCGCGGGGCTCGGACGGTCGCCTTCTTCCCAGCCGCCGGAATACGAGATCGGCAATTCGCGGCCTTTGAATTCGAAGCGCCCGTTCTGCTGGCCGCCGCCGTAAAAACGTTCGTCCGGCTGGCTGGAGAGCACTTGCACGCTCTGTTCCTTGGCCAGATCCAGCGGCTGCAGTTCCTGCCACAGCGGAACGGCCTTGCCCGCTTCGATGCGATCCAGCGACAGGCGCAGCGGCTGGCGCCGGATGTGCAGCACCAGCGCATCGGTGCGGATGCGGATTTCGCCCGCGTCCTCTTCCAGCGTCGCCGCGGCCTTGGCCGCAGGCCGCGGCAGCACGATGGGCGCGGCTTTGTCCCCAGCGGGCGACAAGCTGCCGTTGCGGCCCGCCTGCACGCGGATCGTGTCCGCACGCAGCACGTCGATGCGCAAGCGCGCGCCGGAATCGGTGACGATGTCCCAGGCGGGACCCGCATCACCGGTAGCCGCAGGGGCGATGGTGCGCAAGGCGCCGATCGAGGCCGCGCCGGCCGGATGCGCGGTCAGCGTCAGCAACGCCGCCAGTGCGACGATCCGTCCGTTCTTGCGTGGTGCGCGATCCGACACTGAGCCCCCGACGCTGCGCATTGCGCTGCAGGTGAAAACCGATCGGTTTCGACTCTAGGTCAGTGTTTTTCGATGTGTCAACAAAAATGAAAGAAAAAGCAAGATTAATGGGCGAAACGAAAGATTGTGCAAAGCAATATTTACGTAATGCTCTTGAAAATCGTGAAATCAGGGCGAATAGATTGAGATCATGATCTTTCATTTTGTTTTCGATATTTGACATTTCGAAAGAAAAGCCCGATCTTGCCTCCGCCTCACAGGAAAGTGGAATGCACGCATCCTTGCTCCCCGACGCGTCCGCCTGGCGACCGGAAGGCGGCCAGCACACCGCCGAAGAAATCCTCCAGCAGCCCTCGCTATGGGAGGAACTGGCCGATTCGCTGGCGTCCGTACAAGCGCGGCTCGATGCGTTTCTCGGTGATTGGCTGCGCAATCCGCTGCACCGGGTGATCTTCACCGGCGCCGGCAGCTCCGGCTTCATCGCCGAAATGGTCGCCGACTACATCAACGCGCAATGGCCGGCCGACGTGCGCGCGGTGCATACCACCAGTCTGCTGACCCATCCTGCGCTGTACCTGCAACGCGATCGACCGACGCTGCTGGTGTCGTTCGGCCGCAGCGGTTCCAGTCCGGAAAGCGTGGCTGCGGTGGAACTGGTGCGCAGCGCGATCGACGACGCGCGTTTCCTCGACATCACCTGCAATGCGGACGGCGAACTGGCGCGGCGCGGCAAGGATCGCCCGGACACCTGCACCCTGCTGATGCCGCCGGCCAGTTGCGACCGCGCATTCGCGATGACCAGCAGCCTTACCTGCATGCTGCTGGCCGCGCTCGCCGCTTTCGATGCTTCGCCCTGGGCGCTGCGTTTGCAGCGCCTGCGTACCGTCGCAACGCTAGGACGCGAAGCATTGGCGCAATGGGAACCGGCGATCGAACGCTTATCCGCGGACGAACATGCGCGGGTGATCTATCTCGGCAGCGGTCCGCTGGAAGGTTGGGCGCGCGAAGCCTCGCTCAAATTGCTGGAACTCACGGCCGGGCGCATTCCGGCGTTCGCCAACACGCCGCTGGGCTTCCGGCACGGCCCGAAATCGTTGCTGGATGCCGGCACTCTGGTGGTGGTCGTGCGCAGCGCGCAACCGCTGTCGCGCCGTTACGAGCGAGACCTGCTCGACGAATTGCGCCGCGACGGCATCGCCGGGCAAGTGCTGTCGATCGGACCCGCCGTCGATGGCGATGCCGACGATGTCGCGCTGGCGGTGCCCGAACTGCCCGATGCCTGGCTGGCACCGGTGTGGCTGAGCTTCGTCCAGCGCTATGCCTTGCGCCGCTCGGCCGCGCTCGGCCTGGCGCCGGACAACCCGTTTCCGGACGGCACGGTGAACCGCGTCGTGCAAGGCGTCACCATCCACACGCTGGATTGAGAGCAGCCATGACTGAGCGCGGCGCGACCGACGACGACTGCTACGGCCTGGATATCGGCGGCAGCAAGATCGAGTTGGTCGCTTTCGATGCCGCGATGCGGCCGACCTATCGCCGGCGCATCGACACGCCGCAGGCAGGCTACGAAGCGTTCCTCGACGCGATAACCGCGCTGGTCGCGGAGGCCGACGACGCGCGCGGCGGCCATTGCAAGTCAGTCGGCATCGGTCTGCCGGGCGTACGCGATCGCGTCGGCGGCCGCCAGCTCAGCGCGAACGTTCCGGCATTGACCGGGCAACGCGTCGGATTCGATCTGGAAGCGCGGTTGCAACGGCCGTTGCATCTGGGCAACGACCTGCAATGCTTCGCCTTGTCGGAAGCGAACGGCGGCGCGGCGAACGGATATGCCAGCATGTTCGGCGCGATCCTCGGCACCGGCGCGGGCGGCGGTTACTGCATCGAAAGGCGTCTGGTCAGCGGCTTCAACGGCATCGCCGGCGAGTGGGGGCACTGGAGCATTCCCGCCCAGCTGTTGGCGAAGCATGGACTGCCGCTGCTGGACTGCGGCTGCGGGCTGCGCGGCTGCATCGAGCGCTACGTGTCCGGCAGCGGCTTGGCCGCATTGCACCGGCACTTGGGCGGCGTATCGCAGGATGCCGCCGCCTTGATTGACGCTGCTCAAGCAGGCGATGAGGCTGCGCAGCATGCGCTCGACATCCACCTCGATCTGCTGGGGCATGCCTTCGCCAGTCTGGTGATGGCGGTGGATCCGCACGTCATCGTGCTCGGCGGCGGTCTTTCCCAACATGCTCCCTTGTACGCCGCGTTGCCTGCCGCGGTGCAAGCGCATCTGTTCGCCGGCATGCGCGTACCGCCGATCCTGCCGCCGCGTTTCGGCGATGCCGGCGGCGCACGCGGCGCCGCTTTGCTGACGCGCCAGCGTGCCTGACGCCACGACTTCGGAGACTTCGCCTTGTCCGCTGTGCAATCGCTGATCAACGCCCATCGCAACGGGGACAACGTCGGCCTGTACAGCGTCTGCTGCAGCCACGAGCAGGTGCTGCTCGCGGCGATGCAGGTGGCGCAGGCGTACGAAACGCCGCTGCTGATCGAAGCCACGTCGAACCAGGTCGATCAGTTCGGCGGTTATACCGGCATGACCCCGCCGGAATTCCGCCGGTTCGTGGAAGGGCTGGCCGATGCGCAAGGGTTTCCGCGCGAACGCCTGATCCTCGGCGGCGACCATCTGGGTCCCAACGCGTGGCAGAAACAGCCCGCAGAGGTGGCGATGGGACACGCGCGCGAACTGATCCGCGCCTACGCCGCTGCCGGTTTCCACAAGATCCATCTGGACTGCAGCATGTCCTGCGCCGACGACCCGACGCCGCTGCCGGACGAAACCGTCGCCGCGCGCTCTGCCGAACTGGCGCGCATCGCCGAAGCGGCCGCGCGCGATGCCGGACTGCCGCCGCCGGTGTACGTGATCGGCACCGAAGTGCCGATTCCGGGCGGCGAAAGTTCGTTGGGCGGCGGCGTGCAGGTCACCACGCCGCAGGCCGCGGCGAAGACGCTGGACATCCATCGCCAGGCGTTCTCCGCACCCGATCTGCAGGACGCATGGCAACGCGTCGTAGCGATGGTGGTGCAGCCCGGCGTGGACTTCGATCATAGCGACGTGCAGCACTACGCTCCGGCCGCTGCGACGGCGCTGTCGGACTTCCTCGAAGCCCAGCCGCGCATCGTGTTCGAAGCGCATTCCACCGATTACCAGGCGGAAGCTTCGCTGCATGCGCTGGTGCGCGACCACTTCGCCATACTCAAGGTCGGCCCGGCCGCGACGTTCGCGTATCGGGAGGCCCTGTTCGCGCTGGCCAAGATCGAAGACGAACTTTTGCCGGAAGGCGAACGCTCGCAGTTGATCGAAACCCTCGATCGCCGCATGCAGGCGAATCCGAAGTACTGGCAGGGGCACTACCAAGGCGACGAGCGCCGGTTGCGCCTGCTGCGCGCCTACGCGCTCAGCGATCGCTGCCGCTACTACTGGGGCGATGCCGAAGTGAAGGCCGCGGTCGAAAAGCTGGTCGACAACCTGCGCCGTAATCCGCCGCCTGCAATCCTGCTCAGCCAATACCTCCCGCAACAGCATGAGGAAGTCGCCGAAGGACGGCTGCCGGCCGAGCCGCTGGCGCTGGCGCGGCACAAAGTGGCTTCGAAACTCGCCGAATACGCGCGCGCCTGCGCCCGCAACCAGTCCGGGCGGCGCGGCGGAAACGAAACGCCTCGGGCGCCATCCCTTTCGCACGGATAAGCTACGTCCTTATGAACGCAACTTCGGCGACCACCATGCGAAATACCCGCCAGCGCAGGCAGCGGATCATCGAGCAATTGCTGCAGGAAGGCAGCGTGCTGGTCGCCGATCTGGTCGAGCGCCATGGCGTCTCGGCCGTGACCATCCGCGCCGACCTGAATTATCTGGAATCGCAGGGTCTGGCTACGCGCAGCCACGGCGGCGCCAACCTGCTGCGGATGCCGCCGCAGGAACACGACATCCACGAAAAAGACACCCTCAATCTGCCGTTGAAGGAAGCCATCGGCGCGCGCGCGGCGCAATTGGTGAAGCCGGGCGACAACATCATCCTCGACTCGGGCTCCACCACGATGATGCTCGCGCGCCATCTGCGCTCGCAGCGCGACGTCACGGTGATGACCAACGGCCTCAACATCGCCTGGGAGTTGGCCGGCGCGCGCGGGATCACCTTGCGCCTGACCGGCGGCCTGCTGCACCAGCCTTCGCTGTCGCTGCACGGCAGCCAGGCCGAAGCCAGCCTGCACAGCTTCGGCTTCGACACCTTGTTTCTGGGCGTCGACGGGCTGGACCTGCAATTCGGCGCGACCACGCATCACGAGGCGGAGGCCAGCCTCAATCACCGCATGGTGGAGCGCTCGCGGCGGATCGTAGTGCTGACCGATTCCAGCAAGTTCGGCAAGATCAGCCTGCACCGCATCGCCAAGCTGGCGGAGATCCACACCGTCATCACCGACGACGGCATCGCTCCGGAGTACCGCGACGGCCTGCAGCGGCTTGGCGTCGAGCTGATCGTGGTCGAGGCGAGTCCGTGAGTCCTGGCGGCGCGCTGCGCGGCCGCATCCTCACGCCTGCCGGTTTCGTATCGGGCGAGATCGCGTTCGACAGCCGCGTGCGGGATATCCGCAATGCCGACGGCGCGCCGGACGACGACACGCCTTGGATACTGCCCGGCTTCATCGACCTGCATGTCCACGGCGCATCCGGCGTCGACCTCATGGACGGCGGCGATGCCGCACGGACGGTGGCTCGCGCGCACGCGCTGCATGGCACCACGGCCATGCTCGGCACCACCATGACCGCGGGCGAGGACGACATCGCGCATGCGTTGCGCGGGCTTGCCGAGGCGGTCGCCGCCCGCGCGCCTGGTTGCGCGCGCATGCTCGGCGTACACCTCGAAGGTCCTTACCTAAGCCGTGAAAGATTGGGCGCGCAACCGCCGCTCGTGGTCGAGGCGACGATCGAACAAGTCGAGCGTCTGCTGAAGATCGCGCCGATCAAGGTGCTGACGTTGGCGCCGGAAATCGGCCGGCACACCGCCTTGATCCCGGCGCTTGCGGCGATGGGGATCCGCGTGCAGATCGGACACAGCGCCGGCAGTTACGAAGAAGGCGTGGCCGCGCTGCAGGCCGGCGCGGCCGGTTTCACCCATCTGTTCAACGGCATGACCGGCATGAACCATCGCGACCCAGGCATCGCTGCGGCGGCCTTGGCGCACGCCGAATACGCCGAACTGATCCCCGACCTGCAGCACGTGCATCCGGGCGCGATCCGCGCCGCGCTGCGTGCGATTCCGCGGCTGTACTGCATCACCGACGCCACTGCCGCCACGGGCATGCCCGACGGCGAATATGCGTTGGGCTCGCAGCGCGTGCACAAGTGCCTGGGCTGCGTGCGGCTTGCCGACGGATCCTCGCTGGCCGGCAGCGCGCTGACGATGGATCAGGCGCTGCGCAACCTGGTATCGATCGGCCTCGAGTTGGCCGATGCGTCCAACCGACTCTCGCGCTATCCGGCGGATTACCTGGGCCTTGTCGATCGCGGTCGCTTGGCGGCGGGCGCGTGGGCGGACCTGGTGGTGCTGGATCCTCGGCTGCAGGTGCGCCAAGTCTTCGTCGAAGGCGAAGAAATCGTGCGCCATTGACGGGAAGGGCGCGCCACACAACCGCAGGAACGTCATGACGAACCAGGCATCGGCTGCGATTTCCCCGCACACGGAGCGCGGCGATCCGCGGTGGCAAGTGCGCTATCTGCTGTTCATCGCCGGCATGGGCGGGCTGCTGTACGGCATCGACCTGGGCATCATCGCCGGCGCGCTGCCGTATCTCGAAGCGACCGCCAGTGCCAGCTGGCATCTGACCACCCAACAACTCGGTTTCGTGGTGGCGGCGGTATTGCTGGGCAGCGTGTTGTCCGCGCTGTTCGCGGGCGCGTTGTCGGATCTGATCGGCCGGCGCAGCGTGATGTTCCTCAGCGGCGCGCTGTTCACGGCAAGCATCCCGATCATGGCGCTCGCCTCCGGCTATTGGCCGCTGCTGCTCGGGCGTCTGCTGCAAGGCGTCAGCGGCGGGCTGATCGGCGTAGCGGTGCCGTTGTATTTGGCCGAAGTGCTCGGTCCGGAGCGGCGCGGCCGCGGCATGGCGATGTTCCAACTATTGCTCACCATCGGCCTGGTAGTGGCGGCGGTGATCGGCCTGTATCAGGCGCACGTGGTGGATGCCGCGACGGAATCCGTGCGGCAGTTCCCCGAAGCGCAACAGCAGCTCATGCTCTACGAAATCAAGGATCGCGCATGGCGCACCATTTTCTGGAGCTGCCTGCTGCCGGGGCTGGTGTTCACCGCGGGAAGTCTGCTGCTATGCGAATCGCCGCGATGGCTTGCGCGCCGCGGACGCATCCCGCAGGCGCGCGCCGCGCTGCAGCGCACACTGCCGGCATCGCAAGTGGATTCGACCCTGCAGGAGATGCAAGCGCAAGCGAACGCAGACGATCCGAAGACGTATGAACGCGACAGCCTGCTGCGCGGCCGCTATGTGAAGCCGTTCCTATTGGCCTGCATCATCCTGGCCTGTACCCAGGCCACGGGCATGAATTCGATCCTGGCTTATGTGGTGAACATCCTCAGTCATGCCGGCCTGCCCGGCGCGGTGGCGAATTGGGGCGATGTCACCGTCAAGGTCGTCAACGCACTGATGACGGTGGTCGCGTTGATCCTGGTGGATCGCAAGGGGCGCAAGTTCCTGCTGATGCTCGGCAGCGGCGGCATCGTATTGGCGCTGCTGGCGATGGCCACCCTGTTCGTGCGGGCGGAACACGGCCAAGCCGACGTGCGACCGGCGCTCGCGCAACAGATAGAAGGCGACACGCTGACGCTGAAGCTGGATGCCGTGCAATGGCAACAGCTGGGAGCGACCGATCCCGCGCATCCGCAACAGCTCACCGTGGCTTATCGCTACGGCGGTTTCAGCAATGTGCGCACGCTGCGCAGCGATGCCGTCGGTGCCGCCGAACTGCGCATCCGACGCGAAGATGCGGTGCAACCCGACAGCGTGATCGGCAAGTTCTTCCGCCGGCTGCACATGAATCCGTTCCCCGACCCGGCTACGGCGGCGCAGGCGCCGCTGGTGCTGGAACGCGCCAGCCTCGGTGCCGTTCCTTCGCCGACGCACGGCTGGGCGGTGACGATCTGCATCCTGTTCTTCGTCGCGTTCTTCGCGGTGGGTCCCGGCGTATGCGTGTGGCTGGCGTTGTCGGAACTGATGCCGACCCGCATCCGCTCGAACGGGATGAGCGTTGCATTGCTCATCAACCAGTTCGTCTCGACCTCGATCGCCGCCGTGTTCCTGCCGATGGTCGGCCGCCACGGCTACGCCAGCATGTTTTTCTTCTGGGCGGGCTGCACCGCGGTGTATTTCCTGGTCGCCACCTTCCTGCTGCCTGAGACCAAGGGCAAGACGCTCGAGCAGATCGAGGCTCAATTCCGCTGACGGTGCCGGATGGCGGCCGCAGGACGAGCGAGGCACGACAGCCTCGACTCCAAGCAAGCTTCTTGGGTACCAATTAGGCAACAGTCGTTGCCCGTTGCCTTCCCGGGAGAAACGAAGTGAGTGCGCTCGGTCAGTTCTTGTAGAGCTGAAGCATAATCCGCTAACTACATAAATTACATTGAATTTTCAGAATGATCGGCTTCTGTGTCGCGAGAGATGTTGTAGGAATTTTCCTAATCAATAATCAGAAAAGTCCGAGCCGAAGGGGGAGGGACTGGGAGCAAACTGCAAAGACGCCTACGACGTGATTGAGTTGTCGCCCTACTCATAGCCGACCTCAATCGCCGAATTCACCAGATCGAGTGGTTCGGATATGGATTATTTCGAGTTCACGGATGAACTGCGCAAGGCATTCGATCTGCCAGGGTCGATCTATCTCCATGGCCGCTTCTACCGAGGCATAAACCCGCCGGAGCCATTGAACGGGCTCTTTCCGCCGCACTTGGCCAGGGCCAATGCCGCTCGCAGGCGCGCATTCGCAGCCGGGCGCCATTGCGCCGCTCGGGCTTTGGCGGAGGCGGGTATTCATGCCGCATGGTTAGGCATGGACAACGACCGCCTGCCCTGTTGGCCGGATGGCTGGCACGGCAGCATTTCCCATTCGGGCGAAGGCGCGTGGGCCGCGGTCACGACCTATTCGTCGCATACCGCAATAGGCATCGACATGGAGCGCCTGATCGATGAGGAGTCGGTAACGGAAATACAGGCTCTGATAGCGGAACCAAACGAAATGGAACTCCTATCCGACTTGCCTCGAACGCATGCCGCAACTCTATTGTTTTCGGCGAAGGAAGCCCTCTATAAAGCGTTATATCCGTACGTCAGAAAAACATTCGACTTCTCCGCCGCGCGCTTGGTTTCGCTGGAGCCCAATGCCTTGACCCTGCGGTTGAGGCGGCACTGGGGGCCCGGCTGGTCCGAGGGAACAGAATTCGTCATCCGCTACGCCTTCCGACACGGATGCGTATTTACGGTCGTCTGGCTGGTCGATAGAAGTGCGGCCAGTCGAATAAGCAGGCGAACAGCGACGCCATCGCATAGCGGCAAGCTTCGCGTCCTGAAGGGTCGCAGAACCGCAATTCCGTCAGTTGCCATCGCATAAAGGAGCGCATCGTGACCAACCCATTTGATGACAACAACGGCAGTTTCATTGTGCTCATCAACCATGAAACCCAGCACTCGCTCTGGCCGCATTTTGTCCAGGTCCCGGACGGCTGGTCTCAGGTTTTTGGGCCCGAGAGCCGCCAGGCCTGCTTGGAGTACATCGAACAGAACTGGGTAGACATGCGTCCCAAGAGCTTGGTCGGTAACGTTTGAAACTTGAGGTCCATAGGATTCGTTCCCACGCGTAGCCTCGATTCGTACCGCGAACTGAAACCGTTCGCGCATTCAGCCGGCCAGGGGTTTCCAGGATGGATACCGCAAAAGGCGCTTTTCCGCTTTCGGTGGCGCAGCTCGACATCTGGATGTCTCAGAAGTTGTCGCCTGATAGCGCGAAATTCAACATTGCCGAATTCCTCGAAATCCATGGCCCGGTGGATCCCCATCTCATGGAGGTTGCGCTGCGGTCCGTAGCCGAGGAATCGGATGCTGTGCGCATGCGCATAAGCGAGGGCGGCCAGGGGGTGGCGCAGTCGATAGGCGATCTGCCGGACCGGCTCATTACTTACGTAGACTGCGCATCGGAATCCGACCCTTGGGGCAGGGCGCGGCAATGGATGCTCGAGGATTTAGCCCGCCCGCTTAATTGCGCCCGGGATCGCCTCTTTGAATACGCGCTGTTCCGGCTGAACGACCGCCATTTCATCTGGTATCAGCGGTACCACCATCTGCTCGTCGATGGTTACAGCTTCTCGCTTATCGCAACGCGCTTCGCGGAAACCTATTCGTTCCTGGCGGAAAATGGGTTTCTGCCGAATCGCGCCCCGAGGCGCGTTCGCGATCTTGTCGAGTACGAATCGAGTTATCGCGCGTCCGACATGTTCTCCGCGGATGTAGAGTTCTGGCGCGAATATCTGGATCGCACGACATGGCCGCCCGATCTGGTCCGGGCATCGGTCGAAACCGGCGCGGTCGCGCGCCTGTCAGAACAGATAAATGTTGCCGACCACGAAACCTTGAGGCGCATCGCGGCTGGTTGCGAAGCAGGGCTGGCGCATGTGCTCATCGCGGGCGTCGCTGCCCACCTGTGCCGTTTGACGGGCAATGTCGACGTGGCGATGAGGCTCGTGGTCGCGAACCGGCGCGGACCGCTGCGCGATGTTCCAGGCATGGTCTCTAACGCGCTACCCCTGCGCCTAAGGTTGCAGCCGCAAATGAGCTTTGCGGATATTGTGCGACACGTGGGCATGGAGTTGCGCACCGTCCTGCGACGCAGCCGGCTGCGCGAAGAAGACATTCGTCGCGAACTTAGATTTCCGACCGAAAATTTCGGGCCGTTGGTCAACGTCATCACGTTCGACTACGACCTGCGGTTCTCCGGCAGCCCTGTCACGGCGCATAACTTGACCGTAGGCCCGGTCGCGGACCTTTCATATTCGTTCTTCAGAAGGTCCGATGCGCAGCCAGTGGACCTTCATTTCGACGGAAATGTCGATTTTCATGACAGCTCAGAACTGCAAGCGCGCAGCGGCCATTTGCTCGGCCTGCTGCATGCGATAGCAAAAGATCCCGAGAAGCCTCTCGCCGATGTGGCGGTTCTGGAACCATCCGAGCTTCGACGGCTCGTAGCAACCTGGAACGCGACCACCACGCCGATCCCCGCGGACACGCTGTCCACCTTGTTCGAACGCCAGGCCGCCCGCAACGGCCAGGCCACCGCCGTGGTCTGCGGCGAGCAGTCCCTTTCCTACGCCGAGCTCGAGGCCCGCGCCAACCAGCTGGCGCACCTGCTCGCCGAACAAGGCGTGGGACCCGAGGACATCGTGGCCCTGGCCCTGCCGCGCACCAGCCAGATGACCCTGGCCCAACTGGCCACGCTCAAGGCCGGCGCCGCCTTCCTG
>DATFFH010000085.1:0-37363 GCA_035250245.1 Luteimonas sp. | reverse complement strand
GCCACCGTCAGCGAATCGGCGACGTAGCTGAAGCCGGCCGGCGGCGTGTCGATCAGCGTGGCGTCGCTGATGTTGGCGGCGCCGACGTTTTCGATGGTCAGGGTGTAGCGGACCAGATCGCCGATCTTCACGTCGCGCGGGCTGGCCTGCTTGACGACTCGCAACTGCGCCGCATCGGCGACCGGATGGGTGGTGGTGCAAGCCAAACAATCCGGCGGGCCGCCGGCGCTGCTGCCGCCGGCGGCGACCACCGCATTGCCGACGTTGCCGTTGGCGTCCGCATTCACCGTCGCCGGATAGGCGAAGGTGTAGGTGCCCGGCACCGTGCCGGCCGGCAGCGTGCAGACGAGGCCGGCGCCGTTCGCGACGCAGCCGCTGGGCAGCGCGCCGACGGTCAAGCCCGTGCCGGGCATATCGGTCAACGTCACCGCCTGGGTGATCGCGGCATTGGCGATCGAGACCGTCAGCGTGTACTGGATCGTGTCGCCGATGTTGATCGTCGCGCCGTTGCCGGGCGCGGACGATTTCGACACTTGCACCACCGGCTGCGCGATCGGATGCGCCGTGGCGCAGTTCGTGCAGGACGGAATGCCCGGACCGCCGCCGCTCGCGGCGACGTTGTTGCCGATCGAACCGCTGGCGTCGGCGGCGACGGCGGTCTGATAGACGAAGGCGTAGCTGCCCGGCAACGCGCCGGCGGCCAGCGTGCATTGCAAGCCTGCGCCGGCGACCGTGCAGTTGCCGCCTGCGGGCACGGTCGGCGTGCCGACCAAGCTTTGCGCACCGGTCAGCGTGTCGGCGAGCGTCACCTGCGAAGTCGTCGCGGAATTGGCGACCGTTACCGTCAAAGTGTAGGTAATCGTGGCGTTGGCGTTCACCGCCGTACCGCTCGCCGGATCGGACGACTTGGACACCGATACGGACGGGTCGACGATCGGATGCGTGGTCGTGCAGGCGCCTGCGGCGCAGGACGGATTGTCGGTACCGCTGGGCACGACGTTGTTACCGATCGAACCGGTCGCGTTCGCAACCACCGTCGCGCCGTAGACGAAGGTGTACGGGCTGCCGCTGGGCAACGCGCCCGCGGCGAGCGTGCAGGTGACGACCTGGCCCGAAGCGGCGCAGCCCGCTGGCATCGCGCCGAGGGTCTGGCCCGCGCTGAGCGTGTCGGTCAACGTGACCGGGGCGGTCGTCGCCGAGTTGGCGACGTTCACCGTCAGCGTGTACTGAAGCGTGTCGCCGGGATTGACCGTGCTGCCGCTGGCCGGATTCGACGACTTGGACACGGTGATCGCCGTCGGCACGATCGTGTGCGTGGTCGAGCAGCCGCCGGCGGCGCAAGTCGGATTGTCCGTCCCGCTCGGCACCACGCTATTGCCGATCGAACCGGTGGCGCTCGCATCCACCGTAGCCGGATACGCAAAGTTGTAGGTGCCAGGCAGAGCGCCTGCGCCGAGCACGCAGCTCACCACCTGCCCCGCCGCCGAACAACCGGCCGGCAGCGCGCCAAGCGTTTGTCCAGCGCTGAGCGTATCGGTCAGCGTGACCGGCGCGGTTGTCGCCGAGTTGGCAACGTTCACCGTCAGCGTGTATTGGATCGTGTCACCCGGATTGATCGTGCTACCGCTGGCCGGATTCGAGGTTTTGCTCACCGTGACCGCGGTCGGCACGATCGTGTGCGTGGTCGCGCAACCGCTGGGCGCGCAATTCGGGTTGTCCGGACCGCTCGGCACCACGCTGTTGCCGATTGAACCCGTCGCGTTCGCATTCACCGTCGCGCTGTAGACGAAGTTGTACGGACTACCGGCCGGCAATGCGCCCGGCGCCAGGGTGCAGGTCACCACTTGCCCAGCGACAGCGCAGCCCGCCGGCAACGCGCCGAGCGTTTGCCCTGCACTGAGCGTATCGGTCAGCGTCACCGCGGCGGTGGTCGCCGAGTTGGCGACGTTCACCGTCAGCGCGTACTGGATCGTATCGCCCGGATTCACGGTCGCGCCGCTCGCGGGCAGCGAGGATTTGCCCACCGTCACCGCAGTGGCGACGATCGGATGCGTCGTGGTGCAACCGCCCGCGGCGCAGGTCGGATTGTCGGTGCCGCTCGGAACGACGCTGTTGCCGATCGAACCGGTCGCGTTCGCATCGACGGTCGCGTTGTAAACGAAGGTGTAAGGACTGCCGCTGGGCAGCGCGCCGGCGGCGAGCGTGCAGGTGACGACCTGCCCAGCCGCCGAACAGCCGGCCGGCATCGCACCGAGCGTCTGGCCGGCGCTCAGCGTGTCGGTCAGCGTGACCGGCGCGGTGGTCGCCGAGTTGGCGACGTTCACTGTCAGCGTGTACTGGATCGTATCGCCCGGATTGACGGTCGCACCGCTGGCCGGATTCGACGACTTGGACACCGTCACCGCAGTCGGCACGATCGTATGCGTCGTGGTGCAGCTGGCGCAGGACGGATTGTCGGTGCCGCTGGGTACGACGTTATTGCCGATCGCGCCGGTGGCGTTGGCATTCACCGTCGCGCTGTAGAGGAAGGTGTACGGGCTGCCGCTGGGCAGCGCACCGGCCGCGAGCGTACAGGTGACGACTTGGCCCGCCGCAGCGCAGCCGGCCGGCATGGCGCCGAGCGTCTGACCGGTGCTGAGCGTATCGGTCAAGGTCACCGCGCCGGTGGTCGCCGAATTGGCGACGGTCACCGACAGCGTGTACTGGATCGTGTCGCCCGGATTGACCGTGCTGCCGCTGGCCGGGTTCGACGTTTTGCTTACCGTCACCGCGGTGGCGACGATCGGATGGGTGGTCGTGCAACCGCCCGCCGCGCAAGTCGGGCTGTCGGTGCCGCTGGGCACGACGCTGTTGCCGATCGAACCCGTCGCATTCGCATCGACGGTCGCGCTGTAGACAAAAGTGTACGGACTGCCGCTGGGCAAGGCGCCGGCAGCGAGCGTGCACGTCACCACTTGGCCCGACGCGATGCAGCCGGCCGGCATTGCGCCGAGCGTCTGGCCCGCGCTCAGCGTATCGGTCAGCGTCACGGCACCGGTCGTCGCCGAGTTGGCGACATTCACCGTCAGCGTGTACTGGATCGCATCGCCCGGATTGACCGTGCCGCCACTGGCCGGATTCGACGACTTGGACACCGTCACCACGGGAGCGACGATCGGGTGCGTGGTCGTGCAGCCACCCGCGCCGCAACCGGGATTGTCGGGACCGCTCGGCACGACGGCGTTGCCGATCGAACCGGTCGCGTTGGCGTTCACCGTCGCGCTGTAGACGAAGGTGTACGGGCTGCCGCTGGGCAGGGCGCCAGCCGCCAACGTGCAGGTCACCACTTGTCCGGCGACGGCGCAGCCCGCCGGCATCGCGCCGAGCGTCTGGCCGGCGCTCAGCGTATCGGTCAGCGTCACGGCGCCGGTCGTCGCCGAGTTGGCGACGGTCACCGTCAGCGTGTACTGGATCGCGTCACCCGGATTCACCGTCGCGCCGCTGGCGGGATTGGACGACTTCGACACCGTCACCGCGGTGGCGGTGATCGGGTGTGTGGTCGTGCAGCTGCCGCAGGTCGGATTGTCGGTGCCGCTGGGCAGGACCGCATTGCCGATCGAACCGGTCGCGTTCGCGTTCACCGTCGCGCTGTAAACGAAGGTGTACGGACTTCCGCTGGGCAATGCACCGGCGGCGAGCGTACAAGTCACGACCTGACCGGCCGCAGAGCAACCTGCGGGCATGGCGCCGAGGGTTTGGCCGGCGCTCAACGTGTCGGTCAGCGTCACCGCGCCGGTCGTCGCCGAGTTGGCGACGTTGACCGTGAGCGTGTACTGGATCGCATCGCCCGGATTCACGGTGCTGCCGCTGGCCGGATTCGAGGACTTGGACACCGTCACCGTCGGCGCGACGATCGGATGCGTGGTCGTGCAGCCGCCCGCGGCGCAAGTCGGATTGTCGGTGCCGCTGGGCACGACGCTGTTGCCGACCGAACCGGTCGCATTCGCATCGACGATCGCACTGTAGACGAAGGTATGCGGGCTGCCGCTGGGCAACGCGCCGGCCGCCAATGTGCAAGTCACGACCTGCCCCGCCGCCGAACAACCGGCCGGCATCGCGCCCAACGTCTGGCCGGCGCTCAGCGTGTCGGTCAGCGTGATCGGCGCAGTCGTCGCCGAATTGGCGACGTTCACCGACAGCGTGTATTGGATCGTGTCACCCGGACTCACGGTCGAGCCGCTGGCCGGATTCGACGACTTGGACACCGTCACCGTCGGCGCGACGATCGGATGCGTGGTCGTGCAGCCGCCCGCGGCGCAAGTCGGATTGTCGGTACCGCTGGGCACGACGCTGTTGCCGATCGAACCGGTCGCGTTCGCATCGACGGTCGCGCTGTAGACGAAGGTGTACGGGCTACCGCTGGGCAGCGCACCGGCCGCGAGCGTGCAGGTCACGACCTGGCCGGCCACAGAACAGCCCACCGGCATCGCGCCGAGCGTCTGTCCGGCGCTGAGCGTGTCGGTCAGCGTCACCGGCGCGGTCGTCGCCGAATTGGCGACATTAACCGACAGCGTGTATTGGATCGTGCTGCCGGGATTGACCGTCGCACCCGAGGCCGGATTCGACGATTTCGACACCGTCACTGCGGACGCGGCGATCGGATGCGTGGTCGCGCACGCGCCCGCGGCGCAAGCCGGATTGTCGGTGCCGCTGGGCACTACGCTGTTGCCGACCGAACCGGTGGCGTTCGCATCGACGGTCGCGCCGTAGACGAAAGTATGCGGACTGCCGCTGGGCAAAGCGCCCGTGGCGAGCGTGCAGGTCACCACCTGTCCGGCCGCCGAACAGCCGGCGGGCATCGCGCCCAACGTCTGGCCCGCGCTCAGCGTGTCGGTCAACGTGACCGGCGCGGTGGTCGCCGAATCGGCGACGTTCACCGACAGCGTGTACTGGATCGCATCGCCCGGATTCACGGTCGCGCCGCTGGCCGGGTTCGACGACTTCGACACCGTCACCGTCGGCGCGACGACCGGATGCGTGGTCGTGCACGCACCCGCGGCGCAGGTCGGATTGTCGGTGCCGCTGGGCACGACGCTGTTGCTGACCGAACCGGTGGCGTTCGCGGCGACCGTGGCCGGATAGACGAACGTGTGCGTGCCCGGCGTCGCGCCCGTGGCCAAGGTGCAGGTGATCACCTGCCCCGCGACCGTGCAGCCGGCCGGCATCGCGCCCGGGGTCAGGCCTGCGCTCAGCGTGTCGGTCAAGGTGACCGGCGCGGTCGTCGGCGAATTCGCGACCGTCACGGTGAGCGTGTAGTTGATCGTGGCGCCCGGATTCACCGTGGTGCCCGCGACCGGACTGGCGGCCTTGGCCACTGCGACCAGCGGCGCCACCGGCGTGGTTTCGCCGCAATCGTTGCCGGCGGCCGTGCAGTCGACATCTTGTACCGTCACCGCATTGACGATGCTGGACACGTTCCCCGGCAGCGGATTGTCGACGGCGACGACGAAGTTCAAGGTCTGCGTGCTGCCGGCCGGCACGTTCACCGCATTGGTGTTGGTGCAATTGCTGCCGGCGCAGGTGAAATCGTTGCCTGCGGCCACCGGCGTGGTATTGGCGGGCAGCGTGTCGGCCACTTCGCCGGAGAACAGGGTCGCCGCCAGGTCGCCGCCGACGTGGCTGATCGCAATGCGGTAGGTCAGTACGTCGCCGGCCTTGACGCCGCTGCCGGCGGCGTACGGCGCGCCGTTCACCAGGCCAAGCGTTTTCTGCACGCGCAGTTGCGCGGGCTGGGGCTCGGCGGGGAACGCGCACGACCCCAGGTCGCGGGATTGAGCGACCGCATTGGAACCGGCCAGCGTGAGCACGCCGGTCGAAAGATCCAGCGCGTAGTAAGTATTGAGCGTGTTGTTGGCCGACAGGTACAGACGACCGTCGCTGCCGAAAGCCACGCCGGCCCAACCGATCGTGCTGGGCGAGCCGCCCAGGAGCGGGCGCTGCTGGCGTACGGCATCCAACGTCGAGAA
This sequence comes from Luteimonas sp., assembly GCA_035250245.1. Taxonomy (GTDB): domain Bacteria; phylum Pseudomonadota; class Gammaproteobacteria; order Xanthomonadales; family Xanthomonadaceae; genus Luteimonas_C. The sequence continues at coordinate 31,358 of DATFFH010000085.1, read as the reverse complement.
GTCGATCTTGTAGATGTCCAGACCGGCACTCATCCAGCCGTTGCCGCCGGCGTCGAAAGCGATGTCGCCGGAACTGGTGGCCGTGGGCGCGATGTCGAACGACAAGGTGCCGATCGGAGCGATCGTGTAATTGAACGCGCCCGAAGCCGTGACGCGGAAGACTTGCGGCGTGACGCTATTGCCCGCCATCAGATAGCCGACGCCGCTCGCATCCATGCCCGCGCGCGGGAAATCGGGCGACGTCAGCGGCGGGGCGGCTTGATACCAACCTCCGTTCGCCACGTCGTAGGCCCACAGCTGCGCCACGCCGCCGGAATAGCTGATCACCAACAGCCGTTTCTTGGCCGGGTCGACCATCAGCGCGTTGAAATTGGTGGCAGCCGGAGAGACCGGCAGGTTCAACTGCGGCACCAACGTGTCGGGGCCGCTCAGGCCGAAGCGGTAGAAGCTGCCGACCATCGTCGCGCCCGACGCGGACTGGGTGACGTTGTAGATCGTGTTGGCCGCGCAAAAATCGATCGCCGGCAGCGTGGTCACCGTGGTCGTGTCGCTCGGATTGCAGCGCGGCTGGGTCGCGCCGCTAGCCGGACAGCTGGCGTCGCCGCCGCCGCTGGCGCGTGCGGTGTTGACGACGCTGGGCGCCGCGGCGACACCCACCGCCACGGTCAAGGTGATCGGGGGTGCGGAGGCGCTGGGGGCGATCGTCGCAGCCGTGGTGCAGGTGACGTCCTGTCCCACCGCGCCGCAAGTCCAGCCGCTGCCGGTCGCGGAGACGAAGGTCAGTCCGACGGGCAACGTGTCGGCCACGGTGATCGTGCCGGCCGTAGCGGCCGTGGTGCTGATATTGCTCAGGGTGAGGGTATAGGCGCCGTTGCTGCCGACCGAGAAATTGCCCGCGTGGGTCTTGGTCAAACTCAGCTGGGCGGTGCTGATCGGATCTTCATCGGCCGCGGAGTCATTGCCCGGGAAGGGGTCGACGACGCCGGACGGCACTGCGACGCTGGCGGTATTGCGTGCGTTCTGCGCGATGGCGGCCGGCATGGCGCACAAGGCAACAGCGAAAACGACAGCGCACACGACAAAACGGCGGCGCACGGCGGCCGCCAAGTTCACGAAATTGACCAACACGCCGACTGCTCCCCAGCAAGCGGCCGCCGCTCCCTGCGGCTGGCGCTTCAGACGTTTCAAGTCCCCCTCGGCGCATCCCTCGCCGCTGGGTACTTCCCCCTGTTATCTGCAAGCCCTCATGCGTTATTCCGCTACATGTCACACTAAAAATGTGACATACCGCACGAAGATACTGGGATTCTACCAGCAGAATTCATGCCAAAGACAACCCCCTCTTCCGGGGGACCGGGTGCCGCAACGGCTGACGGGCTGAGTCAAAGAGTGCCCGCGGCCGCTCCAGGAGCGGCAAGTAAAGCCCCCACACAGGTACTCCAGGGGCGCCGCCTAGCGGAAGTCGTAGGCGAAGGTCAGATTCAGGCGCGTTTTGCGGCGACCCGAGTCGGATTCCAAAGGCGCGTCGGCGGTGGGTTGGGCCACCGAGAAGTCGATGTTGTAACGCTTGTTGTCCGACAGGCGCAGGCCCAGCGCCACGGTGCCCAGGCGGTCGATGGCCGGCTGCGCCCGATTCAGGTAAACACGCGCGTATTGCCCGGCCAAGTACGGCACCCACGATTTCACCCAGCCGCTGCCGCGTGCGAAGGAGCGATTGAGTTCAAGCGAGGCACCCCAGCCGCTGTCCCCCGAAGCGCTACCGGGATCGTAGGCCAAGGCATAGCGCGGGCCGCCGAAGGCGATCTGTTCGGAAGTGGGCAAACGGTCGCCGCTGTATTGCCCCACCAGGCTGAAGACGGCGCCGATGCGGTTCTTCCAAGTCTTGCCCTGCGCGTAACTCAGGTTGTAGCGCGTGAACGAGACATCACTCGGCGCCCCCAGGACCGCTCCGGGAATATTGGTGATCACGCGCGAAGACGCGCCCCACGCGTCCAGGCCGCGCGAGACGCCCAAGCCCGCGCGTTGCGAGGCATCTCCCGTCGCGGACGAGGACGCGTAGTCGATCTCGGCGTGGATCACTCGCGCTCGCGTCTGCAACTCGAGCGAGGCGCCGTCGTTGGTGTTCAAGTAACGGTCGGACTGGTTCGCCGCATAGGCGCCGCCGCCCAGGAACAGCACCCGGGTCGGGCGCAGTAGTAGCGGATAGCGCAGCGAAAACGAATAACGGTCCTGGGACACGTCGTGGCGCAGAAAATCGGGCAATTGGCGGTCGTCGGGTTCGCCGCGGAAACGCGACGCGTCCAGGCGCAGGCTCAGGCCGTCGCTGCCGAGCAACTGCGAATACGCGCCGGAATAGAAATGCTGGCTACCGCGGCCGGGCGGATAGAGCGCGGAGAGGCTCCATTGTTCGGCCAGCGAGGTGAGCGCGTTCGCGTTGAACGTGCCCAGGCCCTGCACGCCTGGATGGTTGAAATCCAGCGCGTAGCTGCCGTCGAAACGCTTGCGCGTCACCTGCAGCTCGAGTTTCGTGGCGCCGTCGGTGGTGGTCGGCACCGGCACGTTGATCGCGATCTTCGCGCCCGGCAGGAAGCCGAGGATCTGCGAATAGCGGTCGAACGTGGCCTGCCGCAGCGGGCGGTCGGCGGCGATGCGCCGGGCGATGGCGCGGATGCGCTTGTCGAGCTTGCCGACGTCTCCGGAAACGCTGACGTCGGCCACATAACCTTCCACCGCGATGATCTTGACCACGCCGTCGGCGAAATCCTGGGTCGGCACGTAGCAGAACGACAGCGCGAAACCATGCTTCTTGTAGGCGCCGGTGCAGCGGTCGGCAGCCTGCAGCAGATCGGCGACGGTGATCGTCTTGCCGGCCAGCGGGAAGAAGAACGCGGCGACGTCGTCGAACGGCACCGCCGCCACGCCGGATACGTCGAAGCGCTTGGGCACGATCTGCGTCGCCAACAGCGCGGCCAATTGCGGATTCTGCTGCGGCTGGATGGTCGTGCTGACCTTCGGCTCCTGCTTCGGCACTTCGGCCTTGGGCAGGGTTTGCAACGGATTGGTGGCCGGCAAGCGCGTCTGCGCCTGGGCGAGTGATGCGGCGGATAACGCAGCCGCTGCGCAAAACCTAGCGACGGTCCGCATTCACCGCGATCCCGGCCGCAGATGGAATTCCGGCGCGCGCTACGGCAGCGCCTTGCACGAACGACAGCATCCCTTCTCCCCTATCCGATCTTCCGATGCTGCAGGGGGCGGCGCCGCGCGCCGCCCCTGCAGATTCCCCTTGACCGCGATCAATTGCCGCCGAGCAGTCCGCCCAACAGGCCGCCTTGCTGCTGGCTGTCTTCGCCTTGCACGGCGTCCGTCACGTTGCCCAGCACGCCGCCCAGCCCGCCGCCCTGGACCGCGCCGGTCACTTGACCGACGACGCCGCCCAAGCCGCCGCCGCTCAAACCGCCGGAAGTCGCATCGGCCAGGCCGTTGACGACGTTGCTCACGCCCTGCGTCACCGGCTCCAACGGCCCGTTGACCGCACCGGCCAGACCGCTGCCTATCGCGGTGACGCCGTTCCCGACTTGGCTAACCGCGCCGCCGGCGAGCGATGTCACCGGATTCAACGGGCTGAGCTGCCCGCCGCCCAGACTGGCGACGGTCTGCCCCGCGCCGCTAACGGTCTGGCCGAGTCCCGACACGCCGCCGGCGACGCCGGTCGCGGTCACGCCGACCGGATTGGCGATGCTGCCGCTCTGGCCCAGACCCTGGGTCACGCCGTTGCCGACCGTGCTGACCGCGCCGCCCAGCGATTGCACCGTGTTGCCGAGCGCAGTCGTGGTGCCGTTCCCCAAGCCGCCCGGCAACGATTGCCCGGCGATCTGGGTGCCGATAGCGGTGACTGCGCTGCCGACGCCGGACGTACCGCCGCCCGCCGCCTGCGAGACCGAAGCGATCAGATTGCCGCCGCCCGAACCGCCAGGCGTGCCGCCGTTGGACTGGCCGATGCCGGCGATCGGCGTCAGCACGTCGCTGACCGCGCCGGTCAAGCCGTGCGTGCCGTCGCTTTCCAACACGCCGTCCAAGCCGGTGCCGACCTGTTTCACGCCATCGCCCACTTTGGACACGACGGTTCCGACGGTCGAGGTGATCGGACTGATCGGCGAACCTTCGAAAGCGCCGACCGTGCCGACGGTATCGCCCAGATCGTCGACCGTCTGGCCGACGTCAACCACGATGTTGCCCGCGTCGTCGAGCGTGGTGCCGACCGGATCGTCGATGTTGCCGATCTGGCCCAGACCGTTCTTGGTCGCATTGCCGGTGTCGGTCACGGTCTTGCCGAGATCCTTGACGACCTTGCTCAAGCCCTGGGTGGTCGCGTTATCGCCGCCCAACAGTTCCTGATTCGGAATCTGGTTGCCCAGGCTGTCCAACGCCCCGCCGACGGTCGTGACCACATTGCCGCCCGAAGTGATGATCGAGCCGAGCGCATTGGAAGGATCCTGCGTGCTCGGATTACCCGGCCCGCCCGGGTCTGGACCGCCGGGGCCGCCGGGACCGCCTGGATTGCCCGGACCACCGGGGCCACCCGGATTGCCTGGACCACCAGGACCGCCCGGATCGCCTGGGCCGCCCGGACCGCCGGGATCGCCTGGGCCACCCGGCCCTCCGCGACCGCCGCCGCCGAACGAAGACTTGACTCCGCCCGAACCGGAACAGGCCGTCATCGCAACGGTCGCCGTCAGCAGGCAGGTCGCCAACAAAGAGTGAGTGAGTACCGCGCGTACGCGAGAAGAATCCATGACCATCCTCCTGTATGAAGCGCTCCGATGCTTCTTGGCGGAGAAACCATAAGTGTTGCCCCCGTCGCTCGTAGGCCCAAAGGCTTGCGTCGCAAGCCGTCGCCTTTCCGTGCGACTCGGCACGAGACTGCTCTCGCGTGAAGTGAACGACCAGTGAGAAAATGTCCCGGTTTCGTTAAAGCGTGACGTAGTTCCGCTTTTGTGGATAAGCGGTTAGAAACAAGGGATTAGCGGCTAAAAAACACGCAAAACGGAAAAGCCGAGCGGGTCAGGCCATCATCCATTCTGCATCGATCCAATTGCCGTTTCGAAGAAATTCTTGCGCTGCGATCGGCTACGCCAACCGCGACCAAGACGACCAAGATCGTGGTCGCGGCGTTCGTCGGACGCAGTGCTGCTATGTCTCGCTGTCGCGCTCCAGAGCAGTCAGGAATGACGAAACCGCCGCGAGAAACGCACCGGCCTCGAAGATCTGGCCGGGCGCGTACGCACCGGCAGGTTTCGGCGCCATACGCGACAACCGTTCGGCCGCTTCGACGACCAGTGGCGCGGTCAGGGCGTAGATATCCCCGCCGGCGGCATGAGCGCGCCGCAACCGCTGGCCGCGACGCACTTCGACGATCGTAGCGAAAGTCTGCGCGGACCGGCCAGAAGCGTCTACCGCTTGCGGCGGCGGCGTGGCGGGGTCTCGAATGTCGGCCAGCGAACGGTCGTTGAGATAGGCCGACACCCGGTCGCTGCGCAGATGCCGGTGCAGAAGGATGGTTTCGGAGAAAGGCAATGCCGTCGTCGCCTGTGTTCCGAACGGTTCCGGAAAACCCCACTCGCGCTGCGCGGGCGGAGACGGCAACCGCACCAGCTCGCCCTTTTCCACCACCAGCCGCGGATAGGTGTTGCGGGCGCCGGTGATGCGGGTACCCACGGTGGGATGCCAATGGCTGAGCGCGATGGCGATATCGATCGAATCCGCTTCGCGCCAATCGTCCATCGCCCAGGTGGCGAGCAAGTCGGTCAGCCCACCGTAGAAGCCCATGGCGGGCACGATCGCGATGCCGCGCTCGCGCGCCTGCGCGTCGAATTCGAAACTCACCCGCGCGGCTTCCTGCTCCGCGGTCATGTCCAGATAGTGCGCGCCGGTGTGCAGAGCGGCTTGCAACAGCGGCACGCCGGTATCCAGGAAAGGACCGGCGCAATTGATCACCGCCGCGGCGCCTTGCAAGGCCTGCCGCAAGGCAACCTGATCGTCGATGCCTACGGCATGCGCTTCCGCTCCGGGATGTTGCGCGCGCAGCGCATCGAGCTTGGCGGCGTCGCGTCCGATCAGCACCGGCGTCAGGCCCCGCCGCGACAACTCGGCGACGACGAAGCGGCCGGTGTGGCCATAGGCGCCGAAGACGGCGATCTTTTCAGCGGTCATCGGAATGCTCTTTTGCGCGTCGCGCGAAGTCGCCATTCTTGGCAGCCGCCGCAGGCAAGAGCAATGACTTCGCCGGTTATCGGCGACGGCCAAGAATGGAACGGCGTGTTGCGGAACGGGTGTGCAAACGGAAGAACGACGTTCGCGTGGCGCGGGCTTCGTAGAGTCGAGCCTGCTCGACTGTTTTTGCCGTTTCATTGCGTCGCAACGAAAAGCAGTCGAGCAAGCTCGACTCTACGTAAAGCGGGATAGGAGATGCGCGGCGAAAATGGTGGGTCGTGATGGATTCGAACCATCGACCAGCGGATTAAAAGTCCGATGCTCTACCGACTGAGCTAACGACCCACAGGTGCGCGGCGGCGAAAATGGCGAAGCCCGACGCCGCATAGCCGAGCCGCGAGGCCGCGGCGGCCGCATATTCTAACCCAGCGGGGTCATCCGACGTAATGCGTGGGATCGGCCACGCCGGCCGCGGCGAAGCCTTCGGCGCGCAGCCGGCAGGCGTCGCAGTGGCCGCAGGCCCGGCCCCGGTCGTCGGCCTGGTAACAGGACACGGTCAGCGCGAAATCCACGCCCAGGCGCAGGCCTTCGCGGACGATGTCGGCCTTGCTGAGGTATTGCAGCGGCGCGTGCACCCGCAGGCCGGCGCCTTCCACGCCGGCTTTGGTGGCCAGATTGGCCAGGCGCTCGAAGGCTTCGACGAATTCGGGGCGGCAATCCGGATAGCCGGAATAGTCCACGGCATTGACGCCGCAGTAGATGTCGCTCGCGCCCAGCACCTCGGCCCAGCCCAGCGCCACCGACAACATGATCGTGTTGCGCGCCGGCACGTAGGTGACCGGAATCGCGTCCTTCGGCGCCTGCTGCCCGACCGGATGCCCGTCGGTATCCAGCGGCACATCGATGTCGTCGGTCAGCGCCGAGCCGCCGATCGCGCGCAAGTCGACGTTCACGGTCTTGTGCTGCACGGCCCCGAGCGCCTGGGCCACGCGATCGGCCGCTTCCAATTCGGAAGTGTGGCGCTGCCCGTAGCGCACGCTGAGCGCGTGCACCGCATGGCCGCGCTCGCGCGCGATGGCCAGGACGACGGCGGAATCCATGCCGCCGGAGACGAGTACGACTGCGGGTTTCATCTGCTTTCTCTCATCGAAACGCTTTTGTAGGAGCGGCTTCAGCCGCGAGCTTTTTCGATCCGATTGCGGCGATCTGCGGGAAAGAGCTCGCGGCTGAAGCCGCTCCTACAAAAAAGCTTCAACGGCCGGGCTCGTCGTTCCACAACAATTTGTGCAACTGCATCTGGAACCGCACCGGCAACCGGTCGGCGACGATCCAGTCCGCCAGCTCGGTCGGATCCAACTCGGTCTTGCTGGGCGAAAACAGCACGTCGCAGCGTTCGGCCAGCCGGTGCTCGGCCAGCACGTCGCGCGCCCATTCGTAATCGCCGCGGCCGCACAGCACGAACTTGACCTGGTCGCGCGCGGTGAGCAGCGGCAGGTTCTGCCACAGGTTGCGGCCGACTTCGGCCGATCCCGGCGTCTTGATGTCCAGCACCCGGCTGACGCGCGGATCGACCGCGGCGACATCGATCGCGCCGGAGGTCTCCAGCGAAACGCTGTAACCGGCGTCGCACAAGCGCGACAACAAGCTCAAACAACGCTTCTGCGACAAAGGCTCGCCGCCGGTGACGCAGACATGGCGCACGTCGTGCATGGCGACTTCGGCGAGGATCGCGTCGATCGTCCTCCATTCGCCGCCATGGAAAGCATAGGCGGTGTCGCAGTATTGGCAGCGCAGCGGGCAACCGGTCAGGCGGACGAATACGGTCGGCCAGCCGGCGTCGCGCGCTTCGCCTTGCAGCGACAGGAAGATCTCGGTGATCCGCAGCCGGTCAGCGGATGCGGCGGCCGCATCGGGGGCGGAAACAGCGTTCATGCCGCTATTTTACCCCGCAGCCGCTACCGTAGAGTCGAGCCTGCTCGACTGCTTTTACCCGCAAAACGCCGATATCCGGGCGGAAAGAGCAGTCGAGCAGGCTTCGACTCTACAAAGCAGCCGCTCAGTCTGCGCTCATGGTGATATCAACCCGCCGATTCTTGGCCCAGCACGCTTCGTCGTGGGTCTGGCAAACCGGGCGCCGTTCGCCATACCAGTCCGCCTTCATCCTGGCCGAGTCGACACCGGCCTGGACCATGTAGTCGACGACAGTGCGCGCCCTGCGTTGGCTCAGCGCCATGTTGTAGGCCTCGCTGCCGCGCTCGTCGGCATTGCCTGAAATCGTGACCCGGGTCCTTGGATACTTGCCCAGTACCTGGGTCACTTCTTCAACCTTGACCGTCTCGTCCGGGGTCAAGTCGGCCTTGTCGAAGCGGAAATGGATTTGGGCTGCGCGGCCATCAGCGACCGGAGGCGACGCATCCTTGGCCTGGCCGAAGCAGGCCGTCGATGCCGCCAGCAAGAGCGCGGCGAACCGATTAAGGCGGACAGCGCGCATGAGACCTCCTTGTCCGTGATTCGAATCCGTAGAGTCGAGCCTGCTCGACTGTTTTTCTTCGAACCCCTTCGCAGTTCCCGCAAATAAAGAGCAGTCGAGCAAGGCTCGACTCTACAAAAAGCGGTCAGCGGACTTGGGAAATCTGGATGGCGCGCAGGCGATCGTCGGCAGTGCGCGCCGCGTCGGTGCCCGGGAAGCGCTGCGACACCTGCGCCAGCGTGCGTTCGGCCGCGTCCATCTGCTTGAGGCCGTATTGCGACAGGCCGACTTTGAGCAGCGCACCCGGCGCCTTGTCGTGGGTCGGATAGCGGTCCAGCAAAGCCTGGAACTGCTGCTGCGCCAATTCGTAGTTCTGGGTGACGTAATAGCTTTCCCCCAGCCAGTACAGCGCGTTCGGCGCGTAGGCGCCGCTCGGGTACTGCTGCAGGAAATCGGAGAATAGCCGCGCCGAATCGACGTACTGGCCGGACTTGAGCGCATCGAAAGCGGCGTTGTATGCGCCGCGCTCGTCGGCGCCCTTGGCCAGGGCGCCGGCGTCGCCGCGCACCACCGGCGGCTTGTCCGCCGGAGCGGGCTTGGCATTGGCGGCGGGCGGCGCGACGATGGTCGGGTTGCTTCCGCCGCTCTCCAGCCGGTTCATGCGGCCGTCCAGATCGAGGTACTGGCTGCGGTTGCTGGATTTCTGCTGCTCCAGCTGGTGCTGCAACTCCTCGACCTGCGAGCGCAGCGTCTGCATCTCGTTCCTGAGCTGCGTCACCTGATTCAGCAGGTCGACATTGCCCTGGTTGTTCGATGCCTGTTGTTCGAGCGCGGTCACGCGATCGGCCAGGCTGGCGCGCTGCGCGTGTGCCGGCATGGCCAGCGAGGAAACGACAAGGGAAGCGATGAGGAGTCGCGGAAATAGACTGGACATGATTGTTTTGACCACCGTTTCTAGGCGGAGTTCGCGCCGCGGACCGTTAAAGCGAAACATCCGGCGACTTGAAACGCAACCGGCGACCGGTTGCGGAAACCCGCAAGCGACCGCCGGAATGGGAAGGCTTGACCCCTTTCGGGTAAGACTGAGGGTTCGGAGAACGACGCCGTTCCAGCTGCGTCGCTACGCCGAACCCTCATCCGCCCTTCGGGCACCTTCTCCCGCAGGGAGAAGGAAATCACTTCGCCTTACTTGGCCGTGTAGACGATTTCGACGCGGCGGTTCTTGGCCCAGCAGTCCTCGTTGGACTCGGTGCAGGTCGGGCGCTCTTCGCCGTAGCTGACCACGGTGAGCTGGCTGCCGGCGCCGCCGTTGGCCTGCAGCGCGGACGACACGGCGTTGCCGCGGCGCTCGCCCAGGCCCATGTTGTAGGCGCGGCTGCCGCGCTCGTCGGCGTTGCCTTCCAGGGTGATGCGGGCCGAAGGACGGTCGCGCAGGTACTTGGCGTGGCAGGACATCGCAGCCTGGAATTCCGGCTTCAGCGCGTCCTGGTCCAGATCGAAGTAGACGATGCGCTGGCGCAGGCAGGCGTCGGTGTCCAGATCGTTCGGGCCGTAGGCGCCGGCGGTGCCGGTGTCGGGCTGGGTCACGGCGCCGGTGTCGCCGGTCGGCTGCTGCGGCTGTTCCTTGACCTTCTTGGAGCAGCCGACGGCGGCGACGCAAACGAGCGCGGCGGTCAGCATTAAGCGGGTGGTGGTGTTCATCTCGTCGATCCTCGTCTTGCGGGGGTTGGAATTCTACTGCGGTAATTCAGCGCTTCTGCCGATACGGCGACCAAGCCGGCTCGCGCACATCGCCGTTGGCGACGGTGAGGCGGCTGCGCACGCGGCCGTCGGCGGACACGGCGTACAGCACGCCGCGACCGCCTTCTTTCGCGGCATAGACGACCATGCTGGCATTGGGGGCGAAGCTGGGCGACTCGTCCAGCGACCCGGGCGACAGAGTGGTCCAGCGGGGCGAACCCAGGCTGCGGTCCATCAGGGCGATACGGTAAACGTTTCCAGCGCCCTGCGCCACGGCGATCTTCTTGCCGTCGTAGGAAACGGTGGCGCTGGCGTTGTAGCTGCCCTGGAACGTGACTCGGGTCGCGCCGCCGCCGCTGGCCGAAGCCTGGTAGATCTGCGGCCGGCCGCCGCGGTCGGAGGTGAAGTAGATCGTGCCGCCGTCGGCGCTGAAGCTGGGCTCGGTGTCGATGCCGAACTGGTTGGTGATCTGGGTCAGCGCCTTGCTGCCCAGATTCATCACGTAGATCTCGGGGTTGCCGCTGCGCGAGAGCATCAGCGCCAAGCGGCTGCCGTCGGGCGAAAAGCTGGGCGAGCCGTTGATGCCGCGGAAACTGGCGACCAGTTCGCGCGCGCCGGTGGCGATGTCCTGGATGTACACCGCCGAATTGCCGCGTTCGAAACTGACGTAAGCCAGCTTGCGCCCGTCCGGGCTCCAGGCCGGCGACAGCATCGGCTCGCTCGAGCGCACCACGACCTGCGGGTTGTAACCGTCGGAGTCGGCGACCATCAGCGCGTAACGGCTGCCCTTGCCGGTGCCGCTGGCGGTGATGTAGGCGATCCGAGTCCAGAACGCGCCGCGCACCCCGAGGATCTTTTCGTAGATCGCATCGGAAATCTGATGGGCGACGTCGCGCATCGCGTTGGCGCGAGCGGTCAGGGCGAAGCCGAGCAAGCGTTCCTGCTTGGCCACGTCGAACAATTCGTACTCGACCCGCGCGCTGCCGTCGCCGCTGGGCAGGATGCGCCCGACCACGATGTAGTCCTGCTTGAGCATCCGCCACGTCGGATAGTTGATCTCGCTGCCGCGGCTGGGGCGCTCGACGATGTCCTGTTCGGGCAGGCCGCGGAACTGGCCGGAACGGGCCAGGTCGGCGCGGATCACCGCGGCGATGTCGGTCTCCCCGCTCGTGCCCTGGAACGGCACTACCACGATCGGCAGGGCCGAGGCGTTGCCGCCGACGATGTCGATTTCGAGTCCTTTTTCCTGCGCCGCCGCGATCAGGGGCAGCAGGAACAGGGCGAACAGCGTGGCCAGCAGGTGCAGCGGTCGTTTCATCGGCGGTTCCATCGATGCGGGAAGTCCGGGATCGAGCCGTGGCGGCCCGGGCTATTAAACAGCTTGTATGTGAAATTCATCTCAAAGATGAACGGGGCCCTGCTCAGGAGGCGTATCTAGCGGTCCTGAGCCTCGAAATTGAGCGTGAGATTGCGCTGAAACACTGCTTCGAAGCCCGCGTAGGGCAACGGCTGCGCTTTCAGCACCGCCGCTTCCACCGAGCGCCGCCCTAGCTCGTCGTAAGGGCAGGACGGCGATACCTGCACGTCCACCACTTCCCCGCCGGGCAATTGGCGGATGTTCAAACGGCAGCGCTGGCCCAGCGGCACGGTGTCGGGGCGGGTCCAGTTGCGCAGGATCGCCTCCTGCAGCGCGGCGGCGTATTTCGCCGCCAGGTCGCTGTTCGCGCCCTCGTTGCCGGGCGGCGGGCTGGCGCTGGACGCGGCATCGGCCGAAGCCGTTTGCGCGCGTCGGTCGGCGAGCTGCTTCAGCCGCTGCTGGGCGAGATCTTCTTCGCGCTTGGCCTTGGCGATCTCGGCGCGGATCTTCTTCAGCTCTTCGTCTTTCTGTTGCTGCGCCAGGCGCTGTTTCTGCTCGGCTTCTTCCTGGCGCTGGCGTTCGGTCAGGTCGATCTGCTCCTGGCGACGCTTTTCTTCCTGTTCCTTTTCGCGCTGTTCGATCGCAAGCGCTTCGCGGTCGACGCGCTCCTGCTCGCGCGTATCCGGCTCGGGGATCTGCTCCTGCGCCTGTTGCTGCTGCGGCACCGGCGCGTCCTGCGGGCGCGGCTCGGGAATAGGCTGCGGCGGCGGCACCGTTTCCTCTTCGGCGTGCTGCGGCGGCGGAGTCACTTCTTCCGGCGGCACCGGTTCGGGGCGCTGCGCCAGCACGCGCTTCATCCGCGCCGACAGCGCGTTCGGATCGATCAATTCCGCTTCCACCGGCGGTCCCGCAGCCGAAAGCGGCGCGCTGGTCCGCGTCCACCACAAACCGGCGAACATCAGCACGAACAGCAGCGCATGCAAGACGGTGGCGTAAACCACCGCTCGCTGCGTGTCGGCGCGGGTTTCCCTCACTTCGCCGGCGCCTCGGTCGGGTTGCTCATCAGTCCCGCGCGGGGGACGTTCGCCTTGGTTTGCAGATCGGTGAGCACGGTGTAGATGGTCTGGTACGGCGCGTTGCCGTCGCCGGCCACGAACACCGCCACCTTCGGATTGTTGCGCACGTAGGCGCCGACTTTGGCGACCATCTCGGCGGAACTCACCGCCTGGTTCTTGGAGCCTTCGATGGTCAGGAACAGATGGCCTTCGCGGTCGACGCTGACGATCACCGGATCCTTCTTCTCTTGGATCGATTTGGCGTTGGACTGCGGCAACTGGATGTCCACGCCCAGATTCAACAGCGGCGCGGTGACCATGAAGATGATCAACAGCACCAGCATCACGTCGATGTAGGGCACGACGTTGATCTCGGCCTTGAGCTTGCGTTTGCGGTGGCGGCGGATGGCGACGGTCATGCGGTTTCGTCCTCGTGGCGCGTGGGCGCAGGCAAGCGCGGGCGCCTCGCTCGCCCGACGGACCTCAACGTCCGGCGGGCGCGTAAAGGGTTATTCGTCCAGGTGGGCCTGGCGCTGCAGGATCGAGGAGAACTCTTCGGCGAAGGCGTCGTAGCGCACACCGATCCGCTCGACCTTGGTGGCGAAGCGGTTGTAGGCCCACACCGCCGGAATCGCCGCGAACAGGCCCATCGCGGTGGCGATCAGCGCTTCGGAAATGCCCGGCGCGACGGTGGCGATGGTCGCCTCCTTCACGTTGGCCAGGCCCTGGAACGAAATCATGATGCCCCACACCGTACCGAACAGGCCCACGTAAGGGCTGATCGAGCCGACGTTGGCCAGGAATTCGAGGTTGTGCTCCAGCCCGTCGAGCTCGCGCGAGGCGGTGGCGCGCATCGCGCGCTGCGCGCCTTCCAACTGGATGCGGCTGTCGACGCCGCGGCGCTGGCGGATCCGGTTGAACTCGCGGAAACCGCCTTCGAAGATCGCTTCCAGGCCGCCGATGTCGCGGTTGCGTTCGGACGCGCCGGCGTAGAGCTTGCTCAGTTCGGCGCCGGACCAGAAACGCTCCTCGAACTTGATCGCCTCGTTCTCGGCGCGATCCAGCACGCGCTTCTTGCGGAAGATGATCACCCAGGAGGCGATCGACGCGAACAGCAGCAGCAGCATCACCAACTGCACGGGAATGCTGGCGTGCAGGATCAAGGTCAGGATGTTGAAGTGGTCGGCGACGGCGGGCGCCGCGGCGGCCGCGGTCTGGACCGTGGCGTCGACGGCCTCCTCCGGCAAGGGTTCCGCCGTGGCGGCCTGCGTGGCAAGCAACATCGCGATCATCCGTTCACTCCGCAATCTTCGTTTCGTGGGATTTCAACTCTGCATACAACGCGTCGGGGATGGCGCGCGGACGGAAATCGCCCGCGCCCAGCGCCGCGACCCGCACCTGCGCTTCCAGCAGCAACTCGCCGCCGCGCCGGATCGCCTGGTCCAATACCAGACTGGCGCGTCGGCACTGCGTGAGCGCGACCGATACGTCCAGGGTGTCGTCCAGACGCGCCGGCAGGCGGAAATCGATCCGCATCGCGCGCACCGCGAACACCAGGTCGTGCCCGGCGCGCAGCGATTCCTGGCCGTGCCCGATCGCGCGCATCCATTCGGTGCGCGCGCGCTCGAGGAACGCCAGGTATTGCGCGTGGTAGACCACGCCACCGGCGTCGGTATCTTCCCAATACACGCGTGTCGGCCAACTGAACATGGGGGAAACGCCCGGGAACTCGCGAAAAACAAGCCGCAATGATAGCCGTTGCGAGCGCTCGCCGAACCTCAGCCGACGCTTTCGGGCCCTTCTCCGGCGGCGAAAAGATCGGCCGCGGCGCGCTTGGGCTTGAGTCCGAGATGGCGATAAGCCTTGTGCGTGGCCATCCGGCCGCGCGCGGAACGGACCAGGAAGCCCTGCTGGATCAGATACGGTTCGATCACGTCCTCGAGCGTGCCGCGCTCTTCGCTGAGCGCCGCCGCGAGCGATTCGACGCCGACCGGGCCGCCGTCGAAATTCTCGATGATCAGGTTGAGCAGGCGCCGGTCTAGATCGTCGAAACCCTCCGGGTCAACCTTCAGCATCTGCATCGCCGCCTGCGCCACGGCATGGTCGATGTGGCCGCCAGCGCGCACTTGTGCATAATCGCGCACCCGCCGCAGCAGGCGATTGGCGATGCGCGGTGTGCCGCGCGAGCGGCGTGCGATCTCGCCCGCGCCTTCGGCGGCGCAGTCGATGCCGAGGATCTTGGCCGAACGCCGCACGATCCGCGCCAATTCCTCGGCGCTGTAGAACTCCAGACGCTGGACGATGCCGAACCGGTCGCGCAACGGCGCGGTCAACAGGCCGGCACGGGTCGTCGCGCCGATCAGGGTGAACGGCGGCAGATCGAGCTTGATCGAACGCGCGGCCGGGCCCTCGCCAATCATGATGTCGATCTGGAAATCCTCCATCGCCGGGTACAGCACTTCTTCGACCACGGGCGAGAGGCGATGGATTTCGTCGATGAACAGCACGTCGTGCGGCTGCAGATTGGTGAGCAATGCGGCCAGATCGCCGGCCTTCTCGATCACCGGGCCGGAAGTCACCCGCAGGTTGACGCCGAGCTCGTTGGCGATGACATGGCTGAGTGTGGTCTTGCCCAGACCGGGAGGCCCGAAGATCAACACGTGGTCGAGCGCCTCGCCGCGGTGCTTGGCCGCTTCGATGTAGATCGCCAACTGCTCGCGCACGGGCTGCTGGCCCAGGTATTCGTCCAGTCTTTTCGGCCGGATGCTGGCCTCGATGGCGTCGTCCTCGGACGTGGCGCCGGCGGCGATGATGCGGTCTTCGGTCATGCGGGCATTATGGGGCGTAGGGTGGGCCTTGGCCCACCATGCCATCAACCCGATCACGACAACCCTCCAGCGGAACGGTGAGCACCGCTCCGCCGTTGCGATCGCCGAAGACGTGATATGGCGATGGTGGGCCAAGGCCCACCCTACGTCAGATCTCGACCTGCGCGCCCAGTTCGACCAGGCGGTTGCCCGGAATCCTGAAGAATCCCGTTGCCGGCGCCGCATTGCGATGCATGAAGGCGAACAGCTTGTCGCGCCAGACCGGCATGCCGCGGTGGCGGCCGGCGACCACGGTTTCGCGGCTGGCGAAATAGGTGGTGTCCATCGGATCGAAATAGATGCCGCCGGCATCGCAGCTGCGCATCAGCGCCAGCGGCACGTCCGGCGTCTCTATGAATCCGTAGCGGATGAGCACGCGGTAGAAATCGTCGCCGATGGGTTCGATCTTCAGCCGCTTGGCCGCAGGCGCGATCGGCACGGTCAGCGTTTCCACGGTCAGGAACACGTTGCGCTCGTGCAGCACCTTGTTGTGCTTCAGGTTGTGCAGCAGCGCGTGCGGCACCACGCCCGGATCGGCGGTGAGGAAGACCGCGGTGCCGGGCACGCGCGCCGGCGGCGCCAGCATCAGGCCGGGCAGGAAGCTGTCCAGCTGGATGCCTTCCTTGCGCACTTCTTCGTGCAGCAGTTCGCGGCCGCGGCGCCAGGTGCGCAGCAGGGTGAACACCAGCAGGCCCAGCAGCACCGGGAACCACGCGCCGTCGAGGAATTTGGCGCCGTTGGCGATCACGAAGCCGGCGTCGACCACGAAGAACACCACGCACAGCGGCAGCACGAACTTGCGCCATTGCGGCCACAGCGCGCGCGCCACCAGGGCCAGCAACAGCGTATCGATCAGCATGGTCGCCGACACCGAGATGCCGTAGGCGGTGGCCAACGCGGTGGAACTGCGGAACATCAGCACCACCACCAGCACCGTGATCATCAGCACCCAGTTGATGTAGGGCACGTAGATCTGGCCGATGGTCTCGCGCGAGGTGTGCTTGATCTGCATGCGCGGGATGTAGCCCAGCTGCATCGCCTGGCGCGCGACCGAGTAGGCGCCGGTGATCACCGCTTGCGAAGCGATCACCGCCGCCATCGTCGCCAGCACGATCATCGGATACAGCGCCCAGGAAGGCACGGCTTCGTAGAACGGATTCACCACCGCGGCCGGATGCTTCAGCACGAACGCGCCCTGGCCCAGGTAATTGAGCATCAGACAGGGCAACACCATCGTGTACCAGGCGTAGCGGATGGGCTTGGCGCCGAAATGGCCCATGTCGGCGTACAGCGCTTCGCCGCCGGTCACCGCCAGCACCACCACGCCCAGAATCAGCACCGAATGCGAACCGTGTTCGATGAAAAAACGTGCGCCCCACATCGGATTGAGCGCCTTGAGCACTTCCGGCGCGTCGATGATGTTGTGGATGCCGATCGCGGCCAGGGCCAGGAACCAGATGCAGGTGATCGGCCCGAATACCTTGCCGACTTTTTCGGTGCCGAAACGCTGGGCTAGGAATACCGCGATCAGGATCAGCACCGCGATCGGGACGATGAAGCGATGCAGACCAGGTGCAGCCACTTCCAGGCCTTCCACCGCGCCCAGCACGGTGATCGCCGGGGTGATCACGCTGTCGCCGAAGAACAGCGAAGCGCCGAAGATGCCCAGGATGCCGACCACGTAGGCCGAGCGCCCGCCCTTGGCCAGCGTGCGCTGGGCCAGGGTCATCAGCGCCATGATCCCGCCCTCGCCTTCGTTGTCGGCGCGCATGATGATGGTCACGTACTTCACCGTCACCACGATCATCAGCGCCCAGAACACCAGCGACAGGATGCCGAGCACGGTGTCGTGGTTGCCGGTCAGGCCGAAATGCGGCGAGAACGCTTCCTTCAACGTGTACAGCGGACTGGTACCGATGTCGCCGAACACCACTCCGATCGCACCGACCACCAGCGCCGGCAGGCCTTGCTTGCCGTGGCCGTGGGAATCGTGCGAATTGCCGTTGCGTGAGGTGGCCATGGGCTTCCTGTCGCGTCCGCGCGGCGGACCGTGCGGAGTCAACGAAGCGCGGACTGTAGCGCTTTGCGGATGATGGTTTCGGCAGCGTCGCCCTCGGCGGCCGCGTTTTTCGCCATCCGCTGGGCTTCGGCGGGCTTGTAGCCCAGCTGCTGCAAGGCCACGATCGCCTCGGAAAGCGGATCGGCCGGCCCTTTACCCGTCGCGATCGGCGATGCGCCGCCCAGCAGATCCACGGCGCGGTCGCGCAATTCCACGACCATGCGCTCGGCGGTCTTCTTGCCGATGCCGGGAATCCGGGTCAGCGCGGTCACGTCGCCCGTCTGCACCAGCCGCGCGAATTCATCCACCGACACGCCCGACAGCACCGCCAGCGCGATCTTGGCGCCGATGCCGCTGACCCGCTGCACGTCGCGGAACAGGCGCCGTTCGGATTCGCCGAGGAATCCGTACAGCGAAACGCTGTCCTCTTTTTGCGCGTAATGGGTGAACAGCGACACTTCGCGGCCCACTTCGGGCAAGTCGTAGAAGGTGCTCATCGGCGCTTCCAACTCGTAGCCGACGCCGTGCACGTCCACCACCAGCCAAGGCGGCTGTTTGTGGACCAGGATGCCTTTCAAGCGTCCGATCATTCGCGCGCCCTGCTTTTGATGTTTCCCCCTTTGAAAAAGGGGGATGAAGGGGGATTTGCTTTTGATCTTGCTTTTCGCGCGAAAAGCAAAAGCAAATCCCCCCTGCCCCCCTTTTTCAAAGGGGGAGGCAGCACAACACCGGCGACGGGCGAATTCGCAATCACTTCCTGCTCCAAGCCTCGCGCACGTTCACGCCCAGGCGTTTCGCGCTGGCGCGCACGTGCGCATGGGTGATCGCCACCGCCAGCGCGTCGGCCGCGTCGGCCTGCAATTTGCCCTTCAGGTTGAGCATGACGCCGACCATGTGCTGCACCTGGACCTTGTCCGCCCCGCCCCGGCCCACCAGAGCCAATTTGATTTCCTTCGCCGCGTACTCGTGCACCGGCAGATCTCGCATCACCACCGCGCACAGCGCCGCGCCGCGGGCCTGGCCCAGTTTCAGCGCCGAATCCGGATTGCGGGCCATGAAGATCTGCTCGATCGCGACCTCGTCGGGCCGATGGGCGTCGATTATCCCGGACAAACCTTGGAGCAATAGCTTCAACCGGCGCGGGAAGTCGCCTTTGGCGGCCGGATCGGCCAGCAGGTCCAGCGGCGCGTGGAAGACGTGCGTGGTCTTGCCGGCGCCGTCCACGTCGATGATGCCCACGCCGGTCCGCTGCGAACCGGGATCGATGCCGAGGATGCGAGTCACGTCGCCGGCTATGCGTACGCGTCTTCGCCGAGATCGGCGTTGCTGTATACGTTCTGCACGTCGTCCATGTCTTCCAGCCAGGCCAGCAGCTTGGCGACCTGCTGCGCGGTTTCGCCTTCGACCGCGATGTCGTTGTCGGCGCGCATCGTCACTTCGGCCAGGTCGGGCTTCAGGCCGGTTTTTTCCATCGCCGTTTTCACTTCGGCGAAGTTCTCGGGCGCGGTGAGCACTTCGATCGAACCGTCGTCCGGGTAGGCGACCACGTCGTCGGCGCCGGCTTCGATCGCGGCTTCGGTGATCTTGTCCTCGTCGCCGGAAGCGAACGCCAGCACGCCGAGCTTCTTGAACATGAACGCGACCGAGCCGTCGGTGCCCAGGTTGCCGCCGAATTTGCCGAAGGCGTGGCGCACGTCGGCGACGGTACGAACCTTGTTGTCGGTGAGGCAGTCGACGATCACCGCGACGCCGCCGGGCGCGTAGCCTTCGTAGCGGATTTCCTCGTATTCCACGCCTTCCAGCTCACCGGTGGCCTTCTTCACCGCGCGCTCGATCACGTCCTTGGACATGTTCGCCGTCAGGGCCTTGTCGATGGCGCTGCGCAGGCGCGGATTGGCGGCCGGATCGCCGCCGCCGGCGCGGGCGGCCACGGAAATCTCGCGGATGATCTTGGTGAAGATCTTGCCGCGGCGGGCGTCCTCGGCGTTCTTGCGGGCCTCGATGGACGGTCCTCTACCCATGGAAATTCCGTAATCTGGCGGTGGAAAGGGCGCGATTTTACTCGATCGGCCCAGTCCGGGCCGGCCATCGCCGAATCAGCGCCGGAAACGCCCGTCGCGCAGGAATTCCGCGGCGTGCCGTGCCGCATCGATCGAAAACAGCAGGCCGCTATGGCCGGCTTCGACCACGACATGATCGGCCAGCGCCGGGCTGCGGGTTTCCTCGACCGACACCGTGCCGTCGTGCTCGCCCTCGAAATGGGCGAAAAAATTGCCCAACCCGTGCGGCAAGCGGCCGGCGACCATGCCCACTTCGAACCGCTGCGGCCAGACCGCGCAGCCTTCCTGCAGTAGCGGGGCGCTGCGGCCCAGCATCAGGCCGGCGACCGGCACGTGCGCCAACCCGGCGGCCGCGGCGCTGCCGCACAAGGGCACGCCCAGGCAAGCCACCCGCTCCACCGGCAAATCCGGGTGTGCGGCCAGAGTCTGCAATGCGATCAACCCACCCAGGCTGTGGGCGACGAGATGCGCCGGTCCGCCTGCACGAAGCTGCTCGGCCAATTGCGGCACGGCCGAATCGGGACCGCCGACGACGCTGTGATAGCCGAAGGTTTCAGGGACGAATCCTTCCGCTTTCAACCGGGATGCGAACCATTGCATGGTCGGCGCGACCATCCATATGCCGTGCAACAGAACAACGCGATCGGTTGCCATTCGTTTTTCCGGTGGAACGCAGTCCGATCTTGAACGAAAGCCCGCGCTTTTTGTAGGAGCGGCTTTAGCCGCGAGCCTTTCTTTCAGGTCGCAGCGGCATGAGGAAAAGAGCTCGCGGCTAAAGCCGCTCCTACAAAAGCCGGAAGCGCGGCGGACGGACCTCCGCCCGCCGCGCCGCGATCAGCACTGATACAGCGTCAGCCCGGTCGGCGCGCCGGCATTGCCCCAGGTCTGGATGCTGCCATCGCATTCGATGCGGCCACCGCCGATGGCGTTGCCGCTGCTGTCGTAACGCGTCCATTCGGCCCATTCCTCGCCGAGCTTGGGCCAGCGCGCCGACGCGGTGCCGGCGACGAACAGCAACAAGAAAACGATGGCGCTCGCGCGCAGGATCCGGTTCGTACGTTCCATGTTCCACTCCTTGGTCGATGTCACCCCTGTACGGCAAGGCTAGCGTCGGCAGCCGGACGGGAAGCTGTGCTGCGTCACGTTTTCCGTAGGGTGGGCCTTGGCCCACCATTGCCATATCGCATCGAGGATGACCGCCGCGGCGGACAACATTTGCCGTGCCAAGGTTATCGCGATCGGCCCGATGGCGATGGTGGGCCGAGGCCCACCCTACGCCGCGGGCTTCTCGCGCACCGCGATGTGCACTTCGGCCAACTGCTTGTCCGGCACCGGCGACGGCGCGCCGGTCATCAGGCATTGCGCGGTGGTGGTCTTCGGGAACGCGATCACGTCGCGGATCGACTCGGTGCCGGCCATCAGCGCGGCGATGCGGTCGATGCCGAAGGCGATGCCGCCGTGCGGCGGTGCGCCGTACTTCAGCGCGTCCAGCAGGAAGCCGAACTTGGCCTGCGCCTCTTCGGCGCCGATGCCGAGCAGGTCGAACACGGCGCTCTGCATCGACGAGCGATGGATGCGGATCGAGCCGCCGCCGATCTCGTTGCCGTTCAATACCATGTCGTAGCCGCGCGACACCGCGGTCTTGGCGTTGGCGCGCAAATCCGCTTCGTCGTCGACGGCCGGCGCGGTGAACGGATGATGCAAGGCGACGTAGCGGCCTTCTTCCTCGTCCCATTCGAACATCGGGAAGTCGGTGACCCACAGCGGCGCCCAACCGTCGCCGACCAGGCCCAGATCCTTGCCCAGCTTCAGGCGCAGCGCGCCCATGAAGTCGGACGCGGTCTTGTAGGTCGCCGCGCCGAAGAACAGCAGGTCGCCGGTCTGCGCGCCGGTCGCCTGCAGGATCGCGTCAAGGGTCGCGTCGTCGAGGAACTTGGCGATCGGAGAGTTGACGCCTTCGCGGCCCTTGGCGATATCTTCCACCTTCAGCCAGGCCAAACCCTTCGCGCCGTACTTGGCCGCGTGCGCGGCGTAATCGTCGATCTGCTTGCGCGACAGCGTCGCGCCGCCGGGCGCGCGCAAGGCGACGACGCGGCCGTCTTCGTGGTTCGCCCAATCGGCGAAGACCTTGAATTCCGAGGTTTTCACCAGCACGGCCACATCGATCAGCTCCAGCGCGATGCGCAAATCCGGCTTGTCCGAACCGTAGCGGCGCATCGCTTCCTCGTAGCTCATGCGCGGGAACGGGTTCGCCAGCTCGACGCCCATCACTTCGCGGAACACGTCGCGCATCAAGCCTTCGACCGTGTCCTGCACGATCTTTTCGTCGACCCACGCGAACTCCATGTCCAGCTGGGTGAATTCCAGCTGGCGGTCGGCGCGGAGCGCCTCGTCGCGGAAGCAGCGCGCGATCTGGTAGTAGCGGTCGAAGCCGGCCATCATCAGGATCTGCTTGAACAGCTGCGGCGATTGCGGCAACGCATAGAACTCGCCGGGATGCATCCGCGCCGGGACCAGGAAGTCGCGCGCGCCTTCGGGCGTGGCCTTGGTCAGGATCGGCGTCTCGATGTCCTGGAAACCGCGCGCGTCCAGCCAGCGCCGCAGCGCCTGCACCAGCTTGATGCGGGTGCGCATCATCCGCTGCATTTCCGGCGTGCGCAGGTCCAGGTAACGGTATTTGAGGCGGATGTCCTCGCCCGGATTCTCGTGCGCGTGGAACGGCAGCGGTTCGGCTTTGTTGAGCAGTTCGATCTTGGTCGCGACCACTTCGACGCGGCCGGTCTTGATCTTCTCGTTCACCGACTGGCGCTTGCGCACCACGCCGGTGACGCGCAGGCAATCCTCGTAACCCACGTGCGCGGCGGCAGCGATCACCTCCGCGTTTCCGGCGGCGTTGGAATCCGGTTCGGCGACGACCTGGACAATGCCTTCGTGGTCGCGCAGATCGATGAAGCACAGTCCGCCGAGATTGCGGGCGACGTCGGCCCAGCCGCACAAGGTGACGGTCTGGCCGATCAGCGCCTCGTCGACGAGGCCGCAGTAATGGGTACGCATTGGGAACTCCGGAGCGGGCCGTCCGCCGGGCGGACGGCCGATGGGGTCCGGCGGCAGGCCGGAACACGCGATTTTAACGGTTCCGGCGCCCTACTTGGCGAGCTTGGCGGCCGCTGAACGGGGAGACGGCCGGCGGGCCGGGTTCAGACACGATTCGATGCGCCTGGCCGATTTTGTGGAGGGGCTTGAGCCCGACGCTTTTCGGCCGTTGCTGTCGGGGCTCATGCCCCACCCATAATCCAAATCACTTCCGCTAGGGGTTTCGCTATGAAAAGGCTGCTCGATTGCGCACTGCTCGCCTTCGGCCTGTCGCTGCTGGCGGTACCGGTGCACGCCCAGATCCAACAGCGCGCCTATGCGCCGGAAAATCTTCGCACCCTGTCCTACAACGACCAGGTCCGGGTGATCAGCCTGGAATACGAGGAGCAATCGCGCGGGCGCCGCATCCCGGACGACCAGTTGCGCTTCTATCTGGACCAGGTCAACCGTTCCAACTGGAATTTCAGCCGCATCAAGCAGGACATCGCCCAATCGCTGGGCTACAACAACGGGGGCGGCTACCCGCAGCCGCCCTACCCGGGCAACGGCCAGCGTATCCGCTGCGAAAGCCTCAACAATCGCTCGCAGACCTGTCCCACACCGTGGCGCGGCGCTTCGCGGCTGGTCCGGCAGTTGTCCGGCTCGGCATGCGAGGAAGGGCGCACCTGGCAGTCGCAGCGCGGCCAGGTCTACGTGGGCGGCGGCTGCCGCGCCGAGTTCGAAGAAGCGCCCTACGATCCAGGCCACGGCATCGGCGGCAGCATCCGCTGCGAAAGCGTGAGCGGCCGGCCCAACACCTGCCGCACGCCTTGGGCGGGACCGTCGCGCCTGGTACGCCAGATTTCCGGCTCGGCCTGCGAGGAAGGCCGCACCTGGTACTCGCAGCGCGGACAGGTCTCGGTCAGCGGCGGTTGCCGCGGCGAGTTCGCGCCCGGTCGCGGCGGTGGCGGAGGAGGCAATCCGAACTACAGCGTGACCTGTTCGAGCGTGAAGATGCGTCCGGCGACTTGCGGCTGGGATCCGCGCAACGGCCGGCCCTATCTGCAGCAGCAGATATCCGGCAGCGCCTGCGTCGAAGGCCGCACCTGGGGCTACGACGGCAATCGCGCGATCTGGGTCAATGGCGGCTGCAGCGGGCGGTTCGCTTCGTCCTGGCGTTGACCGCGAGGTAGGAGCGGTCTGGACCGCTCCTGCCGCTTTTCGTAGGAGCGGCTTCAGCCGCGAGCTTTCTCTCCAAAATCGTCGCGGTGTCGCGATTTGGAGGAAAGAGCTCGCGGCTGAAGCCGCTCCTACGAAAAGCGCATCGAAACTCCGGGCTAAGCGGCGGGTTTGTCCGCCGGCTTGGATTCGCTCTTGGGCGCCGATTCGGTCTTCTTCTCCGCGGCCGCCGGCTTGCTGGCGCCTTCGCCGCCTTCGGCCAGATTGCGCTTCTTGTCGCCGCCTTTCTTGAAATCGGTCTCGTACCAGCCGCTACCGGACAGACGGAACGTCGGTGCGGTCACCTGGCGGCCCACCGCATGCGCGCCGCAGTCGGGGCAGGTATCCGGATCGGGATCGGACAGTTTCTGCAATCGGTCGAATTCGTGGCCGCATTCGGCGCAGCGGAAAGCGTAGATGGGCATGGCGGAGAATCGCGTCGGTATCGTGGTGCGAAGGGGAATTCTGGGGCCGGATCGGGTTGTTTCCAAGCTCCACGCGGCTTTTGTAGGGACGGCTTCAGCCGCGAGCTCTCGGATGGCGGCGATCCGGCCGGAAAAGCTCGCGGCTGAAGCCGCTCCTACAAGAGCGTCGACTTCCCGCCGAATCAGGCTGCGTTCGCCTCGTAGAGCTGCAACAACTCGGTTTCGGCGGCCTGAAGCGCATCGTGCAACTCGCCTTGGCGCCGGCCCAGATCGGCCGCGCGTGCGCCGCCGTCCGCATAGGCGAGCGGATCGGCCAACGCGCTCTCGATGCCGGCCAACTCGGTTTCCAATTCGGCCACGCGCGCTTCGGCCTTGGCCAGTTTGTGCGGATTGACCTTGGCGGTTTTCGGTTTCGGTGCAGGCGCAGCCGCCGGTGCGGCGATGGCGACCGGCCCCGCCAGCGTGTCCCCCGCCGGACGCGCGCGCAGCCAGGCCGCGTATTCGTCCAGGTCGCCGTCGAAGGGCTCGACTTTGCCGTCGGCCACCCGCCAGAACATGTCGCTGACCAGGCCGATCAAATGCCGGTCGTGCGACACCAGCACGATCGCGCCGTCGAAATCGCTGAGCGCTTCGGCCAGCGCCTCGCGCATGTCCAGGTCCAGGTGGTTGGTCGGTTCGTCGAGCAACAGCACGTTCGGCTGGCGCCAGGCGATCAGCGCCAAAGCCAGTCGCGCGCGCTCGCCGCCGGAGAAACCGTCGATGCTTTCGAACGCGCGGTCGCCGGGGAAATTCCATTTGCCCAGGAAATCGCGGAACGACTGCGTCGCCATGTTCGGCGACAGTTCGCGCAGATGGTCGATGGGCGAGGTGCCGGCTTTGAGCGCTTCGACCGTGTGCTGGGCGAAATAGCCGATGCGCAAGTCCGGATGCGCGTAGCGCTCGCCGGACAACAGCGGCAACTCGCCGACCAAGGTCTTCACCAGCGTCGATTTGCCGGCGCCGTTCGCGCCGAGCAGACCGATGCGGTCGCCGGCTTCCAGACCGAAGCCGACGTTGTGAAGGATCGTGACCGCTCCCTCCCCTTCAAGGGGGTGAGGCCGCTCTGCTTGCGCGGCATTGCCGCGCAGATCGGCCGAACGCACGGCGCGCTGCGCCGAGCCGGACGGGTTGGGGTGGGGATGGGTTTGATTTTCGAGGCTGGCGCTAAACCCATCCCCACCCTGCCCTCCCCTTGAAGGGGAGGGTTCAACAGCGCCGTAGCCGCAATCGGCATGGTTGAGCCGCAACAACGCATGCGGCAATTTCAGCGGCGCCGGGAAATCGATCCGCAACTCGCGCTCGGCGCGCACCGCTTCGGTGCCGGCCAGCTTGGCCAGCCGCTTCATCCGCGACTGCGCCTGCTTGGCCTTGCTGGCCTTCGCCTTGAATCGGTCGATGAAGCTCTGCAGGTGCGCGCGCTCGGCCTGTTCCTTCTCGAACGCGATCTGCTGCTGGCGCAACTGCTCGGCGCGCTGCCTTTCGAACGCGGTGTAGTCGCCGACATACAGTTTGGCGCGCTGCTCGTGCAGGTGCAGCGTGTGGGTGCTGACGTTGTCCAGGAATTCGCGATCGTGGCTGATCAGCAGCAACGTGCCGGGATATTTCAGCAGCCACTGCTCCAGCCACAGCACCGCATCCAAATCCAAGTGGTTGGTGGGTTCGTCCAGCAGCAGCAGGTCGGACGGGGTCATCAGCGCCCGCGCCAGGTTCAGGCGCACACGCCAGCCGCCGGAAAACGTGCTCACCGCGCGCGAATGGGTTTCGGCGGGAAAGCCCAGGCCATGCAGCAGCTTGCCGGCGCGCGCGGTGGCGTCGTAACCGTTGACCTCTTCCAAACGGTGATGCGCCTGCGCGACCGCTTCCCAATCTTCGGCCGCGAACGCATTGGCTTCGGCCTGCAACGCCGCATGCACGTCGGCATCGCCGGACAGGACGAAATCGATCGCCGGATCGGGCAGCGACGGCATTTCCTGGGCGATGCTGGCGATGCGGACGCGATTGGGCACGTCCAGATCGCCGCGGTCGGGCTCCAGTTCGTTGCGGATCGCGGCGAACAGCGAGGACTTGCCGGTGCCGTTGCGGCCGACGACGCCGACGCGCCAGCCCGCGTGCAGGGCCAGATCGACGTCGGACAGCAGCAGGCGTTCGCCGCGCCTGAGGGCGAAATTGCGGAAGGAGATCATGGGGCGCGAATTCTACCGAACGACCGCGGCCTCATCGCTTCGAATCCAATCCGGCCTCATCCCATCGGATCATTGACTGCTTGTTAAAACCGTGTTAACTCGAACGCTCGGGGGATCCACTGACATCAGACAGGAGTCCCTCATGCCTCAGCGCCAGCTCCGCCCCCGCCCCTTGGTGCTCGCCTTGCTCGCCGCGCCCACGCTGTCGTTCGCGCAGCAGACGCCGCCGGCGTCCGACGAAGTCCGCACGCTCGACAACGTCGTCGTCACCGGCACCCGCGTCGCCGACCGCACCGTGGCCGAATCGCTGGCGCCGATCGACGTGATCACGCCCGAGACGCTGCAATCGACCGGCACCTCCGAACTCGCCTCCGCCCTGTCGCGTGCACTGCCCTCGCTGAACTTCCCGCGGCCGGCGATCACCGACGGCACCGATGCGATCAAGCCGGCGCAATTGCGCGGTCTGGCGCCGGATCAGGTGTTGGTACTGGTGAACGGCAAGCGCCGCCACACCACGGCGCTGATCAACCTCAACGGCAGCCAGGGCCGCGGCTCTTCGCCGGTGGACATCAATGCGATCCCGATCTCCGCAGTGGAACGCGTGGAAGTGCTGCGCGACGGCGCGTCGGCGCAATACGGTTCGGACGCGATCGCCGGCGTGATCAACATCGTGCTCAAGGGCGGCGAAGGCGGCAGCATCGAAGCCAAGTACGGCGGCTACAGCGCCGGCGACGGCGCGCAGACCCAGTTGATCGGCGACGGCGGTTTCGCTTTCGCCGGCGATCGCGGGCAATTGCATCTGGCCGCGCAGGCGCTGCACCAGGAGCAGACCGACCGCGCGCGGCCGGTGAATCTGGCCGCGATTCCGCTGCCCAATCCGGTGCCGCCGCTGGGCAAAGTGGTGCAGCGCTACGGCGATCCCAAGGTGAGCCAGGGTGCGTTCTCGCTGAACGGCGAATACGCCTTCAACGATGCGATCAGCGCCTATGCGTTCGCCATGGCCAGCAATCGCGACGCCCTGTCGAACGGCTTCTTCCGCGCGGCCAACGACAGCCGCAACAATCCGGCGATCTATCCCAACGGCTTCCTGCCGCAGATCCACAACCTGGCCCAGGACCGTTCCGCGGTGCTGGGCGTGCGCGGCGCCACCGGCGGAGGCTGGGATTGGGACGTGAGCTACAACTACGGCTACAACCGGCTGAGCTTCAACATCGAAAACACCCTCAACCGCAGCCTGGGCAACAGCTCGCCGCTGCAGTTCTACGCCGGCGCGCTCGAAGTGACCCAGAACCTGCTCAATGCCGACGTCAGCAAGGCTTTCGATGTCGGTTGGCTGTCCGGGCCGCTGACTTTCGCCTTCGGCGCCGAGTACCGGCGCGAGAAATTCAATCAGAGCCCCGGCGAAATCGGCTCGTACATCGACGGCGACGGCCCGGTCAACACGCCGCCAGGCGCGCAAGTGTTTCCCGGTTTCAAACCGGGCGATTCGGGCCATTACGATCGCCACAGCTACGCGGTCTACGCCGACCTGGAAGCGGACGTGACCGAGAAATTCTCGGCCGGCGCGGCCGTGCGCTACGAGGACTACAGCGATTTCGGCAACACCACGTCCGGCAAGCTGTCCGCGCGCTACGCGTTCACGCCTGCGGTCGCGTTGCGCGCCACGGTATCGACCGGCTTCCGCGCGCCGTCGCTGCAACAGCAGTTCTTCCAGTCCACCGCCACCAATTTCATCGGCGGCGCACCGTTCGACGTACGCACCTTCGCGGTCACCGACCCGGTGGCGATCGCGCTGGGCGCCGAACCGTTGAAGGCGGAAGAGTCGACCAACTACGGCCTGGGCCTGGTGCTGCAGCCGATGGACGGCTTGTACATCACCGTCGACGCCTACCAGATCAAGATCGATGACCGCATCATTTTGTCCGAGAACCTGATCGGCGCCGCGGTCACCGACTTCCTGGCCGCGCGCGGCATCACCGGCGTTACCGGCGGTCGCTACTTCACCAATGCGGTCGACACCAAGACGCAGGGCGTGGACCTGGTCGGCACGTATCGTTGGAAATTGAGCGGCGGCACGTTCGACTTCACCGCCGGCTACAACTACAACAAGACCGAGATCGAAAAGATCGCGCCGAATCCGCCGGAACTGACTTCGGGCGGCTTGAACCTCAACCGCATCGGCCGCGTCGAGCAAGGACGCATCACCAAAGGCGCGCCGCACGACAAGACCTTTCTGGGCGGCGTCTGGAACAGCGAGCACTGGAACTTCAGCGTCGGCGCCACCCGCTACGGCGAATTCACCGTCCTGTTCGATCCGGCATCGGCCAACCGCGACCAGACCTTCGGCGCGAAGTGGACGCTGGATCTATCGGCGACCTACAAGCGCAACGGCTGGGAATACACGATCGGCGGCGACAACGTGCTGGACGAATATCCGGACGAGATCATCCTGCCCAACACCACCGGCGGGCAGATTCCGTACAGCGCGGCTTCGCCGTTCGGCTTCAATGGCGCGTTCGTGTACGGGAAGGTCGGTTACAAGTGGTGATTTGCACCTTCTCCCACCGGGAGAAGGTGGCCCGAAGGGCCGGATGAGGGTTCGGAGGACGACGCGAGCTGGAACGCCGTCGCTTCGCCGGACCCTCACCCCAACCCCGCTCCGCGCCCCGGCCCGCGCCAACGGCGCGGGCGTTCAACTGCACGCGCGCCAATGGCGCGCAAGCTTGTGCAGTCTCACCCCAATGGGAGAGGGGCTTTCGGGCGATCAACGCACTACCGGCACCGCATCCGAAGGCGCATTCTCCTTCGCCGCCTTCGGCGCATACGGCCGCGCCACCGCGTACATTTCCCAGGCGATCTTGCTGGACAGCGCGCGGCGGTCGTCTCCTTCGACGTACAGATCGAAATGAGTGCGGCCCGGCACGAAGCGCACGTCGGCTTGGGCGCCCAGCGATTCGAGCGTGGCCTTCAATTTGCGCGCGGCGCCGTCCAGATAGAACGTGTCCGCATCGCCGACGATGACGTGGATCTTGCCGTCCAGATCGCCTTTCAACACCGGCCACTGCGTGCGCAGCTTGTGCGCGATGTCGTAATGGTCGCGCCAATACGCGGCCACTTTCGGATCGACCTTACCGGTGTCGCGATCGAACAGCGGCGCAGGCCGCCCGTCTTCGCCGCGCGGCGAGAACACCCATTCGAACGAGGCCATCTGCCCGCCGTAAGGACCGAGCACGCGTTCGAGCTTGGCGAACTGTTCGAAGCTGGCCTTTACTTCACCCTTGTCGCGCACCAGCGGCACCGCACCGCCGTCCGGCTTGCGATAGACGTTCGCACCTTTCGCATAGATATCGACGCCGGTGAAATCGGTGAAGTCGCTGGGATCGGGCGAAGTAGACCAGGTTCCGCCGAAAACCTTGGGGTAAGCGACCTGCAGCCACAGCGTCGCCCAGCCGCCGGAGGAATGGCCGGTGAGGAAGCGGCCTGATGGCTTGGCATCCATCCGGTAGCGTTTTTCCAGATCCGGAATGAGTTCGGTAGTGAGCGCCGTGCCCCACGGTCCGTTGTTGACCGAATCGGCGAACTCGTGCGTGCCGCTGGCGCCGGATTCGTCCAGGAACACCCAGATCATCGGCGGCATGCGTCCGTCGCGCATGCGCTTGTTCACCGAGCCCGCCTCGGCGATCAAGTGCTTGAGCTTGCCGGTGAAGCCGTGGGTGAAGTACACGGTCGGATAGCGTTGCTGCGTTTGTTCGGCGTATCCGGGCGGCAACAGCACCCAGCCGCGCATATGCACCGGACGTCCCCAGAACGCGGTCAGAGCCGGACTGACGAAATCCACGCGCTCGGCGTGCGGCAGCGCCGCCGCGGCATCGTCTTTGACTTCCTTCGGCGCGTCGGCCGGCAGATCCCAGGTCGGCGCGCTTTCGCCCGGCAATTCGCGCACCAGCGGCAACGGCGCGATCGCGCCGCCGCCGAGCTTGACCATGGCGACGTCGCTGACCCAGTCGCCGGGACCGCGGCCGCCGTAGTTGTAGTCGCCGTCGCCGTCCAGGACGGCTTGCACCGCGTATTCGCCCGGCTTGAGTTTGGAGAACGCATCGGGGAATGCGAGCGTCTCGGCATCCACCGCCAGCGTTTGCCCGGGGGACAGATGCGGCACGTCCATCGCGGCGACGCTGACCTGGGAAGGATCGAAAGGATTGTTGTCGACCTTTTCGATCTTGCCGTCCTTGGCCGCGGTGCGCGCCGCATCCGCGGGCATTGCGAAGACCAGCAGGCGCCCCGAGATCGCTTGCGGTGCGGTCGCGGCGAGTTGCACGCGCAATCCATCGCTTTGCGCCGCATCGTCGCGGCGGCACCCGACGAGAAGGAACAACAGCACCAGGCTTGCGCCAGCCGTGCGCCGGATGAAGGATGCGGCCATGTCTGCGTCTCGGGCGGAAAGACGCAGTCAAGCACGAACCCGGTCCGCGGACCAATGACGAGAGTCATTGATAAGCGCACGACACCGTAGCCCGGGTGGAGCGAAGCGATACCCGGGGTCGCCATTTTTCAGGCGCGAGCCAAGTCTGGCGAAAAATAGTCCGTCGGCGAGATGGCGACC
>DATFFH010000084.1:0-73196 GCA_035250245.1 Luteimonas sp. | reverse complement strand
GCCGCGCGCCTTCTCTTCCGGCGCCGCGTCGATCTGGTCGTACGCCTTGAACTCGCCGCCGAATCGCTCCGCGCCGATCTTCGTCAGCGCCGCCGTCAGCGTCGTCTTGCCGTGATCCACGTGTCCGATCGTGCCCACGTTAACGTGGGGCTTGGTGCGCTCGAATTTACCCTTGGCCATGACTGTCTATCTCGCTGACGTTGGTTGTAAGTACTGCTTTTTGTTGAAAGTCCGCGCAGGGGTGCGCGGGCTCTTGCGGAGGGGCCCTCTTTTGGAAAGTCCGCACATGGAAGTGCGGGCTCTTGCGGAGGGACCCGCATAGTGGTGCTCACGAATGGAATCGAACCATCGACCTCCTCCTTACCAAGGAGGTGCTCTACCGACTGAGCTACGTGAGCGATGTAAATGGGGCTGTATTGCGGTAAATCAAATTGCTCGGAGCGGGCGATCCAATGGAGCGGGAGACGGGAATCGAACCCGCACTAGTAGCTTGGAAGGCTACAGTTCTACCATTGAACTACTCCCGCTTCGGGCGGTGCATTCGCTTTTGAATCCGAACTGGTGGAGGGAGGTGGATTCGAACCACCGAAGGCGTAAGCCAGCAGATTTACAGTCTGCCCCCGTTGGCCGCTTGGGTATCCC
Organism: Luteimonas sp.; assembly: GCA_035250245.1. Classification (GTDB taxonomy): domain Bacteria; phylum Pseudomonadota; class Gammaproteobacteria; order Xanthomonadales; family Xanthomonadaceae; genus Luteimonas_C. Next base: position 72,554 of record DATFFH010000084.1, on the reverse strand, counting down.
TCCGGTCGTTCTCGTAAACCCGTGAAACAGCCCGCGATTTTGACGCCGGGGCCGGTTTCTGTCAACGCCGGGATAACAAAATTCGGAGCGGGAACGGGATGCGCTCGGCATCCAGAAGCCCTTGTGGGGAGGGGCTTTAGCCCCGACGCTCGCCCGTTGGGGCTAAAGCCCCTCCCTATAAGGACGAAGCCGAGGCCTGCGCGGCCGCCTATTTCCCGGCTTTCCCCGGCATCGGCAGCGGGTCGTCGGTGTAAATGGCCACGTGCGGCACCCCGTCGGCCCCGATCCAGCCCCGGAACATGCCCTCGGTATTGAACGGGAAGGCCGCCTGGCCATCGGCACCCAGCACGATCGCGCCACCGTCCCCGCCCATTTTCGGGATGGTCTTGTTGATGACGGCCTCGCCGGCCTGGGCCGGGCTTTCCTTCAGATAGGCCACCCGGGCGCAGATGTCGTGCGCCGCCGCCGTGCGGATGTAGTACTCGCCCCAGCCGGTCCCTGACACGCCGCACTGGGCATTGGCATAGGTGCCGGCGCCGATGATCGGCGAGTCCCCGACCCGGCCGTAGCGCTTGTTGGTCATGCCGCCGGTCGAAGTGCCGGCGGCCAGGTGGCCCTGGGCGTCCAGGGCCACGGCGCCGACGGTGCCGAAGTGCTTGGCCGTCTCCAGGTCGGCGTGGGCCTGGCCCGAAGCCTCTTCTTTCAGGGCCCGCTGCAGCTGCTGCCAGCGCTTTTCGGTGCGGAAATAGGACGGGTCGACCAGCTCCAGGCCCTGTTCCTTGGCGAACATCTCGGCCCCGTCGCCGACCATCATCACGTGCTTGGACTTTTCCATCACCGCCCGGGCCAGCAGGATCGGGTTCTTGACCCGGTGCACGCCCGCCACGGCTCCGGCCTTGAGGGTGGAGCCGTCCATCAGCGAGGCGTCGAGCTCGTTCTTGCCGTCATGGGTGAAGACCGCGCCCTTGCCGGCGTTGAAGTTAGGGTCGTCTTCCAAGACCGTGATGGCGGCGATGACCGCATCCATGGCCGGCTTGCCCGCCGCCAGCGCCGCGTGCCCCTGGCGCAGCGCCGTCTCCAGCGCAGCCCGGGCTGCTTTTTCTTCCTCCGGGGTCATGCCTTTGCGCTCCACGCCGGCACCGCCGTGGATGATCAGCACCGGTTGGGGCGTATCGGCGGCGTAGGCCATCGGGGCCGAACATAGCAGCAGGGCGAGGCAGGTAAGCAGCAAGCGGTTCATTTCGGGCTCCGGAAGGCGATCGGGGGCGACTTCTTCATTCTAGTGAGCGGGCTCTGGTTTGGCCGTCATTCCCGCGAAGGCGGGAATCCAGTGACTTTTGGCCGTGGTAACCGCGTCGACTGCCCCACTCAGAGCCAAGTCGCTGGATTCCCGCCTTCGCGGGAATGACGGCTTAAAAGCGGGCATCGCGAGGCGCGGACAAGCGACCCTGCGCGACGTCGTAGACCCTGAAAAAGGCAGGTTTGTCCACCTGGAAGCCGGGCAAACGGAGGACGCTGTCTTTGCCGATGCCCACCACCGGCACGCTGCGGAAAGTCAGCCGCCCCGCGCCGAATTCGTCGGCCTGGCGCTGCGGCCGCACCAGCCAGGCATAACCGCCGTTGCCGCTGAAAACCCGGCCGACGCCGTCCGCATCGATGCACAGCGCGGTGTATTCGTCCACGCCGATGCCGGCGATGTCGGTTCTGCCCTGCTCTTTCGACAGGCGCGCGACAAAGGCGATCAAGCGGCCCAAGCGCTCGCGCTTGCCGAAGTGGCTGTCGGTGATCACGTTCTGCAGATACGGCATGTGCAGGAAATCGCCGACCAGGGTGACCTCGGAACTCATCGGATCCTTCAGCGCGGTTTCCGACAGCACGCTGCCGCCGTCCATTGCGCCGTACGACCAGGCGCCCAGGATCGCCAAACCGGCGCTGGTGCCGCCGATGGGCTTGCCGGCGCGGACGTGTTCGTCCAGCGCGCGGTTCAGAGGCGTGCCTTTCCAGAAATTGACGTAGTTCGATTGGTCGCCGCCGGCCAGGAAAATGCCGTCCGCGTTGCGCACGATGTGCAGCACTTTCGGATCGCTCGCCGCGCGGCGGTCGCTGAACACGATCGTCTGCGCGCCGGTGATGCCGCCAATGTCCTTGAAGAATTCGTCTTGCGACTCGGTGGTGCCCGAGGCGCGCAGGATCACGATGCGGCCGTGTCCGGCGCGTTCGATCATCCAGCGAAACGCGTCGTAAGGCCAATCGCCGCCGCCGACCAGCATCAAGCCGGCTTGCGTCGGGCCGGGACGCGGCGCGGCCACGTCGCCGATTTCGAAATAGCGGTAGCCGGGGCCGTCGCGCTTGTCCGCCGCGGGCGCGTTCATTGCGAAAAGCAATGCGAAGGCGATGGCAACGAATCGACTACGCCAGGATGGTGACATCGCGCTCCCCTTTTCGCTTCGACTTTAGCTGGAGACGAACGGGGACGGACGATCCCCCAGTAGGGTGGGCCTTGGCCCACCGTCGCCATGATGGGCGATCGTCCCAGGGGCAAGGCTTCGCTTATTGTTCGTCGCAGCGGATAAATGGCGATGGTGGGCCAAGGCCCGCCCCACGACGAACGTCGGGGCGCGATCCCCCACTCCGTCCGTCGCTGCGAAAATAAAGACCGAAGCGCCTGTCGGCCGCCCACCGATGCAGTAATGTCGGCCGATGCACGAGTCGCTGGACGCCTGGTTCGCCCGCGAAATCCTCGCCCACGAGGATGCGCTGGTGCTGTACCTGCGGCGCTGCTGGCCGCAGCGCGACGAGATCCACGATCTGCGCCAGGAAGTCTACGTCCGCGTCTACGAAGCCGCCGGCAAGGCGCGTCCGGCGATGGCCAAATCCTTCCTGTTCGCGACCGCGCGGCATCTGATGACCGACCGCCTGCGACGTGGGCGGATCGTGTCGATCGAGACAGTGGGTGATTTCGAGTCGATGAACGTCTTGATAGACGAGGTCTCGCCGGAACGCCGCCTGGGCGCGCGGCAGGTCCTGCGGCGGCTGGCCGAAGCCTTCGATCGCCTGCCCGACCGCTGCCGCGAAGTGGTGTGGCTGCGGCGGGTGGAAGAACTGCCGCAAAAAGAAGTCGCGGCGCGCCTGGGTATCACCGAAAAGACCGTGGAAAAACACGTCGCCAAGGGCGTACGCCTGATCGCCGAATATTTCTACGGCGGCGGGCAGGCGCAAGACGAACGTACACGGCAGGCGAAGGAAGCCGAACGGGAAAACGGACATGGCCGGCAGCAGACAGATTGAACGCACCGCCGCCGATTGGCTGGCGCGGCGCGACAGCGGGCGCTGGTCGCAACGCGATCAGGCGCAACTCGACACCTGGCTGTCGCAAGCGACGGCGCATCGGGTGGCTTTCCTGCGCCTGGAAAACGCCTGGCGCGAAAGCGATCGGCTGAAAGCGCTCGGCGCCGGCGTGCCGGCAGGCACTTTGCCCGAGCGCGGACGCTGGGCCGCGTCGCCCTTCTTCGGACAGCACGAAGGCGCATCTCAAGGCGACGCCGCGCGTATTGCGGCCGCTTCGTCGCAGCCGCGTTCGCGATGGCGCGCCTATTTCGGCGCCGCGGCGGCGATGGCGCTGATCGCCGCCGGATCGACCTTCGCCTGGCGCAGCTACACCGCCGTCGAGCGCACGACCTACGCCACCGCGCTGGGCGAACTGCGCCTGGTGCCGATGCCGGACGGATCGCAGACCACGCTCAGCAGCGACAGCCGCATCGTCGTTTCGCTGTCGCGGCGCGAGCGCCGCATCGATCTGCAGCGCGGCGAAGCTTTCTTCGATGTCGCCAAGGATCCGGGGCGTCCGTTCGTGGTCGACGCCGGCGGACGCCAGGCCATCGCCGTCGGCACGCGCTACGGCGTGCGTCGCGACGCGTCCAGCCTGCGCGTGGTGGTGACCGAAGGCACTGTCCGCCTCGAAACCGCGGCTGCGCCCGGGCGTCATCCTCAACCCACCACGCTGTTGCCGGCCGGCAGCGTGGCTGTGGCCGACGGCAACGGCGTGCTGGTCCGCGCCGGATCGGTGGAAGAAGCCGAACAGCAGCTCAACTGGCGCAGCGGCTTCCTCGCCTTCCACGATACGCCTCTGGCCGACGCGGCAGCCGAATTCAACCGCTACAACACGCGCAAGATCCTGATGGGCGACGCCGAAGTCGCGGCGATGCGGGTCGGCGGCAATTTCCGCTGGTCCAATACCGACGTGTTCGTGCGGCTGCTGGAGCAAGGCTTCCCGATCCGGGCCGAGCATCGCGGCGACGCCATCGTCCTGCATAGCCAGTGAGCGGCGGACGGGGGATTTTCACGGCTCGCTCGTCCCGACACTCGAACGGCGCCGTTGCGAGCGCCGATGGGGAGGGGAACCCGATGGTGCGCAAGTTCCGTGTGCTGTTGCTGGCCTTGGCTTGTTCGGCGTCGCTGGCGGCGCACGCCCAGACCGGGCGAATCGATATTCCGGCGGGCGATCTGGTCGGCGCCTTGGATACGCTGGCCAAACGGTCCGGCGTGCAGTTCGTGTACCGCGCCGATCAGTTGAAAGGTCTGCGTACGCCCGGTGTGCAAGGCGCCGCCTCCGCCGACGATGCGCTGGACCGCTTGCTGCGCGGCAGCGGTTACGTCGCACGCCGCGACGCTTCGGGCGCGGTGGTGATCGTGAAAAGCGACGCGCCCGCGCGCCCCGCGCCGCGACCCGCCGCTGCCGGCGGCGCTTCCGCCGACGCCGATACGGTGCCGCAGCAATCGGTGACCCAACTGGAAACGGTGCAAGTGACCGGTTCGCGCATCCCGCGCGCGCAAACCGAAGGCCCGGCGCCGGTGCAGGTGATGACCGCCGCGGAAATCCAGTCCGGCGGTTTCACCAGCGTGCCCGACGTGCTGCGCGCCATGACCCAGAACGGCGGCGAAACCCAGAGCCAGCAATCCTCCAGTGCCGGCGATTTCTCGCCGGGCGGCGAACAGGTGGATCTGCGCGGCCTGGGCCCCAACCACACTCTGGTGCTGGTCAACGGACGCCGCATCGCGGACTTCCCGATGCCGTTCAAGGGCCGCAGCAATTTCACCGACATCTCCAACATTCCGCTCGGCATGGTCGAGCGCATCGAAGTGCTGACCGGCAGCGCGTCCGCGGTGTACGGCTCGGATGCGATTTCCGGCGTCGTGAATTTCATCCTCAAGGATTACACCGACGGCACCACGGTCGATTTCCGCTACGGCGACGCCGAGCGCGGCGGCGGCGAATCGATGAAGTTGAGTTTGTCATCGGGCTTCTCGCGCGGCGACTTCAATGCCGTTTACGGCATCGAACTGCTCGACCAGAAGCCGCTGTGGGCCTACGAGCGCAGGCTGCAGGATTCAGTGAAGGATTCGCCCGACCCCAACGCGGCTTCGCGGCGCGTGTTCCTGCAGACCGCATGGGATCCGGACGACGGCGACAACGAGTATTACGTCGATCCCGGTCAGGCCACCTGCGGCGCGCTGGCCCATCTCAACGGGGGCTCGACCTACCGCGCCAGCCGCCCGAACTGGGGGCGCTACGATCCCGTCGCCGACGATTATCCGCCCGGCTTTTTTTGCGGCAGCGACGAATCGATCGGCTACGGCACCATCATCAGCAAACGCCGCGGCGCCAACGCCTACGGTTCGCTGAGTTACGCATTAGGTGACGACACCGAGTGGTTCGCCGAACTGCAGGCCGGCTATCACGAAGTGGAATTGTTCACCGACGTGCGCAGTTGGAACTACATGGCGCCCGACGGCAACGAGGAAGGCTATTTCTTCAATCAGGCCACCGGCCGCGTCGAATACTGGCAGCGCCAATTCACGCCCGAGGAAATGGGCGGCCTCGAGCGCGGCATGATCCGCAACAAGCAGAAGACCTTCGGCATCGTCACCGGTTTCAAGGGCGTGTTCGGCCAGGATTGGGATTGGGAACTGGCTTTCAGCCATTCGCAATACCGCTCCGAAATCGGCTGGCCGCAAATCGTCGCCTCAGCCGCCAACAACCTGTTCCTGGGCCCGCAGCTCGGCGTGGATCCCGACTACGAGCTGCCGATCTTCAACGCCGATCCGAATCGCCTGTACACGCCGCTGACGCGCGCCGAATACGATTCGATCGCCGCTTACACCAACTACCACCCGAAGTCGCGCACCGACACGCTGTCGTTCACGCTGACCAACACCAGCCTGTTCGAACTGCCGGCGGGTCCAGCGGGTTTCGCCGGCGTGATCGAGATCGGCAATCAGGCTTACGATCTGAATCCCGATCCTCGCGCACTGGAGTACTACTACTACAGCTGGAAGGATTCCAACGGCGAAGGCGAGCGCGATCGCTGGGCGATCGCCGGCGAATTGCGGATGCCGTTGCACGAAACGCTCAACCTCAGCACCGCCGCGCGCTACGACCAGTACCGCTACGGCGGGCACGAAGTCGGCAAGTTCACCTACAGCGCGGGCATGGAGTGGCGCCCGGCGGATACGCTGCTGGTGCGCGGTTCCTACGGCACGGCCTTTCGCGCCGCCGACCTGCACTACATCTTCGCGGGCCCCGGCAACGACGAAACTTCAGGCGTGGACTACTACCGTTGCCGTACCGAAGAACCGGGCGAAACCTTCGAAGACTGCAGTTGGGGCGACGAGGGCCTGATCCGCACCCGTTCCGGCAACCGCGCGCTCGACCCGGAGACCAGCACGTCCTGGACCACCGGCCTGGTCTGGTCGCCGAACGAGGATTTCGACATATCGCTGGACTATTTCGACATCGACATGCGCGACCAGGTGCAGGATCTGCGCAACGACGCGATCCTGCGCGACGAAGCCGACTGCCGCATCGGCACGCGCGTGGACGGCACGCCGGTGGACGTCAATTCGCCCACCTGCCAGGACGCGATCTCGCGCGTGACCCGCATCGACGGCCGCCTGTACGGCATCCACACCACCCCGATCAACGTCGCCCGCGAACGCACCAGCGGCGTCGACTTCAGCACGCATTACCGGCTGGAGACCGGCATCGGCCTGTTCCGCTTCTCCGGCAACTACACCTGGGTGCGCAAGCACGATTTCCAGCAGTTCGACGGCGACATCGTCGAGGATGAGTTCGCGGTCAACAGCGGTTTCGACATCCCGCGCACCAAGGCCAGCGCCACGGTGTCGTGGGAGAGGAACGCCTGGAGCGCCAGCCTGCACGGCGAGCGCCTGGGCAAGCTGCCGAATTCGGATTCCTACGACGGCGTATTCGATCCCGAGGACGAGGAAGCGGGCAGCCCTTACGTCGCCGCCACTTACCGCTACAACGCGACCCTGCAATACCGCTTCACCGACCACGCGAAGCTGTCGCTGGCGGTGGACAACCTGTTCGACAAGATGCCGCCGCGGGACCGCTCGTACACGGCCTACCCCTATTACGACGTGTCGTGGTTCGACACGCTCGGGCGCACTTACTACTTGCAGTTCACCTACAAGTTCGGCGGAAAGGCGCTTTAGTCAGTACTCCGCCCCCGAACCTCCCGGCAACGGGAGGTTTTTTTGTGCGAAGGATTCGTAGGGTAGGCCTTGGCCCACCGTCGCGCCGTTGCGGATTGCGACGCAAAGCGATTTGCGATGAAGTTGACTTCGCCTATTCGCCGTCGCAACCGAGGCATGGCGATGGTGGACCAAGGCCCGCCCTACGTCAGACGTTGAAGCGGAAGTGCAGCACGTCGCCTTCCTGGACGCGGTATTCCTTGCCTTCCAGGCGCAGGCGGCCGGCGTCGCGGGCGCCGGCCTCGCCCTTGTACTTGATGTAGTCGTCGTAGCCGATGGTCTCGGCGCGGATGAAGCCTTTCTCGAAATCGGTGTGGATCACGCCCGCGGCCTGCGGCGCGGTCGAGCCCGCTTTCACCGTCCAGGCGCGCACTTCCTTCTCGCCGGCGGTGAAATACGTCTGCAGGCCGAGCAGCTTGTAGGCCGCTCGGATCACCCGGTTCAGGCCCGGCTCTTCCAGGCCCATGTCGTGCAGGAAGGCGTCGCGGTCGGCGTCGTCCAACTGCGACAACTCTTCTTCGATCGCGGCAGACACCGGCACCACTTCCGCGCCCTCGCCCGCCGCGCGCTGGCGCACGGCGTCCAGGTGCAGGTTGTTTTCGAAGCCGTCCTCGAGCACGTTGGCCACGTACATCACCGGCTTGAGCGTCAGCAGGAACAGATCGCGCACGGCCGCCTTGTCTTCGTCGGACAGGCCCAGGCCGCGCGCGGGCTTGCCTTCGTCCAGGCCCGCGCGCACGCGGGCGAGCACTTCCACGCGCGCCTTCGCGTCCTTGTCGCCGGTCTTGGCCGAGCGCTCGGCGCGCTGCAGCGCCTTGTCCACCGATTCCAAGTCGGCGAGCGCTAATTCCGTGTCGATGGTCTCGATGTCGGCGATCGGATCGACCTTGTTGTTGACGTGGATCACGTCGGAATTCTCGAAGCAACGCACCACGTGGGTGATCGCGTCGACCTCGCGAATGTGCGCGAGAAACTTGTTGCCCAGGCCTTCGCCGCTGGCCGCGCCGGCGACCAGGCCGGCGATGTCGACGAACTCGACCGCCGTCGGGATCACCTTCAACGGCTTGGCGATGCCCGCCAGCGCGTTTAAACGCGGATCCGGCACCGGCACCACGCCGACGTTGGGCTCGATCGTGCAGAACGGGAAGTTGGCCGCGGCGATGCCCGCCTTGGTCAGCGCGTTGAACAGGGTCGACTTGCCGACGTTAGGCAGGCCGACGATGCCGCATTTGATGCCCATGATGTATCCGAATCCGAAAAAAGAGGCTTGTCGCTTTGCTTTCGTAGAGTCGAGCCTTGCTCGACTGCTCTTCCGCTACGAAGATCAAAAGCAGTCGAGCAAGGCTCGACTCTACAAAAGCGGTTATTCCTTGGTGGTGTGCAGGCGCTTCATCGCCTCATTGATGTCGCCGGCCACCGCCAGCGGCAAAACGTCGATCGCGGCATCGATCGCCCGATCGATCGAAATCTGATCGTCCTTGCCTGGCGCGCCTTTCAATAGCCAGGGCGTCACCTTGTCCTTGTTGCCGGGATGGCCGATGCCGATGCGCAAACGATGGAACTTGCCGTGGCCCAGCATGGCCATGGCGTCGCGCACGCCGTTCTGGCCGCCGTGGCCGCCGTCGAACTTCAGGCGCGCGATGCCCGGCGCCAAATCCAGTTCATCGTGAACGACCAGGCATTCCTCGGGTTCGATCTTCCAAAAGCGCAAGGCCGCGCCGATCGACTTGCCGCTGAGGTTCATGTACGTGGACGGCTTGAGCAGCCACACCGAACGCCCGGCGATCTCCGCCTTCGCGGTTTCGCCGAACAGTTTGGCGTCCACCGAAAAACGCGCGCCGGTTTTATCCGCCAGCGCGTCGACGAACCAGAACCCGGCGTTGTGCCGGGTCTTGGCATGTTCGGACCCCGGATTGCCGAGGCCCGCGATAAGGCGCAAACCTGCCATAGTTCAACCGTTATCCCGAAAGAAGCGAGGGACCTGCGCGAGCAGGTCCCCCGTTGGCACGCAGAACGAAAGCCGCGACGCGACGATCACTCCTTGTCGCCGCCCTCTTCGTCGGAGACCTTGGCGGCCGGCACTTCGGCGGAAGCTTCGCCCTCGGCCGGGGCTTCTTCCACTTCTTCCTTGACGAAGCGCGCCACGACCACCGCCACGTCGTGGTCGGCGCCTAGCTTGAGCTCCGGCACTTCCACGCCTTCCGGCAGCTTGATCTCGGACAGATGCACGGTGTCGCCGACCTTCAGGTTGGACAGGTCGACTTCGATGAACTCCGGCAGGTCCTTCGGCAAGCAGCTGATCGTCACTTCGGTCAGCTCGTGGGTGACCGCCACGTCGGCGGCCTTGCCGGCCGGCGACTTCTCTTCGTTGATGAAGTGCAGCTGCACCGCCACGCGGATGGCTTCGTTCGCGCTGACGCGCTGGAAGTCCAGGTGCATGATGATCTGCTTGTACGGGTGGCGCTGCATGTCGCGCAGCAGGACCTGCTCGGTCTTGCCGTCGACGTCCAGGGTCAGGATCGACGAGTAGAACCACTCGTTCTGGCTGGCCAGCCAGGTCTTCTCGTGTTCCAGCTGGATGCTCTGCGGATCGGCGTGGCCGCCATACACGATGGCGGGGATCTGGCCGGCGTGACGCAGGCGGCGGCTCGCACCCTTGCCCTCGTCGCCGCGCACGGCAGCTGCGATTTTATGTTCGGTTGCCATTTCTGTTCACTCACTCTTCTTGCGTTGATGCCGCCTCGCGGCGGCTTTGGACGACTCTCCCGCGACCAGGAGAGCCGTATCGGAAGGCTCGCGCCTTCCTAATCTCAATCCACGTACAGCGAACTGACCGATTCGCCGAACGCAATCCGGCGGATGGTCTCGGCCAGCAGTTCCGCCACGCTCAGCTGGCGGATCTTCTTGCAGGCCCTGGCCGCTTCCGACAACGGGATCGTGTCGGTCACCACCAGTTCGTCCAACTCCGAACCGTTCAAATTGTCGATCGCCGCGCCCGACAGCACCGGGTGGGTGCAGTACGCGACCACCTTGATCGCGCCCTGCGCCTTCAACGCCGCCGCTGCCGCGCACAAGGTGCCGGCGGTGTCGACGATGTCGTCGACCAGCACGCAGGTCTTGCCCGACACGTCGCCGATGATGTTCATCACCGTCGCGACGTTGGCCTTCGGCCGGCGCTTGTCGATGATGGCGAGATCCGCATCGTCGAGGCGCTTGGCGATGGCCCGGGCGCGGACCACGCCGCCCACGTCCGGCGAAACCACGATCAAATTGTCGGTGCCGTGCGCGCGCCAGACGTCGGCGAGCAGCAGCGGCGATCCGTACACGTTGTCGACCGGGATGTCGAAGAACGCCTGGATCTGTTCGGCGTGCAGATCGATGGTCAGCACCCGGTCGGTGCCCACCGTCGAGAACATCTGCGCCGCCACCTTCGCTGTGATCGGCACCCGCGCCGAACGCGGACGCCGATCCTGGCGGGCGTAGCCGAAATACGGCACCACCGCAGTGACCTTGTTGGCCGAGGCGCGCTTCAGCGCGTCCACCAGCACCAACAATTCGACCAGGTTTTCCGCACTGGGCGCGCTCGTCGGCTGGATGACGAACACGTCCTGGCCGCGGACGTTTTCCTCGATCTCGATCTGCACCTCGCCGTCGGAGAACCGCCCGACCAGCGCCTTGCCCATCCGGATGCCGAGCTCGCGGCACACCGACTGCGCCAGCGGCCGGTTGGCGTTGCCGCTGAACACCAGCAGGTTCCGATCGTCTTGCATCTTTTTCACTCCGCTCGCTCTGACCGTTGCGGGATTGTAGGAACCGTTCTTCTTGCCAAGACCCGGTCGAACCGGCTTCAAATCTATTGCGACCTATCCCAAGCCGACTCTTCAAGCTTCAGCACACCATCCGAAGCGGGCTGTTAATTTGAATCCCTGCACATGGATGTGCAGTCTTTTGCGGAAGGACCCGCATACTGGCAGGGGCGGTAGGATTCGAACCTACGAATGCCAGGATCAAAACCTGGTGCCTTGGGCCTCTTGGCGACGCCCCTGCGGTTACCTGGTTTCGAGCGTCCGATGCAGCGGCGATCGCGAAGCGCCTGGCGCGATCCAACCGTTCAGACCCGGCGGCAAAGCCGCCAGTCCGGCCTCGGCCGAAACGCGATCGACGAATTCCACGAAACAGCCGCTGCCCGACCCGGTCAACCGCGGCTCGCCGACCTGCGCCAAAGCCCGGAACGCGGCTTCCACGGCCGGTTCGCGGCGGCGCAGCACCGGCTCGAACGCATTGCCGAGCGGGGTACCCGAAACGAAGTCGGATATTGTCGCGGGCGGCGAATCGCGCGTCAATTCAGGGGCTTGGAATAAGTCCGCGGTGGCGGCGTGAACGCCCGGGTCGACCAGCAGATACCAGGCCGGCGGCAATTCGATCGGGGTCAGGATTTCGCCCACGCCCTCGGCCCAGGCGTTGTCGCCGCGGACGAAGACGGGGACGTCGGCACCCAGCCGCAAACCCAAGCCGGCCAGCCGGGCCGTTTCCCAATTCAGGCCCCAAAGGCGGTTCAGGGCCACCAAGACTGTGCCTGCATCCGACGATCCCCCGCCCAGCCCGGCGCCAGTCGGGATGCGTTTTTCGACGATGATATCAGCGCCTTGACCGGATTTAGCTTCATTTTGAAGTAGATTCGCCGCACGAACGGCGAGATCGTCTTGCTCGGCCACGCCCAGAGCCGCTGCGCCATGCCGAACGATTCGCCCATCGTCGCGCGGCCGCAGCCGGATCGTGTCGCCCCACTCCAAGAGACGGAAGACGGTCTGCAGGCGGTGGTAGCCGTCCGGCCGCCGCCCCACGATCCGCAAGAACAAATTGAGTTTGGCCGGGGCCGGCCAGGCGGACCAGTCGGCCTGGCTCATGGCGCGGAAGCGCCTTCCCAGCCGTCGACGACCAGCCGGACCCGAGCCTGGCCGCGCTCGGCATTGAGCCGGGTCGGCAGCGGCGTGCCGGCCGTCGCCGCCGGTTGCCAGGCGCTGTAATCGACCGTCCACCCGCCCTGCTCCAGTCGCGCCAGCCGGCCGTCCGCGCCATACGAAAGCGTCGCCGCGCCGAACGCGTTCTCGTCCGCGCGCGCGCCGCGCACCCAGGACGACAGAGCCGCGACCGGGATTTCCCAACCGGTGGTTTCGCGCAGCAGCGCTTGCGCATCGCCGCCGCTGCGCGGCCCGCCTTCCAAACCCTCGATGCGCGCCGAGCCTGCATCGCCGCTCAAGCGCCAACTCTGCCGAGTCACCGGCGCGCTCAAAGCGACCTCGTAACTCGCCCCACGCTGCGTCCATTCGATGCCGCCGCTGCCACCGTTGCGGCCGTTGGACAGCGCCACCCTGCCCTGCAGCGACCAATCCGGCATCGCGGCGACGGCGGTTTCATGGGCTTGCTGCGCCGATTGCGCTTGCGCGAGCGCTTGTGCGGAAAGCGTCGGCAACGGCTCGCGCACCATGCGCGCGGGCGCGCAAGCGGCGAGCGTAGCCGCCAATGCGAAGCAAGCCGCCTTTCGTAGGTGCGAATTCATTCGCACGCTTTTGCCGGTGCCCTCTGGCAGGCTTTGTAGAGCGGAGCTTGCCCCGCTGCTTTTCGTTTTCGCCGATAACCGGACAGGCAAGAGCAGCGGAGCAAGCCCCGCTCTACAAAGCCGAAGCGAAAGCGTGCGAATGAATTCGCACCTACGAAAAGCGGGCATCCGCTAGGCTCCCGTCTTGGACAATGCGCGGCGCAAGGCCCGGTTTTCCGGATCGAGCTTGCGCGCTTCGTCGAAATACTTGCGTGCTTCGTCCTTCTGGCCGAGCACCCACAGCACCTCGCCGACGTGCGCGGCGATTTCCGGATCCTTCTGCAAGGTGAAGGCGCGGCGGAGCTGCACCAGCGCCTCTTCGTTGCGGCCGAGCCGGTACAGCACCCAGCCGTGGCTGTCGATGATCGCGGCATTACCGGGATCCGCAGCGCGGGCGCGGTCGATCAGTTCCATCGCCTCGGCATAGCGCGTGGTGCGATCGGCCAAGGTGTAGCCGAGCGCGTTCAGCGCGGCGACGTTGTCCGGCTCGGACACGAGGATCTTGCGCAGATCCGCTTCGGCGCGATCGATGCGATCGCGCCGCTCCCAGGCCAGCGCACGCGAGTACAACAGCGCGCCATCGTCCGGATACGCGCCCAGACCGCGCGCGAAGGCAGCGAGCTCGCCGGCATCGTCTTTGTCCTTGGCGCGCAGTTCGGACTCCAGCAGGTAGGCGTCGCGCTGCACGTCTTCGTCCGCGCCGGCATCCGACTGCAACTTGCGCACTTCGACGTAGGCCTCGTCCTTGCGATCCAGCTGATACAGCATGTTCGCCGCGCGCAGGCGCGCGACCCAGCGCTCCTGTCCGCCCGGCACCCCGCGATACCACTCCAGCGCTTCGTCGTTGCGCTTCAGGAATTCGGCGATCTGGCCCAACAGCAGGCGCCGCGAAGGGTTCGGCTGCGCGCCCTGCTTGCGCAATTCGTCGTATAGCTTGGTCAGCGCGGCCTTGTCCTCGGACTTGGCCAGCAATGAAGCGCGCAGGCCGTAGCTGCGATCGTCCTGCGGGCCTTGCGCGAGCACGTTCGCGGCGGCGATCGGATCGCCGAGCAGATCGTATTCGGCGGCCATCGCGCGGCGGATGTCGGCATCGCGTGCCGCCTGCGGCTGCAACTTGGCCAGCGCCTGCTTGGCTTCTTCGGTCTTGCCGGCCTCGCGCAACTGACTGGCGCCGAGCAGGGCCACGCGTGGTTCTCCGGGAAAGCGCTTGACCACTTCGGCAACGATCCGTTCCGCCAACGGCTCGTCGTCCAGGCGCTGCGCCAAACCGCCGAACGCCAGCCAGGCCTGCAACTGGTTCGGGATGGCGTTGTCGTCGATCAATTGGCCCAGCAGGCGCGCGGCGAGTTTCGGATCCTTGCCGCCGTTGCCCAGCGCGACGAAAGCGTGCGCCCAGGCCGTCTTGTCCGGATCGCGCAGCAGATCCTGCAACTGCTTGCGCGCGGCCGCATCGTCGCCGCGGCGCAGGGACAGCGTGGTTTCGGCCGCACGGATCGCCAGCGAGCGCGGCGATTGCTCGCGCCAGAGCTTCAAGGCCTCCGCAGCGCGGGCATCGTCGTTGGCGAGCAAGGCGATGCGTGTGGCGCGCTCGGCCAGGCCGACGTCGCCGGAGGCTCGCGCGGCCTCGAGGTACCAGCGCGCGGCATCTTTCAATTGGCCGCTTTGCAGGGCGAATTCCCCCGCCATGACCGGTTCCAGCGCGCCCTCCGCCGGTTTAGCGGGCTTGGCCGCCATGGCCTGCGCGCCGAAGGCCAGCGACAACGCCAAGACCCAGGCCAGCGGGCGTTTTTCGGAGGCCGTGCGGAGAGAAAGACGGAAGAATGCGAGCATCGGGCGACCGGGCCGGTAAAATGGCGGCTGGGTAGTGAATAGCTAGCTTAATCGCAAGCCGCTGAATATGCCGTTGTACGCCTTGGGACTGAACCACCAGACCGCGCCGGTCAGCCTGCGCGAGCGGGTCGCTTTCGACGCCGCCGCCCTGCCCGCTGCGCTGGCGTCCCTGCACGCCTTGCCCGAGGTCCGCGAAGTGGCGCTGCTGTCCACCTGCAACCGCACCGAGCTGTATGCCATGGTCGAAGACGACGGCCGCAGCGTGCGCGACTGGCTGGCCACCCATCCCGACGGCAGCGTGGATCTGCACGCTTATTTGTATGCCCATCGCGATATGGATGCGGCGCGCCATTTGTTCCGTGTCGCCAGCGGCTTGGATTCCCTGGTGCTAGGCGAGCCGCAGATCCTGGGCCAGGTGAAGGAATCCTGGGCGGCGGCGCGCGCCGCCGGCACCCTCGGCGGCGGGTTGGACCGCTTGTTCCAGCAAGCCTTCGCCACCGCCAAGCGCGCGCGCACGGATACCCGCATCGGCGCGCATCCGGTTTCGGTGGCTTCTGCCGCGGTGCGGCTGGCGCAGAACGCGTTCGCGCGCTTGGACGAGTCGACCGCGCTGCTGATCGGCGCCGGCGAAACGATCGAGCTCGCCGCGCGCCATTTGAGCGAAGGCAAGGTCAAGCGCCTGTTGATCGCCAATCGCACCTTGGCTCATGCCCAGGACATCGCTTCGCGCCACGGCGGCGTCGCATTGCCGCTGGCCGAACTGGATCGCCATTTGGCCGAAGCCGACCTGGTGCTGTCGGCCACCGCCAGCCGCGAAACGGTGGTGAAGACCGAACAAGTACGCAACGCCCTGGCTTTGCGCCGGCACCGGCCGATGCTGCTGCTGGACTTGGCCGTGCCGCGCGACATCGACGCCGATGTCGCGCAATTGAAGGACGCCTTCCTCTACACCGTCGACGATCTGGAGCGCGCGGTCGAAGACAACCGGCGCAGCCGCCGCGAAGCCGCGGCCGAAGCGGAGGCGATCGTCGACATGCAGGCGGCGCGTTTCATGGAGAGCGCGATCGCCAGCACCCGCCACGCCCCGCTCAAGCGTCTGCGCGCGCACGGCGAGAGCGCCCGCGCCGAGGCGCTGGCCAAGGCTCGGCGCGAACTGGCCGCCGGTGTCGATCCGCACGAGGTGCTGGATCTACTGGCGCACACCCTGACCAATCGTCTGCTGCACGCGCCGACCGTGGCCTTGCGCGAAGCGGCGCTGGCCGGCGACGCCGAACTCGCGCGCGCCGCCGACAAGCTGTTCCCCGCGACGGGACGCGATCAAGAAGAAGATGCAAGCGAACCTGCGCCGTAAGCTCGAAGCCCTGGCCGAACGGCGCGAAGAGTTGGAACGGCTGTTGTCCGACCCGGCCACCATCGCCGACGCCGACCGCTTCCGCAATTTCTCGCGCGAATTCGCGCAGCTGGAGCCGCTCGCCGATGCGCTTGCGCGCGAGGCGCAGGCGCGACGCGACTTGGCTGCCGCCGAAGCGATGCGCGCCGACGCCGAGCTGCGCGAATTGGCCGAGGAGGAAATCGCCGCGGCGAACGAACGTCTGGCGGCGCTGGACGAAGAATTGATGTCGCACTTGGTGCCCAAGGACGCGCGCGACGAAGGCGGTCTGTACCTGGAAGTGCGCGCCGGCACCGGCGGCGACGAAGCGGCGATCTTCGCCGGCGACCTGTTCCGGATGTACGCGCGCTACGCCGAGCGTCAGGGCTGGAAGGTCGAGATCGAATCGGCCAGTCCCGGCGAGCACGGCGGCTACAAGGAAATCATCGCCCGGGTCGAAGGCCGCGGCGCGTATTCGAAACTGAAATTCGAATCCGGTACCCATCGCGTGCAGCGCGTGCCGGAAACCGAATCGCAGGGCCGCATCCACACTTCGGCGGCGACGGTGGCGATCATCGCCGAGGAAACCAGCGACATCGATGTGGAGATCAATCCTGCCGATTTGAAGGTCGATACCTTCCGTTCTTCCGGCGCCGGCGGCCAGCATGTCAACAAGACCGAATCGGCGATCCGCATCACCCATGTGCCCAGCGGCGTGGTCGTGGAAAGCCAGACCGAGCGTTCGCAGCATGCCAATCGCGACAAAGCGATGAAAAGGCTGAGAGCCACTTTGGTCGAAACCGAGATCGCCAAACGCGAGGCCGCGCAGGCGAAAGACCGTAAATTGCAGGTCGGCAGCGGCGATCGCAGCCAGCGCATCCGCACTTACAACTATCCGCAAGGCCGGATCACCGACCATCGCGTCGAAGGCTTGACGTTGTACGATCTGCCGAACGTGCTCGAAGGCGCTCTGGACGCGCTGATCGAAAGGTTGAGCCGCGAGCACCAAGCCGACGAACTCGCCCGCATGACCGAGGCCGCATGACCGTACGCACCCGACGCGCCGCTTTGCAGGACATCGAAGCCGTCGTGCCGTTGTTCGACGCCTATCGCATGTTCTACGGCCAGCCTTCCGATCCGCAGCGCGCCCGCGACTGGCTGCAGGCGCGGATGGAAGCCGGCGAATCGGTGGTGCTATTGGCCGAACGCGACGGCGCCGCGGTCGGCTTCGCCCAGCTCTATCCGATGTTCACTTCGGTCGGCACCGCCCGCACCTGGATCCTCAACGATCTGTACGTGGACGCGGACGCGCGCCGCGGCGGCGTAGCGCGTGCGCTGCTCGATGCGGCCGCCGAATTCGCCCGCGGCGACGGCGCGCGCAGCATCGTGCTGGAAACCACCCGCGACAATGCGCCGGCGCGTGCCTTGTACCGCAATGCCGGGTGGAACGAAGACCAGACGCAGTGGTATTCGTTGAGCTTGGGCTGATCGCAAGCCAGCTGATTCAGCGGCGTCACACCAAATAAATTGGATCTATTCGCCCCTGCCCCTACCGCGGCTTTTTAAGCTGCCACTCCCGCGAAGGCGGGAATCCAGTGACTTTGCTCTGCTTGTTATCCTGACGAAAGCTGGTACCCAAGGCAACCAACTTCCGTGTCGTTGGTGACGCCGATCGCGGCACGGACAAAGCTTCCGGGCTATCGCCCGGGTCACTTTCTTTGCTGGCACAAAGAAAGTGCCTCAACGTCAACGGCGGTGTGTAGCGTCGCGCTTGTCGATCCGTCGACTGCTCTTGGCTGGACAGCACGCCGACTGCCGGTCTCGGCCCGTAGTTCGATGGCCGTTAGTTGTCACGATGCCGCTTCGCTGCGTGATCGCTGGCAGGCCAGGAGTGATCGTTGTGCGGCGCCTGCCGCCGAAACTGCTGTTATGTGCAGCGGTGTCGGTTTGGACCCGCTTGCGCCCGCGAAGAAGACTGCCCGCCAAGCCCAGCTCATCGCCCGCAGCCTTCTTGCGCTACGCTTGGCCCTATGACCGCCGCCGACCGCCCCATCGCCCTGAACCTGTGCGTGCTGACCGTATCGGATTCGCGCACGCTGGAAAACGACACATCGGGCGACTATCTGGTGTCCGCGCTCGAAGCGGACGGCCATCGCCTCGCCGACCGCACCTTACTCCCCGACGATCGTTACAAACTGCGCGCCGCGGTGTCGCAATGGATCGCCGACCCTGCCATAGACGGCGTGCTGGTCACCGGCGGCACCGGCTTCACCGGCCGCGATTCCACGCCCGAGGCCCTGCTGCCGTTGCTGGACAAAGAAATGCCCGGCTTCGGCGAATTATTCCGGGCGATTTCGTTCGAGGAAATCGGCACCTCGTCGCTGCAATCGCGCGCGTTCGCCGGCTTGGCGAATTCCACCTTCGTGTTCTGCCTGCCGGGTTCGACGTCGGCGTGCCGCACCGCGTGGGAGAAGATCATCCGCGCCCAACTCGATGCGCGCACCAAGCCCTGCAATCTCGCCACCTTGAAACCGCGATTGAAGGAGTGAGCATGTCGATCGATACCACCTTGCGCTTGCTGGCCAAGGCACGCGGATTCAGCGCCACCGACATCGCCACCGCGATCCCGCGCGCCGGTGCGGCCACCGTGTCGGCTTGGCTGCGCGGCGAAAAGCTGCCAGGCAAGGACCAACTGGACGCGCTGGCGCGGATGTTCGGCGTACCCGCTGGCGCATTGCTGGCGGAACTCGCGAGCACGCTCGACCCCGCCCGCACCAAGGGCGAACACGATTTGCTCGCCGCCTACCGCAAGCTCAACACCAAGCAACAGGGTGCGTTGCTGGAAGTGGCTCGCTCGATGGCGGGAAGCAAAGGAAAGCGGTGATGCCGGGCCGGCTCGACTGGTTGTACGGCGTACACGTGCGAAATGGCAATGGCGGGCTGAAGCCCGCCCTACGGATCCGACTATGAAGAAACTCAAGCGCAAGGATTACGAAGAATTGCTGGAACCGATGCAGGTCGAACTGGCCGCGATGGCGCGCTGGATCGCCGCTGCCGGCAAGCGCCTGGTCGTGCTGTTCGAGGGCCGCGACACCGCCGGCAAGGGCGGGGCCATCGACGCGATCCGCGAACACCTCAATCCGCGCCAGTGCCGCGTAGTCGCGCTGCCCAAGCCGACCGAACGCGAAGCCGGGCAATGGTATTTCCAGCGTTACGCCGCGCAATTGCCGGCCGCCGGCGAAGTCGCGTTGTTCGATCGCAGCTGGTACAACCGGGCCGGTGTCGAGCAAGTGATGGGCTTCGCCGACGACACCCAGGTCAAGGCCTTCCTGGGCCAGGCGCCCGCCTTCGAGAAACAACTGACCGACGACGGCATCCTGCTGTTCAAGTACTGGCTGTGCTGCGACCAGGCCGAGCAGGAGAAACGCTTCGCCGAACGGTCGCAGGATCCGCTCAAGCGCTGGAAGTTGTCCCCCATCGATCTCGACGCGCGGAAGAAGTACGCCGACTACACTAAGGCGCGCGAAGCGATGCTCAAGGCCACCCATACCGACTACGCGCCTTGGACCTTGGTCGATTTCAACGATCAGCGGCTCGGGCGCTTGACCTTGATCCGCGATTTGCTGGACCGGCTGCCGGACACGCACGTCCCCGACGCCAAACTGAGATTGCCCAAATTGCCCGGCAAGCCGCACAAGGAACGCTACGGCGTGTTGCGGCCTATCCCGGTTTTCCATCCCAAAGATTGAGTGGCTCAGCTTTTGTAGGAGCGGCTTTAGCCGTGAGCTCTTTCCTTCAATCGCGACATTGCAGCGATTTCAGAGAAAAGCTCGCGGCTAAAGCCGCTCCTACGAAGAGCGATCACTCGCATTCAACGAATTTCGAATCCGGCTAAGCCTTCGTCGGACGCTTCGCCGCGTTCGACCCGATCCACCCGCGCCATCGGCGGCCCCCGCTCCAACCATCGCGCCAAAACATCGACTCGTTCCACATCGCCGATCGCCAGCACTTCGACGCGGCCGTCGGCCAGGTTCCTGGCGTATCCCCGCAAACCCAGATGCATAGCTTGTTCGCGCGCAGAGGCGCGGAAGAACACGCCCTGCACATTCCCCGAAACGAAGAAGCGCGCAGCGGCCATCACGCTCCGGCTTTCGGCCCGCCCGCCGCGGCGACGGTCGATTCGATTTCCTTGGCGGTGACCGGCCCTAGGAAGCGCTTGGCCACCTGGCCGTCGGGCGCGATCAGATAGGTCATCGGCAGTCCGCGCGGCGTCTCGAAATCCTTGGGCGGGTTGTAGACGTCGACGATCGCGATGGGATACACCACCGGGTGCTCCTTCAGGAAAGCTTCCATCTCTTTCGGCTCGATTTCCTCGTAGGCCAGGCCCACCACCTCGATGTGCTCGCGCATCGCGTCCAAAGCCGACAACTCCGGCATTTCCTTCAGGCAAGGCGCGCACCAGGTCGCCCAGAAATTCACCACCACCCATTTGCCGCGGTGAGCGGCCAGGTCGTAGGCCTTGCCGTCGATGGCGGCGAGCTTCAGCGCCGGTACCGGGCCTTTCGGCTTGGCGGCATCTTCCGCGGGCTTGTTGCAGGCGGCGAACGACGCGACGAGCGCGAACGTCAGTACGAGTAGCGGCAGTTTGCGCGCGGTCATGCGCTTTCCTTCGTGGTCGTGTAAAGGCCGCCGACGCGGTGCTTGAGCAATTCGCGCAGCGGGATGCGGAGTTCGTCCAAGGCGCCGATCGCGGCCTTGCCCAGCGCGTCGTCGCGGCACGGCAGGTGCGCTTCGGCGATCGGGATGCGCAGATGGCAAGCTTCGTACAGTTCGGCCAAGGTCAGGCCGTCCAAGTCGCGCGCCAACAACCATTCGCCCGTTTCGGCGCGACTCACCACCCCTATCTCGCATAACTGCGCGATCATGTGCTGTACCAGCGAGTCGGTCAGCATCGGTTCCAGTTGCTGGATTTCGTCGCTGTGCAGGCCGCGGCCGCGGGCGCGGTATTCGTCGAAGCGGCCGAGCATGCGCAGCATGCCGTACAACTCGTAGCCCTGCGGCAGGCGCATCGAAGCCGGTTGATAGCGGAATGCGGAGATCGACGAAGCCAGCGAGGCGCCCAGCAGCACCGACACCCAGCTCAGATAGATCCACAACAGGAAAATCGGCGCGAACGCGACCGCGCCATAGAGCTTCTGATAGGAATTGAACGCGCCCAGAAACAGGCCCAGGCCGGCCTTCACCAGTTCGAACGCGAGCACCGCCAGCAACGCACCCGCCACCGCGTGGCGCCATTTGACCGTGCGGTGCGGCACCACCCGGTAGATCGCGGCGAAAGCGGCCAGCTCGATGAAGATCGGGGTCAACCGGATCATCAGGTCTTCGAACCAGCGTCCGGCTTCGGTCTCGAAGATCGCCAGCGCGAAGAAGCGCACCGACAAGGCCAGGCTGGCGGTGGAGATCAAAGCGCCCAGGGTGAGCACGGTCCAATACACCAGGAAGCGGCCGAATTTCGGCCGCGCGGTCTCCACGCGCCAGATCCGGTTGAACGTGGTTTCCACGCTCACCAGCGTGATCAGCAGCGACACCACCAGGGCGACCACGCCGATCGTGGTCAGCTGGCCCGCGCTCTCGGTGAATTGCTTGATGTAGGCCTCCACCGCTCGCGCCGAGGACGGCACGAAGTTGGAGAACACGTAATCGCTGAGCTTGTCGCGCCATTCGCCGAACACCGGGAACGCCGACAGCGCGCTGAACACCACCGTGGCCAGCGGCACCAGCGCGAACACCGTGGTGTAGGACAGCGAGCCGGCCGCTTCGAACAGGCGATCGTCCAGGAAACGCCGCCACAGGAAGCGGAAAAACGTGCCGGCGCGTGCGCGATCGCGCACGCGGTCGCTCCATCGGTTCCAGGAATCCAGCGGCTCCATGGGCGAAGCGTAGCAAAGACCCGGCCCGCGCCGGGCCGATCCCTGCCAAACTATCGGCACTCCCGACGACGCAGGACCGCATGGCCGACATCCTGGTGCTCTACTACAGCCGCGGCGGCTCCGTGGCCCGGTTGGCGCGGCACATCGCCCGCGGCATCGGCGAAGTGGACGGTATGGCCGCGCGGGTGCGCAGCGTGCCGCCGGTGGCGCCGACCACCGAAACCGCATCGCCGCCGGTTCCCGAAGACGGCGCGCCGTACGTGGACAAGCGCGACCTGGCCGAATGCGTCGGCCTTGCGATCGGCAGCCCTACCCGCTTCGGCAACATGGCCGCGCCGATGAAGCACTTCTTCGATTCGCTCGGCGCCGAATGGGCCAGCGGCACCTTGGCCGGCAAACCCGCTGCGGTGTTCACGTCCACTTCGACCATGCACGGCGGCCAGGAATCGACGCTGCTGTCGATGATGACCCCGCTGCTGCATCACGGCTGCGTGCTGGTGGGCATTCCGTACACCGAACCCGCGCTCACCAGCACGCGCAGCGGCGGCACGCCCTACGGCGCCAGTCACGTCGCGGGCACGCGCGACGATCCGGAATTGAGCGAAGAAGAAGCGCAGCTGGCGCGCGCCCTGGGTAAGCGGCTCGCGTCGATCGCCGCGAAGTTGTCCGCATGAAAACCGGCAAGCCCCTGCTCGCGGTCGCTTTGCTGGCGCTGTCGGCGCTGTACGCATTCTGGTTCCTGCGCGGCGGCGAAACGGTCGCCGCCGGCGTATTCGGCTTGCCGCCGCTGCTGCTGGCGATCGCCGTTTTGCGCCCCGGCGCCGCGCGCGCCGCGTTCTGGGCCGGCCTGCTGGCTCTGCTCTGGTTTTCGCACGGGGTAATGACCGCTTGGTCGAGTCCGCCCGAACGCGGTTTGGCTTGGATCGAGATCATCTTGTCGCTGGCGATCGTCGCGCTCGCCAGCCAGGCGGGGTTGCGCGCGCGGTTCGGACGGAAGCGCGCGGATCGGTGAACGCGAACTGCGTCCATGCCTTGAGGGATGGCGTAAATCCTCCCCGACCCTCCCTTTTCAAAGGAGGGAGAACGGCAGAGGCGACGAACGCAACCGAAGCTGGGAATTCCCCCTTTGAAAAAGGGAGACCGAAGGGGGATTTACGCCATCCCGCACGACCGAACTGCGCGCCGTATCATATCGGCACCACGAATCGCGGCTTCATGCCATCAGCCAGGACCCCATGGAACAGCTACTGATCGTCACTACCGGCGGCACCATCGACAAGGTCTATTTCGACGACAAGTCGGACTACCAAGTGGGCGAGCCGCAGATCGGCCGCATCCTGCAGGAGCTGGGTGTGGCGTTCCGGTTCGACGTGATTCCGATCATCCGCAAGGATTCCCTGCATATCAGCGCCGAGGACCGCGAGCTGATCCGCGCCACGATCGCCGCGCAAACGGCGCGCCACGTGCTGATCACCCACGGCACCGACAGCATGGTCGAAACCGCCAAGGTCTTGTCGTCGATCAAGGACAAGACCATCGTCCTGACCGGTGCGCTGAACCCGGCCCGCTTCCGCGGCTCGGACGCGGAATTCAACATCGGCACCGCGGTCGGCGCGGTGCAATCGCTGCCGCCGGGCGTGTACATCGCGATGAACGGACGCATTTGGGATCCGGCGAAGGTGCGCAAGAACGTCGCCGCCAATCGCTTCGAGGCGAGTAATTAACACAGGCGCCACCGACCCGCGCATGGCCGGCTTGCCGGCCGAAGCGGTCCCGCGCATGCACGCGGCCGCGCGCGCGATCCGCGACGGCGCGGTCGCGCAAGCCGAGCAACTGTTGAACGGCGTGCTGGCGCAAACGCCGGACCATCCCGAAGCGCTGCGCCTGTACGGCATCCTCCACAACCGCCGCGACCGCCCCGCAGACGCGCGCGCAATGCTGGAAAAAGCGCTGGCGCAGCGCCCGGACGATGCGCAGATCCTCAACGACCTCGGCAGCGCCCTGCGCGGCGTCGGCGAACTCGACGCGGCGTTCGCCGCTTGGCGCCGGGCGACGGAACTCGCCCCGCAAGAGCCGATGCCCTGGTACAACCTGGGTCGCAATCTGCAATTGGATGGCGCGACCGCCGGCGCGATCGATGCGCTTCAGCGCGCCGTCGCGCTACAACCGCAATTCCTGCCGGCGCAGATCCTGCTGGGCGACGCGCGCGTGCATGCCGGTTCGTTCGACGAAGCCGAAACGGCCTATCGCGCTGCCCTGGAACTTCATCCCGCCTGCGGCGATGCCTGGCGCGGCTTGTCCAACATCAAGACCCGGCCGCTGTCGGACGCCGACCGCGAAACCCTGTCGGCGCAATTCCGTCGCGCCGACGTAGCCGAAAGCGACCGCATCGCGATGGGCTACGCGCTGGGCAAGGTCTGCGAGGACCAGCAGCGGTATGCGGAGGCCTTCGCCGCGTTCGGCGACGCCAATGCCCGCATGCGGCGCATGGCGCCGTGGAATGCGGCCGCCTTCCGCAATTTCACCGATGCGGCGATCGCGGCGACCGAAGCGTTGCCGGAGCCGCAGGATCCCGCGCTGGGCCAGGAAGCGATCTTCATCGTCGGCATGCCGCGCTCGGGCTCGACTTTGTTCGAACAGATCCTCGCGGCGCATCCGCAAGTGGAAGGCGCCAGCGAGCTTCCCGATCTGACCGACGTGTTCCGCGACGAATCCGCGCGGCGCGGCACGACATTCCCCAAATGGGCGCCGAAGGCGACCGCCCAGGATTGGCAGCGCCTGGGCCGCGACTACCTGCAACGCACCGCGCGCTGGCGCGAGCGCCGGCCCCGCTTCACCGACAAGATGCCGGAAAACTGGCTGTACGCAGGTGCGCTGCGGGCGATGCTGCCCGGCGCCAAGGTCGTCGAAACGCGGCGCGATCCGCTGGAAACGGCCTGGTCCTGCTACAAGCAGCAGTTCTACCGGCTGCCGCATTTCGCCTGCGACTTCGGTGACGTGGCCGCCTACGCGTACGATTGCGGCCGTGCGCTCGCGCATTGGCGCGCGGCCGATCCGCGGCGCATCCGCGCGCAATCCTACGAAGCCTTGCTGGCCGATCCCGAAGGCCAGATCCGCGAGATGCTGGAATTCTGCGGCCTGCCTTTCGATGCGGCCTGCCTGGAATTCCATCGCGGCGGGCGCAGCGTACGCACCGCCAGTGCCGCGCAGGTGCGGCAACCGCTGCGCGGCGACACCGCACGCACCGCGCATTACGGCGCTTTGCTCGATCCCTTGCGTGCAGCCGTGGCCGCCTTCGCTTTGTAGAGCGGAGCTTGCTCCGCTGCTCTCAGCTTCGAGGAAGGAGGCAATCAAAAGCAGCGGAGCAAGCTCCGCTCTACAAAGCGCAAAGAAAAACCCCGGCCGAAGCCGGGGTTCTTTTGTCGCGACTGCCACAACGCTTAGAACGTGATGCTCCAGCTGTTGATGTAGCCGGTATCGCCGCTGGCGTTGTCGTTGACCCGCAGCTTCCAAGTGCCGTTCAGCTTCTCGCTGGCCAGGTTCTTGGTGTAGGTCTGCACGATGTTGTCGGCGCTGCCGCCGGTGCGGTTGTGCAGGTTGTACGTGCTGCCGTCCGGGGACACCAGGTCCACGCGCAGGTCGCCCTTGTAGGTGTGGACGATGTTCACCGAGACCGCGACGTTGTTGCCGGCGCGGCCGGTGCGGCCGGACACCGCGATCGGGCTGGCCACGGTGCCGTTGTCGACGATCTGCACATCGGTGTCGTTGGTGTAGGTCTGCACCCCGCCGCCGCCGCCGGTGCTGTAGTCGCCGATCAGGCTCACGCCCGAGAACGCCGAGTAGGCCTTCAGCCGCACGTAGTACGAACCGGCCTGCGGCGCGGCCACCGTGCACACCTCGTTGTTGCCGCTCTTGAACGGGCGGCAATCCCACAACGTATCGTTCGGCAGCTCGCCGAACTTCATGTACATGTCCGCATCGCCGGTGCCGCCGGACATGGTGAAGGTCAGGTTGCTGGCGCCCGCCGGCACGTCGAGCTTGAAGTACAGCGACTTGCCTGCGGTCGCGGTCAAGCCGGTTTCCGCCACGCCCTTGGCGAGATCTTCGACCACCGGCGGCTCGGGTCCGCCGCCGCAGGTCACGTCGACCGCTTCGAACGCCGCGGTCACGTCCGCCACGTTGTAGCCCAGGTCCGAAGCCGCGTCTTCGACGCCGCAGACTGCGGTGTAGAAGGTTTCGCTGGGCGTCCAGTAATCCTGGTTCGCTTTGGCGAATGCCTTGAACGCGGTCTCCGTATTCCAGCCAGCCGTCGTGGCCAGGGTGTAGAAGGCCTTGTTGTAGACGCCGGACGAATAGTGCTCGTCCATGCCGTCGACCCAATCGTTGGCGCTGCCGATCGAAATGCCGTCCTGCGGCGGATCGGCCATGTAGCGCAACGCTTCGCCGTCCGCCTTGAATATCTGCGCGCCGACCAGGAAGTCGTTGGTGCCGCCGTTGAAGAAGTACTCGGCGGCCTCGCCGGCCATGTCCGAGAACGCTTCGTTGATGCCGCCGGACTGCACTTCGCCGTAGATCAGGTCCGAGTTCTGCTCGGTGAAGCCGTGGCCGACTTCGTGCGCCGAGACGTCCAGGCTCACCAGCGGATAGAAGGTGCTGGCGCCGTCGCCGAAGGTCATGCCGACGCCGTCCCAGAACGCGTTCTCGTAGCTGGTGCCGTAGTGCACTCGCATCTCTAGCTTCTGGGTGATCGGCGGCTGGCCGGTGTAGGTGTTGAACATGTCGAACACCACGCCGCCGAAGTAATGCGCGTCGTTGGCCGGCGAGAAGGCGCCATTGATCGCCTGGAAGGTGTTGCGCGGACAGGTGTACACGAACGCATCCTGGCCGGTCGGCACCGGATAGGTGTCGTCGTGGTTCAGGTTGATCGTGCGGACGTTGGCGTTGTCCATGACGCAATCCGCACCGTCTTCGGTGACGTCGAGGAAGCCGAAATCGGTGCCGTATTCGTATTGGCCCGTCTTCTGGTTGCCGCCGGGACCGGTGCCGATTTCGGCATTGGCCAGGCCTTCCCACTGGCGCAGGATCGCGCCGTTTTGCGCATCGACGATCACGAACGGACGCGTCGGCGCCCCGCCCTTGGGCTGGTCGGCGAAGAAGCTCACCAGATAGCTCAGGCGGGCGCGGCCGTCCTTGTCGACGTAGATCTGCTGCTTCACGCTCTCGCGCTGCACGATCTTGGTGCTCAGGCCGCTGCCCAGGCGTTCGCGCTTGGCGATCGCCAGCGCCTGCGTGGACGGGATTTTCGCCGCGGCCGCGGGCAGCTCGCTGGCCAGGCCGGTGACCATCTTGCCGAACAGGCGGTTGGCCTTGCCGTCCTTGCCTTCGCGCACGATCACGTGCTCGCCGAACACCGGTACGCCGCGGAAAGTCTGCTGATAACGGTAAACGGAAGAATCTCCGTCCTTGCGCGAACGCAGCAGGCGCAGGTCGGAATCCTGGTCCAAGCCGATCAATTCGGCGTGGCGGTCGCGCGCGTTGGCCTGGGCGGCCAGGCCGCGGGCGGCGGCTTGATACTGATTGTTGAGCTGGGAGAGGTCCTTGCCGTGGAGGTCGACGCGATTGGCGGCCTGCGCGGAAGCCACCGAAAGCGCGAGCGCCAGCGGAGACAGAGCAAGAAGAGTCAAACGTTGCCTGGTGTTCCTCATGATGTGTGTGTCCCTGCAAGATTGGAATTTTGGGCCGCGCGCGCGCGACTTCGTTTTCCGGCGAAAAACCGCCAACAGGGCCGCCGCAAAAGGCGGCGCGCCCGATCAATCACATCAACCCCCTGTGGACCGCAAAGCCGGCTGGCGGTCCTAACAGTCTGCGTTGCCGCTCCTTTCTTACCGACGCTCCAGCAGAACCAAAAACAAAAACGCCGCGGACGATCGTCCGCGGCGTTCAGGTCAATCAGGGCGAGTGGCCGCGACCGTTACCCGTGCCGATGCACGGTAGGCCGCATGCCGGAAAGCGTGCGCAAGGTGCCAACGATCAGACATCCCACATCCCCCGATCCGTATCGTCTGCCGCAAGCCAGAACAAGACTGGCTCCCGGCAGTTCTGCAAAGGTGGACTTCCGTGTCCGAAAGTGACGATAAACGACACTTCAGGACAGGTTCACGCTGCAGGCGCAGCAAAACAAGCTAAAAAATGTGATGCACATCACATTTCTATCATGTCGAAAGTGAGGGGCGCAAGCCTTAACGATGCGCTAACGCTTTGTTTGCAAATGGATTGTGATCGGGTGCGCAACCTCGTTCGCATCTCATCGAAGCAAAAGCGGACAACAGATGCCGCCCTACGAAGGTATTAGCCCCGCGAAAAAGTCGTAGGCCGCCTGTGCGAGACGGCCCCCGACTGGAACGCGCTCAGTTCGGCGAGCGCGTCGCCTTCAGGTTCACGCCCGAATAGCTCGAGTAGGCGCGCACGCGGATGTAGTACGTGCTGCCCGCGATCGGATTGTTGATGGTGCAGGTTTCGTTGTTGCCGCTGGTGTACGGACGGCAGTTGTAGCTGCTGGTGGTGGGCGCGGCGTTGCGGCGCACGTACAGATCCGCATCGCCCGTTCCGCCCGAAGTGTTCACGACCAAGGACGTCGTTCCGTTCGGGATGCTGACCGTGTAGGTCGAAGACCAATTGCCGCTGCTCACACTGGGCAGGTTCACGTTCAAGACCACCGCGCTTCCGCCACCGCCCACCGTCACCGTTTGCGTCTTGGTGTGGCTGGCGCCGTCGTCGTCGGTCACCGTCAGGCTGACGCTGTAGCTGCCCGCGGCAGCATAGGCGTGGCTGGGGCTGGTCGCCGTCGAAGTGCCGCCGTCGCCGAAATTCCAGCTGCGCGAAACGATGCTGCCGTCGCTGTCGGTCGACGTGTCGGTGAACTGCACGTTCAAGCCGCTCTGCGCAGCGGTGAAGTTCGCCACCGGCGGCGTGTTTCCGGGGCCCGGGCCGCCGCCGGACGTCTTGCCGAGTTCGCCCAGGAAGGCTAAGCCCAATTTGGCGAACTTGGCGCTGTTCGTCGCCGAGTTGCCCATGTTCTGCAAGGTGTCGTTCGCGGTGTGGATGTAGGGAAAGTATTCGCCGCTGCTGTCGCCCGCTTCGAACATCATCGCGGACGGGAAGCCGGCGCTGGTCCACGAGGCGTGGTCCGAACAACCGTAGCCGCAGGTGTAGCTGCCGCGGGTCAATCCCAACGGCGCGAGATAAGCGTCGAACAGATTCGTCAGGAACGTCTTCATCGACGCGTTCGAATAATCGGTGATCAGCTGCATGTCCACGCCGCCGCCCGACTTGTAGTTGGTCATGTCCAGCTGCAGCACGCCGACCACGTTCTTGCCCTGGCTCTGGAACGACTGGGCGATGGCGGCCGAGCCGCGCAAGCCGACCTCTTCGGCCGCGTAGCCCATGAACTTGACCGTCCGCTTGGGCTTCCAGCCGCTGGCCATGGCCACGCGCAGCACTTCGGTGAGGGTGGCGATGCCGGAAGCATCGTCGTCCGCGCCCGGCGCGACCATGCTCTGGCCGCCGCCGCTGACGTTGATCGAATCCAGATGCGCGCCCAGCACCACGATCTCGTTCGGCAGATCGGTGCCCTGGATGGTGAGGATCACCGAAGGCTGGGTCGAACATGTGCTGCAGGAAAACAGTTCGGTGCCCACATCGCTGCGGCCATTGGCCAAAGCCGCCCAGGTGTCGCGGATCCAGTTCGCGGAAGTCTGGCCGTGCGTGCTGCTGTAGTAGCGGTTCGGATAGGCGGTGGACAGATGCTGGATGGTGGACAGGATGTTCGAAGCCTGGACCTGCGGCAGCCAGGGATCGACCGTGGCGTGGTTGTCTATGGTGTAGTCGACCAGGGCCGCCAGCCGCGCGGCCTGCGCCGAGCGGTCGTTGCGTACGAAAGCGTCGGCCTCGGCGCGCGTGGCGAAGGCGAAATAACCGCCGCAGCGCTTTTCGCGCGCGTGGATGCGCTCGGCGACCTGCGGTAGCTGGTGCGCCTTGATTTCCGACACCACCAGGTCCGCGCCGACGCTGTCGCGGCGAGTCATGCCGGCGCGCGCGATGGGCTGCAGAGTGTTGATGAAGGTGTCGCGCGAAGTGACGATGTAGACCGGCGCGAACGGCTGCCGCTCGAATTGCGCGGCGTCGGTTTCGTGTGCGGGATGGGCGATTTCCTGCGCCTGGACGGCGCCGAACGACAAGCCCGCCGACAGCAGGCAGGCAATGAGAAGGCGATGCGGATTCATCGGAGACGCTCCTTCGTATCCGGGCGTCGCCCGGAGGTGCGCAAGCGTGAGAAGAAATGGCCGCCCGGACCGGGCCGCGATGGCCCGGTCCGGGCGCCCTGCCGAACTGCATCCCGCGCTCTTGCAGGCGGACGCGGGAATCGGAGGATGGCCGCCATTGCGGCGGCCATCCTCCCGGTCACTTCCCTGTGAGGCTCGCTCAGTTCGGCGAACGAGTAGCCTTCAGATTCACGCCCGAATAGCTGGAGTAGGCGCGCACGCGGATGTAGTACGTGCTGCCCGCGATCGGGTTGGTGAAGGTGCAGGTCTCGGTGTTGCCGCTGGTGTACGGGCGGCAGTTGTAGCTGCTGGTGGTCGGCGCGGCGTTGCGGCGCACGTACAGATCCGCATCGCCCGTGCCGCCCGAGGTGTTCACGACCAGCTTGGTCGTGCCGGACGGGATGCTCACGGTGTAGGTCGACGACCAGTTGCCGGTGCTCACGCTCGGCAGGTTCACGTTCAACACCACCACGCCGTCCGAAGGCGTGCCGGCGCAGCTCGCCCCGACCAGGGCGAACGCCGCGGTCACGTCGGCCTTGGTGTAGCCCAGGTCCTGCGCCGCCGTTTCGACGCCGCATACGCCCTGGTTGAAGTTGGTGCTGGCCGTCCAGTAGTCCTGGTTGGCCTTGGCGAAGGCCTTGAACGCGGTCTGCGTGTTCCAGCCCGAGGTCGTAGCCAACTTCCAGAACGCCTTGTTATATACGCCGGACGAGTAATGCACGTCCAAGCCGTTGTAGTAGTCGGAGACGTGGTCGATCGATTGGCCGTCCTGCGGCGGATTGGCCATGTAGCGCAGCGCCTGGCCCGCGGCCTTGAAGATGTCCGCGCCCACCAGGAAGTCGTTGCTGCCTTCGTTGTAGTACTCGGCGGCTTCGCCGGCCATGTCCGAGAAGGCTTCGTTGATGCCGCCCGACTGGCCGGAATAGGTCAGGTTCGAGTTCTGCTCGGTGAAGCCGTGCGCGACTTCGTGCGAGGACACGTCCAGGCTGACCAGCGGATAGAAGGTGCTGCCGCCGTCGCCGAAGGTCATCGACGAACCGTTCCAGAACGCGTTCTGGTAGTTGGTGCTGTAGTGCACGCGCATCATCAGCTGGAAGGTCAACGGCGGCGAACCGACGTAGGCGTTGAACATGTTGAAGACCACGCCGCCGAAATAATGCGCGTCGTTCAACGGCGAATACGCGCCGTTGATGGTCTTCACGGTGTTGCGCGGGCAGGTGTAGGCGTAAGCGGTGCTGCCGCTGGTGCCGTGGTTGAGGTTGACCGTCTTCACGTTGGTGTTGTTCATGGTGCAGGTGCTGCCGCTCTGCGCCACGTCCAGGTAACCGAAGTCGGTGCCGTATTCGTACTGACCGGTCTTCTGATTGCCGCCGGGGCCGGTGCCGATCAGGGCATGGGCCAGGCCTTCCCACTTGTCGAGGATCGCGCCGTTCTGCGCGTCGACGATCACGAACGGACGGGTCGGCGCGCCGCCCTTCGGCGCATCGGCGAAGAAGTTGATGACGTAGGCCAGACGGGCGCGGCCGTCTTTGCCGACGTAGATCATCTGGCGGTTGCTTTCGTTCTCGACGGTCTTTCCGACCAGGCCGTTGCCCAGCGTGGCGCGCTTGGCGATCGCCATCGCTTGCGTCGCGGGAATGCGCGCCAGCGACGCCGGGATTTCCGAAGCCAGGCCGTTGACCGCGCGGCCGAACAGCTGGGTGACCGCGCCGTTCTTGTCTTCGCGCACGATCACGTGTTCGCCGAACACGGGGATGCCGCGGAAGTTCTGCTCGTAACGATTGATCGTGGAACCGTCTTTCTCTTTCTTCGAGCGCAGCAGGGTCAGGCCCGAATCCTGATCCAAACCGATGAGCTCGGCGTGGCGGTCGCGCGCGGCGGCCGGAGCGGCCAATCCTGCCGTCGCAGCCTGGTATTGGCGATTGAGTTGGGCGACATCCTTGCCGTGCAGGTCCACCCTTTCTGCGGCGGAGGCCATGGAAAGCGCCAGCGCCAAGGGCGAGACTGCGATAAGTCCCAAAGCTTTCTTCGAATTCCTCATGTCTGTGTCCCTACGAATTGGAAAAAATGGGATCGCGCGAACGCGACTGCTTTTTTCCCGGCAAATCCAACTGCCACAATGCGGCTGCGCGCATCGAAATCGATCAACCCCCTGCGGACCGTAAGCCGGCTTGCGATCCAATCCGACATCCAAAGCGGATGCCGGTGCCTTCCTTTAGCTGCTAGTTCCGTCCTGGATATGCGGTCGCCGGGGGCGGCGAACGGCATGTGCGCGCGATGGCGCGGACACGATGGCGATCACAAACGCTGGACAGCGCTGGCGATGCAAGTACTGATCCGACATGGCGACACCCCCGAAACTTGAAAAAGCCGCGAAAGCGGCAAAACCGGGGCTTCGTCTTCGCTAGGCCCGGTGAAATCGGACGCGTGACGCAATGCGTCCGAAAACTGACCATATAGGACAGCTCCACCGGTTTTCACGCTGCAGGCGCAGCATAAACTTGGGCTGAATACGAGCTTGCAGTGTGATCGATTTCACGGATTGATCACGTAAACGATTTCAGATGTAACCGTTCAGTGCCGTACGTGGAGCGTGCGCGGCCACGCCGCGTTGCTCTCTTCGCCGTCATTCCCGCGAAGGCGGGAATGACGGCTTAAAGGCGTGCGCCTAAGACAGGTCGCGATTCCAACAACGCCACGATTCAAATCCCTACAGCATGCCGGTTTCCAGCCGCGCGGCTTCCGACATCATGTTGCGATTCCACGGCGGATCGAACACGAGCTCGACGTCGGCCTCGGCGACCGTGGGAATCAATTCGAGTTTGCTGCGGACATCGTCGACCAGGATGTCGCCCATGCCGCAACCGGGCGCGGTGAGCGTCATCTTGACGCCGACTTCGCGCTGGCCGTCGTCGCGCCGATGCACTTGCGCTTCGTAGACCAGGCCTAAGTCCACAACGTTGATCGGAATCTCGGGATCGAAACAGGTGCGCAGTTGCTTCCAGACCAGGGTTTCGACGTCGTCGTCGCTGGCGCCTTCGGGCAGTTGCAGCGGTTCGTCGGGCTCTTTGCCGATCGCGTCGGCGTCGCGCCCCGCGATCCGGAACAGGTTGCCTTCGACGAATACGGTGTAGCTGCCGCCCAGCGCCTGGGTGATGTAGCCGATGCTGCCCGCGGGCAGGCGCACGGACTCGCCTTGCGGCACCAGGACGGCGTCGCAATCGCGTTCGAATCTGACCGGTTCGCTGTGGCGTGAATACATGTTCTGAAGATGCGGGCGTCCGCGCCCGGCGCAAGGCCGCGCATTCTAACGCCGCACGCCCGGTATCCTAGGCGACCCTTGCGGAGCGCCGATGGATCAGTCCTTTCCGAAAACCCGAGTCGGCCCCTGGCTGTCCCTCTTGCTGTTGGCCCTGGGCTGCGCCGGTTTCGCTGCGCTGTGGGTGCTGGCCGCGCTGTACACCGACCGCCAACTGGGCTGGATGGCCTTGCTGGGCGCCTTGGACGCGGCCGTGCTGGTGCGCCTGGGCGGCCTGCCGCGCGGCGCCGGGCGGGCCATCGCAGCCGTGGCGGCGACCGCGGTGATCGTCTTGCTGGCCAACTGGGGCGTCGCCGCGGGGCAGATCGGCACGGTGATGGGCTTACTGCCCTGGGAGTCGCTGCTGAAACTGGGGCCGCGCTATGCCTGGACGTTGGCCCAGTTGGCGAACGGCGCGGTGGAGTGGGCCTGCACGCTGGCTGCGCTGGCGCTGGCGGCCTGGCTCGGCCGCTGATCCCGCTTTGTAGAGTCGAGCCTGCTCGACTGCTTTCTGGGAATGCCGGAGGTGTCGTCGCCGCCGAAAAAGCAGTCGAGCAGGCTCGACTCTACGCAAAGCTAAAGCCGCGACTACCCGAACATCTCGTCCAGGCAACGCGCGAACGCCACCAAGGCCTGCTCGATCTCCGCCACCGACATCGATGCATAACCGAGCAGCAGGCCCGCGCGGTCCGGCGGGTCGATGTAGTACTGCGAAATCGGCGCCAGGCCCAGTTCGCGGGTTCGGGCGTGGGCGATGAAGGCTTCGCCCTCTTCCCGCGTCCTGCCCTTCAGCCACACCACCAGATGCATGCCGGCGTGCGAATCGGCGATCTCGATCCTATCGCCCGCCAAGCGCCGCAAGCCGTCGAGCAGCACCTGGCGCCTTTCTTTCAGCGTCTTGGCGGTGCGGCGCAGATGGCGTTCGAAACCGCCGTTGGCCATGAAATTGGCCAGCGCCGCCTGCTCCACCGTCGGCGCGCCGAAATCGTCCAGCCATTTCGCCGAAACGAAATCGCCGCGCAACTGCGGCGGCATCACCAGATAACCCAGGCGCAGCGCCGGGAACAGCGCCTTGGAGAAGGTGCCGATGTAGATGACCCGGCCGTCCTCGTCCAGCGAACGCAGGGCCGCCAGCGGTTTGGCGTCGTAGCGGAATTCGCCGTCGTAGTCGTCCTCGAAGATCCAGCAATGCTGGCGCCGCGCATAGTCGAGCAGGGCCAGGCGCCGCGACAGGGACAGCACCGAACCCATCGGGAATTGATGCGAAGGTGTCACGCACACCAGTTTCGGCGCCTTCGCCGGCAACGCGTCGATCCGCATGCCCTGCTCGTCCACCGGCACCGGCGCCAATTGCGCGCCGTGCACCTTCAGCACGGTGCGGATCGCCGAGTACTGCGGATCCTCGATCGCCACCGCATCGCCTTCGTCGAGCAGCACGCGCGCGGTCAGCGTCATCGCCTGCTGGGTGCCGCCGACGATCAGCACGTCCTCGGGTTGTGCCTGCACGCCGCGCCGCCGCGACAGGTAATCGCACACCGCTTCGCGCAAGGGGCGCGAGCCTTGCGCGGTGGGATAGTTCGGCGGCGTATACAGCGCGGCGTGCGACAACTCGCGCGCCCACGCATTGGTCAGGATGGGATTGGTCGACGGCATGCCGTAATGGAAGGCATAACGCGCTTCAACCAGACGCGGACGGAAGAAGCGGCCCTGGTCCTGGAATTGGCGCGAACGCCGGGCGTAGGACGACTGCGGTTCGATCGGCCCCGAAACCGCCGGCGCAGGCAGGGAGGATTGCAGCGGCGGCGTCACGTAGCTGCCCGAACCGACGCGGCCGTCGACGAAGCCTTCGGCGCGCAATTGTTCGTAGGCGGCCAGGACGGTATTGCGCGACACGCCTAATTCGCGCGCCAGCAGACGCGTGGGCGGCAAGCGCGAGCCGACGTGGACGGTGCCGGCGAACATCGCCGATTTCAGCGCGCGGGTCAGCTGGCCGTGCAGGGGTCCGCTGCCGTCGAGTTCAAGATACATAGTCCGCTCCTGGGAATTGGCACCATTCAAAGCCACTCAAATGGACCTTTCGAGGGCCAATTAAGAGGGCTTAGATAGGGCCAATCGCCGCGCCCCGAAGGAACCCCCATGAATACCTCGATCGCATCCCGATCGGCCGCCCTCCCCGGTTATGCCTGGACCCTGTTCGGCGCGCTGATCGCGACCACCCTGGACCTGGCCTTCGCCGCCATCTATTGGGAGGCGCAGGGCTATCCGGGCCTGCGGGTGATGCAAGCGATCGCCGCGTACTGGGGCTGGGGCCGGGAAGCTTATGCAGGTGGCTTGGCCACCGCGCTGATCGGCATGGGGCTGTTCCTCGGCCGCATGGTCCTGCTGGCGATGCTGTACCGCTGGGCGGCGCGGCGCTGGCCTGCCTTGATCGAGCGCCCGTACCTGTTCGGCGCCTTGTTCGGGATCGCGATCTATTTGACCAACAGCTATCTGGTGGTCCCGCTGATCGATGCCATGCCCGCGCGCAACCAATTCGTGGACTGGGCCTGGACCTGCGCCTGCATCGCGGCGCACATGATCCTGATCGGCATTCCGCTCGCATTGACCGCCAAGATCGCCATCGCCGCGGCGGACGAGCAGCGCGACCGTTAAATCGGCAGCACGGCATCCAGGCTTTCGGCGAAGGTTTCCAACGCCTGTTCGATTTCGATCGGCGACAGGCCGGCGAATCCCATGAGCAAGCCGGCGCGCGCGGGCGGCCGAATGTAGAGCGGCGCGATCGAATACAAGCCCAGGCCGCGAAGCCGGGCATGTTCGATCAAGGCATCGCCCTGCGCGTGCGATGCGTTCCGCAGCCACACCACCAAGTGCATGCCGGCGTGCGAATCGGCGATCTCCAATCGCCCGCGGCTGCAGGCACGCAACCCCTTCAGCAGTATCCCGCGCCGTTCGCGCAAGGTCAGCGCGCTGCGCCGCAGGTGGCGCTCGAAAGCGCCGCTGGCGATGAATCCGGCCATCGCCGCCTGTTCGATCGCCGCGCAGCCGAAGTCGTCCATCCATTTGGCGTTGATGAAATCGTCGCGCAAGGATGGCGGCATCAGCAGATATGCCATGCGCAGGGCGGGAAACATCACCTTGGAGAACGAGCCGACGTAGACCACCCGGCCCGCTTCGTCCAGCGAACGCAGCGCCGGCACTGGTTTGCCGTCATAGCGGAACTCGCCGTCGTAGTCGTCTTCGAAGATCCAGCTGCCGTGCTTGCGCGCGTATTCCAGCAGAGCCAAGCGCCGCGGCAGCGACAGCACCGCGCCGCTCGGGAACTGGTGCGAAGGCGTGACGCAAACCAGCTTCGCCGCCGGCTGCGGGAGCTCTTCGCAACGCAGGCCGTTCTCGTCGACCGGCACCGGATGCAATTCGGCGCCGTGGACCAGCAATCCGGTGCGCAACGCGAAATAGTGCGGCTCTTCGATCGCGGCGCGATCGCCCGGATCCAGCAGCACGCGCGCGGTCAGCGCTATCGCCTGCTGGGTGCCCGATACGATCAGCACGTCGTCGGGCGTGGCCGCGATGCCGCGCCGGCGCACCAGATAATCGCAAACCGCTTCGCGCAGCGCCGGCACGCCGCGCGTCATCGGATAGAACGGCGAGGTGTATTGCGCGGCTTGCGACAGCGCCCGCGCCCAGGCCGTGGTGATCGCGGGATGGGTGAGCGGCACGCCGTATTGGAAAGCGTGGCGCACGCCGGGGATCATCAAGCCCGGCACCTTGGCGTGATCGTGGAAACGGCGGCCGCGGCGGGCGTAGCGCGATTGCGGCTCGTCCGGCGCCGGTTCGGCCGCGTCCTTGCGCGCGCCTTGCGGCTGCGGCGCAACGAAGCTGCCCGAGCCCACCCGGCCGTCCAGAAAGCCTTCCGCGCGCAACTGTTCGTAAGCGGCGAGCACGGTATTGCGCGAGACGCCCAATTCACGCGCCAGCAATCGGCTGGGCGGCAGCCGGGACCCGGCATGCACGCTGCCCGAGACCATGGCGCCTTTCAGAGCGCGCGTCAGTTGGCCGTGTAACGGCCCGCTCCCGTCCAGTTCCAAGTACATGGCCGCTCCCGTGGATTGGCGCCATTCCAATGTACCCAATTGGCCCCTGGGAGAGCCAATCGCAGCGGGTTGGCCGGAGCCGCTTAACGATGCTCCAGCACAGATGTGCTCGTTGCGTGCGGATAAAGGCCTGTAACGCAAGCGGACGCTGCTCTGCGCGATGCGCCGCATCCATCGCGCCGCTGAATTGGCTCGATACCGGCACGCAGAAGTGGTTCTCGTCGCCGCCAATCCGGATCACTAGTTTTTAACGCGTCACGCGGTTCGCGCGTTCCGAACGAACGCATCGGCCGGCTTCGCGCCGGACGCATTCGGCCACACCGATTTGTGACCCACGCCCTTCATCACTGTCCGGGGAGATACCGCCAAATGTCCCAACACCATCAACGTCTTTTCCGCCGCACCGCCTTGGGCCTGGCCTTGGGCCTGTGCTTCTCGGCCGGCGTGCAAGCGCAGACCAACACCGCCGGCGCCGTCGCCGGACGCGCCGCCGCTGGCGACACGATCACGATCGAGAACGCCGCCACCGGCTTCTCGCGCACGATCACCGTCGGCGGCGACGGCAACTATCGCCTGTCGCAAATCCCGATCGGCCAGTACACGATCACCCGCAAGAGCGCCGACGGCGCGACCAGCACGCGCACGGCCAACGTCAGCGTGGGCATCGCCTCCAACGTCGACTTCGTAACGAGCTCCGGCGACGCGCAAACATTGGATACGGTGACCGTGATCGGCACCGGCGCGGTCAATCCGATCGACATCACCTCGGTCGAATCCACCACGATCCTTACCGCGCAGCAGATCGCCAAGATCCCGGTCGCGCGCGACGCCACCAGCGTGGCCCTGCTCGCGCCCGGCACCGTGCGGGGCGACGCCGCGTTCGGCAACCTGGCTTCGTTCGGTGGCTCATCGGTGGCCGAGAACCAGTACTACGTCAACGGCTTCAACATCACCAATTCGTTCCAGAACCTCAACTTCGCCCAGATTCCGTTCGAAGCGGTCGCCGAACAGCAGATCAAGACCGGCGGCTACGGCGCCGAGTTCGGCCGTTCGCTGGGCGGCGTGATCAACATGATCACCAAGCGCGGCACCAACGAGTTCCATGCCGGCGGCAACGTATTTTACGAACCCGAAGACCTGACCGAGGCGACCAAAAACGTCTATCAGGAAAATGGCGTGCTGCGCCAGGACAATTCCAAGGATTCCACTTGGAACACGGTCGCTTCGGTCTGGGCCAGCGGCGCGCTGGTCAAAGACAAGCTGTTCGCCTACGGCCTGGTCCAGTACGGGCGGACCGAGACCGACACCTGGAACAGCGTGATCGCCGCGACCAACACCAGCGCGGTGGCCAAAAATCCGAATTGGCTGTTGAAGATGGACTGGAACATCTCGGACAACCATTTGCTGGAATTGACTGCCTTCTCGGACAAGACCGAGACCGACACCGAGGTGTACCGCAACACCGTCGGCCAGCTCGACCGCACCAGCTTCCTGGGCATGAATTTCACCGAGACCGGCGGCGAGAACTATGTCCTCAAGTACACCGGCTACCTGACCGATACGTTCACCCTGTCGGCGTTGTTCGGGCACGGCGAATTCTCGCGGTCTCAATACCTGCGCACTGCGGACGGCCGCGAAGTGCGTTACGGCGGGAATCTCGACAATCCCGCCAGCGGCTGCCCGATCATCGCCGATGCACGTCCCGCCTACCGCCGCGCGCTCAACGGCACACGGGTCAGTACCTGCAACATCACCGGCGGCGCGATCGCGCGCCAGGACTCCGGCGACGAGCGCGACCAGTACCGGATCGACGCGGAATGGCAGTTGGGCGACCATCTGCTCCGCTTCGGCTACGACGTCGACAATTTCCAATCCACCGCCGGCACCTCGATCGAAGGCGGCCGCGCCTGGCGCTACGCCACCCGCGATCCGGACGGCATTCCGAACAACGGCGACGAGTTCGACATCGTCCGCGAGCAGATCACCAACCAAGGCGCCACGGTCGAGGTCAAACAGCGCGCGTTCTACATCCAGGACAGCTGGAACATCACCGACAACTTCATCGCCTACCTGGGCGCGCGCTGGGACAGCTTCGAAAACCTCAACGGCCAAGGCGCGACCTACGCCAAGATCGACAACCAGTTCGGACCCCGCCTGGGCTTCTCCTGGGACGTGTTCGGAGACTCCACCTTCAAAGTGTTCGGCAACGCCGGCCGCTACGCGCTGCCGCTGACCGCCACCGTAGCCATCCGCGGCGCAAGCGCCTCGCTGTTCTCGCGCGAGAACTTCAATTTCACCGGCTTCGATCCGGTGACCGGCGCGCCGACCGGGCTCACCTCGATGGGCGACTTCATCTTCATCAACGGCGAATTCGGCAGTCCGAAGAATGCGCAGACCATCGCATCGAAGAACCTGGACCCGATGTACCAGGACGAGTACATCCTCGGATTCCAAAAGACGCTGGGCGATCATTTCACGCTGGGCATGCGCGGCATCTTCCGCGACCTGAAGGCCGCGATCGACGACACCTGCGACTACACCGCCATCCTGGAAACCGAAGGCTTCACCCGCAGGTTCAACGGTGCCGGCCGGTTCATCGGCTGGGCCGACGCCAACGATCGCTTCGCCGATCTGCCCAACAGCGGCTTCCCCTACTGCCGCTTGTTCAACCCCGGCGCCGATTCGGTGTTCCTCACCGATCTGTACGGCGACGGCCAATTGAAAGAAACCCGCGTTCCCGGTTCGCGCCTGAGCCCCAAGGCCAAGCGCACGTACACCGCGTTGGAATTCTTCTTCGACGCGAATTGGGACAAGTTCTTCATGCAGGGCTCGTACACCTACGCGAAGAGCAAGGGCAATACCGAAGGCGGCGTGAAGTCGGACATCGGCCAGGCCGACACCGGCACCACCCAGGACTTCGACTATCCCGAATTGACCGTAGACAGCTTCGGCTACCTGCCCAACGACCGTCGCCACAGCATCAAGCTGTTCGGCAACTACCAGATCACCGACGAATGGTCGGTAGGCGGCAATTTCCTGGTGCAGTCCGGCCGCCCCAAGAACTGCCTGGGCGTATTGGAACTGCCGGACGGCAGCCTGCACGCCTACGGCTCTTCGTTCTTCCGCTGCAACGGCGTGCCGACGCCGCGCGGCACCGAAGGCCGTTTGCCGTGGACGCGTTCGTTGGATCTAAATGTCGCCTACAAGCCCGCTTTCGCGAAAGGCCTGCAATTCAAGCTGGACATTTTCAACGTGTTCAATTCGCAGGAAGTGACCGCAATCAACGAACAGGTCGAGGATCCGTCGACGGGTTCGCGGGTCGAAACCGCGAACCTGCCGCTGTCGTTCCAGGCGCCGCGTTCGGTGCGCTTCATGGTGCAGTACGACTTCTGACGAGGACAAAGCAAAGAGCGCCATTCATGGTGCCATTGTCGTAACCCCCGGACCTCCCGCAGCCGGCCATCCCACGGCTGCGGGACTTTTTTTCGCCGCGAAACTGCCGTCTACTCGGCGCACACGACTCGGAGATCCGTAATGAATGCAATCCACGCCGCGCAGGCGGAATCGCCCCGGCCCTGGCGCTGGCTGCTGCTCGGCGGCATCGCCCTGGGCACTTTGGACCTGTTGTTCGCCTGGGCCTTCTGGATGCCGCAGGGCGTGCCTCCGCTGCGCATCCTGCAAAGCATCGCCGCGGGCGTGTTCGGCGATGCCAGCTTCACGATGGGCGGCACCAGCATGGCGCTGGGCGCGTTGTTCCACTATGCCATCGCGACCGTCATGGTCGCGGTCTACTACGCCGTTTCCCGCTTCTGGCCGGCGCTGATCGGCAAACCCTACTTCTTCGGATTGCCGTACGGCGTCGTGCTGTACCTGGCGATGACTATGGTGGTGCTGCCTTTGTCGGCCGCCGGTGCGCCGTCGTTCAAGAACACGGCTTGGGTGGTCAGCAGCGTGGTCATGCACGCGGTGTTCGGGGTGATGTGCGCACTGTTTTCGCGGCGCGCGGCGCGCGGCTGAGACGCTCAGACAAAGCCGGTTGTCTCCCGGTCGATGGCCGCCCTTCGTAGCACGGAGAAGCCGAGGTGGCGGCTGTCAGTGGCCGCCGTCCAACGCCTTCAATTCGCTGACCAGCGCCGCCGCCATCTCGGCGCCGTCGCCGTACAGCATGCGGGTGTTGTCGGCGTAGAACAGCGCGTTTTCGATGCCGGCGAAACCGGTGCCCTTGCCGCGCTTGATGACGATGGTGTTCTTGGAATTCACCACGTCCAGGATCGGCATGCCGTAGATCGGGCTGGCCGGGTCGGTCTTGGCGACGGGATTGACCACGTCGTTGGCGCCGATTACCAAGCTGACGTCGGTAACCGCGAATTCCGGATTGATGTCGTCCATGTCGGCGATCAGGTCGTAAGGCACGCCGGCTTCGGCCAGCAGCACGTTCATATGGCCGGGCATGCGTCCGGCGACCGGGTGGATGGCGAATTTCACTTTGACGCCGCGGTCGATCAGTTTTTGGGTCAACTCCCAGATCTTGTGCTGCGCCTGCGCCACCGCCATGCCGTAGCCGGGCACGATCACCACGCGCTCGGCGTAGGCCATCATCGCGGCGACGTCGCCGGCTTCGATGGGTTTCTGCGAGCCGCTGATTTCCTGCAGCGCGCCGCCGCCGCCGAAGTTGGAGAACAGCACGCTCTTGATCGAGCGGTTCATGGCCTTTGCCATCAGCTGGGTCAGCAGCGTGCCGGCCGCGCCGACCATCATGCCGGCGATGATCAGCGCCTCGTTCTGCAGCACATAGCCTTCGAAAGCCACGGCGAGGCCGGTCAGCGCGTTGTACAGCGAGATCACCACCGGCATGTCGGCGCCGCCGATGGGCAGCGTCATCAACACGCCCAGGGCCAGCGCGCAGAGGAAGAAAGCGATGATCGCCGGCACGCCCAGCGAGTGGATCACGATGCCGCCCAGCACGACCGCGGCGATCGCCACGCCCGCATTGAAGAATTGCTGGCCCGGGAAGGTGTAGCGCTTGTCCATGCGGCCGTCGAGCTTGGCCCAGGCGATGATCGAGCCGGACAGCGAAACCGCGCCGATCAGCGCGCCGACCACGCCCAGCACCAAGGTCGTGATCGAAGGCGCGGTGCCTTCGGACGAAAACCTGAGCAACTCGACCGCACCGATCGCCGCCGCCGAGCCGCCACCCATGCCGTTGTACAGGGCGACCATCT
This sequence comes from Luteimonas sp., assembly GCA_035250245.1. Lineage (GTDB taxonomy): Bacteria > Pseudomonadota > Gammaproteobacteria > Xanthomonadales > Xanthomonadaceae > Luteimonas_C. The sequence continues at coordinate 29,340 of DATFFH010000084.1, read as the reverse complement.
GCGGCATGTCGGTGATCGCGACTTTCTTGCCGGAAATCCAGGCCGCGGCGGTACCGATCACCAGCGCGGTCGCGATCAGGGGCAGGTTGTGCAGTCCGGGCAGCAGGAAAGTCGCGAACGTCGCGATCAGCATGCCGGCGCCGGCCCACTGGATGCCGCTGCGCGCGGTCTTCGGCGAGGCCATGCGCTGCAGGCCGAGCAGGAACAGGGTCGCGGCGACCAGGTAGCTCGCCTTCACCAGCAAAGGCAGCCAACTCATGCCTTCTTCTCCGGCTTCTTCGACGATTTGAACATCTCCAGCATCCGCTCGGTCACCACGTAGCCGCCGGCCGCGTTGCCCGCGCCCAGCAGCACCGCGACGAAACCGATCGCCTTCTCCAGCGTCGTGTCGGCGTGGCCCAGGACGACCATCGCGCCGATCAGGACGATGCCGTGAATGAAGTTGCTGCCCGACATCAGCGGGGTGTGCAGGATCACCGGCACCCGCGAAATGATCACGTGGCCGGCGATCGCCGCCAGCATGAAGATGTACAGCGCCACGAAGCCGTCGCTCATCGCCGTCTCCCTTCTCGGTCTTCCGCATCATAACCGGCCCGTGAACCGCCCGGCCGCCCTGTCAACCGCCGCCGCGGCCCCGCGTTTCCAACGTCGCAGGCCTGCGCACCCCATCATCAGGAGAGACCCATGAAGGCATTACTGCTGTCCTTGCCTTTGCTGTTGTCGGCCGGCGCGGCTGTCGCAGGTGATTTCGGCGACCGCGTGCAGAACCGCATGGAACGCCACGGCGACCGGATCGATAACCGCCTGGACCGGCGCGGCGACCGCATCGACCATCGCTTGGACCTGCGTTCCGAACGCCAGGAGAACCTGGGACACGAACGCCGGGCGGCCTATCTGGACAACCGCGGCGACCGCATCGACAACCGCCTGGACCGGCGCGGCGACCTGGCCGACAACCGCTGGGACCGCCGCGGCGAGCGCTACGACCGGCGCTGGGACAGGCGTCATTGAGGCCTGGACGCCTATGCTTGCCCGGGTGAGCCCCGATGCCGACCCCCGACACCCTGCGCAGGCCTTCGACGCGGCCGCATCGGATGCGGCTGCGCCGGAGCCGGCCTCGATCGACCAGTTCCTGGCCGGCATCGGCACCCGCGCCTTCCGTTTCGCCGAACTGGGCCTGCGCCACCGTGACGACGCGATGGACGCGGTGCAGGACGCGATGATGAAGATGCTGGCCTACGCGAAGCGGCCGCCGGCGGAATGGACGCCGCTGTTCTGGAGCATCCTGCGCAGCCGCATCGTCGACCTGCAGCGGCGGCGCACGTTCCGGCTGCGCTGGCTGTCGCCGCAGGACCACCGCGACGAGGAAAGCGCGATCGACTGGGCCGATGGAGGCCCGGACCCGCAACGCGCGCACGACGGGCGCGAGGCTTACGGCAAGCTGGCCGAAGCCTTGCGCAAGCTGCCGGCGCGGCAGCGCGAGGCTTTCACCTTGCGCGTGCTGGAAGAATTGGACGTGGCCGCTACGGCCAAGGCGATGGGCTGCACCGAAGGCTCGGTGAAGACCCATCTGTCGCGCGCCCGCGAGGCGCTGCAAAAGCAACTGGAAGATTGGCGATGAACGACAAGCACGACAACGACCTCTTCGACGCGGCGATGCGCGAACGCTACCGGCAAGCCGCCGACAGCGTGTCGCCGGCGACGCGCGCGCGGCTGCGGCAGATTCGGCGCGAGACCGCCGCGGGCGAAGTCCGCAAACGCGGCTTTTCCTGGCCGCTTTTGTTCGGCGGCGCGGCGGCGGCGGTGTTCGCGGTCGCCTTCGGCTTGAACCTGCGTCAGGATGCGCTGCAGGCGACCGATCCTTCGCCGGCCGCCGTCGCCGCGGAAGCGGCCGAACCGGCTTCGGCCCTGGACCAGGACCCTGATTTCTACGCTTGGCTCGGCTCGTCCGATGCCGAGTTGGTGGCGGTGGAGTGAGCGCGATGAAGAACTTCTATCGAACGGCTGCAGTGTTGCTGTTGTGCGGCCTGGCGGGTTTAGCCCAGGCCCAGGATCGAGGCAGGGACAAATCGTCGGCTGCGCCATTGCCGGCCTGGGAACAGCTGACGCCGGCGCAGCGCGACGAATTGATCGCGCCGCTGCGCGAACGTTGGAACCGTTCGCCGGAAGAGCGTCAGCGCATGTACGACCATGCCCATCGCTGGCGCACGATGACGCCCGAGCAGCGCCGCGAAGCGCGCAAAGGCATGGTGCGTTGGGAACAGATGGATCCGCAGAAGCGAGAACAGGCGCGCGCCTTGTTCGAACGCATGCGCGGCATGGATCCCGAGGAACGCAAGGCGCTGAAGGAGAAGTGGCGTGCGATGACGCCGGAGCAGCGCAAGCAATGGTTTGAGGAGAATCGGGACAAGCCTTGAGCGCGCTCCTGCCCTTCGTAGGAGCGGCTTTAGCCGCGAGCTTTTCCCGGCAAATCGCGGCGATATTGCAATTTTTGAGGAAAAGAGCTCGCGGCTAAAGCCGCTCCTACGAAAAGCAGCAAGCTCTACCAGCAGGCTCACGCCGCGGGCGGCCCCGGCCACACCGTCTTGGCCAGCAACTCGTCGTTCCAATCGAACGCGATCGCGCCGTCCTTGACGAACAAGCTGACGAAGTTGAGCAGGTTGCGCGCGTACATCTCGCTGGCGTGCATCGCGCCGCTGCTGGCCAGGTTCAAGGGTCCGGCGACGGTCACGCCGTTGTGTTCGACGGTTTCGCCGGGCCGGGTCAGTTCGCAATTGCCGCCGGTTTCCGCGGCCAAATCGACGATGACGCTGCCGGGTTTCATGCCCGCGACCATCGCCGCGCTGACGATCTTCGGCGCCGGGCGCCCCGGCACCGCCGCGGTGCAGACGATGGCGTCGATGTTCTTCAAATGCTCGCCCAGGCGGCGCTGCTGCTCGGCGCGTTCCTCATCGGTCAGCTGGCGCGCATAACCGCCCTCGCCCGCCGCGCTCACGCCCAGGTCCAGGAACTTGCCGCCCAGCGATTCGATCTGCTCGCGCACTTCCGGCCGCACGTCGAAGCCCTCGACCTGCGCGCCCAGCCGCTTGCCGGTGGCGACGGCTTGCAGGCCGGCCACGCCGGCGCCGATCACCAGCAATTTCGAAGGCCGGATCGTGCCGGCCGCGGTGGTCAGCATCGGGAAGAAGCGCGGCGCCAGCTGCGCCGCAATCAGCACGGCTTTGTAGCCGGCCATGCCCGCTTGCGAACTGAGCACGTCCATCGCCTGCGCGCGCGTGGTGCGCGGCAGTTTTTCCAATGGGAAAGCGAGGATCCGTTGCGCCTGCAGCGCCGCGGCGCGCGCCTCGTCCGCCTGCGGCTGCAGGGTGCCGACCAGCGCGGCGCCGGATTTCATCGCAGCTAGCCCCGCGGCATCGGGCGCTTGCACGCACAGCACCAGATCGGCGCCGTCGTAAACGGCAGCGCGATCCGCGACGATCTGGGCGCCTGCGTCCGCATAGGCCTGATCGGGAAAATAGGCGCCTTCGCCTGCGCCGCGTTCGATCCGCACATCCGCCCCGGCGGCGATCAGCTTCTTGCATGTCTCCGGCGTGGCCGCAACCCGCTTCTCGCCTGGCGCGCGTTCGCGTGCGATCCCGATCGTGACTGCCATGCCTGCCCCGCCCTGAGTTCGGATAAGGCCATCGTAGCCCGAAATCGCCGTAGGCTGGGTTGAGCGCAGCGAAACCCAGCGGCGCCATCCCGCAGGTTTCGACGAAGGGTTGGATGGCGATGCCGGGTTTCGCTGCGCTCAACCCGGCCTACGAATCACGCCGCGCGTTGCAGATGCTTCCAGACCTGCTTCATCGCGCCTTCGAACGGCGCATCCGGCAGACCGACGATCAGTCGCCCGGCCTGGGCCAGCAAGGCTAGCTGCTCGGCCGTGGCGACCAGTTCGCGCACGCCGCGGCGGTTGACGATGAGGAAGCGCGAGGTGAGCGGGCTGATCCAGGCGACTTTCAGCGCGCGCTCGAAGCCTTCGTCGTCGATCAAGCGCACCCAATCGCCCAGCGACAGGCGGCGCATCGCCGACAACGCGTCCTGGTTGATCTGGCGCTGCTCGGCATGGTCGACCAGGCGCAGCGCCGAATCGTTCTCGGCCGCTTCGAGCGGCGCGGCCACGGCGATCGGGGTGACGATCGAACGCGGCACGTCGGGCCAGGCGAGCGCCCGCACCAGGCGCGCGATCGCCTCGTCGGCCGAACTGGCATCCAATCCGGAACTGGCCAGGCAATCGCGCAGCAACGGCATCAGCAGCAGCAAGCGGTCGGCGATCACCGCGCCTTGCGCGGAAGCCGCGGCGATGTCGATCTCCACCAGCGCCTGGCCCAGATTCATCGCACCGATGTGACGCGCCGAATCCGCGCCGTCGCGCAGCAGGGTCTGGACCACGTGATGCTGCCAATGCTCGCTGAGGAATTGCCGCACCGGCGCGGTCAGCTTGTAGTCGCGCACGCATTGCGCCAGCGCGTCGGCCGCATCCTGGCGCGCTTGCATCAATCGCTCGCGGCCGAACGCGGCCTCAGCGGCGCGGCGTTCGGCCAACTCGATCCGGCGCCGCTGTTGCTGCACCAGATCGTTCAATTCCGATGCCGCCAGTTCGAAGACGCTCAGGTCTTCCTGGTATTCGGCGATCACCCGCTCCACCGCCTGCTGCGCACGGTCCAGCAACTCGCGATCGTGCGGGCTGGCGCCGCGATTGCTCTCGCAGGCTTCGGTCAGCACGTCGAGCAGGCGGCGCGCCGGATGGGTGGGCTGCACGAACAGGCTATCGTCGTGCAAGGCCAGCTTCAGATACGGCAGCACCAGGCGGCCAAGCAGGTTGCGGCCTTCGTCCCACAGCCGGTGCACGTCGCAGATGGCTTCGAACAGCAGGCCGATCAGGTCGATCGCGTCCTGCTCTTCCGGGCTCAGGCTGGTGTATTGCGGATCCAGGCCCAGCTTGCGCGCGCCTTCCAGCATCTCGTTGCGCAGGGCCGTCTGCAGGCGGCCGCCGCCGTGGGCCAAGGCCTCGGCAAAGCGGGTGGTGTCTTCGCCTTGCAGCAGGCTGGCTACGCTGCGCAATTCGTCGGTGCGCAGCGGACGGCGCTGGGCGCCGGGGATCGGCGCTTCCTGGCCCGGTGCGCGCGGCAGGGTCGAATGGCCGGTGATGCCGGCCTGCTGCCGCCATTGGTGCAGTTGCTCGCGCAGCAGGCCCAGTTCGCGCACCAATTGCTCGGAAGCCACGCCGGCATAAGCCGTCGGGGCGGCTCCCGCATGATCTGCCCCCGGTGCCGCCGCCGGATAGGCTGGGCTGGCAGCGGAACCTGCGGACGGATACGTCGGCGGCCCGGCATAAGCCGGCGGAACGGCTGCAGCGCCGTGGCGCGGCGCGACCTGCTCCCACATGGGTTGTTCGACCGGGTGCGCGGGAGGTGGCGGCGGCGCGGCCAGCGGGCGCGAAGCGGCCATGCCCGGCACGTGCAGACCGTAACCCGCCGCACCCAGCAAGGTGTCGATCTGGCCGTAGAACGCGTCCAGCACGTGACTCAATTCGGCCTGGTATTGCTTGAAGAGCAGATCGCGCAGCCCGTCGGGCACGGTCTGCCCTTGCAGCGTCTTCACCAGCAGTTCGGACAGGCGCTCGGGATCGATCGGATTCTTGCCGTCGCCCACGCCCAGCGAGCGGGCCAAGGTCGCGAACCGCGCTTCGGCGCCGAGCAAGGCGCGCGCATGGCGGATGCGCAACGTCGCCGCGATGCGCTGCGCGTCCAGATGCTGGTCCAGTTCTTCTTCGCTGAGCAGGCTCAGCGCCGTTTTGCCTTGGGCGGATGCGTTCTGGGTGAGCAACTGGTCGAAGCTGTCGGCCAGCAACTGGCGGTAGCGCATCACCAGTGCCGCTTCGCGCTGCTTGATCATCGCCAGCGATTCCTGGTCCGCGCGGCGCGTGCCGGGCGATTCCAGTTCGATCTCGTGCAGGGTGAGCTCGGTCGGCTTGATCAGCCCGCGGACGATGCCCCCCAACTGGTCGAGCGCCGTCCGCTTCAGACTTTCGACCAGGAACGTCGGCGTCTGCCGCGAGTGCAGCGCAGCGCCTGAGCCGGCTTTGTCCAGGGGCGAGGTCATAGGGGGATTCTTCAAGCGCGGAGCTTCCCTCGTCCGCGTTAGGATGATGCCCTAACTGCCGCCGGGGTTGTCTGTGACGGGTATCGCAAGGTGAACAAAGAAATGTTGCACGTATTGGACACGCGCCGCTCGGTGCCCGCAAAACAGCTCGAAGCCCCCGGTCCCGACCATGAAACGCTGTTGCGGATGCTGCGGTCGGCCAGCCGGGTGCCGGACCACGGCAAGCGGGTGCCGTTCCGCTTTCTCAGGATTTCAGGAGACGACCGGCATGCCCTCGGCGAAATCCTGGTACGGCGGACGCTGGAGCGCGATCCGCAGGCGGGCGACGCGGTGGTCGAAAAAGACCGGCATCGCTTCGCCCATGCGCCGCTGATCGTCGCCGTGGTCGCCCGTCTCGGGCCGGACGAAAAAATCCCGGAGCAGGAACGGCTGCTGTCGGCCGGCTGCGTTTGTTTCGCGCTGCTGCAAGCCGCGCAAGCCTGCGGTTTCGGCGCGCAATGGCTGACCGGTTGGCCGGCTTACGATCCGGTCGTGCTGCGCGAGCTGGGCCTGGCCGACGACGAAAAAATCGCCGGCTTCATCCACATCGGCACGGCCCGGCTGGAAGCGCCCGAACGCGAACGACCCGATCCGGGCACGTTGCTGGAAGATTGGCGGCCACAGTGACCGCGCGCGCGACGCCCGGCGATCTCTCGCACGGTTACGAGGCCGCCGCCGCGGACTACGCCGCACGCCGGAACCCGGAAATAGGCGCAGTGGAAGTCGCGCGCTGGGCCGCATCGCTGCCGGCGGGCGCGACGGTGCTGGACGTAGGTTGCGGAACCGGCGTGCCGATCGCGAAAACGCTACTGGATAGCGGCCTGAAAGTTTGGGCGCTGGACGCTTCGCCGAGCATGGCGGCCGCCTTTGGCCGCAACTTTCCCGCGGTGCCCGTCGTTTGCGAAGCGGTCGAACGCTCGGATCTGTTCGCGCGACGCTTCGACGCCGCCATCGCCTGGGGCCTGCTATTCCTCCTCGAGCCGGAGACGCAGGCCGCGGCTGTCCGCAACATCGCCAGGGCGCTGCATCCTGGCGGATGCTTGCTGTTCACTTCGCCCGCCGACGCTTGCGAATGGACGGATGTGCTGACCCGAATGCGCTCGGTATCCCTGGGCCGCGAGGCGTATCGCGAACTCCTGTCCTCAGCCGGGCTCGTGCTCGCGGCGGAATACGACGACGAAGGCGGCAATCACTATTACGAAAGCCGAAGGTGCGAGGCTTGAACGACCGTCCCACTCCTATGCAGACCCTGTATCTGGTCGATGCCAGCATGTACGTCTTCCGCGCCTGGCATTCGATGCCGGACGAGTGGCACGACGCCGACGGTTGGCCGCTCAACGCCGTGCACGGCTTCGCCCGTTTCATGATGGAATTGCTGGAACGCGAACGGCCGCGCCACATCGCCGTCGCTTTCGACGAAGCGCTGGATTCCTGCTTCCGCAACACGCTGTATCCGGCCTACAAGGCCAATCGCGAATCCGCGCCGGAAGAGCTCACCCGCCAATTCGCCTACTGCAAGCAGGTCTGTTCCGCGCTGGGCATCGTCACGCTGGCGCATGCGGATTACGAGGCCGACGACCTGATCGGCAGCGCCCTGCTCCTGGCTCGCGGCAATGGCTTCCGCGGCGTCATCGTCTCGGCGGACAAAGACCTGTCGCAACTGCTCGGCGAGCACGACGAGCAGTTCGATTTCGCCCGCGGCCAGCGCTGGGGATCGGCCGGCGTCAAGGCGCGGCACGGCGTGCATGCGCACCAGATCGCCGACTATCTGGCGCTGGCCGGGGACGCGATCGATAACATCCCCGGCGTCAGCGGCGTCGGCGCCAAGACCGCGGCGGTGCTGTTGGCGCATTTCGGCAGCCTGGACGCGATCCTGGCGCGGATCGATGAGATCCCGTTCCTTCGCATCCGCGGCGCCGCGCAGCTGGCGGCGCGGCTGCGCGCTCAGCGCGAAGAAGTGCTGCTGTATCGGCGATTGTCGACGATCGCGTTGAACGCGCCCTTGGCCGAGGATCATGGCTTCTTCGTTCGCGGCGACGCCCAGGGCGACCGCCTGTCCGCGCTGTGCGAAACCCTGCGCTTCGGCCCGTTGACCCGGCGCCGGATGCACGCCGCCGCGGGCCTGGAGGTCGCGTTGTCATCCGCGGCGTCGTAGCATCGGGACATGACACAAGACGCCGAAACCCCCGAAATCCTCTACCAGGGCGACTGGCTGCGCCTGGTCAAGCGCGGCCAATGGGAATCCTGCGAGCGCACCCACGCCCAAGGCATGGCGGTGATCGTCATTGCGGTCACGCCCGACGACGAAGTGCTGTTTGTCGAACAATACCGCGTACCGCTGGGCGCCAAGACCATCGAGATGCCGGCCGGCCTGGTCGGCGACGATCATGCGCACGACACTTTGGAAGCCGCGGCGCGGCGCGAAATCGTCGAAGAAACCGGCTGGGAAGCCGGCAAGGTCGAAGTGCTGCTGATCGGCCCCACGTCCTCGGGCATGAGCAACGAGCGCATCGCCTTCGTCCGCGCGCGCGACTTGAGGAAAGTCGGCGAAGGCGGCGGGGTCGGCAACGAGAACATCACCGTGCACACGGTCCCGCGCCAAGAAGCGCCGGCCTGGCTGATGCGCAAATACAAGGAAGGCTACGAGCTGGACCTGAAGCTCTGGGCCGGCTTGTGGATGATCGAGCACAACCCCGACGGCAGCCGCGCCGACGAAGAGCCATTGATCGTCTGAAGTTCTGCTCTTCGTAGGAGCGGCTTTAGCCGCGAGCTTTAATCTGAAATCGCCGCGATGTCGCGATTTCGAAGGAAAAACTCGCGGCTAAAGCCGCTCCTACGAAAAGCGGAGGCGATGAGCTCAGTCGCGCATTTGCTCAAGTTCCAGGCCCTTCGTCTCGCGCACGGCATAGACCACGAACAGCAGCGACAGCAGCGCGAACGCCGCATACAGGCCGTAAGCGAAACTCAAGCCGAACTCGGCCAAGCCGGGGAACGTGCTGGTGATCGCGAAATTGGCCAGCCATTGCGCGGATGCGGCCACCGCCAAGGCGATGGCGCGGATGCGGTTGGGGAACATCTCGCCGAGCAGCACCCACACCACCGGGCCCCAGCTCATGCCGAAGAACACCACGTACAGGTTGGCCGCGACCAAAGCCGTCGCGCCCCAGGGCTCCGGCAATTGCAGCTCTCCGCCGGCGCCCGCGCCGGCTTGAGCGAAGCACCACGCCATCAACGCCAGCGTCACCGTCATGCCCGCCGAACCGATCGCCAACAGCGGCTTGCGTCCGATCCGGTCGACCAGCGCGATGGCCACCAAAGTCACCAACACGTTCACGATCGATGTGGCGACGGTGATCTTGAACGAATCGGCCTCGCTGAAACCGACCGAATGCCAGAGCGTCGACGAGTAATAGAAGATCACGTTGATACCGACGAACTGCTGGAACACCGACAGCAGAATCCCGATCCACACCACCGGCAGCAGACCGCCACCCGCCCTGCGCAGATCGCGCAGCCGCGGCCGGTATTCCGAACGCAAACTGGCGTCGATCTCGCCGACCTTGTGCTGCAGCGCTTCGTCGTCGTCCAGGCTCAGCACTTGCCGCAGCACCGTCGCGGCCGCGCCCTTGTCGCCTTTCGCCACCAGATAGCGCGGCGATTCCGGCACGCCCAACACCAGCAAGCCGTAGATCACCGCCGGCACGAAGGCGACGATGAACATCCAGCGCCAGGCCGACAGCCCGAACCACAACGGCGCCGCGGCGCCGCCGGCCCAACCGGCGAGCAAAGCGTCGGAAGCGAGCGCGGCGAAGATGCCCAGCACGATCGCCAACTGCTGCAGCGAACCCAGGCGGCCGCGCACGTGCGCCGGCGAAATTTCGGCGATGTAGGCAGGCGCGATCACCGAGGCCATGCCCACGCCGATGCCGCCGATCAGCCGCCACAGGATCAAATCCCAAACGCCCACCACCAGACCCGAACCCAGCGCGCTGACCGCCAGCGCGACCGCCGCTATCTGCATCGTGCGCAAGCGGCCCCAGCGGTCGGCGATCGGTCCCGCGTACCAAGCGCCCAAGGCCGAACCGAGCAAAGCACAGGACACCGCGAAACCTATCAGCGTCGTGTCCAAACCGAAGTCCGCACGAACCGCGTTGACCGCGCCGTTGATCACCGCAGTGTCGAAGCCGAACAGGAATCCGCCCAAGGCCGCGACGGCGGCGATGGCGAAGACGCGTGGGCGGACGTGCGGCTGGATAGCGGTGGCCATCGCGGCGACTCCTCGCGGGCCAGGCCCGCTTACCGGTGCGGAAAGGCGGCGCAAACGGCGGCGCCGGGCCGATTCTGGGCCTTTTTCGCATCCGGGAAGTCAAGAATACGTATGCGGCCGCGTTCGGCGACGCGAAACCGTAGAGTCGAGCCTGCTCGACTGCTCTTGTTTTTTGCCGTTAGGCCGAGGCAGCGGAAAAGCAGTCGAGCAGGCTCGACTCTACGAAAAGCGGCAGCGCGGGCCTATAGAAACGCCGATCACGCCTTTTTCAGGAAACAGGTCTTCAGCACCAGGCCCTTGACCTTGTCGGCGTTGCATTCGATCTCTTCTTCGTCGTCGGTCAAGCGGATGTTCTTGATCAACGTGCCGCGCTTGAGTGTGACCGAAGTGCCTTTCACCTTCAGGTCCTTGATCAAGGTGACCGAATCGCCTTCGTTCAACACGGTGCCGTTGCTGTCTTTCGGCTTCGGAGTCTCGTCCGTCATCGATGGCTCCGTCAGGCGAACGCGTCGGTGGCGCGCACCAGCGCGTCGACGTTTTCGGGCTCGAACGCCGAATGGCCGGAGGCCGGGGAGATCGCCAGCTTGGCCTTCGGCCAGGCCTTGTGCAGTTCCCAGGCGCTCTGGATCGGGCAAACCACGTCGTAGCGGCCGTGCACGATCACGCCCGGGATGTCGGCGATCTTGTGCGCGTCGCGCAGCAGTTGGTCTTCGACTTCGAAGAAGCCGCCGTTGACGAAGTAATGGTTCTCGATGCGGGCGAAGGCGAGCGCGAACTTGGCGTCTTCGTGGCCGCTGACGAAATCCGCATCCACGTGCAGGAACGAAGTTGCGCCTTCCCACACGCTCCAGGCGCGCGCGGCCGCCAAGCGCGTGGCTTCGTCGTCGCTGGTCAGCCGGCGATGGAAGGCGGAGATCAGATCGTGGCGCTCCACCGCTGGAATCGCCGCCAGATAGTGCTCCCACGCATCCGGGAACAGGCGCGAGGCGCCTTCCTGGTAAAACCACTCCAGCTCCCAGCGCCGCAGCATGAAGATGCCGCGCAGCACCAGTTCGGTGACGCGCTGCGGATGGGTTTCGGCATAGGCCAGTGCCAGGGTCGAGCCCCAGGAACCGCCGAACACCTGCCAACGCTCGATCCCGAGTTTTTCGCGCAGTTTCTCGATATCGGACACCAGATCCCAGGTCGTGTTGTCGACCAGGTCCGCGTGCGGTGTCGAACGGCCGCTGCCGCGCTGGTCGAACAGCACGATCCGGTATTTTTTCGGATCGTGGAAACGACGCATCTTCGGACTGCAGCCGGCGCCGGGACCGCCGTGCAGCAGGACCACGGGCTTGCCGTCCGGATTGCCGCACTGCTCGTAATACATCGTGTGGCGGCCGTCGAGCTTGAGCGTGCCGCTGTCGTAGGGTTCGATGTCGGGGTAAAGATCGCGCATGGCGTGTTCCGAAAATATCGATACCCCGATTCTAGCGGCCGGCTTCGGCTTTGTAGAGCGGAGCTTGCTCCGCTGCTTTTCTTGAAGCCCTCCCCTTCAAGGGGAGGGTTGGGTGGGGATGGGGTTAACGTCGCGACATGAAACCCATCCCCATCCCGGCCTGTCCTGCCATGCGCAGCGCGCATGGCGTTCATCGTCGCGCGAGCCTGCGGCTCGCAAACGCTCCTCTTCACCCCCTTGAAGGGGAAGGAGACGATCAAAAGCAGCGGAGCAAGCTCCGCTCTACAAAGACAGATGCCCCAAGGTGACGCGGTCGCGATCCTCCAGATCGCGCACGGTGGCCACTTCGACGAAGCCGGCCGCACGCAGCAGATCGCGCACCGCGGTGCCCTGCTCCCAGCCGTGCTCCAACAATAACCAGCCGCCCGCGTGCAGGTGCTCCGGCGCGCAGGCGACGATGACGCGGATCGCATCCAAACCATCTACGCCCGAAGCCAGCGCGGCGTGCGGCTCGAAGCGCAAATCGCCTTGGCCCAGGTGCGGATCGGCCTGAGCGATGTAGGGCGGATTGCTGACGACCAGGTCGAAACGCTCGCCCGCGAGCGGCGCCCACCAATCGCCGAGACGGAATTCGACGTTGCCAATTTCGTGCGCCGCCGCATTGGCTTGCGCCACGTCCAAGGCCGCCCGGCTGGCGTCGGTGGCGATCATCTGGGTCAGCGGGCGCTCCGTCGCGATCGCCAACGCGATGGCGCCGCTACCGGTGCCCAAATCGGCGATCCGGGCCGCACTGCCGGCAGGAATGCGCATCAGCGCCTGCTCGACCAGCAATTCGGTTTCAGAGCGCGGAATCAGGGTCGCGGGCGTCACTTCCAGATCCAGCGTCCAAAAGCCGCGGCGGCCCAGCAGATAGGCCACCGGCTCGCCACGTTCGCGCCGCGACAGCAGCGATTCGAAACGCTCCGACGCTTCGGCGGGCAAAGCGTCGCCGGCATGCGCGAACAGCCAGGCGCGCTCGCGGCGGCCAAGAGCGTGCAACAACAAGAGCTCCGCATCCGCGGCGTCGATGCGCATCCGCGCGGCGCGCAAGGCTTGGTCTACGGAGGTCGGCGAAGCGGTCATGGCCCATCGTAGCCGCAAGCCGCCGCTTTCGCTCCGCTTTTCGTAGGAGCGGCTTTAGCCGCGAGCTTTTCCTCCAAGTCGCGACATTGCCGCGATTTCAGCGAAAGCTCGCGGCTAAAGCCGCTCCTACGAAAAGCAAAAAAGCGCGGAGACATTCCGCGCTTTGGTCAAAGTCGCTAGAACCGGATCCGCCGCCGACGAGGACGGCGGATCCGGCCGCGAGCCTTATTTCTTGGCGAACTGCAGCGGCTGCCCGGCGCGCGCCTTCTTGCCGGCTTCGCACAGGCGGATGCCCTCGGCGGTCTGCTTCAACTCCAGCGGGCCGCCTTCGATGGTCTTCATGCGTTCGCCGAACTTGCTTTCCACTTCGCTCGCTTCCTGCGAGCTGCACATGCCGGCCGAGTACAGGTTCACCAGCGCCGCGCCGGCCGGGGCCAGCTTGGCTTCCAGTTCGGAGAAGTGCGAATCCACCCACTGCCGCAGACCGGGACGCAACGCCTTGTCGTTGGTCTGCTCGCCGACCAGGGCGAAAATCTCATTGCGGCGGAGCAAACCCTTCTCGAACACCAGGCCGCGCGCGCGCTCGGCGAGTTGCGGATCGGTGGCGTTGCCCAGACCGCCCAGCAGCTGGCTGCGCAGCACCGGATCCTGGCTGGCGCGGAAGTGCTTTTCGGCCGCGTCGAACGCCGGCTTGCCGCCTTCCTGCACCGCCACCCAGATTGCCGTGCCGCGGATGTCCTTGGCCACCGCATCGGGATTCAGCTTGCCGTCGCCGTCCAAGCCCAGCACGGCGCGGCCGCGCTTGTTGAGTTCGGCGCGCACCGCCGTGTCCTTGAAACCGCCGGCGAAGAAGGCGACCAGGTTACCGCGCAGAATGCGGTCATCGTCGCTCTCGCCGTCCTTGGGCTCGAAACCGAGTTGCTGCAGGCGCGGACGGTAGATGTCGGCGGCGGAAGTGCGGAACTCGGCACGCGCCTTTTCGTCGCTCAGCAGTTGCTCTTCCATCCACTTCAGGTTGTACATGCCGGCGATCGCGGTCTGGCGCACGGGCGCGCCGACGAACTGCGGCAGCGCCGCCAGCAGCTGCGACGGCGTCAGCGCGCCGGCACCGTAGGCCGACGTCACCGAATCGGCGTAAACGCGCTGTTCGCGCTCATCGAGTTGGGCGAAGGCGCCGGACAACGACTGCTGCCACTTCGGCGTCAAAGCGAAGCGGTAATAGCCGGCGCCGTGAGCGTTCGGCATCACCCAGGTCGGGCAGGACTGCGCCTGTTTCAATTCGAAGCGCGCCTGCTTACCGCTGATGATGCCCTTCTCTTCGCGCACCTGGCCGCCGTCGGCGTAGCGCACGCTGAGCGGGATGCCCCAGGACTGGTCCGCGCTGGCGGTCGAGCCGATCGGCAGATAACGCTGCTGCTGCAGGGTCAGCACCGGCTTGCCCTTGCCGCAATCCACGTCGATCTTCAGGAACGGCACGCCCGGCTGGTCGATGTAGCTCTTGAACGCGGCATCCACCGCCGCGGTGTCCTGGCTTTGCGCGGCGACCGCGGCGATCAGGTCGGCGCTGGTCGCGTTGCCGCGCGAGTGCTTTTTCAAATAGTTACGCACGCCGTCGCGGAACTGGGTCGGGCCGACGTAGTTCTCGAACATCGCCAGCACCGCCCCGCCCTTCTGGTAGGTGATGCCGTCGAACGCGGACTGGATCTGGGTGAAATCGTGGATCGGCTCATGGATGCGGCGCGTGCTGGCCAGGCTGTCGGCGCCCATCGCGCCCAGGCCGCCTTCCAGGATGCCGCGGTCGGTGTGGAACTGCGGCTGCAGCTGCCCGGTGATCTTGTTGCCCATCCAGGTGGCGAAGGCTTCGTTCAGCCACAAATCGTCCCACCACTTCATCGTCACCAGATCGCCGAACCATTGGTGCGCGAGTTCGTGCGCGCTGACGCCCCAATAGCCCTGGCGCTGGCCGACGGCCGACTTCTCGTCGACGAACATCAGGCTGTCGCGGTAGACGATCAGGCCCGCGTTCTCCATCGCGCCCGCCCAGAAATCCGGCGCAGCGACGTTGTCGAGCTTGTCGAACGGATACGGAATGCCGAAATAATCTTCCAGCGCGTGCACGATCGCCGGCGTGTTCTCCAGCGAATACTTCATCTTGCCGCCCTGGCCCTTGGCCGCGATGCCGCGCAGCTTGATCGGCGCGGTGCGCGAGCCGTTCGGCGCGATGTCCGGGCCGACCGGCACGTCCCACGGACCGACCGCGAACGCGATCAGATAGCTGGGCAGCGCTTCGGTGCGATCGAAAGTCACCTTCTTCCAGCCGTCGCCGAGCTTTTCGGTCTTGGTTTCGGCGCTATTGGCGACGGCGACGTCGTTCTCGGGAACGATCAGGGTGATGTCCCAGGGCTGCTTGAAGCTGGGTTCGTCGAAACCGGGGAAGGTGTTGCGCGCGCCCAGCGGTTCCATTTGGGTGACGATGTAGTCGCTGCCGTCCGGCTTGACCCGGTAAGCGCCCTGCAATTCGCCGAACGGCGCCTCGTAAGCGATTTCGATCACGGCGTCGCCGGCGGGAATCTTTTCGGCGGCGCTCAGTTTCAACACGCCCGAAACATCCGCGTTCTCCGCGGTCAGCGCGATGCGCTTGCCGCCGACGATCGCCTCGGCCTTGCCGATCTTCAGATCGCGGCCGTGCATCCAGATCGTGCTGGTTTCTTTGGCGACCTTGGCTTCGATCCGCGTGTTGCCGCTGAAGCGGGCCTGTTTGGGATCGAGCTTGAGTTCCAGTTTGACCAGCGAGGGCACCACCGTGCGCGGCAGCGGGCCGCGGGGCACTTCGGGATCGGCGGCGTGAGCCAGGCCGGTAGCGAGCAGCAAGGCGGAAGCGAGCAGCGTGGAACGGATCGGGCGCATCGGAGGTCTCCCCAGGTCGATCCCCGAGGATAACCAGCCGGTGCCCGCGGCGGCCCATGACGAAAGTCCCGGACGAGGCCGGCTCGCTTCGTAGAGCGGGGCTGCCCGCTGCTCTTGCCCTGCCTGTGTAGAGCGGAGCTTGCTCCGCTGCTTTTGCTCTCTTGTAGGAGCGGCTTCAGCCGCGAGCTCTTTCCTTTCAGATCACATCGCTCGGCGGGAAAAAGCTCGCGGCTGAAGCCGCTCCCACAAGAGCAGCGGAGCAAGCTCCGCTCTACACAGGCAAAAGCGAATGTAGCGGGGCAAGCCCTGCTCTACCACAGCGAGGATCAGCCCGCGGATTGCTCCAGCGTCACCGCGACCGCATGGATCACCGCGGCGATCTTCAGCGCGCTCTGCACGCCCTGCGCGCTGACTTCGTGCTGGCGCAGGGTGCGTTCGTGCGAATCCAGGCACGCGCCGCAGCCGTTGATCGCCGACACCGCCAGCGAAGCGAGTTCGAAAGTGACCTTGTCCACGCCGGGGTTGCCCATCACGTTCATGCGCAGCCCGGCGCGGAGCTTGCCGTACTCGTCGTTGTGGATGAGATGGGTGGCGCGGTAGTAGATGTTGTTCATCGCCATGATCGCGGCAGCGGCCTTGGCGCCGGCGATCTCCTCGGGCGACAACTGCTCGGCGGAGAAAGCTTCGACCGCGCGCACCAACGGCGCATGGCGCGAAGCGATGGCGCAGGCCAGCGCGACCACGCGGATCTGCTTGGCGTCGATGCCGGGCGAACCCGGGCCGGACAGCACGCTGTCCAGGTTGAGCTTGAGGTCTTTGGCGTATTCGGGAAGCTGGTTGCGCAGGTCGGAAAGGCTCATTTCAAAACTCCGCGACACCGTCTGATGCGATGCCGTTGCATTGGAAAGTCCGCACAAGGACGTGCGGGCTCTTGATCAGGGACGATCATGCGAAAAAAACGAAGGCGGCCATGAGGCCGCCTTCGGGATTCCGCCGACGCGAGGGAGGGGGGAACGCGGCGGAATCTAAACGAAGGCCCGAATCAGGCAGCCTTGAGGGTGTCGTCGCCCTGCTTCCAGTTGCACGGGCACAGCTCGTCGGTCTGCAGCGCGTCGAGCACGCGCAGCACTTCTTCCGGGCTGCGGCCGACCGACAGGTCGGTCACGTACACAAAACGAATAATGCCGTCCGGATCGACGATGAAGGTCGCGCGCTGGGCCACGCCTTCGTTCTTGTCCAGGATGCCGAGCGCGCTGGTGAACTCGCGCTTGATGTCGGCCAGCATCGGGAACGGCAGGTTGGCCAGATCCTTGTGGTGGGTGCGCCAGGCGTGATGCACGAACTCGCTGTCGGTGCTGCCGGTCAACAGCTGCGCGTCGCGGTCCAGGAAGGCCTGGTTCTGCGCGGCGAAGCCGGCGATCTCGGTCGGGCAGACGAAGGTGAAATCCTTCGGATAGAAGAACAGGACCAGCCACTTGCCCTTGTAGGTATCGTTGTCGATATCCGCGAAGGCGTTGTTGAGGTCGGTGGAAACGGTGGCCTTCAACTTGAAGGTGGGCAGCTTGTCGCCAACGGTCAGCATGGGTCGCTCCTGGGTGGTGAGGGTAAAAACGGAAAGCCTGCGATGTCCAGCGGCTCGATGGGCACATTATTGCGCCGCAGCATCGATTCATCAAGCCGATTGTTTAAATGATAATGATAGATGTAAACTATCGAAATCATGAATCTGCGTGACCTCCGCTATTTCGTCGCCCTCGCCGACCACAAGCATTTCGGGCGAGCGGCGGAAGCGTGCTTCGTCAGCCAGCCGACGCTCTCCACCCAGGTGCGCAAGCTGGAGGAAGAACTCGGCGTGACCTTGATCGAGCGCGCGCCGCGCCAAGCCATGCTGACGCCGGCCGGGCGCGACATCGCCGAACGCGCGCGCCGGATCGTCGCCGAAGTCGAGCAAATGAAGGAATCGGCGCGGCGCAGCCAGGATCCCGAAGCCGGCACGATCCGTCTCGGCGTCTTCCCCACGCTCGGCCCGTATCTGTTGCCGCACGTGGTGCCGCGCATTCGCAAGCGCTTCCCGCGGCTGGAACTGCTGCTGGTGGAAGAAAAGAGCGATGTGCTGCTGTCGCGCCTGCGCGAAGGCAAGCTCGACGCGGGATTGCTGGCGCTACCGGTGCACGACGAGCAATTGCACACCGAATTCCTGTTCGAGGAACCCTTCCTGCTGGCGGTGCCCGAGCATCATCCGCTCGCCAAGCGCGACAGCCTGGCGCTGAATGAACTGGCCGACCAGCGCTTGCTGCTGCTTGAAGACGGCCATTGCATGCGCGACCAGGCTCTGGACGTGTGCCGTCTGTCCGGCGCCGGCGAAAAAACCGGTTTCCAGGCGACAAGCCTGGAAACGCTGCGGCAGATGGTGGCCGCCGACGTCGGCGTGACCTTGCTGCCGACGCTGGCGATCAAGCCGCCGGTAGCGCGTTCGGAAAGCATTCACCTGCTCGGCTTCCGCGATTCGCAGCCCAGCCGGCGGATCGCGCTGGTGTGGCGGAAGAGTTCGGCGATGCACGAGTTCCTGCAGCGCTTGGCCGACGTGTTCCGTGAACTACCGGCGGAGTTGTTCACACCGCGGCCGGATCTGGGTGCAATTAAACGTTCCTGAGCGATGCTCTGCTTTTCGTAGGAGCGGCTTTAGCCGCGAGCTCTTTCTCACACGCCAACGCGATCTGATGGAAAGAGCTCGCGGCTAAAGCCGCTCCTACGAAAAGCAACAGCGGCGGCGTAGACTCGGAATAGGCAATTCGGAGCACGCAGCATGACCAAAACAGTCGCCGTAGTGATGGTCGACGGCCCCGCCGATTGGGAAATGGGCCCGGTGCTGGCCGCGGTGCGCGAATGGTTCGGCATGAACGTAATCACCGCGACCGAGGACGGACAACCGATCGTGTCGATCGGCGGCGTGACGATCCTGCCGCAACGCAAACTCGCCGACCTCGCGCCCGCCGAAGCCGATCTGTGGATCCTGCCCGGCAGCGACGGCTGGCGCGAACGCATTCCGCCCGCGATCCTGGATGGCATCAAAGCGCGCGTCGCCGCCGGCAAGCCGGTCGCGGGCATCTGCGGCGCCACGGTAGCGCTGGCCCGGGCCGGACTGCTGGACGATCGCCCGCATACCAGCAACAGCCTGGAATTCCTGCGCGAGAACGCGCCCGATTACGCAGGCGCGGACCGCTACGCCGACAAACCTTGCGTCAGCGATGGTTTGGTCGTCAGCGCATCGGGCATGGGGCCGATCGGTTTCGCTGTACAGTGCCTGCGCATCCTCGCGCCGGAGCAACCGGAACAGATCGAGGAAGTGCGCGCAGCGTTCGCGCGCGAACACGCAGCGCCGTAGCCCGCGCGGAGCGAAGCGATACCGGGAAATACGCCTCAGCGCTTTTTCGATTGGCCGATTCAGGCGCCAGACTTGAAGCGTCACCGCCACCGGGCTAGGGTGTGCGCAGACACGATCCCAGCGGGCGGCGCATCACGCGCCGCCCGCGATGCTTTTGGAGAACCGACGAATGAATACCGCCCCCGACCTGCTCGTTTCGCGCCTGGATTGCGAGCGCATCGAGGCCCTGCTCGAGCAGCCGCTCGCCGACGCGGCCCATGTCTCGGCGCTGCGCGACGAACTGGCCCGCGCGCAGATCCTCGAACCGCAGGCGATGCCTGCGGATGTGATCACGATGAACTCCACCGCCCGCTTCCGCGAAGATGAAAGCGGCGAAGAGCGCGAGATGACTCTGGTCTACCCGCGCGATGCGCACGGCGAATCGGACCGCGTGTCGATCCTGGCGCCGGTCGGCACGGCGTTATTGGGCCTGCGCGTCGGCCAGACCATCGATTGGCAAGTGCCGGGCGGGCGCCAGGTCCGTCTGCAGGTGCTGGCGGTCCGCTATCAGCCGGAAGCCGCGGGCGAATACCACCGTTGATTCCCTGAGCGGACACCAGACTCTGGCCGGCACCCGCTTTTCGTAGGTGCGAATTTATTCGCACGCTTTTCCGGCGAGAGCGTGCGAATAAATTCGCACCTACAGAATCGAAAGCAACTACGTCGTCGCGCCCAAACCGATCGGGCAACTCACACTGGTGCCACCCAGGCCGCAATAACCGGCCGGGTTTTTCGACAGGTATTGCTGGTGGTATTCCTCGGCGTAATAGAACTCCGGCGCCGGAAAGACGATTTCGGTCGATATCTCGCCATAGCCGGCTTCGCGCAGCTTCTGCTGGTACAAGTCGCGGCTAGCGATGGCCATGTCGTATTGCGCCTGGTCGTAGCAATAGATCGCCGAACGGTACTGGGTGCCGACGTCGTTGCCTTGGCGCATGCCCTGGGTGGGATCGTGGTTTTCCCAGAACGTCTTCAACAGCGTCTCGAACGCGATCTTGTTCGTATCGAAAACGACCAGCACGACTTCGGCGTGCCCTGTTTCGCCCGAGCACACTTCTTCGTAAGTGGGATTGGGCGTGTAGCCGCCGGCGTAACCCACCGCGGTGGTCTCCACGCCCGGCAGCGACCAGAACTTGCGCTCGGCGCCCCAGAAACAGCCCATGCCGAACTGCACTTTCTGCAGGCCGGCGAAATCGCCGGCGATGGGCCGGCCGTGGACGTGGTGCGCGTTGCCGATGCGGATCGGCGTGTCGCGTCCGCGCAAAGCCTTGGCCGGATCGACCATGCGCTGCTTGTAGGCTCCGATTCCCAACATGGCGTCGCTCCCGCCGGTGACCTGCCGTTTATTTATGGCCGCGACGCCCGCGCTTCAAGTCGGCTGCTCGGGCAGGCGCGAGCGTCCCTTGAGTCCGGCGACGAAAATGCCGGCCAGGCTGACCGCTACGCCCGCCCATTCGCGCGTCGTCGTCGGGCGGTGCAACAGGACCACGTCGAGCAGGAAGGCCACGATCGGCTGCACCAGCAGCAGCAAGCCGATCATCGCCACGCTCAGATGCGGCATCGCCCGCGAAATCAGCACCCAGCTCAGGCAATGGCCGATCAGGGCCAAGGTCAGCAGCACGCCCAGCGACCACCAGGACGGAATCGCGAACGAAGCGCCTTCGGCCGCCACCGCCAGGCCCAGGAATACGGCGGTGCCGAGCGACACGATCGCCAGCACCTGCTCCACCGGCGCCGGGCCCTCGCGATCCTGCGCGGCGCGCTGCTGGGTGTTGCGCAGGCCGATGTTGTAGACCGCGTAGCAAATACCCGTGCCCAGGGCCAGCCATACGCCCCAGCGGTACTCCGCCGGCAACTTGCTCCACTCGCCGCCCAGCAACAACCACAGGCCGACGAAAGCCAGCACGATGCCGGCCATGAAACGCGGCCCGACGCGTTCGCGATACAGCAGCATCCCCGCCAGCGCCATGAAGAACACCTGCGAATTCGCCAGCAGCGTCGACAGTCCCGGCCCGATCAGCAGGATGCTGCGGTGCCAAAGCCACAGATCGGTGGCGAACGCCACGGCGGGCAGCAAGGCCAGCCACCACACCGCGCGCGGCAACGGCACCCAGCGGCCGCGCAGCCGCAGCAGCAAAGTCAGGAACACGCCGGCGATCAGCATGCGGTAGAACGCGGACACCGTCGGCGGCGTCTGCGCGAAACGCACCATCAGGCCGTTGGTGCCGATCAGCGCCGCGCCCGCGAGCATCGACAGCAGCGCGGCGCGGTCGCGATGCGCGGTCATCGGATGTCGTCCGTTTCGGGCAGGCGCACGGTTTCGGCGAGCGCCGCATCGCGCCATTCGACGAAGGCAGGCAATGCGCGCAGCGCGTCGGACCAATCTCGCGCGTTGTCGTCGATTTCCACGCCGTAACCATCGAAACGCACCATCACCGGCGCGAACATCGCATCGACGATGCCGAATTCGCCGCATAGGAACGGACCGCCTGCGCCGTGCGCTTGACGCAATTCGCGCCACAGCGCCTGGATGCGGGCGATGCAGCGGTCGGCTTCCGCGTTCCAGCGGTAGGCGTCGGGCTTGCGGCGCAGATTCATCGGCAGCTGCTTGCGCAGCGGCACGAAACCGGAATGCATCTCGCCGGCGGCCGAACGCGCATGAGCGCGCGCGCGCGGATCGCGCGGCCAGCCGCGGCCGTCCAGGTACACGTCGTTGACGTATTCGCAGATCGCCAGCGAATCCCAGGCGACTACGCCGGCCTCGTTGTGCAGCGCCGGCACAGTGCGACCTGGCGACCAGCGCCCGATTTCTTCATGGAATTCCGGCGTGTCGAGCAGCAGGGCATGCTCTTGGAACGGAATGCCGAAATGGCGCAGCAACAACCAAGGCCTGAGCGACCACGACGAGTAGTTCTTGTTGCCGATGACGAGAGTGAGCACGAGGCGGACCGGATAGAAGACCCATCCATCTTAAGCTGCGGAGACGGAAACCATCGCGCAGGCGATGCACTCGAAGCCTCCCCCCGCTTGCGGGAGAGGGAACGACTACGCTCGTCAGACGAACACCGCAGGCGCCACGCTCACCCGGTTGCGGCCGCCGCGCTTGGCCGCGTACAACGCCTTGTCGGCGCGCTCGATGGTCTCGTTGGGCGTGTTCTCGTGCGGCCAGCGCGAGGCCACGCCGACGCTGGCGGTGAGCCTGAGCGCATGCCCGCCCCACTCCACCGGCAGGTCCTCCACCGCGGCGCGGATGCGTTCGCCGAGCTGACGCGCCAAGTCCGCGTTCGCGCTTGGCGAGGCCACCAGGAATTCTTCGCCGCCGTAGCGGGCCAGCAGATCCTGTCCGCCGATCACGTCGCGCAGCGCGCCCGATACGCGCCGCAGGCAATGGTCGCCAGCTGCGTGACCGTGGGTGTCGTTGATCGACTTGAAGTGGTCCAGGTCGACGAACAGGATCGACAACTCCTTGTTGCCGCGATGCGCCTCGGCGAAGCTGCGGGTCAGCCACTGGTCCAGCGTGCGCCGGTTCAACGCGCCGGTCAGCGCGTCCATCTCGGCCGAACGGCGCAGGCGGATCGCGGCGTGCGCCTGTTCGAGCGCCTGCACGGCCAGGCGGCCGAACTCCGCGGCCAGCGACAGTTCGTCGGTGGTGAAGCCTTCGCCGTGCGCGCGCTCCAAGATCATTACGCCCCATTGCGGCGTGCGCAGCGGCAGCGGCACCACCGCCGGCACCGGACCGGCCTGGGTCGGCGCCGCGGGATCGTCCAGCGACACCTGCAGCGGCGCCCGCGTGCGCGCCAGGCCTTTGAGCACGCTCTCCCGCTGGGCCAGGATGCGCGCGAAATCCGCTTTGCGTTCGACCGGCTCGGCGACCAGGAACGTCTGATCGTCGGCGCCGAACACCGCCACTGCCGCCGCATCCAGACCAAGGATCTCGTGCAAGCGGTCCAGCACGCGCCGGTAGGCGGTCCATTCCAGGTCGCCCGCGGCCAGCGTCTTCAGCTGCGCCTGCAGGCCTTCGGCCAAGGCCAGCCGCGCCGCCTCGCGCGCGGCGCGGCGGTCCGAATCCTCATGCGCCAATTTGGCCCGGTCGCGTTGCGAGCGATAGTCGCCGACCCGCGCCGCCAGGCCGATCGCCAGCACCGCCGCGCATCCGACCAGGGCCACCTGGTAGCCACGCCGCGTCCACCACAAATCGTCCACATAACCGCGCGACAGCAATTCGGCGACGATCGCAGCGAAGCCGGTCAGCGCGCACAACGTCGCGATCGGCCACGCCATCGGCACCTTGCGCCGCGTCGCGTCGGCGCTGATCGCGATGCAACCGAAGCTGGCCGTCAGCCAGCCGAGCATCGAAGCGGTGTGCATCGGCCCGCGCAGCGCGTCCAGGCCCAGCAGGCACAGGCCGGCGATGGCGAGCAACGCCGCGCTTGCCGCATTCGCCCAGCGCACAGCCTGCGCGGACACCGCGCGCAAATCGGCGTAGCGCAGGAAGATTTGCAACGCCGCCGCACTGAAGATCATGGTCAGGGCCGCGACGCCTTGTTCGCGCCAAGGCGCCAGCAAGCGAAAACCCGGCAGCAAATAGAGATGGCCGTTCAATGCGGCCAGCATCAGCAGTGCGCTCAGCGCGAAACCGAAATAGGCCAGGAACACGCGATCGTGCGCGGCATAGAACAAAGCCAGCATCACCAAGGCCAGCATGAACAGGCTGGCGTAGACCGAAGCGGCCATGCCGATGGTGCGTTGTTCGATCCGGTTCGCGGCGTAGTCGCGCAGCACCCTCGGCCTGAGCACGTTGCCGACCGCCGAACGCACCGTGGCGTCCAGCACGATCGGCCCGCGCCAGTCGTCGGGCAAAGGGAACACGAACATCGACGGAATCGCGCCTTCGTCTTCGCCCGGCGCGAAGAAGCTGCGCACGGGGCTGCGCCAGGACGCGTTCTTGACCGATATTTCTTCGACGATGTCGCGATCGAACACCAACGCCCAGCGCTGGTCCGGCGCGCTCCCGGCGGGCAATTCGAAGTGCAGGCGCACCGATTGCGGCCGGACATCGCCGCGGATCTCCCAGCGATCGCCGGCATCCTCGCCGGCCGCCGCGACACGCACCGGGATCTCCTGCCCGCTCCCGAACGAAGCCGCCAGTACGCTGGCCGCGCACACCGCGGCGAGCACCAGCAGCCCGGCGGCGAACAGCCACTCGTGATGCGACGAACGCAGCGACGTCACCGTCGCGCGCTCCCGCCGTCGACTCCTCTGCCGCGAGGCGACGGCGCGTCGCCCCTCGGTCCGGCTTCAAACACCACCTTCATGGTGGCGCCCCCCTGTGATTCCGGTGTTGGTCGGCCCTATCGGCCGACCAACGACCACGAACGCAAGAATCGGGCCTTACCGGCGGCGACGAACGCAAGCCGGGCCGGTAGACTGTCGCCCCACCCCGTTCCTGTCCGACATGCCCGCTTCGACCCCAAATAATGTGACGGCCGTCACTGTTGATAAGCATACCGAACCCAGCCCGGCCGTGGGGAAGCAGGACTTCATCCGCCAGATCGTCCGCGAGGACCTGGCCCAGGGACGGCACAAGGCGCCCAAAACCCGCTTCCCGCCCGAGCCCAACGGCTACCTGCACATCGGCCACGCCAAGGCCATCTGCCTGGATTTCGGCATCGCCGCCGAGTTCGGCGGGGTCTGCAACCTGCGCTTCGACGACACCAACCCGGCCAAGGAAGACCCCGAGTTCGTCCAGGCGATCCAGGACGACGTGCGCTGGCTGGGCTTCGACTGGGCCGAGCTGCGCCATGCCTCGGACTATTTCGAGGTGCTGTACCTGGCCGCCGAAAAGCTGATCCGCCAGGGCGACGCCTTCGTCTGCGACCTCAGCGCCGAACAGGTGCGCGAATACCGCGGCTCGCTGACCCAGCCGGGCCGGAATTCGCCGTTCCGCGACCGCAGCGTCGAAGAGAACCTGGACCTGTTCGCGCGCATGCGCGCCGGCGAGTTCGACGACGGCGCCCGCACCCTGCGCGCCAAGATCGACATGGCCAGCGGCAACATCAACCTACGCGACCCGGCCCTGTACCGGATCAAGAAGGTGACCCACCAGAACACCGGCGACGCCTGGCCGATCTATCCTATGTACGACTTCGCCCATGCGCTGAGCGACGCGGTCGAAGGCATCACTCATTCGCTGTGCACGCTGGAATTCGAAGACCACCGGCCGCTGTACGACTGGTGCGTGGACAAGGTCGATCTGGCGCATTCTCCGGAGCTGCTGCAGCCGCTGCTCGCGCGCGGCCTGCCGAACGAAGCCGCCAAACCGCGCCAGATCGAGTTCTCGCGCTTGAACATCAACTACACGGTGATGAGCAAGCGCAAGATGGTGGCGATGGTCAATGACGGCCTGGTCGAAGGCTGGGACGATCCGCGCATGTACACGCTGCAGGGCCTGCGCCGGCGCGGCTACACGCCCGCGTCGCTGCGCCTGCTGGTCGACCGGGTGGGCATCAGCAAACAGAACTCGGTGATCGACTTCGGCGTGCTGGAAGGCTGCCTGCGCGATGACCTGGACGCGCACGCGTCGCGGCGGATGGCGGTGATCGATCCGCTCAAGTTCGTGCTGACCAATCTGCCCGAAGACCACGCCGAAACGCTGACTTTCCCGAACCATCCGAAAGACGAGGCGATGGGCAGCCGCACGGTGCCGTTTTCGCGCGAACTGTGGATCGAGCGCGAAGACTTCGCCGAAGTGCCGCCGAAAGGCTGGAAACGGCTGGTGCCCGGCGGCGAAGTGCGCCTGCGCGGCGCCGGCATCGCCCGCTGCGACGATGTGATCAAGAACGAGGCGGGCGAGATCGTCGAGCTGCGCGGCACGCTGGATCTGGAATCGCGGCCGGGCATGCCCGGCGCGGACCGCAAGATCAAAGGCACGATCCACTGGGTCGGCGCGCGCGATGCGGTGCCCGCCGAGATCCGTCTCTACGATCGTTTGTTCGCGGTCGCCGATCCGGACGACGAATCGGAAGGCAAGACCTACCGTGACCATCTCAATCCGAATTCGCGCAGCATCGTTCGCGGCTGGGTCGAACCAGCGGCAGCGGCGGCCGCGCCCGAAACTTCGTTCCAGTTCGAACGCTTGGGCTATTTCGTCGCCGACCGCCGCGAGCACACGCCCGGCGCGCCGGTGTTCAACCGCAGCGTCACGCTGCGCGATACGTGGAGCCAGAACGGAGGGTAACCGGATGCGCTACGCCATTCGCTTCTTCCTCGCCGCGTGCTTGTCGGCCGCCGCGGCGGCTTGTACCGCACCGCCCACCGCCGCCGCTACGGACACGGCACAGTCCGCAGCGTCTGCGACCGCCAAACCGCGGCCGACGACTGGCGGTCCGTTGCCGGCCGAGCGCGTCGGCGCACAGATCGACCGCAGTTGCCGCGCCGACGCCGACTGCGCGGTGAAGGATGTGCGCAACTGCTGCGGCGCGATGCCGGCCTGCGTCAATGTGAACGCCAAGATCGATCCGGCCCAGGTGCAGGAGAACTGCAAACGCGGCGGCATGGCGGGGGTCTGCGGTTTCCAGGCCATCGAAAGCTGCAGATGCGCGCGCGGGCAATGCATCGCGGTCGCGGCGCCCATCGATCCCAGCGTCGATCCGGCGCCAGAGAAAAAATGATGCTCTACGCGCAAGTCCACCTCACCTTGCCGGCCTGGGTCCACGACGCGGTGGATACCGGCCGCGCTTACGCGTCGGACGAAGACAAGGTCGCGCTGGCGGTCGAGCTGTCGCGCCTGAACATCGAAGCCGGCAGCGGCGGTCCGTTCGGCGCGGTGGTGTTCGGTCCGGGCGACCGCGTCGTCGCCGCCGGCGTCAACGTAGTGCTGCCGCAAAGCACTTCGCTGGCGCATGCCGAGAACATGGCCTACATGCTGGCGCAACAACGCCTGCAGCGCGCGCGGCTCAACCGCAACGACGCCGGCGAACCGGACGGCCGCTACACGCTGGCGACCTCGTCGCAGCCTTGCTGCCAGTGCTACGGCGCGACCATCTGGGCAGGCATCGATCGCTTGCTGATCGGCGCGCGCAGCGAGGACGTGATGGCGCTGACCGAGTTCGACGAAGGCCCGCTGCCGGCGGACTGGATCGGCGAACTGCAGGCGCGCGGCATCGAAGTGGTGCGCGACCTGAAGCGCGAAGCGGCTTGCGACGTGCTGCGCGCCTACGGCCAGCTCGGCGGCCGGCGTTACTGATCGCTTTCGCTTTTGTAGGAGCGGCTTTAGCCGCGAGCTTTCTCTTTGAAATCGCGTCAATGTCGCGATTTGTGGGAAAGAGCTCGCGGCTAAAGCCGCTCCTACAAAAGCCGACTCCGCGCCCGCGCTTCTCTCGCGATAAGATCGAAGCCGATCAAGCCAATACGAAACGGCGAATGAAAGGACTGCTCTGCTACTGCCGCGCCGGCTTCGAACCCGAACTGGCCGCCGAACTGACCGAGCGCGCGGCGCAGGCCGGCCATGCCGGCTTCGCCCGCACCGAACGGGGCAGCGGCTACGTCGTGTTCGCGGATGAAGACGCGGAGCGCCTATCGCAGGCTCTGCCCTGGCGCGATCTCATTTTCGCTCGCCAGAAACTGCGCTTGATCGCCGAACTGCGCGATCTGGATCCGCGCGACCGGATCGCGCCGATGCTGGCCGCGCTGCCGGAAGACAAGCGTTTCGGAATGCTGGTGGTCGAACATCCCGACAGCGAAGCGGCCAAGCCGCTGTCGGGCTTGGCGCGCAGCTTCGGCAACGCGCTGCGGCCGGCTTTGCGCAAGGCCGGCAAGCTCGCTGCGGCCGACGACGAAACCCTCGAGCGTCTGCATGTGTGCTTTATCGCCGGAGACCACGCACTGCTCGCGATATCCGATCCCGACGACAGTTCGCCCTGGCCGCTCGGCGTGCCGCGATTGCGCATGCACGCCGACGCTCCGTCGCGTTCGGCGCTGAAACTCGAAGAGGCCCTGCTCTGCCTGCTCGATGCCGGCGAACACGAACGCCTGCTCCGTCCCGGCATGCGCGCGGCCGATCTCGGCGCGGCGCCGGGCGGCTGGAGCTGGGTGCTGATGCGGCACGGTTTGCGCGTCGTGGCGATCGACAACGGGCCGCTGCGGCCGCATCTCTTCGACAGCGGCCTGGTCGAGCATCTGCGCGCCGACGGATTCGCCTGGCATCCGCAGCAGCCGCTGGATTGGATGGTCTGCGATATGGTCGAGCAACCCAAACGCGTCGCCTCGCGCATGGCCGAATGGTTCGCGCGCGGATGGTGCCGCCATGCGATCTTCAATCTGAAATTGCCGATGAAAAAACGCTGGGCCGAAACCGAAGCGTGCCTGTCCGACTTCGTGAACGCCGCGCAACGGCCACTGATCGTGCGCGCGCGCCAGCTTTACCACGATCGCGAAGAAATCACCGTTTTCGCGACGAAAGCGGACGCAACATGAACGTTGCCGCCCATTCAGCCTGAGCACGCGCGATTGACGCGGGGTTGATCCGGGCGGGAATACGTTCGCAGCGTCTCCCACGCGAGGTATCCGACATGATGCGCAAGTTCAGTGCCATTTCGATTGCGCTGGCCACGTGCTTCGGCTTCGCCGCGCCGGCGTTCGCGCAGACCGCGGAACAGCAACAGGCGCAACGCGACAGCAAGACCGCCGCCGAAAGCGCGGTGCAGGCCAGCGCCAACGCGCAAAGCGCGCAGATCGCCGCGCAAGCCGCGGCGGACGCCAGCGCCGCACAACCGACTAGCGCCGCTGCGGCGGTGAACGCATCGGCAGCCGTGGACCACGCCGCGGCCGCTAACGCGGCGGCCAGCATCGCCGGCGGCGCTGCCGCCACCGCCAACAACGCCTTCGACGAATCCGGCAAAGGCGCGGCGCAGACCAAGCACGCGTCCGAAGTCGCCGAAGCGTCTAAGACGATCGCCGGCGCCGCCAGCACCACCGCGGGCGAGGCCGCGCTGCAGGCGC
>DATFFH010000083.1:0-39413 GCA_035250245.1 Luteimonas sp. | reverse complement strand
AACCAGCCCGACTCGTCGCTGCAACGCAGCTTCGCCGCCGAAGGCGTGCAGCCGCAGGTGGCGATGACCGCGCGCGACGCCAACCTGATCAAGACCTACGTGCGCGCAGGGCTCGGCGCGGGCTTGCTGGCGGAGATGGCTTACGGCGCCCGCGAAGACGCCGATCTGGAAATGCTGCCGGCGCCGGCAGCCTTGCCCGAATGCACGACCTGGGCGGTGATCCCGCGCGGCCGGGTGCTGCGCGAATACGCGATGGCGCTGTTGCAGCAGTTGGCGCCGCAACTGGATAGGCGCGATCTACGCAAAGTGCTGGAAGGCAACCAGGATGCGCAGTGGCCGGTGGCGCCTACTTGGGCGGAGTTGAGCCAGCCGATTACGGTGTGATGCTTCTACTCCGTGCGAGGTAACGCATCGCTTTTCGTAGGTGCGAATTCATTCGCGCGCTTTGGACCGGAAGAGCGTGCGAATGAATTCGCACCTACGAAAAGCGCCGAGCTAGGCGGGTTGTTTTTCGCCAAAGCCGAACCCTCTCCCTGGCGCTTCGCGCCTGTCCCTCTCCCGTAAAAGGGAGAGGGACAAAGCATTACGCTGCCACGCCGTCGTCGAAATGCAATCCGCATTCGCGCTTCAGGCCGAAGAAGCGGGTGTCCTCTTCGCGCATGCCCGGTTCCAGGCGGCGCGTGGTGTGGATATCGCCGATGGAGACATATCCGTCGTGCCAAAGCGGGTGATAAGGCAGATCGTGCTTCTGCAGATAGTTCCATACGTCGCGATCGCTCCAATCCGCCAAGGGATGCAGCTTCCAGCGGCCGTCGCGCAGTTCCAGAAAGTCGATATCGGCGCGGGTGCGCGCCTGGCTGCGGCGCAGGCCCGCGATCCAGGTGCGCACGCCCAGCTCGCGCAGCGCGCGTTGCATTGGTTCGACCTTGCGCAGACGGTTGTAGCGATCGATGCCATCGATGCCTTGTTCCCAGATCCGTCCCAGCCGCGCTTCCATCCAGGCAATGCCGATCTGCGGGCGGTACACCTTCAGATTCAACGCGAGCTGTTCGCTCAAGGTGTCGATGAAGCGGTAGGTTTCCGGAAACAGATAGCCGGTATCGACCAAAATCACCGGCAAATCCGGTTTCTGGCGCGTCGCCAAATGCAGCGACACCGCCGACTGCGCGCCGAAGCTGGACGACAGCGCGTGCTGTCCTGCCGTGTTCTCCAGCGCCCAGGCCACGCGTTCTTCGGCACTGCGTTCGCCGAGCCAGCGGTTGAGTTCGGCCAGCGCCTGCTCGGATTCGGCGGCGGCGATCGGATCGGGCGGAGCGGTCATGCGGGTGCCTCTAGCAGCGTACTGGCGATCGGGGTGGCTTGACGATCGCCTGCCGCAGCAGGAAATCGCCGAAGCCTTCTTCTTGTTCTCGTTCGGCGGCGTAGCGGGCCAACAGTGGATCCAGCGCCGCCAGGATCTGCGCTTCGTCGGCGTTCTCGCGGTACAACGCATTGAGCCGCTGGCCGCGATGATCGGCGCCGAGCATCAGGTTGTAGCGTCCCGGCGCTTTGCCGACCAAAGCGATTTCGCCTAAATACGGACGCGAGCAGCCGTTCGGGCAACCGCTGAGGCGCAGGTGGATCGGCGCGTCGGCGATGTCGTGGCGCGACAGCAAAGTTTCGATCTTGTCGACGAAGTCCGGCAGGTAGCGTTCGGCTTCGGCCATCGCCAGGCCGCAAGTGGGCAAGGCGACGCAGGCCAGCGCGCGTTGGCGCAGCGGCGAAGCGCGGCGGTAGCCGTCCAATCCGTATTCGGCGGCCAGCGCATCGACCGATGCGCGCAGGGACGGCGCGACGCCGGCGACGGTCAGATTCTGGTTCGGCGTCAGCCGGAATTCCGCGCCGCGCTGCGGATCCAACAAGCGTGCGATTTCGCGCAGGCCGCTCAGGTGCCGCACCGGCTCGCCGCGTCCGTCGAGAACGCCATCGACGATGCGCCCGGCGGGAATGCGCAGAGTCAGGTGCGCGCGGCCGTCTTCGCCTTCGGTCCAGCCGAAACGGTCGCCATTGTGGGAGAAGCCGAACGGCCGCGCCGGGAGGAGGGAGAAACCGGCGCGGCGTTCGACTTCGGACTTGAACCAAGACAGACCGCGGTCGTCGATGGTGTATTTCAGCCGCGCACGCTTGCGCAGGACGCGGTTGCCGTGATCGCGCTGCGCGGTGACCACGGCTTCGGCAGCAGCGACCACTTGCCCGGGCGCGACGAAGCCGATCACATCGCCCAGGCGCGGATAGGTGTCCGGACCGCCGTGGGTCGCGCCCATGCCGCCGCCGACGCTGACGTTGTAGCCGCGCAGTTCGCCGTCTTCGACGATCGCGATGAAGCCCAGATCCTGGGCGAACACGTCGACGTCGTTGTAGGGCGGGATCGCGAATCCGATCTTGAATTTGCGCGGCAGATAGGTTTCGCCGTAGATCGGTTCGGCCTCTTCGCCGCTGCCGGCGGCGCGTTCGCCGTCCAGCCAGATTTCGTAATAGGCCTTCGTGTTCGGTAGCAGATGCTCGGACAGCGCCGCCGCTTGCGCATGCACTTGCGCGTGCAGTTGGGATTGCTGCGGATTGGCGGCCACCGCGACGTTGCGGTTGACGTCGCCGCAGGCGGCCAGCGTATCGATCAAGGCGGCGTTGATCGCCTGCATCGTCGCCTTCAGCTCGGTCTTGATCACGCCGTGGAACTGGAACGCCTGGCGGGTGGTGATGCGCAGGCCGCGCTCGGCGTATTTCACGGCGACCGCATCCAGCTGCAGCCACTGCGCCGGCGTCACCACACCGCCCGGCGTGCGGGTGCGGATCATGAAGCTGTAGGCCGGCTCCAGCTTGGCAAGCCGGCGCGGATCGCGCACGTCGCGATCGTCCTGCTGGTAGCTGCCGTGGTATTTGATCAGCGTTTGGTCGTCCTCGCGCAGCGCGCCGGTGACCGGATCGGCCAGGCTGTCCAGCAGCGAGCCGCGCAAGCGGCGGCTGTCGCGCTTGAGCTCTTCGACCGACCCGCTCATGACCGTAGCCCGGGTGGAGCGAAGCGATACCCGGGACGCGCAGTCCCGTGCAAGAAGGCGTCCCCGGGTATCGCCTTCGGCTCCACCCGGGCTACGTTCGTTGGCATTAGGACGCCCATCAATACACATCCCGGGCATAACGCCCCTGCTGCTGCAACGCGCTCAGATACTCTTCGGCGGCATCGCGGCCGCGTTGCGCCGCGACGATGTCCAGCAAAGCCGCATGCACGTCCTTGCCCATGGCGATGCCGCCGCACACGTACAGATGCGCGCCGTTTTCAAACCAGGCATAGAGTTCGCGCCCTTGTTCGCGCAGGCGGTGCTGCACGTAGGTTTTCGCACCCGCTTTCTCGCGCGAAAAAGCCAAATCCAGGCGCTGCAACTGGCCCGACTTGAGCGCGCGCTGCCATTCCAATTGATAGAGGAAGTCGTCGCGGAAACGGGTGTTGCCGAAGAACAGCCAATTCCGGCCGGCTGCGCCGACCGCCGCGCGTTCCTGCACGAAGCCGCGGAAGGGAGCGACGCCGGTGCCGGGGCCGATCATGACGATGTCGCGTGCGGCGTCGGCGGGCAGGCGGAAGCGTTCGTTGCGTTCGATGTAGACCGGCAACCGCTCGCCTTCGCCGCTGCCCGCCAGAAGATGCGAGGCCGCGCCCCAGCGTGCGCTGCCGTCGGCCGCGACGTATTCCACGTGCGCGACGGTCAGATGCGCTTCGTCGCCTACCGTTTTCTGGCTGGAGGCGATCGAATACAAACGCGGCAACAGCGGCCGCATCGCTTCGACCAGAGCTTCGGCCGACCACGCGGCGGGTTGCGTGCGCAGCAGATCGATCACTTGCCGGCCTTCCAGCCAATGGCCGAGCGTGCCGGCGTTTTCGGGCGCCAACAAAGCTTGCAGGCCGGCATCGCCGGTGCGTTCGGCGTGACGGGCGACGAAGGGCCTTGCCAGCTTGGTCAGTTCGCGTTTCTCGGACAACCAATCGCGCAGCGGCAGCGTTTGGCCGGCGACAGTCAAGGTTTCGTCCCCGTCCAGCGAGAGCGTTTCGAGCACGGCCGATACCAGCGCCGGCGGATTGCGCGGCCACAGGCCCAGCGCGTCGCCCGGTTCATAGCGCAATCCGGAATCGGCCAGCGACAATTCGATATGGCGCACGTCCTTGCCGCCGAGCGCGATGCGCTGGTTGGCCAGAACTTCGGCCGCGAAAGGCTTTTCGCGGCTGGCGCCGACGTGGGCAGTGGTTCGCAGCGGCGTGACCGTCGCCGAGGGCGTTTGCGTTTTGTGCGCTTCGGCGGCCGCGTCCAGCGCACGCTGCGTCCACGGCGCGGCGACGGTGTCGATATCCAAATCCGCTTCGCCGCGATCGAACAAGCGCGTCGCGCCGAGCGCAGCCAGGCGTTCGTCCAAGGCGCGGCCGACGACGCAGAACTGCGGATAGCTGGAATCGCCCAGCGCCAATACGGCGTATTTGAGCTGCTTGAGTTCGGGCGCGCGCCGGCCGGCGATGAATTCGACCAGGCCGCGGGCGTCGTCCGGCGGGTCGCCGTCGCCCTGGGTGCTGATCACCAGATACAGATGGCGTTCCTGCTTCAGCTCGCGCAGCGGGTACGCATCGGCGCGCAATAGGCGCACGGGCAGGCCGGCGTCCTGCGCGCGCTGCGCCAGGCTTTCGGCGACGCGCTGGGCGTTGCCGGTCTGGCTGCCGTAGACGATGGTCAGCGGCTGCGCCGCGGGTTCGGGCGCCGCCGCCGGCACCGCCTGCAATGTGCGCGGCTGGCTACGATCGGCCCGGGCCAGCCCGGCCGCGTAACCGGACAGCCACCACAGCCGCTCGCTGTCCAGCCGCTCGGTCAGCCGCGCCAGCAGGTCCGCTTCCTCTTCGGAAAACGGCAGCGGCGAAGGCGATGGGACGGCGGAGGACATCGTGCGCACCGGCGCTGGAGGGGCGGGTGGTCACGGTAAGGCCGGCTTGTGCCCAAGAAAAAGCACAAAGCGGCATATCGTTATGCCGCGGCACGCGACGTAGGGCGGAACCCGCGCAGCGGATTCCGCCATCGGTGCGATCGTCAGCCCAAATCCGGCGGAAACGCCTGCGGCGGTTCCGCCCAACGATCCCCTCAGTTACCGCACTTGAATTCGCCGTCGATGATCATCGAGCCGGTCTTGAGCCTGGCCCGACCCTCGCTGCCAACCAGGCCGAAAGACGGAGACGGAGTGACGTCGCCTGGATTGTGGAATTCCAAGTCGACCGAGCCCGCTTTGGGGTCGAAATGCTTGAGCACGTAATGTTCCACGCTCAGCGTGAAGCGTTTGCCGGCACCGAAATCCGTCGAGCTGAAGACGATCACGGGCTTCGCATCGCCATCGCCGATGAACTCCACTTCGTAATAGTGAGCCGATGGGTCGGCCTCGAACACGCAGACGGTCTGCGAGGCGAAGGCGGCAGGGCTGAAGAACGCGAGTAATGCGACGATAAGGAGGGATTCCCGCATCATGGATTCAACGCCTGATTGAATGGTTGGACAGCATTCTCGTTAGCTAGGACGTCGGCTCCATAGCCAACCGCACGGGAACCCCATTGCGGACCGTGTTATGCACCTCCGCCACCGCGTCCGTCTGCCGGATCAAGTCCGCCACGGCCGATGGCGGTGCGGACGAAAAAACACGAACGCTGTAGCGGATATCTTCGGCCGCCAAACCGATTCCCGGAAACGTGGCCGTAGCTTCCACCTCGACGCCGTCGACCGGCACATCCAGGCGCGCGGCTTCGCGATAGAGATCGTTGCAATAGCAGGTGGCCAACGCCAAAAGCAGGAACTCTCCGCCGTTGATCGCCGATCCTTGACCGGAGGGCTTGACGGGCACGGCCAGGTACTGCGCGTTGTCGCCGGTGCGGACCGAAGCTTCATGGCCCGTTCGGGAGTTCTTGACGGTAGCGGAAATCTCCACGCAGGCCCCCTAAAAAAGCGCTGACCGCGACAGATCAAGTCTGCGCGCGCAATCTGATCCTTAAGCCCCAACCCGCAAATTAGCCCCCGTCACCGACGCCGCTTCATCGGAAGCCAAATACAACAACACCTGCGCCAGCCGCTCCGGCGGCACCCAATCGCTGGTGTCGGCTTTCGGCATGTCGGCCCGATTGCGCGGCGTATCGATCGTGGTCGGCGACACCGCATTCACGCGAATCCCGCGCGGCTTGAGCTCGTCAGCCAGGCTTTCGGTGAAACGCAGCACGCCGGACTTCGAAGCGGTGTAGGGTGCCATGCCCTTGGCTGCGCGCGCCGTGGCCGTGGCGGCGCCGATATTCACGATCGACGCGCCCGATGGCATGAAAGGCAGCGCCGCTTTGCTGGCGGCGACCGCGGTCAGCACATTGGCGCGGAACAGGTTTTCCCATATGTCCGCGCCCGCATCGGCGACCGGGCTCCATTCGAACGCGCCGGCGATGTTGAACAAGGCGTCGATGCGACCGAACGCTTCGCCGATCTTCGCGAACGCGCGCTCGGCCGCAGCGAAATTGGCCAGATCGACATCGCCCACGGCCAGATCCGCGGGAATCCCCTCCGGTTGCGGACCGCGATCGATCAGCGCCACGCGCGCCCCGGCTTCACGCGACGTTTGCGCCACCACCCGGCCCAGCGCGCCGAAACCGCCGGTGATCGCGATGGTCTTGCCGGAAAAACGGCTGTCGGAACCCGCCATGTCCACTCCCGAGATGATGCGACGGCGCGCGATGAGCCTATTGTCGCTCATCCGCGGATGCCTCGCTGACGCCGAACGTGCGGCAGAGTCAGCGAGGACCTGGCGACGACATGCCTTCGGCTAAGATCGGGCGCAACCCTCCAGGAAGAGGTCGGCGTGGACACATCCACCCTTTCACCGCAACGGCTGTGGATCGATCGGTTGGTCATGGCGCTGCTGGTCGGCGTTACGGCGTGGCTGTCGCTGACCTTGGCGCGCGGTCCGGGCGAACTCGCCGCGATATGGATCGGCAACGGCATCTTCACCGGATGGCTGTTGTCCAAGCCCACGCGTCTATGGCCGGGCTACGTAGTTTGCGGGCTGGCCGCCGATCTGGCCGCGCAGCTTCTCGCCGGGAGGCAGATGCCTTACGCGGGCTTGATGAGCGCCTGCAATCTGATCGAAGTCCTGATCGTGGCCGGCGGCGTGCGCCGCCTGGTTCCCGACGTTGGCGATCCCAAACGCTGGATCAGCCTGGGCGGCATCGCCACCGGCAGCACGCTCGCGGCCTGCGCGATTTCGGGCGTGCTCGCGGCATCGGCCACGTCGATCATGCACGGCGCTTCTTTCCTCGGGAATTTCGTCGCTTGGTACGCGGCGCACGTCGTCGGCATGGTGATCATGGCCACCTCCACGCTGGTGTTCCAGCGCGAAGGGTTGGGCATCGTCGCCCCGACCGAAAGGCGTTGGAGCTTCATCATCAGCATGACGCTGGTCGCCGTCGTCGGCCTCGCCGTCTTCTTCTCCGACTATCCGTTCCTGTTCATGGTCTATCCGCCGCTCCTGCTGGGCGCGTTCCGCCATCGTTTTCCCGGCGTGGCGGTCGGCGTGATCCTGCTCGCGGTCATCGGCACCGTCGCCACCAGCATGGGGCGCGGGCCGCTGTGGCTGGTGCAGGACATCGGCCTGTCCGGACGCATCGCGCTGCTGCAGATATACATCGCCGGCGGCTGTCTGATGACGATACCGGTCGCCTTGGCGATGGCCGAACGCAAGCGGCTGACGACCCGGGTGCGCGAAAGCGAGCATCGCTACCGCATGCTCGCCGACTATTCGCACGACGTGGTGGTGCGGATGCGCGCCGACGGCGAACGCCTCTACGTTTCGCCTTCGGCCAAGGACATGATGGGATGGGAGCCGGCGGAAATGCTCGGATCACGTTGGAGCTTGGTGCACCCCGACGATCGCGAAATGCAATTGGAAGCCATGGCCGAAGTCATCGCGACGGGCGAACCGCAAACCGCCATCTACCGGGTCCGACACAAGGAGGGCCATTACCTGTGGGTGGAAGCGGTGACCCGGCCCATTCCCAGCGCAGACCGGCCCGGCGAAATGGACATCATCTATGCCGGGCGCAACGTGAGCCGGCGAGTGGCGGTCGAGCAGGCGCTGGCCGAGAGCCGTTTGGAATTGGAGCGAATGGCCCGCGTCGACGCGCTCACCGGCGTGGCCAACCGGCGCCAATTCGACGAGCGTCTGAGACTGGCGCTGATGCGTCTGGACCGGCACGAGCTTCCGGTCGCGCTGATGTACCTGGACGTCGACCATTTCAAGCGGATCAACGACGAGCACGGGCACGCCGCGGGCGACGAGATCCTGCGCGCGTTCGCGCGCCGCCTGCTCGATAGCGTTCGCGCCACGGATCTGGTGGCGCGATTGGGCGGCGACGAATTCGTGGTGCTGATCGAGGATGCGGCTTTGCCCGCGGCTGCGGAAACGGTCGCGCGAAAACTGCTCGAAGCGATGCGCCATCCGGTGGCGGCGGAAGGCAAGACACTGACGGTCACGACCAGCGTCGGCATCGCTTATTCGAGCCTGCCGACCGATGCCGGGACGCTGACGGCCGCCGCTGATTCGGCCTTGTACGAAGCCAAGAAAGCGGGCCGCAATACTTACCGGCTGAAAGCGGTCGGCGAACTCGCCGCAAACGGCTGAACGATGCTTGCTATCAGGCCGGCAGCAACACGTAGCCCACGCCGCGCACGGCATTCAGCGGCAACGGTTCGTTGGTCGCGGACAAGACCTTGCGCCGCAAGCGGTGGATCAGCATTTCCAGCCGGTGCGGATCGAAACCGTGGATGTCGCGGGTCAGCCGGGAAATGATCGCTTCGCGGGCCACGGTTTCGCCGGGCGATTGGGCGAGCAAACTGACGACCAGCCGCTCCGGATGGGTCAAGCGCACCTGCCTGCCCGCGGGCGAGGCCAGATTCCAATTGTCCACATCCAGTCGCCAAGTGCGCAGTGCGGCCTTGGCGCTTTTCGGCAATCGCCTAAGCAGACTGCGCAAGGTGGCGGCCAGCACGTCGATGTCGACCGGCTTGGTCACGTAAGCGTCGGCGCCTTCTTCCAGGCCGCGTATCCGGTCGGCTTTACGGCCGCGACCGGTCAGCATCACGATGCCGGCATCGGTCAGCGTGCGCAGATGCTTGGCCAGGCTCAGGCCGTCTTCGTCGGGCAAGCCGATGTCGAGCACGAACAAGGCGAAATCGTGCGTGAGCATCTTGCGGTAGGTCTCGGCGGCACTGCCCGCGCCTACTGCGATGAAACCGGCGTCCTGCAAGCCCGGTATGAGGATGTTTTCGCGCATTCCGGGGTCGTCTTCGACCACGAGAATGCACGGTTCGGCGCCGTCGGCCATAAAGCCCCCCGTGCATACGGCAGCCTCCGGCGCAACGTGCGCGTTCGGCGTTAACGGTCAAGCGAAACTTTCTT
Source organism: Luteimonas sp. (assembly GCA_035250245.1). Lineage (GTDB taxonomy): Bacteria > Pseudomonadota > Gammaproteobacteria > Xanthomonadales > Xanthomonadaceae > Luteimonas_C. The sequence continues at coordinate 29,927 of DATFFH010000083.1, read as the reverse complement.
TTAGAAAGTTCGGCTTGCTTCCTAAATGCGATGCAGGTCACATAACCTGCATGCACCGAACGCGCCGTTTCCGCCGATGCTTCGCCCTCATTCGAAGCGCGCGTTCGAGATTCTTTTATAACAGGAAAATGCAGATTTTAGTGAGCTTCGGAAATTACATTGCGCATCGCGCGATGCCTTCGTGGGGGACGAAGGCATCGGTGTTTCGTACGGGCCGCTCGCGCATCTGCGTGAACGTGCCGCACCGATTAAGCCGCGGCGTGCGAAACCGGCAGTGCGACCGGCTCTTCTTCGGTTTCCGGCTTGTGCTCGGAAGCCAACAGCGAATAGAACACCGGCACCACGAACAGCGTGAACAAGGTGCCGACGATCATGCCCGCGACCAGGATGATGCCGATGCTGTTGCGCGCCTTGGCGCCGGGGCCGGTGGCCATCACCAGCGGCAGCATGCCGAACACCATCGCCGCGGTGGTCATCAGCACCGGACGCAGGCGCGTGGCCGCCGCGTCGCGCAGGGCATCCAGCCTGCTCAATCCGGCCGCCTGGCGCTGGTTGGCGAACTGCACGATCAGGATGCCGCCCTTCGCGATCAATCCGACCAGCGTGATCAGGCCCACCTGCGAATAGATGTTGATCGTGGTCAGGTCCAGGAAGCCGAACAGCAGGGCGCCGGAGATCGCCAGCGGCACCGAACCGAGCAGCACGATCAGCGGATCGCGGAAGCTGTGGAACTGCGCGGCCAGCACCAAATAGATCAGCACGATCGAGAAAGCCAAGGTCACGGTGAGCGCGGCGCCTTCGCGGCGGATCTGGCGCGATTCGCCGGCATGGTCCAGCAGCATGCCGGGCCCCGAGGCCTTGGCCGCCGCTTCTTCCAGCACGCGCAGGCCTTCGGCCTTGGTCACGCCGGGATTGACGCCGCCGAACACGCGCACCGCATTGCGTTGCTGGAAGCGATTCAGCGCGCGCGGGGCGGTACCGGTTTCGATGCGGGTGAAGGTGGACACCGGCACCATGCGGCCGTCCGGCGTCTTGATCTTCAGGTCCAGCAGCGGATCGACCGTGGCGCGGTTCTCCTCGCCGATCTGCGGGATCACCTTGTAACTGCGATCGAAATAATTGAAGCGGTTGACGTAGCCGCCGCCGAGCAGGGTGCCGAGTTCCTGGCCGACGCCGGCCAAATCCAGGCCCAGGTCGGCGACGCGTTCGCGATCGATGGTCACCCGCGCCTGCGGCAGGTCGATTTTCAGGTCGGTGTCCACGTACAGGAACTTGCCGCTCTTCCAGCCCGCGTCCAGTACCTTACCGACCGTTTCCAGCATCTGTTCCGGCGGCGCATCGCTCTGCAGCACCAGTTCCACGTCGTACTGGCCGGGCGTCGGCAGCGGCGGATCCAGGCGCGGGAACACGCGCAATCCGGGCACTTGCGATACCGCGGCGTAGACTTCGCCGTACATGTCTTCGGTGGAACGGCCGCGTTCGTGCCAGTGCTTGGCGTCCATGCCGCCGAAGCCGCCCCAGGCCGCGATCAGCGCCCACATGCTCTTCGATTCCGGGAATTGCGCCAGCGCCTGCTCGACCTTGAGCGTTTCGCGGTTGACCGCGGCCAGAGTGGAGTCCGGCGAAGCTTCGAAGAACAGACTGATGTGGCTCTGGTCTTCGACCGGCGCCAGTTCCTGCCGCGAGTAGGTGTACAGCGGCCAAGCCGCCAGCGTGACGATCAGGGACGCGCCGACGATCGCCCAACGCATGCCCAGCGCGATGTCGAGCAGGCGCACGTAACGGTCGCGCACCGCTTCGAAAGCGCGGTTGACCCAGACGGTCAGCTTGCCTTCGTGTCCGTGCGCATGCACGAAACGCGAGCTCATCACCGGCGACAGCGTCACCGCGACCACGCCCGACACGATCACCGCCACCGCCAGGGTGATGGCGAATTCCAGGAACAGCGCGCCGGTCAGGCCACCCTGGAAGCCGATCGGCGCGTAGACGACGGCCAGGGTGATGGTCATCGCGATGATCGGCCCGATCAGTTCGCGCGCGCCGATCAAAGCGGCTTCGATCCGCGAGCGGCCTTCGCGGACGTGGCGCTCGACGTTCTCCACCACCACGATCGCATCGTCCACCACCAGGCCCACCGACAGCACGATCGCCAGCATGGTCAGCAGATTCAGGCTGAAGCCGAGCGCGTACATCGCCAGCGCGGCGCCCAGCAGCGACACCGGCATCGCGATCAACGGCACCAGCGCGGTGCGGATCGAGCCCATGAACAGGAACACCACCACCGCCACGATCAGGATCGTCTCGGTCAGGGTCTTGGTGACTTCCTTCAGCGCCGCTTCCATGAACATGGTGCCGTCGTAGGCCATCTGCATGTCGATGTCTTTGGGCAGCGTCGGGCGGATGCGTTCCATCTCGGCCTTGAGCCGGTGCGCGATCTCGATCTCGTTGGAGCCGATCAGCGGCCACACGCCCAGGTAGACCGCGTCGTCGCGATTGAACTTGCCGTTCAATTCGGCTTCTTCAGCGCCGAGTTCCACCCGCGCCACGTCGGACAGGCGCACGATCGCGCCGTTGCGCTCGGCCACGATCAGATTGCTGAATTCTTCGGTCGAACGCAGATCGGTGTCGGCGAGCAGGTTGATCTGGACCTGATCGCCCTTGGTCTGTCCAACCGCGGCCAGATAGTTGTTGCGCTGCAGGGCGTAGTGCACGTCGCCCGGCGACAGGTTCAGCGCGGCCAGGCGGTCGGGATCGATCCACACCCGCATCGCCAGCGGACGCCCGCCCTCGACCGTGACGCGCTGCACGCCCGCCAGCGTCGCGAGTTGCGGCTGCAGCGTGCGCGACAGCCAATCGGTGATCGCCGGCAATTCGCGCTGGTTCGACGAGAAGCTCAGATAGAACGTGGCGTAAGGTCGGTCGGCGCGCTGCACTTCCACCACCGGCGGCTCGGCTTCGCCCGGCAGTTCGGAACGCACCTGCTGCAGGCGCGCGGTGACTTCGGCCAGCGCTTTGGTGCTGTCGTGATTGAGCTTCATCCGCACGGTCACCGTGCTGATGCCGGCGCGGCTGGTGGATTCGACGTAATCAACGCCGCCGATCGCCGACACCGCGCGTTCGATCGGCGTGGTCAGGAAGCCGCGCACGGTTTCGGCGCTGGCACCGTAATAGACGGTGTTGATCACCACGGACGAGCTTTCGATCTGCGGATACTGCTGCAGCGGCAGCGCGGAAAGGGCGCGCCAGCCGGCCAGGACCAGGATCAGGTTGACGACGATCGCCAAAACCGGATGCCGGATGAAGATGTCGGTGAAGGAGCGCATGGTCGTGTGTCCCAATGTCGTCTTGAGGGATCAGCGGACGCCGGCGGTGCGGCGCGAAGGCGGATCGGCGACCGCGACCAGCATCGCGTCCTGCAGCTTGAACGCGCCGGAGGCGGCAACGCGTTCGCCCGGTGCCAGGCCGCGTTCGATCACCACTTCCTGCGCGCGCGTGGCGCCGACGCGCACGGCGCGCAGCTGGGCCCGCATCTTGCCTTCGCGGTCGGCGGCCAGCACGAACACGTGATCGCCGGCCGGGCCCTTGCGCAGGGCGCTCACCGGCACCGCGACGGCCGGGCGCGATGGCCCCACCGCCACTTTCACCCGCACAGACGCGCCGGGCGCGAACGCATCGCTGGAATCGGCGACGCGGGCGCGGACCATGGCGTTGCGCGTGGCGGGATCGATGCGCGCATCGACGGCGACGATGTCGGCCGCCACGGCGTCGGTGCCGTCCGCGGTCACATCCACTTTGGCGCCGGTCGCGAGCTGCGCGGCGACGTGCTGGGCGACGGCGAAATCGACGTAGGCGTCTTCATCGACGCCCTGCAGCGTGGTCAGCACCGTGCCTTCGTCGAGGAATTGGCCGGGATGCACGTCGGCGATGCCGACCCGCGCGCGGAACGGCGCACGGATGGTCTTGCGCGCGATCACGGCGCGGGTGCGCGCGGTCTGCGCCAGGGCGACGTCGCGTTCGGCGCGGGCGCGGTCCAGTTCCATGTCGGAAATCGCCTGCTGGCGGTTCATGCGCTGCACGCGGTCGAGCACGGTTTGCGCCAATTGCGCTTGCGCCTGCAGCGCTTTGAGTTCGGCCTGTTCGACCGACACGTCCAGCGCCACCAGCACGGCGCCGGCTTCGACCACCGCGCCGGGCTTCAGCGCGACGCGATCGACGGTGCCTGCGACTTCGTTGCGCAGGGTCACCGAACGCAGCGCGATCACGGTGCCGATCGCGGTGGCGCTTTGCTGGTGCCGGCTGGACCTGGCGACCGCGGCGAGCACGGTCTCAGCGGGTTCGGGCTGGTTCGCGGCAGCCGCTTCGGCGGCGCGCAGCGAGGCGTATTTCCAAATTCCGAGGCCCAGCCCGAGCGCCGCGACCGCGGCGAGCAGGACGACGGAAGCGATCTGATGACGGCGGTTCATGGCGGATCCTTGGGGAAGGAGGGAGCGCTACCCGGAACGCCACGGTGTGCGTCCTGCGGGTATTCGTTTTTGTGCGGAAGCGATCAGCCGCTGCTGGCGCGTTTCCTTGCGCGTTTGGCCGGTTTGCGCGGCGGGGCGTCGGGCGCGACCTGGGCCAGCATGCTTTCCAGCGCGATGCGCACTTTGACGACCAACGCCTGGTTGACGTCGACCAGGCCCAGCACCCAGTACAGCCACAGGCCGTCGATCGCCGCGATCATCGCTTCGCCCACGCCCGGCGGCAGGCCGTCGTCGCCGGCGCAGCGTTGCAGGTCGCTGTACACCGCGCGCATCGGTTCGATCAGTTTCGGGTTTTGCGCCAGCGCGGCGAACACCGCCGACGAATTGCGCTGCAATTCCTCGGTCCAGCCCTCGGCGTCGGACAGGCAGTGGTCGAGCAGGGCGCGCACCATGCGGCCGGGGCCTTCGGGCGTGCGCTCGTAGGCTTGCAGGTAATAGCGTCGCGAGTTCTCCGCGGTGCGCAGCACCAGGGCTTCGACCAAACGATCCTTGCTTGGGAAGTGGTGCAGCAAGCCGCCCTTGCTCATGCCCGCTTCGGCGGCCACGGCTTCGAGGGTGAGGTTGGCGATGCCCTGGCGCCCGACCACCGCGACGGCGGCGTCGAGCAGGGCGTCCTGCGATTTGTCGGCGGCTGTACTCATGGCGAGACGGTACCGTCCGGACGGTCGGTATTCAACCGTCCAGACGGTCTGGAGCGTTCCGTCGGCGGCGCTAATGGACGGCTTTGCAGGCCGAACGGCTGCGGCTTTTACGGTTCGCGGACGAACCTTTCGGAGATCGTCCCGCAGTGGAGTCTGGTATGGCGCCCGATGACGATGCTTTGGCCGGCCGGATACTTTCAGAGGCTCGGCGCCGACAGCTTCTCGGCGAGTGGCTTCATTTTCTCGGCCAACGATTTGAGTTCGCTGTCTTTGAGTTCGATCGCGATCATTTCGTAGTTGAACTTCTCTTTTTTGAGCTGCGCCTCGATCGTGTTGACCGAGGCGTTCTTGGGCACGATTCCAAAGAACTTGGTCTTCTGGGGCGAAATGCTGACCGGGATGACTTCCGATCCGATATTGAGCGCCGACGAGCCGCCGGCCTGGGCGAGGCGCTCGACATCGCGCCGCACCTGCCCGCCCGATTCGGACAGGGATATCTCGCGCATGATGTCGCTGAGTTTCCCGCGATACCGCTTGCCGTTGCGGGCGGCTTCGATGCGGCGGTCGAAGATGATGTCCCGCGCATAGGCGCGAAGTTCCGCGAGCTCGTCTTTGGTCAACGAGCCCAGCGAGCCGGAGGCCTTGCTCAGCTCGCGCGCCGCACGCTTGCCGGCTTTGGCCTCGAATACGGCCACGATCTGAAGCTTGCCGGCATCTCGATAGGCCAGGATGCCGTCCGTGATCTGCCGGCCCTTGACGTCGCGGATCATGTGTCCGGGGATGAATTCGAGTTTCTTCCCGGCGGGCACCTGGACGCCCAGCGCGAACGAGCCCGCGCGCTCGCGCAGCCACGGCAGAACCTTGCTTTCGAGCAGTTCTTCGAGCAGTTGACCCTTCAGGTGATCGACATTGGGGCCTTTGCCGACGCAGCGGCGGATAGCGGGCGCGTCCAGCGACTTCATGGCGGCGCTAGCGGACTGCAGGTCTGTCAGGAGCTTGGCGATCTCCGCATCGATGGCGGACGATGCCGAACTCGACCCCTTGATCACTTCCTTCATCGCCGGCGCCGCATCGGTCGCGACTTGGCCGAGGATCTTGGTCTGGGCGCGCAACTCGTTGCCCGCGGCCTCCACATCGCGGATGGCCTTGAAGGTCGATGCGGTTTCGGCCCGCCCGCTGGCCTTGACGACCTTGGACCATGCGGCCGCATCGCGCCCGTAAAGCTGCACCAGGCGCGCCTCGGTATAAAGCACGCGTCCGCCCTTCACCAATCGGCCCGCCATGGGCAGCAGCACGCTCGCTCCCAGGATGCCGCGTTCGATGTCGGTCAAGGCATAACCGAACAAATCCCGGCCCGCATAGGCCTCATAAGCCGCCACCGCGTTGCCGACGATGGGAATGAAGGCGATGGCCAGCTCGATCGCTTCGACCGCCGCAGGGCGGTCTACCGGCACATCCCTCACTTCGCTGTCCAAGGGTGCGCTCTGGGCGATACGCACCAACATCACCAGATCCGGCCGCTCGGCGAGCATGGTCGCAAGCCCGGCTTGCGCGCTCATGGACATGGCGGCCTTGGAATTAGGCTGAGCTTTGAACCAACTGGTCAGCTCGCTCGCCAAAAGTGTCATGACTTCGCGGACGATTGGAAGCTCTCCGTGGATCAGGTAGCTCTTGCCGTTTTTCCGATCGACCACCGCCTGTTGGCGCACGCGTTGTTCGCTCACGATGCGTTGGCCCAGATCGAAATACTCCCGGGCTTTGGTCTGCCGATCGGTTGGCGACAGGAATTGCGGATCCAGTTGCAACACCGCTTTCTTCTGCGCATCGATGCGCCAGCGGTCCGCGCCCTTGAACCCCTGCTTGTCGGGCGGGAGCTTGTCGTAAACAAGAACCGAGCCGGGACTTTTCAGTTCCCGTTCCATGATCTCTACCGCCAGGCGGGCGGTGGCGATTTCGCCTGCGCCCGCTTTCCCGCCCAACAGCAGCGCAGCCAGCCGTTGTTTGGCGGCATCGCGCGCCGCCTCATAGGGTTTGATCCCGGCCATGACGCTGCATCCTAGAGCGTCTCAACCTCGACCCACTCGCCCTCTTCGTTCTGCTCCCATTTGGGCAGCCGATCATCCGGGCGCAGATGCACCAGATTGGTCGGGATGCGCACGGTCCAAGGCTCGCCTTGCGCGATCTCGTCGCCCGGACGGTCCAGACGCTCGGCGATTTCGTCGGCAATGGGCAGATACAAGGGGCTGCTGATGGTGGGAAGCGGGCCGCCTTCCCACAACTCGCCATAGGTCATGAAGTGGTCGATGGCGCCTTCGAATCCGGGCCGTGCCGGCACCGACACGCGTGCGTAACCTGCTTTGAGGAATTGGGTGAAAAGCGGATCGGGATCGTCGAACGCGATGCGATCCTCCCACTCGCTCTTACGGCCCCAGAAATAAGGATAGGTGATCCAAGTCAGGTGCTCCCACTCGAAGGCCTGTTCGAAGAAGCGGACGTACGCCCCTTCCTTGGCCGCCTCGGATACGTCGATCTGGGGCCTTCCGGTGCTCGGCGCGCTCTCGATCGCATCGAACAGATCGTAATGCTGGTCGGTCAGGATGCTGATGCAGTCCTTCTTCAGTTCGTCCTTCATGCGCTCCAGGTTCAACGCCGGGTTGGCGCCCTTGATCGCCACGCCCGCCTGCACTTCGATGTTGGCCAGCTTCTCTTCGTATTCGGACAGGCGCGCCCGGTAGGCGCTCAGCAGCTTGGCGTGGGTGTCCGCCCGCCACTTGCTCATCGCGAGCTCCGTGCGCTGGCACTTCACCTCGATCGTAAGCCCCACATTGGCCACGCGATTGGTGATGATCGCGAACGGCACGCTGCCCGTTTCGTTGGAGAGCGTCAGCGTCTGCATGGTCGTATAGGTCATGTCGTCGTCCATGCTGATCTGGCGGAAGTTGTCGCCGACCACCGCGAACAGCGCCCAATTCTGCTCCCAGTAGAAGACCAGCGTGCCGAGATACGCTTTGATCGCCTCGTAGCCGTCTTCTATGGCGATCTGCCCGGAGTGGTTCATCATCGTGGGTGGCTCTTCGTCGTTGGCCTTGAAGTCCGCGGCCACCGTGCGATACATCTCCGGCGGCGGGGACACATCGGTCGCCGAATAGGCGTTCACCCAGTCGCCGTAGTTGGTTTCGGTGATCTGCTCGGGCGTGAGGGTGAATTCCTCGGGTTTTTCCAGCTCCACGGCGCTTTCGTGGGCCGACTGCATGGCCTTGATCAGATAGGCCGCGGGCTCGGGCACCATGAAGTCGAACATGGTGCGCAGGCCGTAGTTGAACATCTGAGCCTGGTAGACCTTGTTCACCCATTGATAGACGCCGGAGATGTGGCCGGTACCGCCGGTGTTGTCCAGGATGTGGCTGTTTTTCTCCGTGACCTCGTGGGTGATGCGGAGCGTCGTCCGCTTCAGCACGCGCTCGCTGATCTTGTTGGAGCTGCGCTGGGTGACGTCCTGGGAGAAGCTCGATGCGGACTTGGTCGCTTCCTCTTTGGAGCGCGAGAGCGAGCCTTCGGCGCTGGCGGTGAATTCGACCGTCGGGCCGTATTTGCCCGAGACCGTGAGCCCCGCTTTCAGAGAGGCATCTTCCTTGATCGTTTCGCTGCTTTCCCGGGTCATCTCGAACCGGTCGGTCGTTTCGAGCTCGCGTTCCTGCGAAGTCGACACCTCCGTTTCCAGGAAGGTGATTTCCTCGGTCTGTTTCTTGGTGGTGTGTTCGCGTTCCTTGCGCTCGCCCTTGAGCACATTCTCGATGTGGGCGATATCGGCCCCTTCGTAGCCGATCAGCTGCTGGCGCACCATAAGCAGGTCCGCAACGCCCGCGGGCTTGACCTCGCCACGCGTGCCCGGGACGCTTTCCCCGAACGGGAAGAAGCCGGGCAGGACACCGATGCCGCTCAGCACGCTACCCACCATGGATGCCTTCGTGGTCTTCATGGCCACCAACGTGCCGCCCACGCGTTTGAACCGGCGCTCGACGACGGGGCCCAGCGTATTGGCCAGTTCGGACCGGGTCGCTTCGCGCGCCTTCGTCAGATCGGCGACGATGCGCTCCATGCCCATGCGCCCGGGTGCCAGAGCCCGTTCTTTCAGCACCTTCTGAGTGGACTGACTGAGTTTGCCAGCAGCCGTTTCCGTCAGGCGCAATCCTTCCTTGCGGAATTGAGCGGCGGTGATCGCAGGGCTACCCGCCAATGCCAGGGACCGAAGTCGGTCGCCGCCGGTGTCCTGGGACAATGGCGTGATCGTGCGAGGATCGCCGCTCTCGCGCGGGTTATTCAAGACCCGCTCCCAGTGCCGCAGCTGCAATTCGGACAGCTTTTCGGAGAACCCCGCGCGCGACCGCAGCATCGATTCGATTTCCAATCCCTTGATCGGATCGCGCTGCTTGGCAGGTTGGGGTTGGGTGCTCTCGAAATCATCGCCGCCCAGTGTGGCGAGTTCTTGGAGCGCGGCCGTCAGGTTCCGATGGCGTTCGATGAGCGTGTCGACAGATTTCAGGTGCGCGCTCTGCGCGTCTTCGCGCGCCTTGCGGACTTTGTCGCGTTGTTCCTGGCTTGGGCGCAAGATCGAAAGCAGGCGCTCCCTGGACGGCAGTTCAACCGATCGGCGGCGATATCTGCGCAGTGCCGCCGGCGTTTCCGGGAAGGTCTTGTCATCGGCCGCCTTCATCACGACTTCCAAGGTCCGCAGTTGTCCAGTCAGCGTTTCGACAGGGCGGAGGTGCTCTTCGGGAAGTTGCTTGATGGCGGTAATGCTGTCGCGAAGACGCGACAATGCGCTGGCGAAAGCGTCTTTTTTCACCAGAGAGACGGGTTCGGTGCCGAAATGATCCCTGATGACTTGGGATAGGTCGCTCGGGTCCACCTCGGCCTCGTTCTCCAGGTCATCGAGGGCTTCGGAGAAGGCGGCGAGCTGTTCGGCGAGCGGCGTGTCGGATGGGCTCCCGAGGAAGTCGTCGGTTTCGATGAACTTCTTGGCCAGTTCTTTGAGGCCCTGACGGTTGCCGCTGCCCGTTAGTCGCAATAGCGCGACTTGATAGGGCGTGTTCTGCGAGAGGCGGATGCTGGGATTCTTCGGGTCCTGCGCGATAGCAGGGCGCGTCAACACCAGACGGAACAGCGGTTCCATGCTCAATCACTCCTGCGTTGCCGCAGTGCGCCCGATGCGTCACTGCCGGGGGATATCCCCTTTCAACGGCAAGGCCAACCCGCATAGGACATGGCGATCGTCGATTTGCGATGCGCATCTCGATACGACGAGCCATCGGTCGCGCCTCGCGCCTCGCGAATATCGCGCACAGACGGATCGATCCGGCGGACGAAGGTCGCGGCTTGGACCGTTTCGGCCTCCGAGAAGATCGCCCGGCATTCGGTCACGATGGCCTGCTTTCGTTCGACTTTCCGTGGCGCGGCAAGGTCTCGCCAACATACGATTGTTTCATCGGCCGGAACCTGCCCGGGAGCCGACTGGAGCCGACTATCTTCGCCATTTTCGCGTAGCCATATGCGCGCACTGAGCTTCCGCAGAATGACGAAACCGCGGGTAATTACAATGCGCACGAGGGCATACGCACTTTATGCCGCCGGTTATGAGTAAGCCATTGAATTGCAACGAGATAAAATTGTCCGTCGCCCCGATGATGGACTGGACGGATACGCATTGCCGCGTGTTCCACCGCCTGTTGGCACCGCACGCGCGGCTGTACACCGAAATGGTGCACGCCAACGCGGTGCTGCTGGGCGATCGCGATCGCTTGCTTGCGATGGATCCGGTCGAACATCCGGTGGCGCTGCAATTGGGCGGCAGCGAGCCGGACTTGCTCGCGCAGGCGGCGCGGATCGGGGCCGAGCGCGGTTTCGATGAAATCAATCTCAACATCGGTTGCCCGTCCGATCGCGTGCAAGCGGGACGTTTCGGCGCTTGCCTGATGCGCGAGCCTGCGCTGGTCGCCGACAGCGTGGCGGCGATGATCGGCGCCTGCGACGTGCCGGTGACGGTGAAATGCCGTCTGGGCGTGGACGACGACCACGATTACGGCCGCTTCCTGCATTTCATCGACACGGTCGCGCAAGCCGGCTGCAACACCTTCGTCGTGCACGCGCGCAACGCCTGGCTCAAGGGCCTGTCGCCGAAGGAAAACCGCGAAGTGCCGCCTTTGCGCTACGACTGGGCCTACGCGTTGAAGCGCGACCGGCCGGCGCTGGCGGTGGTGGTCAACGGCGGCATCGTCGATGCGGTCGAAGCCGCCGCACACCTGGCGCATGTCGACGGTGCGATGCTGGGCCGCGCGGCGTATCACGATCCTTATCTGCTGCATCGGCTCGACGTCGCCTGGTTCGGCGGCGAGTTGCGCCTGCGTGCGGAACTGTTGCGATCGCTACGGCCTTACGTCGAAACCCAATTGGCGCGCGGCGTCGCGCTCAAGCACATGACGCGGCATCTGCTGGGCCTGTTCCATGGCCAACCCGGCGGCCGCGCGTTCCGGCAGATCCTGAGCGAAGGCGCGCACCGCCCCGGTGCGGATTGGTCGCTATTGGAAAAGGCCATCGCCGCCGCTTCGCAGCCCGCACGGTTCGCGGCCTGATGATCACCCGCGACCTGGACGAATTCTTCGCCTTCGCCCGCAATTGCGCGCCGGACTTCGGCCCAGCGACGGCGAAAGCCGCATTCCTGGTCGCGCCGGACGGCTTCGCCCGCGCCGAACAGTCCGCGCAGGACAACCGCTACATGGCCGGCGTCGAAGCGTTCGACGCCGCGCGCGCTTCGGCGGAACATCGCGAACTGCAGCGCGCGTTGTCGCGCAGCCTGCCGACGATCTGCTTCTCCGGCGATCCGGATGCGCCCGATGGCTTGTTCCCCAACAACGTCTTCGCCACCGCGCCGGGACGGTTGATCGTCGGCCGCATGCGCCATCCGGTGCGCCAGCGCGAAGCCGAGCGCGACGATATCCGCGGCTGGTTCCGCGATGTGCTGGGCTACGCCGAAACCGATCTTTCGCGGCAGCCGCATCCCTGCGAGCTGACCGGGGCCCTGGTAATCGACCGCGCCCGCGGCCTGGGCTTCTGCGGCCTTTCCGAGCGCTGCGACGAAGAAGGCGCGCGGCGGATGCACGAAGCCTTCGGTTTGCGGGCGACGCTGCTGTTCGACCTGGCGCCCGGCGAATACCACAGCAACGTCGTGCTGGCGGTGCTGGCGGGGCGCGCGGTCCTGGTTTGCGACGACGGTTTCGCCGATCCGGCCGTCGCCGAGGCCATCGCCGAGCTGTACGCGCCGCATGCGCTGCGGCTGTCCCCGGCCCAGCGCCTGGCTTTCGCCGGCAATGCCATCGCCCTGTCCGGCGACGCGGTATGGATGAGCGCAGCGGCCGAAAACGCCTTGGCGCCCGCCGACCGCGCCATCCTGGCCGGCGCCGGTTTTGCGGTGCGCGCGGTCGATCTGCGGGCCATCGAATCGGCGGGAGGCTCTCTGCGCTGCTGCGTAGCCGAGCTGTTCTGACGCGGCAGGAGCCCCCAGGACTGAACCGCAGCCTGCCGCTGGCCCAAAAGTTAAGGACGGATTCACCGCCGCCTTTCGAAAATCGACTTCCCGTACGGACCCCCGGTCCGTCGCCGCCTGCTGGAATCGAGAGAACCGCGATGTCGTTGTGCCGTCCCCTGCTACTGGTACTGCTGACCGTTCTCGCCTCGGGCGTGGCGGAGCAGGCGCATGCGCAGGCGGTCCCGCAGCGGGAACGCGGGCAGGATCCGCGCGAGCGCGGACAGGGCCACGCCGAGCGCGATCGGCGCGGCTCGGAATTGTCCGACTCGGTGCGCCGCATCGAACGGGAAACCCGCGGTCAGGTACTCAGCGCCGAACGGCTCCAGTACGATGGCCGCGAGCTCAATCGGGTCAAGGTGGTCGATGGCCAAGGCCGTGTCCGCGTCTACGTCGACGACCCCTCGCAACGCGGCCGCGGCGCGGATGCGCGTACACGCCGCGATGACGACGACGAGCCCAACCTCTAGGCCGTCCACGCACTGTCTCCGGCTGCGGCCGGCCGATCCCTCTTCTGGAGTTCCCTGATGAGAATCCTGCTCGTCGAAGACGAAGCCCCGCTGCGCGAAACCCTCGCTGCGCGCCTCAAGCGCGAAGGCTACGCGGTCGATGCCGCGCAAGACGGCGAGGAAGGCCTGTACATGGGCCGCGAGGTGCCGTTCGACGTGGGCATCATCGATCTGGGTTTGCCGAAGATGTCGGGCATGGAGCTGATCAAGGCGCTGCGCGACGAAGGCAAGCAATTTCCGGTACTGATCCTGACCGCCCGTTCCAGCTGGCAGGACAAGGTCGAAGGCCTCAAGCACGGCGCCGACGACTACCTGGTCAAGCCTTTCCATGTCGAGGAGCTGCTGGCGCGGATCAACGCCCTGGTGCGCCGCGCCGCGGGCTGGAGCAAGCCGACTTTGGAATGCGGCCCGGTCACGCTTGATCTGGCCGCGCAGACGGTGAGCGTCAACGGCGCCAACGTCGATCTGACCAGCTACGAATACAAAGTGCTGGAATACCTGATGATGCACGCCGGCGAACTGGTCTCGAAGGCCGATCTGACCGAGCACATCTACCAGCAGGATTTCGACCGCGATTCGAACGTGCTGGAAGTCTTCATCGGCCGCCTGCGCAAGAAGCTCGATCCGGACGGCGCGCTGAAGCCGATCGAAACCGTGCGCGGCCGCGGTTACCGCTTCGCGATCGCGCGCAGCAACGAAGGCTGAGCGCTGCGCGCGACAGCCGCCTGCGTGGGAGAGGCCTCTGCTCTTGCGGGAGGGGCTTCAGCCCCGACAGCAATCGCCGACAGCCTGGTCGGGGCTGAAGCCCCTCCCACAAGAGCCTGCACATTTCGTGTCGAGACGTTTGCGACGACATTGCGATCGCCGCACGCCTCCTGCACGCTAACGACGTGCCGATGACCTTCTCTCTCCGGAACCGCGAACGTGGCTGAAGTCTGGCGCCCGCGCTCGCTCGCCGCGCGCCAGCTGTTGGCCGCGAGCCTGGGCCTGATCGCCTTCCTGGCGCTGGCCGGCTATGCGCTGGACCGCGCCTTCGTCGACACCGCCGAGAGCAATCAGCGCCAGCGCCTGGAAAGCTTCGCCCTGGCCTACGCCGCCGACACCGATTTCGACATCGCAGGCGGCATCATCGCCCCTGATCTGCCGCCGGATCCGCGTTTCGACCGTCCCGGCAGCGGCCTGTACGCCGCCGTCGCGCTGTCCGATGCGCCGCCGTGGACGTCGATGTCGGCGCAAGGCCCGCGCTTGCCGGAACCGAGCATGCTGGCGCCAGGCGAAACCAGCTTCGACGGGCCGCTGCCCATCGTCCAGATCAACGGCGAAGCCGGCCAGGTCTATCGTTACGGCAAGGGTTTTGTTTGGCCGGAGCGTTCGACCGCGGCCGAGTTTCCGTACACCATCTACGTGATGGAGGACACGCGCCAGGTGCAGGCGCAGATCACGGTGTTCCGGCGTGCGTTGTGGGGTTATCTGAGCATCGGCGGCGCCGTGCTGCTGCTGTTGCAGCTGGTCGTGCTGCGCTGGAGCCTGTGGCCGCTGCGCCGCGTGATCGCCGAACTCAAGCGCGTGCAGCGCGGTCTGGCCACGCGCATGAGCGAGCGCCATCCGCGCGAACTGGAGCCGCTCACCGACAGCATCAACGCCTTCATCGAAAGCGAGCGCGAGAACCTCGACCGCCAGCGCAACACCCTGGCCGACTTGGCGCACAGCCTGAAGACGCCGCTGGCGGTGTTGCGCACGCGCCTGGACGACGGCGCGCCCGCGGGCGAGTTGCGCGAGGAATTGGACATCCAGTTGCGGCGCATGAACGGCCTGGTGTCCTATCAGTTGGCGCGCGCGGCGTCGGGCGGCCACACCTTGTTCGCAGCGCCCGTGGAGATCGAGCCGCATGCCGAGCAGATCGTGCGCGGCCTGGAGAAGATTTATTCCAGCAAGGGCGTGATCTGCGAATTCGACATCGATCCGCAAGCGCGCTTCCATGGCGAGTCGGGCGATCTGCAGGAATTGCTGGGCAACCTGTTGGAGAACGCGTTCAAGTGGGCGCGCAAGCGCGTGCTGCTGACCGTGCAGCGCGGACCGGCCACCACCAATCGCCGTCCGGGTCTGATGCTGGCGGTGGACGACGACGGTCCGGGCATCGCGCCGGAGAACGTAGCCCAACTCCTGCAGCGCGGCGTGCGCGGCGACGAGCGCGTGCAGGGCCACGGCATCGGCCTGTCGATCGTGCAGGACATCGTCCACGGCTATCGCGGCGAATTGGAAGTCAGCACGTCCGCGGAACTGGGCGGCGCGCGGTTCGAGATTAAGCTGCCGCCGGGCTTATAGCGCTCGCTGCTCTTCGTAGGAGCGGCTTTAGCCGCGAGCTCTTTCTATCAAATCGCGATATCGCCATGATTTTTAGAAAAAAAGCTCGCGGCTAAAGCCGCTCCTACGAAAAGCAAAAGCCGAGCAAGCTATGTAGCCGCGAACGGCGAGGGCCCGTAGAACTTCGCCAGATGATCGGCCACTTCCGGCATCGCCTCGCGCAATACATCGGGCGCGGAGAAATGGTATTCGCTGGCGACCGCGAAAAATTCCTCCGGCGCTTCGGCCGCGTATTCGTCGATCGCGGTTTCGCGCCCGCTTTCCACTTGCAGGCACAACGCATCGTAGGCGGCCTGGAAATCCTGGGCCCAGCGCCGCTGCCATTCGCGCGGCAGCGGCGGGGTGCCATCGAGCGCGCCGTCGAGCGCGTCGAGCTTGTGCGCGATCTCGTGCGCGGCCACGCAGAAACCGGCGTCGGGTTCGGCCAAGTCGGCTTGTATGTCGGCCCATGACAAAATCACCGGACCCGCTTCCCAGGCTTCGCCGATCAACTCGTCGTCCCATTCGTGCATCACGCCCGCGGCGTCGATGTGGCTGCGGTTGACCCGGAACGCTTCCGGATACACCAGCAACTGCGACCAGCCGCGCAAACCTTCGGCGCCGAATTCGAGCAGCGGCAGACAGCACAGCGCGGCGAGGGTCGCGCGTTGCGATTCGTCCAAAGCCAGGCCGGCGAGCGGCGTGATCGCTTTGCGATGCAGGAATAGGGCGGTCAACGAACGCAGACGTTCGGCGCGGGCCTGATCTAGGGCAGCGACCCAAGGCACGGCCTTGCGCACCGATGCCCAAATCGCAGGATCGACTTCGGGCGGCGCGGGCCGCAGACGTTGCAGGAATTTGCGCATGCGGCGGCCGTGCGGCCGCCGGTCAGCGGAACATGCCCGGCAAGAAGCTGTGCCAGCGCGGGCCTTGGCTGCGGGTCGTCGTATCGCCGCCGCCACCGCCTTGTGCGGCCGGCGCGGGCTTCGCAGCGGGCTTGGCGCGCGCGGCCGTATGTCCGGCATGGGTCTTCGGTGCCGGCGTTTCGACGGCTTGCGTCTCTACTTCCGGGCAGGTGCCCGACTCGCCGTTCGGGCTTTGCAGCCCGACATCACGCGCGGAGACGCTCGTGCAGACGCACAAAAGCAGCAATGCGAGACTGAGTCGGACCATGACGAAGGCTTCCTGTGGGGTGCAAACGGACCGCCGCAGGCGGCCGCTCGCATTGCGGACTATACCTTGGATGCGGGGCAGGTGCAGAAGGTTGCATGTTGCGTTGCAACATATTCGTTTCCGACTTTCGGCCAGACTGCGCGACCGCCCGTTGCTCATCGCCGCATGCCGTACGCACTGCCATTGTTGGCGCTGTTGGCCGCCTACTTGCTGGGTTCGGTCTCCGGAGGGGTGATTTTGGGCCGGCTGCGCGGAGTGGACATCCGCGATGTGGGGACCGGCCACGCCGGAGGCGGCAATGCCCTGCGCACGCAGGGGATCCCTTTCGCCCTGGGCGTGGTAGCCATCGATGTGGCCAAGGGCGCGCTGGCGGCCTGGTGCGGGCGGCGTTTCGGCGCGCCGGAAGGCGTCTTCGACGTCGCAGGGCTGGGCTACGGCTGCGCGTTCATGGCCATGTTGGGCCACGCCTGGCCGATCTGGCATCGCTTCCGCGGCGGTAAAGGCGCGGCACCGCTGATCGGCGGCTTGCTGGTGATGTGGCCATGGGCGCTGCCGGCGCTATTGCTGGTGTGGGGCGGGGTATTGCTGGCCACCGGTTATCTGGGCTTGGCGATGGCCGCGATGGCGATCGCCTTGCCGTTGCTGGCGTGGTGGAACGGCGCCAGCGGATCGCGCTGGGCCTTCGCCGTCGCAGCGGCGCTGTTCCTGCTGTGGGCCTATCGGGACAACTTGATCAGGATGTTCGCCGGCGGCGAAGCGCGGATGGAACGCGCCCGCATTTTGCATTGGCTCCGCCGCCGGGGCGCGCGATGAACGAGCGCGAATTGCTGGCGCGGCTGATCGCCGGCCCGGTTTCCGGCGATGCCTTGGCCGAAGCTTCCGGACTGACCCGCGCGGCGATCTGGAAAAAGATCCGCGCGTTGCGCGAAGCCGGCGTGGCGATCGACGCGCAGGCTGGGCGTGGCTACGCGCTGGCGCAACCCTTGGACCTGTTGGATGCCGAAGCGATCCGCGCCGGCATCGAACCCGCACAACGCGCGGGCATCGCAGCGTTGGAAGCGGCCTGGCATATCGACTCGACCAATTCCGAATTGCTGCGCCGCCCTGCGCCCGCGCAAGGCACGGCGATCCTGTTGGCCGAACGCCAAAGCGGCGGCCGCGGACGCCGCGGCCGCGCCTGGTCGTCGCCGCTGGCGGCGAACCTGTATCTGTCGCTGTCGCGTCAGTTCGGCGGCGGCTTGGCGCGCCTGGGCGGGCTGAGCCTGGTGGCCGGCGTCGCGGCGGCCGATGCGCTGCATGCGCTCGGTTATCGCGGCGTGCGCTTGAAATGGCCGAACGATCTGTTGGCCGAAGGCCGCAAGTTGGGCGGCATTCTGGTCGAAGGCGGCGGCGAACACGCCGGGCCGGTGCGGGCGGTGATCGGGCTCGGCATCAACGTGCGCATGCCGGCCGCCGCCGCGGAAGGTATCGGCCAACCCTGGATCGATCTGGTTTCGATCCGCGCCGATTCGCCGCCGCGCAATGCGATCGCCGCGGCTTTGATCGGTTCGTTGCTGGCCGCTTTCGAACGTTTCGATGCCGAGGGTCTGATGCCTTTCCTGCCGCGCTACGAAGCCTACGATGCGCTGCGCGGCGAGAACGTGTCGGTGCTGATCGGCGATGCGGCGCACGCAGGCGTCGCGTTGGGCATCGCTGCAGACGGCGCCTTGCGGGTACGCTTGGCCGATGGCGAGCGTGCTTTCCATTCCGGCGAAGTCAGCGTGAGGGCGCGGGAGACCGCGCGATGACGCGCTGGCTGTTCGATCTGGGCAATACCCGGCTGAAGCTCGCGCCGTTGTCGAACGGCGAACTGGGCGACGTCGTCGCGATCGCGCATGCCGAAGGCGATTTCGCCGCGGCGGTGGAAGCGGCGCTGCCGCACGCCGGCGATGTCGCCTACCTGGCCAGCGTCGCTTCGGCGCCGACCACGGCCGCGGTGCAGGACGCGCTGGCGAAGCGTTTCGCGCGCATCGTCGTCGCGCGCACCGTGGCGGAGTTCGACGGATTACGCATTGCCTACGCGAATCCGGACAAGCTTGGCGTCGATCGGTTCCTGGCCTTGCTCGCGGCGCGCGCGCGCGGCGGCGCCTGGCTGGTGGTCGGGGTCGGCACCGCACTCACGATCGATCTGCTCGACGCAACGGGTGCGCATCGCGGCGGCCGGATCGCGCCGTCGCCCGCGCTGATGCGCGCCGCCTTGCACCAGCGCGCGCGCCAGTTGCCGGAAATCGGCGGCGAGTACGCGGAATTCGCCGCCGACACGGAAGCCGCGCTCGCTTCGGGTTGCGAAGGCGCGGCGCTGGCGCTGATCGAGCGCAGTTTGGCGAAGGCTGGCGACGAATGCGCCGCGATGCCAGGGCTGCTGCTGCACGGCGGCGGCGCCGATGCGCTGGCCGCGCATCTGCCGCAAGCGCAAATTGCGTCACATTTGGTGCTGCGCGGTCTCGCGCAGTGGGCGCATCGCGGCGGCGGCGAATAAAATGGAGCGCATCGAACCTGCCGGACCCGCCATGTTCGCGCGTGCCCTGATCGTGCTGCTGATCGCCATCAACCTGGGCGTGGCGATGTGGTGGTTGCTGCGCCCCGATGCCGCAGCGCCGGCTGCCGCCGCGACGCCGCCCGGCGTGCCGCGCCTGCAGTTGTTGTCCGAAGCCAAACCATTGGCGACGTCTGCACCCGCGCCTGCGCCCGTGGCTCCGGTCGCGTCCGCCGCGCAAACGCCGCCGCCCGAGCCCGCGGCGCCGAACCAATGTTTCAGTCTCGGCCCGTTCGCCGACGTTGCCGCGATGCGCACGGCCGAGACGCGCTTGCGTTCGCAGGTCGTGCGCGTACGCGCGCGCGAAGCGGCGGCAGCGCCGGCGCGCGCGTACAGCGTCGTGCTGCCGCCGTTCGCGAGCCGCGAGTTGGCCCAAGCCGCCGCCGACAAGATCAAAGCCGCCGGCTTCGACGATTTCTTGCTGATCAATACCGGCGACGATGCCAACGGCATCGCCCTGGGCCGCTACGGTTCGCAGGACACCGCGCAACGCCGCCAGGCCGCCTTGCGCGGCGCCGGCTTCGATGCGCAGATCCGGCCGGTGGGGGAGACCGCCGCGGCCGGGCCGTCGTGGCTGGATATCGAAGCCCGCGCCGACGCCGACCGCGCCCGCCTGCGCCAGGAAGCCGATGCCGCGCAATCGCCGGCCCTGGACTGCGCGCGCCTGCGCTGACGCCGCGCGCTAGAATGCGTCCTCGGCGGCGCATGCCGTACCGAAATGCCGGTATAGCTCAGTCGGTAGAGCAACCGCCTTGTAAGCGGTAGGTCCCCAGTTCGAATCCGGGTGCCGGCACCATATTCATGCGATGAGGTCGAACGCGGTTCGCGTCTGTGGCTCGCGCGATGCATCTTCGGTATGAACACCTTCCGAACGGATAGCGCAAGCCGCACACATCCCGCTCACCGCATTCGTTTTAGGCTCGACCACGAACGCCGGAGAATGGCCGTGGCCCAAGACGATCGAAAACCGAATCCCAACGGCAACAAGCGCGAAAGCGACCAGCGCCGCGACGAGAAGCGCGATCAGCGCACCCAGGAAGAACGCAGCCGGCAAGCGGAAGACAATCGCAAGCGCGGTTGAGGTTCCGCAGGGCGAAAGTAGAGAGACGAGGCTGGCGGGGCCGCTTTCCCTGCGGCCCCTTTCGTGCGTTGGATGACCTGCCCAGGGGAATTGGGCGGTAGCGCACGTGCCAGCCCGGGCAGGATGTCGCCGTTCGCTGCGGGAAACAGTCGGCGGTTTGCCCGCGGCGGCGTAGGAAAATGCTTACTTCCGAGGGGCGTTTTTGCCGGTTCCGGGCCCGCGACCTATCATTCGCGCGAATCCGCCAGGAAATACGCCGATGAGTTCCCGTTATCCGCCGGTATCCCTGATCGGCGCGCCGACCGACATCGGCGCCGGCCATCGCGGCGCCAGCATGGGTCCGGAAGCCCTGCGCATAGCCGGCATCGGCGCGGCCTTGAGCGCGCGCGGGGTGGACGTGGTCGATCGCGGCGACGTCCCCGGGCCGCGCAATCCTTGGCTGCCGCCGGTGGACGGTTATCGGCACCTCAACGAAGTGGTGGCCTGGAACCGCGCCGTGATGGACGCGCTCAGCGCCGAGTTCCGCGCTGGGCGCATGCCGATCCTGATGGGCGGCGACCATTGCCTGGCGATCGGTTCCTTGAGCGCGGTCGCGCGGCACTGCCGTGAGACCGGCAAGAAGCTGCGCGTGCTGTGGCTGGACGCGCATTCGGATTTCAACACGCACGAAGTCACCCCATCCGGCAACATCCACGGCATGCCGGTTGCCTGCGCCTGCGGGCTGGGTCCGGACGTGCTGACCGGCCTCGGCGGCCATGTGCCGGCGATGCAGCCGGAACAGATCCGGCAGATCGGCATCCGCTCGGTCGATCCGCCGGAAAAACGGCTGATCAAGCAATATGGCCTGGACGTGTACGACATGCGCTACATCGACGAAGTCGGTATGAAGCGGACGATGGAAGCGGCCTTGGACGGCGTGGACGCGGATACCCATCTGCACGTCAGTTTCGACGTCGACTTCCTGGATCCCAGCATCGCCCCGGGCGTCGGCACCACCGTGCCCGGCGGCCCGAACTATCGCGAAGCGCAGTTGGTGATGGAGATGATCGCGGACAGTGGGCGGATGGGCTCGCTGGACATCATGGAGCTCAATCCGGCGCTCGACAGCCACAACCGTACGGCGGAACTGGCGGTGGATTTGGTGGAAAGCCTGTTCGGCAAATCGACCCTGATGCGGGACTGAACGCCCGGGTACTTGGCGTCCATTGCGCCGGGCCGTTCATTGCACATTTCGCCGGAACGGCCAAGAATCCGACCGCTGCACGCGGGCTTCACGCCCGGGTGCGGTTCCATAAACCGGCGGCGGAAGACCCGCCGGCCCAACCATCCACCGAGGAGATATCCATGAAGCGTTTGATCGCCCTGATGTTGCTGGCCATGTTCTCGGTCGGCGCGCTGAGCGCCTGCAATACCATGAAGGGCGCCGGACAGGACATCCAGAAAGCCGGCGACAAGATCGAGCAGAAGGCGGACGAGAAAGGCGCCGACTGAGCGCATCGCCGATGCGAATACGGAACGGGCCGGAGCGATCCGGCCCGTTTTTTATTGCCCGCTCTTGTAGGAGCGGCTTTAGCCGCGAGCTCTTCCCCCAACCATTGCAATGCCGCGACTTAAGAAAGCTCGCGGCTAAAAGCCGCTCCCACAAGAGCGGAGGTGCCGGTCGTCAGCTTGTCGATCTAGGCGATGCCGATCGCCGACAGGATGAAGACGGCCAATCAATGGAGTTCCAGCTGGCGTGTACTCCGAAGCCTCATCCGCCCTTCGGGCACCTTCTCCCGATGGGAGAAGGAAAAGCTTGAAGCCCTCTCCCGCCGGGAGAGGGGGTTAGGGGTGAGGGTGCGGCGAAGCGATCTAGTCTCAACTCGCGTCGTACTACGAACCTTCGTTCACGCTTCGGGCATATCTTCTCGAAGAGAAAGAATCACTTCGCGGAATTTTCGTTAGCGCAGCACGGTCAGGATCCAGAAACGCAGAGTGAACCGTTCATCGCACCGATCGGCTGACAACGTTTTCCGCAACGCAATTTTGATCGTGCTTGAAGGTCCCCGCGCCGACACTGTTCGCGCGGCGGATTCGCCGTGCAAGCCAAGGTGGAAGACATGAACAAAGACATCATCGCCGGCAAGTGGACGCAGATCAAAGGCCAGGCCCAGGCTAAATGGGGCGAATTGACCGACGACGTATTCGACGTCGCCGCCGGCGACAGCAAATACCTGGCCGGCAAGCTGCAGGAACAATACGGCTGGGACCGCGACCGCGCCGAGCGCGAAGTGAGCGACTTCGAAAAATCGCTGCATTGACCGCTACACCCCTCCCACGCACCCGCAATGCAAAGAGGCCGGCATTCGCCGGCCTCTTTTTCGCTGTGGAACAACGGCCATCAGCCGTTCGGCGGATCGGGCACGAAGGCGCCCGGAAACGCGCGCGGCTCGTCGCGGCCCCAATAGCGGTAGGGCGGCGGCAGCACGCCCATCGCGACCAGGCTGTCCAGCGCGTCGTAACGCAATTGCGTGACTTGCGCGGGGCGCGAGCTGGCGCGGACGAACTCGGTGCTGCTGACCGGCGCCCATTCGCGTGCGCCGTGGCCGGTGCCGATCTGCTGCTGGGCGATTTCCCGACGCGAAGATGACGCGTCCGCGGCGGCCGAGGCCTCGCGTTCGGCGGCAGGCGCGTTTGCGCTCTTCGCGCGCGCTTCGTCCAGGCCGCGCGGATAGGAAGGATAAGGACGCGGCGGCGAATACGGCGGTTCGTAATAGCGCGGCCGCGATTCGCGGAACACGGCGATGCCGATCACGCCGACGTTGTCCGGCCGGCCGGTGCGCGCCGCATAACTGTCGGGCAGGTCGGTGAAATAGAACTGGGCGACGTCGTCCATCGATTTGCGCCAGCCGGCGATCTCGGCGCTCTCCCACGGCGCCAGCACGTAGCCGGCCTGCGAGGGATGCGCGGTGCGGCCGTCGACGGCATTGACGCCGTCCACCGACAGCACCACCAGCAGGCGCTCGCCGGTGGTGTTGGTCAGGCGCACGGCGTAACGATGGCCGGGCTCGCCGGGCACGTAGATCCGGCCGCCATGCGGGTATTCGGGCAGCCAACGGCCGGCGTCGCGGTCGATCAGGTCGATGTCGACCAGCGAGCGCGCCGAAGCCGGCTGGCAAGCGGTGGCGGCGGCCGCGGCCAGGGCGGCGCTCAATAGCAGCAGTTTGCGCAACATGGTTCGTCTCCGGGGTGGGCATTGCTGCGAACGGACCATGGCGGCGAGCGGGGTTGTAGGGTGGGCCTTGGCCCACCATCGCCATCTTTCATGATGGCGGGGCGAATGGTTTCCGGCGCCGCTTCGATGAGGTTCTATGGTTGCTTTGAGATGGCAATGGTGGGCCAAGGCCCACCCTACGCCGGGTAAACTGGCGGGATGAACGAATCGAAAGCTCCGGCCCGCAAAACCCGGGTCCTGACCGGCATCACCACGTCAGGCACCCCGCACCTGGGCAACTACGTCGGCGCGATCCGCCCGGCCGTGGCCGCCAGCCGCGAGGCGGGCGTGGAAAGCTTCTATTTCCTGGCCGACCTGCACAGCTTGATCAAGCTGCAGTCGCCCGAGCGCGTGCAGCGTTCGACCTTGGAAATCGCCGCGGCCTGGCTGGCGGCGGGTCTGGATCCGCAACAGGTCTGGTTCTATCGCCAATCCGACATCCCTGAAATTCCCGAACTGACTTGGCTGCTGACCTGCGTCGCCGGCAAAGGCATCCTCAATCGCGCCCATGCCTACAAGGCGGCCGTCGACAAGAACCGCGCCGAAGGCGAGGACGACGATGCGGCGATCACCGCCGGCTTGTTCATGTATCCGGTGCTGATGGCCGCCGACATCCTGGTCTTCAACGCGAACAAGGTGCCTGTCGGCCGCGACCAGGTGCAGCACATCGAGATGGCGCGCGATTTCGGCCAGCGCTTCAACCACGTGTACGGCGAACGCGCCGGCAAGGAATATTTCGCGTTGCCCGAGGCGGTGATCGAAGAGCACGTGGCGACGTTGCCCGGGCTGGACGGCCGCAAGATGTCCAAGAGCTACGACAACGTGATCCCGCTGTCGGCCTCGCGCGAAGAATTGAAGAAATTGATCTCCTCGATCGTCACCGATTCCAAGGCGCCGGGCGAGGCTAAGGATCCGAACGGTTCCAACGTCTTCCAGCTGTACCAGGCTTTCGCGAGCGCCGACGAGACCGCGGCGATGCGCCAGGCCTATGCCGACGGCATCGGTTGGGGCGACGCCAAGCAGAAGCTGTTCGAACGGATCGACGCCGAGATCGCGCCGCTGCGCGAGCGCTACCAAGACTTGGTCGCGGCTCCGCAACGGATCGAAGAGCAATTGCGCGACGGCGCGAGCCGCGTGCGCGCGGCCTACGCGACGCCGCTGCTGGGCGAGCTACGCGAAGCGGTAGGCCTGCGCGATCTGTCGCACACCGCGCAGCCGGCGAAAAAAGCACCGGGAGCGAAGGGCGCCGCGTCGCCGCAGTTCAAGCAATACCGCGAGAACGACGGCCGCTTCTATTTCAAGCTGGTGCAGGGCGAACGCACGCTGCTGCAAAGCATCGGTTTCGATTCGCCCAAGGACGCCGGCGCCCGCATCGCCCAACTCAAGCGCGAGGGCGGGGCGGTGCTGCATCACGTTGCCGGCGAAGGCGTACACCTAGGCCAGGAGCTGGTCGGCAAGCTGGCCGAGGACGCGGCGTTGGAAGAAGTGATGGCCGCGGTGGCGGCGCTGATCGAGGCGGACGCCTGATGAGTCCGTTGGTGTCGCTGAATCTGGCCCTGATCCTGTTCCTGCCCTGGCTGCTGATCCTCGGCGTGCTGTATTGGGTCTATCCGCGCCAGCCCAGGTCCGGCGCGCGCCGCTGGTTCGATGTGCTGGCGCTGACGGCCGCGCTCGCCGCCTTCGTGCTGACCATGCATTGGGGCTATCGCAACGCCGATACGAGTTATGGCGGGATGTGGCCGCAGATCCTGGCTACGTCGGTGTCCTACGGCGCTTTCCTGCTGGTCCTAGGCGTGGCCTTCGGTTGGCGTCGTCGCTGGCTGGCCCGGAACCTGAACCGGAGCTAGCGGCCGAGCCGTAAACCGCGCATTCCTCCACAGAAAGTGGATGCGGCTTTTGCCAATTTGACCGGGTGTAGAAGCGGAACCCGGCGCCATGAACACCCAGTTGGCCGAACGCGAAGAGGAAGCGAGCGAAAGTGAACGCTTGTCGGCGTTGGACAGCTACGGTTTGCTGGACAGCGAACGCGAACAGGCCTACGACGACATCGTGCAATTGGCTTGCATGATCTGCGAGACGCCGGTGGGCAGCATCACCCTGATCGACGGCCAGCGCCAATGGTTCAAGGCCAGCCAGGGCCTTGCCGCGCGCCAAACGCCGCGCAGCGAAGCCGTCTGCGCCGTCGCCATCCGCCATCCACACGAAATGCTGGTGGTAAAGGATTTGCATCGCGACGCACGCACGCCGATGCGCCCGCGCGACGCGGCCGGGCGGGAGTTGCGCTTCTATGCCGGCATGCCGCTGACCAGCCCCGAGGGCCAGGTGCTGGGCACGGTATCCGTGCTCGATCACGAACCGCGCCTGTTGAACGAACGCCAGCGCCAGGGCTTGGCGGCGCTGGCCAGGCAAACCCAGCATCTTTTCGAACTGCGCCGGCTGATGCTGCGGCAAGGCGACATCCTGCAGCAGCGCTTGGCCGACGCCGAACGGCTGGAGAACGCGCGCGCCGATCTGCAGCGGCGCCACGACGATCTGCAGCGCGCAGTCAGCCGCGATCCGCTGACCGGATTGCTCAACCGCGCCGCGCTCGACGAGTTGCGCGCCAGGCCCGATGCGCAAGACAGATTCCGCACTTCGGATTACGTCTTGGCGGTGGTGGACATCGACCATTTCAAACAGGTCAACGACCGCTACGGCCATCTGATCGGCGACGAAGTGCTGCGCGCGGTGGCCGGCGTGATCGCGCATTCCAAGCGCCAGGGCGATATCGCGGTGCGCTACGGCGGCGAAGAATTCCTGATCGTGCTGTTGGCCACGCCGTTGTCCGGCGCTTTCGAAATCGCCGAACGCATCCGCGAGAACGTGACCCTGGAGCCGTTGCCGTTCCCGGTGACGGTGTCGATCGGCATCGCTTCCAGCCATGCGCCCGGCGAAACGCCGGAACGCGTATTCGAACGCGCCGACCAAGCGCTATATCGGGCCAAGTCGTCGGGGCGCAATCGCGTGATTGCCGACGATACGCCGCGGCTCTGACTGCCTTTGTAGAGTCGAGCCTTGCTCGACTGCTTTCGCCGGCAGCAGCACTTCGGTCCGGAAAGAAAAAGCAGTCGAGCAAGGCTCGACTCTACAAAGGCTAATCCCAGGTATTGGGGGTGGGGCCGCGCTCCGGATGCTTCATCCGCACCACGCAGAACCGTTGTCCGGTCGGGGCTTCCATCACCCACCAACGCTTCACGAAAGCGATCTTCTTCGCGCCCAGTTTCTCCAGGCGCGCGGCTTCCGCGTCGACGTCGTCGGCTTCGATGTCCAAATGCACGCGCGAGGCATGCTCGACTTTCTGCACTTCGATGTGCAGACCGCCGGGCGTATCGCCGAACATCTGGTATTCGCTGCTGTCGTCGCCCGCATCGCGGTCGGCGACGGTCATGCCCAGCGCACCGCTCCAGAAATCGGCCGCCGCGTCCAGATCGTCGGTGTTGCAGTCGATGATGAAACCGGCCAAGCGGCTGCGATGCGCCATATCCGTCCTCGTAGGGTGGGCCTAGGCCCACCATTGCCATTTATTTCGTGCGACGAACAACGGGCGAAGCGGATCGTCGTTGTTTCCGTCGATTTTCCGCGTTGCCGAGATATGGCGATGGTGGGCCAAGGCCCACCCTACGCTTACTGCGGCAGCGCGAGGTCGTCCAGCATTGCTTTCAGGAACCGCGCCGCCTCGCCGCCCGTGCAGGCGCGGTGATCGAACGTCAGCGACAGCGGGATCACTTTGTGCGATTCGAAGCCGCCGATCACCGGCGTGATCTGATGGCGGCCGCGGCCGGCGGCGACGATCGCCACGGTCGGCGGCACGATCACCGGCGTCGCGTAGCGTCCGGCGAACATGCCGAAGTTCGACAGCGAGATGGTGTAGCCGCTCAACTCCGAAGCCGGAATGCTGCGATCCTCGACCTCCGCGCGCAGCCGGTTCACCGCCTGACGCACGCCGCGCGCGTCGAGCGCGTCGGCGTTGCGCAATGCGGGCACGAACAGGCCGTCGTCGGTGTCGACCGCGATGCCGATGTCCACGTGCGGATGCAGGGTGCGGGTCAGCTTGTCGCCGTCGAACCAGGCGTTGAGCGCGGGCACCGCTTTGCATGCGGCGACGATGGCGCGCACCAAACGGCCGGTGACGTCGTTGCCGGGCGTCCAGGCGTGGATGTCGGCGTCGTCGCTGAGCGTGGTCGGTACGACCTTGGCGTGCGCGTCGGCCATCACCCGCGCCATGTTGCGGCGCACGCCCTTCAGCTGTTCGGGCTGGCCGGTGACGCTGACCGACGGCGGCTGCGTGCGCATCGGCTTGCCCGAGGCGGAAAGCGCGGTGCGTTGCTCTTCCCTTCTCCCCTCGGGAGAAGGGGCCCGAAGGGCGGATGAGGGTTCGGTCGCCGAGCGATTTCCACGGTGCTCCGTACCCTCACCCCCAGCCCCTCTCCCGGCGGGAGAGGGGAGCAAAAGGCTACCGTCTGCGGCGGCGCGCTTCACATCGTCCATCGTCACCACGCCGTCGGCGCCGGTGCCGCGCACGCGGGCGATGTCCACGCCCAGCTTGCGCGCTTGCGCGCGCACCGCCGGCATCGCTTTCACGCCGCCGACCGCGACCGCTTGCTCGCTGCGCACCGCATCGGAACTTTGCATCGCGCCGACCACCGTGCCGCTGTCTTCGCGTTCCTTGGGCGCGGGCTTGTCGGTCTCGGCGATTTCGCCGCCTTCATCGGAAGCCACGACTTTGTCGCCGTCGCTCGGTGCATGGCTTCCGGTGCCTTTCGACGGGCCGTGATGATGGCCGGTATCCTGGCCTTCGGCGCGCTGCGGCAGATTCGGATCGACTTCGAACTCGGCCAGCATCGTGCCGGTGACGATCACATCGCCGGCGCCGCCGGCCAGCTTCAGCACTTTGCCGGAAACCGGCGAGGGCACTTCCACCACCGCCTTCGCGGTTTCCATCGACACCAGCGGTTCGTCCAGCTTGATCGTGTCGCCGACTTTGACGAACCATTCGACGACGGTCGCGTCGGGCAGGCCTTCGCCGAGATCGGGCAGGAGGAAGGATTTCTTGTCGGCCATGCGGTCCTCTGAAACGGTTCAGTCGATGATGTCGATGGCGCGCGCGGGTATCCACCCGCTGGCGCCGCGTTCGTTCTCGGCCCACCACCAATCGGCGAGCTCGTGATGCAAAGTCAGGATCTGGCCGACGTCGACGTCCAGCTCCTGCGTATCGTAATCCCGCTGCGCGGTGGCCAGGCCCATGTCGCGGTCGAACAGCACCGACGGAATCCAGCCGCCCAGGCCGCTGGCGAGCGTGGTCCAGACGAACTGCGGCCAATCGTTATCGCGTTCGCCCAGCGTCACTTCGTCGCCGGGCGCGATCCGGATCGCCGGGCGGTCCGGAGCGCGATGCTGGACGACGACGCGGGCGCGTTTCACGATCGCGTGCCGCTTATCCCGCCGCCAATGCGCGCTTGGCCGCGGCGACGATCTTGTCGACGCTGGGCAAGTACTTCATTTCCAGCCGGAACAGCGGGATGTGGGTGTCGTAGCCGGTGACACGCTCGACCGGCGAAACCAGGTCGAACATCGACTCTTCGGCCAGGCGCGCGGCGATTTCAGCACCGAAGCCGGCGGTCTTGGCCGCTTCGTGCACGATCACGCAGCGGCCGGTCTTGGCCACCGATTCGGCGATGGTGGCGAAGTCCAGCGGCTTGAGCGTGGCCACGTCGATCACTTCCGCGCTGATCCCTTCTCCGGCCAATTTGTCGGCCGCTTCCAGCGTCTCCTTCACTTGCGCGCCCCAGGTGACCAGGGTCACGTCGCTGCCGTCGCGCAGCACGTAGCACACGTCCAGCGGCAGCGCTTCGCCGTCGTCGGCGACGATTTCCTTGTACTGGCGGTAGATGCGCTTGGGTTCCATGAAGATCACCGGATCCGGATCGCGGATCGCGGCCAGCAACAAACCGTAAGCGCGCGCCGGCGACGACGGCAGCACCACGCGCAAACCCGGCACGTTGGTGAAGATCGCTTCGTTGGCTTCGCTGTGGTGCTCGGGCGCGCGGATGCCGCCGCCCCACGGCACGCGCAGCACCATCGGGCAACTCAGGCGGCCGCGGGTGCGGTAGCGCATGCGCGCGGCGTGGCAGACGATGAAATCCACCATCGGGTACATGAAGCCGTCGAACTGGGCCTCGGCGACCGGCTTCATGCCCTGCGAGGCCATGCC
>DATFFH010000082.1:0-60720 GCA_035250245.1 Luteimonas sp. | reverse complement strand
CAAGGTTTCGATGAACAGCGCTTCGGCCAGTTTGGCGAGCAGCGCGCTGCGCCCGGCGTCGGCAGGCGCGCGATCCGATGCCAGATGGCGGATCGCGCTTTCGATCCACTCGCCGGATGCATCGCGGCGGATGTTCACCTTGAACAAGGGCGGCAGGCCCGCGAGAAAGAAGCGCTTGGCGTGCCGTTCGCAGCCGATGTAGCCGCAGACGAATTTGGTGAGGCGGCCGCCGCCTCCGCCGCGCTCGGACACGACTCCGCCTTCCAGGATTTTCGGCAACAGCGCGGACGAATCGACGAGTTCGGCGACGCGCCCATTCCAAAGCTGATGGGCATCGCCCAACGGAAGCACGGCGATGTCGCCGGGTTTCAGGGCGACGCTGGCTTGTCCCGGAATCCGCGCGGTCGCTTCGCCTTCGACCAGCAGATGGAACAGCACCATGTGCTCGGCCGAAGGCGCGATGAGGTGCGCGCCGGCGCTGGCTGGCGGCGAGGCGAAACCCCAGGGGGCGCTCAATTCGGCGTCGAGGAAGATCGCCCCGCTCAGGCGCACGCTGCGCAAGGCTTCGGATAAGGGATCGGGAAGGTTCACAGGCTGCAAAGGAATCCGGACGCTGGATCAGGCCGACCGCGCGCGGACGGCCGAAGCTGGGAGCGTATCGAACAAGGAGGCATCCTCATGAGCGACGCTGATAATTTCATATTTGCCGACCACGGACCAAGCCAGGCCACGGCCGGGGCCGTCCGTCGCTTCATCGCCGCATTCCGGGACAAGGATGCGTCCGCGATCCCCGATCTGGTCGCGCCGGATTGCTTGATGGAAGCGATGCAACCCGCACCCGACGGCCTGCGCATCGAAGGCTACGAGGCCAATGTCGCCTTCTGGCAGGCGATGGCCGCCGATCCAAACGGTTCCTTCGAAGTCGAGGACGTGGTGATCGCCGGGGACCGGGCGATCAACCGCTGGCGTTACCACTTCGGCGCCGGCGAAGAAGATTCGTTGCGCGGCGTGACCTTGTTCCGCGTCCGCGACGGAAAAATCGCGGAAGCGCTGGGCTACGCCAAGACGCCGGCCGTCTCGGACCTGGGCCAGGCCGACCGGAGCACGTCGAACATCATCCGGCGCTACAACGAAGCGTTCCGGCGCCACGATCCCTCCCTGCTCGCGGATTTGGTCGCCGAGGATTGCGTGATCGAAAACACGAACCCCGCCCCGAACGGATCGCGTCATGTCGGCCGCGAGGCATGCCTGGCGCTGTGGGGGCGGATCGCGAGCAATACGGATATCGCGTTCGACATCGAAGACGTGGCGATCGCCGGCGAGCGGGCGACGATCCTGTGGCGGTTGCGCTGGGGCGAAACCGAAAGCGAATCGGTGCGCGGCGTGAACCTGATGCGCGTGCGCGACGGACGCATCGTGGAAGCGTTGGGCTACGTCAAAGGCGCATGAGGCGTAGGCGGAACCCGCGCAGCGGATTCCGCCGCCTTGCGCGATCGCGGTTGCGTGTTTGGCGGAAACGCCTGCGGCGGTTCCGCCCTACGGACGGACGCGCGCGCCGACGATCCACGCGCGCGAGCCGAACCAAACGCCGTCGCTGCGTCGATGTTTCTCTACGACCTCGCGCAGCCGCTCCCGCTCGCGTTCGGCCGCAGTCTCGTCCAGCGACTGCAATGCCTCGCGCGTAGCCTGGAACTGCCCGATCCAGCCCAGCGCGGCTTCGACGCTGTCGCCGTAGTACACGGGTTCGTCCACGTCCTGGAACGTCGCTTGCGCGAATCCAGCCGCATCCAGGATGCGCTGGACGGTGCCGGTATCGGCCAGCGAAAACGCGGCCGTGGACTGTGCGCGGTTGCCGTGGATCGCCGTCGACCACTCATTCGCCTCGCGCGCTTGCCAAACCATCATGACCAGGCGGCCGTCGTCCGCGAGCGCGCGGCGGATATTGCCGAACGCGGCAAGGGTATCGGTGAAGAACATCGTACCGAACCGGCTGATCGCCAGATCGAAACCTTGCGGTTGGAAGGCATGCGTCTGCGCATCGCCTTGCTCGAACCGCACGTTTTGCACGTCTTCGACGACGGCGATCTCGCGTGCGCGCGCGAGCATCGGCGCCGAAACGTCGACGCCCATCGCGCTGCCCGCCGAGGCCGCGCGCGCCGCATGGCGGGTGGTCAGGCCGGCGCCGCAGCCGATGTCCAGCACGCGATCGCCGGGGAGAACGGCGCAGGCGCGGCGGAATACGGGGTGGTGCAGTTGCAATTCCGCGTCGTAGTCAACGGCGCCGGATGCGGCCGACGAAACCGTTTCAGGAAAGCCCATAACCTTCTTCCGTATGCTTGGCGCGCCGCGCGCCGGCCCATGCCGACATCAACGTCAGTCCTGCCGCGACGATCGCCGACGCGACGAAGCCGAGCGTCGCATAAATCGCACCGAACCCGGTGGTGCCCACGAAGACCGCAAGATACGTAACCGCGCTGTTGAGGCCCATGATCGTGCCGCGGCGCGCGGGATCGGCGGCCGTCAATCGCATGATCAGGGCGTTGAGCGCGACGTGGTTGGCCAGCCCCCACACGAATACCGTGGCCAGCAGGCCGCCGAAGCTCGCGCCGGCTAAGGCCATGCAGAGATAGACGACGGCGACCGCGCACAAGGCGATCGGCATCGTCCGGCGGGCGCCGATGCGGTCGATGTGCTTGTCGAAGAACGCGGCCGAACCAAAACCGAAGCCGTAAGCGAGCGCCGCGATGCCGTTCGCGCTGAGCGGACGGCCCAGGCCGTTGTGCAGGTGGTCGCCGAGGAAGCCGTAAATGCCGTAGAACGCCGACATGAAGGTACCGCAGGCGATGAGCAGCGGCATCACTCCCGGGATCTTCAGTGCTTCGGTCGGCATCGGCGCCGATACCGTCGCGACCGCTTCGGCATGCTTGCCGAACGACAATATCGCGAACGCCATCGCCGCCAACACCGCGACCGCCGCATAGACCGCGCGCCATTGCAGGTAGTCCGCCAGCACGGCCGAAAGCGAGACGCCCGCGACCAGGCTGAGCGTCCAGCCCGTCAGCACGACGCCGATCGTCCGGCTCTCCTGTCCCGGCGGCGCGATCGCGGCCGCGTTCGAGTAGATGGCGGGCAGCGCCACGCCGGTGGCCAATCCCGCCACCACTTGCGCCGCGATCAGGAAACCGACGCCCGGCGCCAACGCGCTCGCCGCCAGCGCGACGCCGAGCGCAGCCATAGCGATCCGCAACACGCGCCAGGCGCCCAAGCGATCGATGTGGCGCGCGAACAGCAGTGCGCTGGCCGCCGTGCCCAGGCCGAACGCGGCGGTCGCCGCCATCACGGTCGAGGTGCCGATGCCGAAGGCCTCTGCGACTTCCGGGGCGATGGGTCCGAGCACCAGCGAATTCGAGCCGACGATCGCCACGCAGCCGGTCAGCAGATAAGCCTTAGCCGGCAGGCGGTTCGGGGTGCTTTGCGGTTGATTGGTATTCGGCATATATCCATAATCACCGAACAATATTCGGAATCAAGAGGAATTTCCGGCATGTCGAGAAATACGAACGCCGTTCGGCAGAATGGTTCCCAGCCCCGGGACCTGGATGCTTTCGACCGAAAAATATTAGGGGTGCTGGTGCGGGACGCGAACGTGAGTTACGCGGATCTGGGCGAACAGATCGGCCTCTCGGCGCCGGCCGTGCACGAGCGCGTGAAGCGGATGCGGCGCAGCGGCGTGATCCGCCAGACGTCGGTGTTGATCGATCCCATGGCCATCGGCAAATCGCTGGTCGCCTTCGTCCACGTGGACACGCGGGGATGGGGCAAGACGCCCGCGCTGCTGGCGTTGGAAGAGCTGCCGGAAGTGGAGGAGATGCATAGCGTCGCCGGCGATACCTGCATGCTGCTCAAGGTGAGGACCGAAAACTCGGTGGCGCTGGAGGGATTGCTGGGGCGCATCTACGACGTGCCCGGCGTGATCGCGACGCGCAGCTACATCGTGCTCTCGACGCACACGGAGCGGCCGGTGCAGCCGGAGACGACGCAAGATTGGCCTTCGCCGATAAGATCGCCGCAGTCGTAAGGCGGAACCCGCGCAGCGGATTCCGCCGCGCGAAAAATCGCAGGTTCGACGGAGGCAATGCCATGACATGGTCCGCAACGCTATACGCGCGCTTCGAAGACGAACGTACGCGTCCCGTCCGCGACTTGGTGGCGGCTATCCCTCGAAACGATGTGCGCAAGGCGGTCGACCTGGGCTGCGGTCCGGGCAATTCCACCGAAGCATTCGCCGCGCGTTATCCGATGGCTGCGATCCGCGGTTTAGACAGTTCGGCCGACATGATCCGCGCGGCGCGCGAGCGTTTGCCGGGCATCGAATTCGAACTGGCCGACATCGCCGGTTGGCGCGCGCCGGCGCCGATGGACGTCATCCTCGCCAACGCATCGCTGCAATGGTTGCCCGACCACGCCACGCTCTATCCGCGGCTCGTCGCGCAACTCGCCGAGGGCGGGTGCCTGGCAGTGCAGACGCCGGACAATCTGGCCGAACCGGCCCACCGGATCGCGCGCGAAGTGGCCGCGCAGGGGCCGTGGTCGGGCAAGCTCGCGCAGGTGGCGCATCCCGATCGCCACCCGGCAGAGTGGTACTACGCCTTGCTGAAGCCGTTGTGCGCGCGCGTCGACGTCTGGCGCACCACCTACTTCCATCACTTGCAGGATCATGACGCCATCGTCGGATGGTTCGAAGCGTCGGCGCTGCGGCCGTATCTGGCCCCGCTGGATGCCGAAGAACGGCAGGCCTTCCTGGCCGAGTATCGACGCGGCATCGCCGCCGCGTATCCTGCGCTGCCCGACGGTACGGCGTTGCTGCCGTTCCCGCGATTGTTCCTGGTCGCCAAGCGTTGATCGGCATCGCGGATCGCATTCGGCGGGCTGAAGCCCGCCCTACGGATAAACTTGCGCCTCGACCTCAGAGGAGACGGACATGGATCGATTCACCGGCGGTTGCTTGTGCGGCGACGTCCGGATAGTCGCGTCCGGACGCCCGAACCGGGTCGGCATTTGCCATTGCATGGACTGCCGCAAGCACCATGGCGCGCTGTTCCACGCTTCGGCGGTGTTTCCGCAAGAGGCGGTGGCCATCGAAGGCGAAACGCACGCCTACGCCGGCCGTTCTTTTTGCCCCCGCTGCGGCTCTCCGGTTTTTTCGCGCAGCACGGACGGCGAAATCGACGTGCATCTGGGAACGCTGGATGCGCCGGACCAACTGAAGCCGACGTACGAACTGTGGATCGTTCGCCGCGAGTCCTGGCTGCCGCCGTTTCCGCAGGTCAAATCCTACGAGCGCGACCGCGAATCCACGAGTCCCTACGAAGATCCGCCGTAGCCCGGGAAGCGAAGCGCGCGCGGGTTTTCTATCCGATGCGGCATGACGCCCAGGCGCGGCTTACCTGGGCCACGCAATTACACAACGGTTACGACGGCGCATATGCGATCCAACCTTTGAAGGTGAAACCCGCGTAGAACAGTTCGATTGCCTCGAAACCGGCTTCTTCCAGCAATGCGACGTCTTGTTCCGGACTGAGCGAGGGCAGCCGCTCCCCGATGGCTTCGATCGCCTTGCGCGCGTTCGCCGCATCGATCCCGGACGAGATGGCGAACGCCGCATAGCGATTCAACCAGCGTGTTCTCTCGGTTTCGCCCTGCGGGAAGCTGTGGTGGGCCACCACCAGCGGTGCACCCGGCTTCAAGCGGCGTCGCAATTCCTCGAGCGTATGCAGGCGCTCTTCCGCAGGCAGGAAGTGCAGCGTCAGCAGACAGGTCGCGCCATCGAACGGGCCTGGCGGAGCGGTATCGACATAGCCTTCGTGCAGTTCGACGCGCGAGGCCGGCGGACCGAGCGTAGCCTGCGCCAGCTTCAGCATCTCTGCCGACGGATCGACGCCCACGAAACGCCAATTCGGATTCGCTTCGGCGAATACCTTCAACTCCAAACCGCCGCCGGCGCCGAGCACCAGGACTCTCCCGTTTTCGGGAACCGATTCGGCCAGCAGCAGCGTCGCCATCCGCTGCAGCGCGTGAAAGCCCGGCACTTGCCGGACGGGCCCTTCTGCGTAGCGGGCAACGGCTTGAGGATCGGAGAACGACAAGGCGATTCCAGCGGGAGCGCGGGCGAACATGCTACCGCACGAAGACCACATCGCTTCGTTCAAGGATCCGGTTCGATCCTCACGGGCGTGCGATATGCGGCCGGGCAGTGAGCGCACCCTCGGCGGCGGCGTCATGTTGCGCGGCGTGCGGCGCGATCGGAATCGATTCCTACGATGGCGACCGGCGAAGCCGGGAGCCAGGATGCGCTCCCGACTTCGTTCAGCGATG
Organism: Luteimonas sp.; assembly: GCA_035250245.1. GTDB lineage: Bacteria > Pseudomonadota > Gammaproteobacteria > Xanthomonadales > Xanthomonadaceae > Luteimonas_C. The sequence goes on along the minus strand of DATFFH010000082.1, from coordinate 54,345 downwards.
GTTGGCGATCAAACGCCTTCAGCAACTGACGGTTTGCGCACCGGTGTAGTCGCCGGTCACCGTGCCCGTGATGCTGATTTCGCCGGTGCAAGGATTGTGCACCGCGTGGCCGACGATCTGGCCGTCCTGGAAATAGGTGTACACCCAGCCGGGCGGCGGCAGTTTTCCGCCCGCGGCCGATGCGACTGTGGCGACGCCGGCCAAGACCAGACCCAACAGCAGATTCCTGCGCATGACGTTCCTCCTTGATAACGGCTCAGCGCCGTCGCGACAGGATGCCCTTCGAGCATCGCGTTTGCATTCCGCATCGCATCAAGCGCGTTCGAAAACGAACGATCAGCCCAAGGGAAATTCATGAATATTTCGATGAGCGTGGGTGAATGCGGGTTTTCCCGGCGGAATGCGGATAGCCGCGTTTCGTCGGAGCGTGAGACGGGTCCGATCCGTCGGCCATGCGAAGATTACGGCGATGCGAAATCCGCCCGAGCGCACAAATCCGGGTAGCCGGCCATGCTAGCGTCCAGGCGCCGCAAGGTTGCGGCATGACAGATCGAATGGAGCGCTCTCATGAAACATGGTTTCGATGTTTGCGAAGAGCACGATGAATCGAGCCCCGCTTGGATCAAGGCGGAAGCTCCGCTGCAAAAACAGAACGCCGTAGGCCTGCGCGCGCCCAAGTTCGACGCGCCCGGCGATATCGGCAGCTACGGCTGGCGCGGCGGCGGCGATCCGCCGCTGGTGTGACGCGTCCGCTTCGGCGGCGGTAACCGATGCGCGAAGCCGCCTCCGCACAGGGGCGGCTTCTTCGTTGCGGCGCTGATCGCGCCGCCGAAACGTGATCGAAGACCGTTTTCGCGCCAGACGCTTTGCTAGGCTCGAAACGCCGCAAGGTTGCGGCATGACCATCGAAGGAACGCTCTCATGAAACCCAAGCATTTCTCCGCATACGAAGAGCACGATGACGCCGCGCCCGCCTGGATCCAGGCGGAAGCGCCGCTGAAGCAGCAGAACGCCGTGGGCCTGCGCGCGCCCAAGATCGACGCGCCGGGCGACATCGGCAGCTACGGTTCGCGCGGCGGCGGCGATCCCGACCTGGGCTGAGATCCGTCTGCTCCTGTAGCGACGCAACGAAGCCGCCTCGCGCAGAGGCGGCTTCTTCGTTGAACCGCCATGCTCAAAGCCGACATCGCTTTGCCCGATCTCGCGCATTCCGCCCAATGGCGGGACGGCACGATCGTGTTCGGCGACAGCGCTATTCGTCCGCATCCGCATCCGGCGCTGGAAACGCTGCTGGTGCGCACGCCGGGGCAATGGTTCGCCGCGGTCAGGGAACGTTCCACGGCGATCGTGCCGAGCGGTGCGGCGAACCTGGACGTGGATGCGGAAGAATTCGACCGGCTATACCGCGAATGCATGCTCTGGCCGCTCGATTACGTGATGGTCGAAGCGGCGCAGGCGGGACAACGCTTGCAATTGCGCGCCGGCGCGCTCGGCGCGGCGCCGGTGTATTGCCGCGCGGCCGGCGATCGCGTGACGGTGTCATGGGATGCCGCCGATTTCATGGACCAGGCTTGCGCGATCGACATCGAGATCGCCAGCCGCCGCCTGGCCTTGAACAGTATGTACACCGCCCGTCAGTTGTGCGTCGGCGTGATGCTGCTGACCGAACGCGCCGCACTCTACGTGGAACCGGGGCGGGCGGACTACCGCTATCCCTCGCCAGCCGAAACGCCCGCGGCGGCGGCGTTGCCGCCGGACCGCGAGGCTCTGGCCGAATTCGAGCGGCGTCTGCGTCGCGTCGTGACGGCTCGACGGGTTGCAGGTACGCAAATCGCAGCCGAACTGAGCGGCGGCATGGATTCAGCCACTGTTGCCAGTGCGCTCGCCGCGGTCCATGGGCCGCTCGCGAGCCTGGGTATCCTGTTGGACGGCGATACGCGCGACGTCCAGATCGCGCGACGGGAAAATATCGTCGACAAGCTCGGGCTCGAAGACGGCACCGTCGAGATGGCGGCTTATCCGCCCAGCCTGGATTTGCGTACGCAGCCCGGCCAGATCGCCGGTTTCTACTGGGAATACTATTTGGAAGCCTGCACCGCCGCTTGGCGTACGGCGCGAGCGCGCGGATGCGATGCGTTGTTCACCGGCATCGGCGGCGACGAACTGTTTCCGGCCTATGCCGATGAAATCCCGCAAGCGCCGGGGCGCGGCGACGGCGCCGAAGAACATGCGCTGCGGCTGCTGACGCCGTGCGCCGCGCGCGCTGCGCGCAGCCTCGGCGGTTTCGATGCGCCCGCGGCTCCGGTGCCGGCCACGTCGCTGCTGGCGCAGGCCTGCCGTGCGCCCTATGCCTTGCGCAACGGCTTGTGGCCGGTCAATCCGCTCTGCGACCCGGGCCTGGTTGCGTTCTGCCATCGCTTGCCGCGCGAACATCGGCAGGAGCGCGAGCTCATGCGGCAGTATCTCGACGCGCATGTGGGCAAAGGCCTGTTCGCGCGCGGCTACGTGAAGGAAACTTTCGCGCACGTGATTCCGGCGCTGGTCCGGCGCCATGCGGAAACCATCGCGGCGCAGCTGCGCGAATGCGCCTTGGCCGATCTGGGCATCGTCGATCGCAAGGCGGCCCTGGCCTTGTTGGCAGCGGTAGCGGCGGCGCCGACGTCCGGATCGGTTGCGGCGCTGGCGATGTTCCTGTGGATGGAGCGGTTCGCGCGGCGGATGGGCTGATCGGGTTGCGTTGTTGCAGAGCGAATTCGAGGTCGCCGATGCCGGTGTCCTGGATCCGGGCATTGAGATAAATCTGAAACCCGCATCCGCGCCTCGAAACCGTGCGCCATGTCCGAACATGACGGCCGCCGATGCGTAGGCTGCGCGGACCTCACGAGCAAGGAAGGATCCATGGCCGCGAACATTCCCCCTCCCACCCAGCCCGAACTCGACGACACGCTCACTATCGCGCTCGCCGTCGCTTCGAAGGCCGCATACGACTACTACAACGGCGATCCGATCACGCCGCCGCAGGGCTATACCCAAGTCGACGAGTGGACGGGCTGGGACGCTTTCATCTTCACCGGTTCGGAAGAAAATTACGGACTGGTGTTCCAGCAAGGCGACACGGGCACTTTCATCTTCGCATTCCGCGGCACCGATTCGGATCTGGACGGCTGGGAGGACGTGCACTTCATCACCACCGATTTCGCGCCCTACCAGGGCAGCATCAGCCCAACGCCGCACGTGTCCTCGGGTTTCTACGGCATCTACGACAGCATGGGCGGCAGCATGACCCAGTCGATGCGCCAGCAGTTGTTCGCACTGATGGAAAAATATCAACCGACCCAGCTCTACGTCACCGGACACAGCCTGGGCGCGGCCTTGAGCCAGCTGTTCACGCTGGACTTGGCGATCAGCCAGCCGACGACGTCGACCAACATCAATTTCGCCAGCCCGATGGTGGGTACCGACAGTTGGCAGACCGCCTATGCCGACACCATCGCTTCGGACGCCAGCATCCGCGTCTACAACTACTGGGATTACGTGCCCACGCTGCCGCCCAGCCAGTTCGGCTACAACGCGGTGGGCGAGGGCTTCGTCACTTCGTTCTATGTGCAGGGCGAATGGTATCCGCACGAATTGTCGCGGCATTCCATCGTCAATTTGACGACGGTGCTGACCAACGCGCTGCCGTTGAGCCCGCAGCAATGGGTGGGGACTTTCCCGGACTACATGAATCCGGATCAGACGATGGACAGCACGGTCCCGCCGGATACGGCGCCGGTGCAGTGGGCCGACAAGATCGGCGAGCACATGGCGTTCGAGAGGTCGTTGCGCGGTGCAGCGTAGTGAGCCGCGTTCGAGCCCCTCTCCCGCCGGGGCGAGACGACACGGCTCGCGCGCCATCGGCGCGCGTGTCGTTGAGCGCCCGCGCCGCAAGCGCGGGCCGGGGGGCGGAGCCGGGGTTAGGGTGAGGGTTCGGCGAAGCGATGCCGCTCAGACAGCTATGAAAATCGTCGGCTTACGATTCCCTTCGGCAATGGCGCCAGCCTCACTCCGCCGAACCCTCATCCGCCCTTCGGGCACCTTCTCCCGGAGGGAGAAGGAATAGCAAAAGCTATTCCTGCGGCTTCACGCCCAGATACGCGCCGGCCATCGGTTCGGTCACCCAGGGATCGCCGTCGTCCAAGTCGATCGCGCGGTCGAACAGCCGTTCGGCGGTGACGCGGTCGCCTTGCAGCAGATAGCGTGCGGCCACTTCCGCGAAAGCGCGCGCGTCTTTCGGATTGCGGGCGAGGAACTGCTCGAACAACGGTTTAGCCTTGTCCCAGTCGCCGGCTTCGGCATAGACGCGGGCGATGCGGTAGACGTCGCTGTCCTCGTGCTTGCCGTTGAGGAGGCGATCGAAAATCTGCTGGCCTTCGGCCTTGAAGCCGCCCAGGTAATAGACCCGGCCCGCGCCGATCAGCTCCCAGCTGCCGTTCTTGCCGGATTGCGCCTGTGCGATTTCCAGCAAGGCCTTGGCGGCTTCTTGCGGCGCCTTGTCGCGATAGGTTTCGGGCGCGGGACGCAGCTTTTGCGCGCCGTAGCCCACGCCGATGCCCGCGATGAACAGGACCGCGGCCGCCGCCGCGGTGATGCGTAATTTCATGATGTCCCCCTGATGGATGCGTCCGCCGATGGGCGGACGCGCGGCAGTGTAGCCCGGGTAAGCGAAGCGCACCGGGGCCTTTCTGGCCGGTGGGAGCTATGTCCCGGGTGCGGCCTGTGGCCTTACCCGGGCTACGCTCGAACTTCTTCTTGGCTTCACGCAACATCCATTACCCATTCACGGGCGTACCGGAGGCTGGCGTCACCGAAATGCGGAGGCGAGAACCATGGCGACTAACCTGCAAAATCCAGGCGGACGGCGCGGCAATCCATGGCGTTTGGCGATCTGGGGCTTCGCGGGCTGTCTGCTGCTGTTGCCGCTGGTGGCGATGCAATTCACCGACGAGGTGAATTGGACCGGTTCGGATTTCGCCGTATTCGGCGCCATGCTCGCCGTCGCCTGCGGCGCCTACGAATTCGCCGCGCGGATGTCGGGCAGCACGGCGTATCGCGCCGGTGCCGGGATAGCGGTGGTGGCGGGCTTTTTGCTGGTGTGGGTGAATCTGGCCGTGGGCATCATCCAGGACACGGCGCATCCGGCGAATCTGATGTTCGCCGGCGTGCTGGTCGTGGGCGTCGCCGGCGCGCTGATCGCGCGCTTCCGCCCGCAAGGCATGGCGCGTGCGCTGGTCGCCACCGCGGCCGCGCAAGGCTTGGCCGGCGCGATCGGCCTGATCTTCTTCCGCGCCGAGGGCCCGCAACAGGCGATGGCGTTGACTGTGCTGACCGGCATCCTCGCGGCGATGTGGCTGGTCTCGGCCTGGCTGTTCCGCAAATCGGCGTAGCCACGCTTTTGTAGAGTCGAGCCTTGCTCGACTGCTCTTCTTCCGGGTGCGCAAGGCACGCAGAAAAAGCAGTCGAGCAAGGCTCGACTCTACGAAAAGCCGAGCTGATCGCTTAGGCGCCGGGCATCGCTTCGGGGTTCATCCACGCCGGTTCGAAGACGTGGCCGTCCAGGTCTTCGAAAGTGCGCAGGTACATGAAGCCCAGATCCTGCGGTTCGCGCGTATCGATCTTGCCGCCGGCCGATTTCGCCGCCTCGACGATGCTGTCGACGTCCTCGCGGCTGTCGCGCGACAACGCCAGGAGCATGCCGCTGGTCGCATGCGCATCCGCGACCTGCTTCTGGGTGAAGGTGGCGTAGCGATCGCGCACCAGCAGCTGGAACACGATCGTGTCCGACCAGACCATCGACGAGGCGCTATCGTCGCTGAATTGCTCGTTCTTGACGCATCCGATCGCCTCGTAGAAGCGAGTCGAGGCGGCCAGGTCCTTCACGGGCAGGTTGATGAAGATCATCTTGGGCATTGCGGTTTCTCCTTGGGTTGAGTCGGTCGGCCGGCCCGCGGGGCTGCGGAAGGGCTCGGATATGGGTGCGACGAACGACTGTGGCCGGAATCGACAAACCGGATCCATAACTTTCGAGGTGCATCCGCGTAGCCCGGGTAAGCGAAGCGCACCCGGGGCTCTTCGGTCCGGCGCGAAGCAGCGTCCCCGGGCGCGGCGTGCGGCCTTACCCGGGCTACCTTAGCGGGGTTTGATCGCGGAATTACTTCAGCACCCGCTCCGCATCGACGATGTCCACGCCCGACATCTGACCCAGCCATCCGTCGAACCAGGGCTTGTGCGAGGAACCGACGACGGACAGGACGCGCACGCCGGGGCGCTCGCGGAAGGTCTGGCGGATGTTGGCCACCATGCGCAGATTGCGGATTTCCCAGCCGCCGACCCAGATCTGCGGATAGTGCCGCGCCGACTTCGCGCGCAACGCGGCGGCGACGTTGACCTCGGCGCGCAGGCGCAGGTTGTCGGGGCTGTTGAGATAGCGGTACAGCGGCAGCAGATCGGCCTGCTTCGACAAGCGTTCTTCCTGCGCCTCGGCGCGGTCGAGGCCGGCCCGGCCTGCTTTCCAGGCCTGTTCGACTTCCTTGCCGAACGCTTTCGCCTCGGCGTCGGCGATGCGCAGGTTGTCGCCGGTGTGGTCGTCGACGGCATAGACGCGCTGCAGTCCCAATCGCGCGGCCAGACGCGCAGCGATCTGATAATTTTCGTTATTGCGCGTGGCGATCTGCTCGAGCGCCGTCACCAGCGCGGCGTCCAGGCCGTCGCCGGCGCGGCGCTCGGCGGCGGGCAATTGCAGCCATTGCACATAAGCGGAAGTGCGGTCGTTGGCGGCCAGGAACAGCGCCGCCAGATGCCGCCGCTGCGCGGGCGCGGGTTGTGCGGGCCAGGCGGCAAGCGTTCTGTCGATTTCGGCGATGGCGGCGGGCACGTCCAACCCGGTCGCGGCCTTGGCCGCAGTCGTGTCGACGCAGTAATCCGCGCCGTAGACGGCAGGATGGCGCGCGGCCAGATCGCACTGCTCGCCGGCGATCGCTTCGATGGTGATGATCTGCGGCGAAAACGCGGCCAGTTTGTCGAGCAGGGGCTCCAGCGATTGCGCCTCGAACGTCTTGGGCATCTGGCTCAGATGGACGGTGCCCAACACTAGCACCTGCGTGCGCGGGCCGGTCATTTCGCGGTCGAGCGCGGTCAGGTCGATCTGCGCCTGCGCAGCCGTCGGAATCGCCAAAAACAGCGCCAGCCAGCGCATCCGTCCAATCCGTCGTAGATTCATGCTTGCTCCCATGGTTTTCATGCGTTGTTATTTTTGCAAAGCTTGCGACGCGCGGCCCGTGTCCTTAGGCATGCTGAGTTTCGACGCGTCCTTTGCGCAGCCCAGTAAGATCGCTCGCATCGTCGGCTGTAAGGCGATTGACGGCCCTTTCGTTCGAAGACAACGGAACAACGTAAGCGTGGAAGCATTGCCTGCCTTGATCGACCGGTTGGAACGGGATCGCTCGCTGTTGCGGCCGGAGCGGCTGCGCGAGCGCAGCGATGCGTTGGATCGTCTCGAAAGCCATCTCGCCCACGTGTCGCCGGAAAACGCCGATGCCGTTTTGGATGCGCCGTTGCGCCGCAGGGTTGAAATCCTGCGCGCCGGTTTGGAGTCCGCCGACCGGCAGCTCTTCGAGTCGATCCGTCAAGCGATACGGCGCGGCGCGGGAGCGGAAGCGATGCGGGCCTGGACGCCGGCCGCCGGATCGGAAGCGACGATGGCGCGCGACGGCCATGCTTACGACCATCTCGACGCGCTGCTCAGCGGCGTGCTGGAGCTGAAAGAGCCCGGCCCGGACATCGCCGAATTGGCGGCGGACATGGTGTTCTACCAACCCACGCCGGCGCGGCACATCTTCGAATTCATCCGCCGCGCCGAACTCGCCGAGCACGATGTATTGATCGATCTCGGCTCAGGCCTTGGGCATGTGCCCTTGCTCGCCGCCATCTGCACCGGCGCGCGTTGCATCGGCATCGAACAGGAAGCGGCCTACGTCGATTGCGCGGAGCGTTGCGCGCAGGCGCTCGGCTTGGGCCGGGCGAGCTTCGTCCGGCAGGACGCGCGCGAAGCCGACTTGTCGGCCGGTACCGTGTTTTACCTGTACACGCCATTCATCGGGAGGATGTTGAGCGAGATATTGGCCATGCTGAGACGGCAGGCGAGCATGCGCGAGATACGCATCGGCACGCTCGGGCCTTGCACGCCCGTCCTTGCGGGCGAAGCTTGGCTGGAAAGCGCGGGCCCGACGGATACCGATCGTCCGGCCCTGTTCCGCAGCATCTTGCACTGACGTCGCGGCTTGCGACGCCCACCGCAGTATCGCCATCGCCGTTAGGTTAGTGTGCCGCGCACGCGCAGACGCGATGGACCGAACCGATGACCGCCTTATCGCCCGCCGAACTCGCCTGGTACGCCGCCGGCCGTTTCTACGAAGCCGAAGACGGATCGCTGGCCGACTACGGCTATTTCCTGCATCTGCCTTTCGCCGACGCACGCCTCTTCGACGGCGAAGTGGGCGAGACGGCGGCCCATTTCACTTTCGCCGCACGACCTTTCCGGGCGAAGTCCGCCGTCAACGGCGCGCTCAAGCTGGGGTTGGATCCGGTCGGCGAATTCTCGGTTTATCTGCAGCGGCGGCCGGCCGGCGATTTCGGCGATCCGGCTTCGTTCGCGCAGGGCGAGCGCATCGCCACCTTCCGCCGCGCGAGCCTGGCGGTGGGCACGACGGTCGCCGCGAGCCTGGCCGCGAACGGCGCGAGCGTTGCGGTGCCGCTGGTCGGCACCAACGTGTTCACCGCCTATCTGACGGCGAGCGCGCCGTTCGAATTCGACGGCCGGCGCTACGATCTGGCCGAATGCGTGGGGCGCGGCGTCACCCAATTCGGCACCGCGGCCGCCGCTGCGATTGCGCCGCCGCCGGGTTACCTCACGGTGTTGCCGTTCACCGGCTCGGCCATCGCCTTGGGCGAAGCGCGATGAAGCGGTTTTTCGGCGATGTGGACTTCTCCGCGTTCTGGGACGAACACGAGTTCTATGCGCGCGAGTACACCGACGATCCGCTGACGCCGGAGAAGGTGGCCTTCGTCGAACGCACGCTCGGTTACAAGTTGCCCGCCGCGTATGTCGAATTGATGGGCGTGCGCAACGGCGGCGCGCCGCGCGCGCGCTGCCATCGCACCGCTGCGCCCACGTCCTGGGCGCCGGACCACGTGGCCATGGCGGCGTTCCTGTCAATCGGCGCGGATAAACCGTATTCGCTTTGCGGCGCGCTGGGCAGCCGCTTCATGATGGACGAATGGGGTTATCCGCGGATCGGCGTGTATTTCGCCGATTGCCCTTCGGCCGGCCACGACATGCTTTGCTTCGACTACCGCGCTTGCGGCCCGCGGGGCGAGCCGCGCGTGGTCCACGTCGATCAGGAGCGCGATTACGCCGTCACCGAAGTCGCCGCCGATTTCGAATCCTTCGTACGCGGGTTGCGGCCGGACGAGGATTTCGACGCCGAATAGCCGAGTGGCGCCGGCCTTCGTCCGGGATCGCCTATGATGGGCGCGGTGCCGAAAAGCTATCGGCAACAGGGGGCGGGATGAATACGTGGAAGCTGCTGGCCGTACTGGCCTTGGCCGGCTTGTCGATGGCCGGGTTGGTGGTGTGGGATGCGATGAAGCCGAAGTCTGCGACGTCGGCGGCGATCGACGGGCAGGGCGCCGCATCGCCGAGCACCTTCGCCGAAATCCCGTTGCCGGACGGCGTCCCCGCGAAAGGCGTGGTCATTTTCACTCCGCAGAATTGCCCTTCCGAAGCGGCGCAGCGTGCGCGCCGTTTGATGGGCCGCTTGTCCGACCACGGCGTGCCGTACCGCCAAACCGACAGCGCTGAATTCAGCAGTCTGACCTCGCAGGAACAAGCCGACCGCGTGACCGCGGTGATGAACGGCGATATCCCGATCGTTTACGTCAACGGCCGCGCCAAAGCCAATCCGACGCCGGAAGAAGTGATCGCCGAATACCGGCGCGGCGGCTGAGCGGGAAGCGGAGCGCGCCGCGCCGGACAACGGCGCCTCAATTCCAGTTGTCGATCTTGGGATCGTCCGGATACGGCGAGCCGGCGCCGACCTCGACCAAGGACTTCAGGCTCAGCAGGAACACCGCCCACTTCGTGCTGCAGTGGTGCATGAACTCCACCGGTTCCTGCCAGCCTTCGTGCTTGAATAGGACGATGGTGTAGCCGTCTTCCTGCTTCAGATCCCAGACCAGACGCGTGCCGATCCATTCTTGCGGACCATCGGTCACGCGCCAGAGCACGCGCTTGCCGGGATCGGTTTCCAGCACGTCGATGTCGAAGAAGCCGTGGTCGCCGAATTGGAAATGCAGCGCGCCGCCGCGTTCGGCGCTGCCGCGCGTGTCGTCGGTCCACCAGCCGGCCAGGCCTTCGCGGGTGGTCAGCGCGGCGTAGACTTCGTTCGGGGACGACTGGATGCCGACCCGGTGCAGAATATCGACCATCGGTATTTCTCCTTAGGGTTGGGTGGCACCGCGTCGATTGGCGCGGCGCGATGAGATCAGGCCGGCAAGCGCCGATCGTAGTCCTGCATCAGCCGGCTCCAGACTTCCCAGAACGGCGCCGGCGCCGCATCGGACGCGCGCGCGACCAGGATGTCCAGATGCGTATGCCAGCCGGCGGCGACTTCCAGCAGCGTGTCGCGATCGGGCAGGCGGCGATGGACGACGGTGAGCAGCACCTGTTTACCGCGCGGTTCCAGTTCGAATGAGACGTCGCCGCTCCCTTGCCAGGCGAAGACCAGTTTGCGCGGAGGATCCGCTTCGACGATATGGCTGCGCATGCGGAATTCTTCGTCGAAACCTTCGGGCCGGGGGCCGGGCGGATCGCTGAGTTCGTCGTTGCGCCAGACGAATTCGAAGGGCGCGCCGGCTTCCAGCTTCATCTCGCCCGCGGCCAGCCACTGCCGGCGCAGGTCGCTGTCGGTCAGATAGGCCCAGACGCGTTCGATGGGGCCGGGCAGCAAGCGCTGGATCTCCAGCGTGGCCGGTTCGGTCAGCGTGCCGTAGGCGTCGGGGGTGCTCATCTGATTTCTCCAAGGGTGGTGGGAAGGGTGGCAGGCGTTTTCGATGCGCAAGCGCAATTCCAGCGCATCCAGGCGCTCGGTCCAGCGGCGGAACAGGTCGCTCGTTTGTTCAACCATAAGGTTGAATATAGGCGCGGCTTCGGCTATTGTCAACTTATCGGTTGAATGATGCTGAGAGGGCCAAATCGGCCTCCCGCATGGGTGACGGACGAAGCCAAACCCGTCCGTAGCCCGAAACGGGCGCGTAACGGCAAATAATCCGTCGCACGCCCGCGCGCATTGTCGATTTCGGCCGGTCCACCGCGACTACTGGAAAAAGAGGACCTCTGCGATGAGCCAAACCTATCTGCAAACCGACCGCAATTGGCCGCTGGTCGCCGCCGGCGCGGTGATGGGCTGCGTCGCCGTCGGCGTGGTGTTCGCGCTGGCGGTGCTGCTGCAGCCGATGAGCACCGCCACCGGCTGGTCGCGCGCGGGACTGTCCAGCGCGATGACTTTGGCTTTTCTCGCGCTGGGCTTCGCCGGTTTCGGCTGGGGCATGCTGAGCGATCGTTACGGTCCGCGCGTGTGCGTGCTGGCCGGTTCGGTGTTGCTGGGCCTGGCCTGCGTGCTGGCCAGCCGGGCCGGCAGCCTGTTGCAGTTCCAATTGACTTACGGTGTGCTGCTCGGCGCGGCCGCAGCCAGTTTCTTCGCGCCGGTGATCGCGGCGACCGCCTCTTCGTTCGAACGCCGCCGCAATCTGGCGATATCGCTGGTGTCGGCCGGCGTGGGCGTGGCGCCGATGACGCTTTCGCCGCTGGTGGCCTGGCTGATCACGCACTACGACTGGCGCCAGACGTTGTTGATCGTGGGCGTGCTGGCGTGGGCGCTGACTCTACCCGCGGTGTGGTTCGTGCGCGCATCGCCCGTAGCCGCCGCCGCGGGCGAGGGCGAAGGCGCGAACGGCGGCGCGAACGGCATGACCGCACCGCAGGCGCTGGGCTCCAAGCCTTTCATCGTGCTGGCGCTGGCTTATTTCGCCTGCTGTGCGGCGCATTCGGGGCCGATCTTCCACACCGTGAGCTACGCCGTCGGTTGCGGCCTGTCGATGACGGCCGCGGTCACCATCTACAGCATGGAAGGGGCTGCCGGATTGGGCGGACGCTTATTGTTCGGCGTGCTGGCCGACAAGCTGGGCGCCAAGCGCGTGCTGGTCGCCGGATTGCTCGTGCAGGCGATCGCGGCGGTGAGTTATCTGAGCGTGAACCAGTTGGACGGCTTCTACGCGGTGGCGATCGTGTTCGGCATGGCCTACGGCGGCACCATGCCGCTGTACGCCTCGCTCGCGCGCGAAGCCTTCCCGCCGCGCATCCTGGGTACCGTGCTGGGCGCGGCGACCCTGCTGTCGAGTCTGGGTATGGCGTCGGGTCCGCTGTTGGGCGGCTGGCTGTTCGACCGCTTCGGCAGCTACACCTGGCTGTACATCGGTTCGATGATGGTCGGTTTGGCCGCGGCCGGCATCGCGATGTTCTTTCCGTCCAAGCGCACGCCGAAAGCGGACGGTGGCGTTCCGTTGCCTGCAACCTAGTTGAGCGGCGGCGGCATGGTCGCTTCGATCCAAGCGACCCGGTTGCGGCCGCCGCGCTTGGCCTCGTACAGGGCCTGGTCGGCGGCGCGCAGCAACGGCGCCGGATCGGCGCCGGCGATGCGTTCGGCCGCGCCGATGCCGACGCTGACCGTGACCACGCCGCCGGCGGCCGGCGAAGCCAGGCGCAGATCTTCCACCTCGATGCGCATCCGTTGCGCGATGCGTCGCGCCTGATCGAGCGAAGCGCCGGGCAGGACGACCGCGAACTCTTCGCCGCCGTAGCGGGCGATCGCGTCCGATGCGCGGGTCGCGCACCGGGCCAGCGTCTGCGCGACTTCGCGCAGATAGAGATCGCCGGCGGGATGGCCGTAGGTGTCGTTGATCCGCTTGAAATGGTCGATGTCGATCAGCAGGACCGAGAGGCCTTCGTCGATGCGCTTGGCGCGGTGCCATTCGCGGAGCAGGGTGTCGTCGAACTGGCGCCGGTTGTCCAAGCCGGTGAGCGCATCGAGCCGCGCGAGTTCATTCAGCCGCTCGCGTTCCTCGATGCCGCGCAACTGCAGCAGCACGCTGCGCGCGCCGTAACCGAGCGTGGCGACGAAGAAGCCGGCGATCGCCAGGGCCAGGTGGTCGTGGGCGATCGAAGCCGAAACGATCAGCAACGCCGCCGGCAGGATCAGCGGGCTGGCGGTGCGCACGACCCGCGCGATCGTTCCGGGCAGACGTATGGGGCGGTCCGGGCCGGCTTTCTGGCCGGCGACCGTCGTCAGCACTAGGAACGGAACGTCGATGATCAGGTCGACCAGTTCGCCGTATTGCGAAGTGTCGACATGGTTGACGTAACCGGCGACCGCGCCGTAAGTCACCGCGAAGACGGCCATAGAGCGGAAGAAGCGTCGCCGCGAGGCGCTTTCGGCGACGAGTGCGCCCAGCAGCGAGAACACCGCGATGAAGGCGTTCTCGATATCGAACATCGTGCGCAAGCGGACGAAACCCGCCTCGTCCGCGCCGGTCCAGTTCGCCGAGGCGAAGGTGTGCACCGTGAACAGGCCGCCCAGCGCGAGCGCGAGCGCGCCGTCGACCAAGCGGATCTTCCGCGAGTCGTTCTCGTTGCCCGCCAGGGCATAGGTCAGCGGCACGCCGTACAGCACGAACAGAAGCATGCCCAGGGCGGGCGTGGCGTCGATATTGGCCTGGAACACTTCCGCATGCATGATCGCGGCCATGCCGCTGGCCCACAGCAGCAGACCCAGCGCGAGCGCATGCCATTGGCTGCGCGCCAGGCCGCGCCGCGCGCGGAACAGGCAGGCCGCCGCCGCGAGCAGCGGCGCGCCGATCAGGAAGACGAAGGAAGGGGCCCGGCTGTTCGCCGGGAACCACAGAATCGCCGCCCCATGGCATAACAGGTACGCCAGCGCCGGCATGGCTGCGACCAGCCTACTTCCGCCCCGCATCCTTACGCTCGTCCGGGTGGCCCGGGGCCATCATGCCACTTCCGCCGTCAGGGTCTATCGCACCCCGGCGGGCCGGCGGACAGGTCGGAATCCGCGTCCTGGAAGATTTCCCAGACTCTTATCTCCAGCCCTTCGCAGACCCGCTGCAGCGTATCGATCTGCAGGTTCTTTTCGCCGCGTTCGATCGCGCTGTAGTAGGAGCGATGCATGCCGATCCGGTCGGCGAAGCGCTCCTGGCTGTAGCCGGCGCTGCACCGCCGCAATCTGATCGCGATGCCGAGTCGTTGCATGAGAGGCGAAGTCATCCGCCCACAATAAAATGACGGATGCTCCCGGCTCTACAGAGCTATAGATAGTCTACTTATAAGCGTTCTACCTACGGTGATGTCGTCGGATGGCGCATTCGTCGAGACGCGCGCCGTCCGTCTCAGCTTTTGCGACGCAAGCGGTTTCATTGCCTCGCGGCACGCAAGAATCAGGGCGGCGCGACGATGGTGACCGCGTCCGCCGAACGGCTCGCCGGGCCGTGATGCACCGCTTCGATATTGTTGCCGTCCGGATCCAGCAGAAAGGCCGCGTAGTAGCCGGGATGGTAGCGGCGCTCGCCCGGCGCACCGTTGTCGCGGCCGCCGGCGGCCAATCCGGCGCGGTGGAAACGGTCCACCGTTTCCCGGTCCGGCGCCTGGAAGGCGAAGTGGATCCGGCTGGATTGCTCGCCGTGGTCCACCCACAGTTCGTCGGCGAAGAAATGGCCTTCGCCTTCGGTCAAGGGAATGCCCAGGACCTCCAGCACGGCGCCGTAGAACCGCTTGCTGGCGTCCAAGTCCCGGGCGCGCAGGTGCAGATGGTCGATCAGCCGGCCGCGTTTGAGTTCCATGGCGTGCTCTCGAAAAGATCGTCGCCATTATCGGCGGGCGGGCGTGCACGCAGCGTCAGAAGCCGATGTCTGCGATGCCGTAGAGTCGAGCCTGCTCGACTGCTTTCGCTCCCAAGTAGCGCAGAAGTTGGAAGGAAAAGCAGTCGAGCAGGCTCGACTCTACGAAAACACAACGGCTGCCGATCAGCCGCGCCGGCCACAGCCGGCTGTTGCGCAACAGCGCCGCGGAGATCAGCGAGACGATCGCGCCGACCGGGAAGATCTCGGTGAAGGTCATCGGCATCCGGTAGAGCGGGGTTGGCGTACATCGTCTTGAAGCGCTCCATCTCGGCGCTGAGCTTGGCCAGGGTTTCGGCGCTGGCACCGGCGATGCGTTTCTGTTCGACGACCGCGGCGCCGTAGGTCGTCGCGAAATCCATGCCGGTGACCGCCATCGCCGCCTCCAGCTGAGCACGAAGATCAGGCTGGCGACGAAGCTGATGCCCAGGCCGAACGCCCGCCAGAAACGAATCACCCCGCTCAGGTCGACGTCGCGGTGGCGCTTGGATCGCTGTGATAAGGGACTGTTCGCGGAACGGCCGATGGACCCGGATTTGCGGACCAAATCGATGACATCGTGCCGTTGTTCTTCAAGATGGCGAAAATTTTGCGCTCGCGGCCATCGTGCGCGCAAAAAACATCCTGATTGCCGCCGATGTGTTGACAGCCTGCTTTAAGCGAGTAGAACGGCGGGCCTCGGCGCGCAGCGCCATCGTTTGGAGACAGGACGATGACCGCGATCTCTCTGCTCGGCATCCCCAACGACGACAATTCGTCCTATCTGAAAGGCCCGTCCGAAGCGCCTGCGCCGATTCGGCGGGAACTGTTTTCGGACGCCTACAGCAGTTGGAGCGAAACCGGCTTCGATCTGGATGGCGCGATCGTGGACCATGGCGACATCGCCTTCGATGGCGCGGCCGATGCCTGGGAATTGATCGAACAGGGCGTGGCGAGCGCGCTCGACGCCGGCCATCCGCTGATCTGCCTGGGCGGCGATCACGCGATCACCCATCCGATCGTGCGCGCCGTGCGCCGGCGCAGCCCGCGCCTGACCATCCTGCACATCGACGCGCATCCGGACATCTACCACGCCTATCAGGGCAATCCGCGTTCGCACACCTCGCCGTTCGCGCGGATCATGGAGGAAGGCCTGGCGGATCGTTTGATCCAGGTCGGCCTGCGCACGGTCAACGACCACCATCGCGAACAGTTCGCGCGCTTCGGCGTGGAGACGATCGCGGCCGGACGTTTCGCCGACGCCCTGCAATTGGACATCGCCGGACCGGTCTATCTGTCGATGGACATCGATGCGCTGGACCCGGCCTATGCGCCCGGCGTTTCGCATCGCGAGCCCGGCGGTTTGTCGCCGCGCCAGGTGATCGACCTGATCCAATCCCTGCGCGCGCCGATCGTGGCCGCCGATATCGTCGAGTACAACCCGCGCCGCGACTTCGACGGCATGACCGCGACCGTGGCGGCGAAACTGCTCAAGGAAATCGGCGGGATGATGCTCAAGAACGGCGAGCACGTACGCCCGGCGATTGCCTGATCGTCCGCGCTGGCGCGAAAGAGCGGAGGATCGTGCATTGTGCGGGCGATGAGGGCGCCGCATCCTGTCGGCCATCCCTCCCGCCGCAGGCGCGACGCGCCGGCCGGCACGCAACAGGACGCCCCGCATGAGCCTCGCCTACGGTTACGCCGCGCACGATCCGCATTCCCCGCTGGTGCCTTTCACTTTCGAACGCCGCAGCCCCGGGCCGAACGACATCCGGGTGGAGATTGTGTACAGCGGCATCTGCCATTCCGACCTGCACCAGTCCCGCGACCACTGGGGCGGCGCCTTGTTCCCGATGGTGCCGGGCCATGAGATCGTCGGCCGCGTGGCCGAGGTCGGCGCCAACGTCACAAAGTTCAAGGTCGGCGACTTGGCCGGCATCGGTTGCATGGTCGATGCCTGCCGGCATTGCGACAACTGCAACGCGGACCTGGAGCAATACTGTTTCGAAGGCGCCACCTGGACCTACAACGCCAAGGAACGCGGCAGCGAGCAGCTCACCTTCGGCGGCTATTCCGACCACATCGTGGCCGACGAACGTTTCGCGGTGAAGATCTCGCCCAAGCTGGACTTGAAGGCGGTCGCGCCGCTGCTGTGCGCCGGCATCACCACGTATTCGCCGCTGCGCCATTGGCAAGTCGGTCCGGGCCAGAAGGTCGGCGTGATCGGCCTGGGCGGTCTGGGCCATATGGGCGTGAAGTTCGCCAAGGCGATGGGCGCGAAGGTGGTGATGATCACCACCACGCCGGAAAAAGGCGCGGACGCGACGCGCCTGGGCGCCGACGAAGTGCTGGTGTCGCGCGATAAGCAAGCGATGGCCGCGCACGCCGGCAGTTTCGACTTCCTGCTCAATACGATCCCGGTCGGTCACGACATGAATCCCTACGTCGCGCTGCTCAAGCGCGATGCGACGATGGTGCTGGTGGGCGCGCTGACCGAGCTGGAACCGGCGCTGCGCGGCGTCAACCTGATGTTCGGCCGCAAGCGCATTTCCGGATCGGCGATCGGCGGCATGGCCGAAACCCAGGAGATGATGGATTTCTGCGCCGAACACGGCATCGTCAGCGATGTCGAGACGATCGCCATCCAGGATGTCAACCGGGCCTACGAACGCATGCAGACCAACGATGTGCGGTATCGGTTCGTGATCGATATGGCGTCGTTGCCGCGCGAAGCCGCCTGATCGCCGCGTTGGCTTTCGCTTTTCGTAGGAGCGGCTTTAGCCGCGAGCTTTTCCCAAAAATCGCCGCGATGTCGCAATTTGGAGGAAAAGCTCGCGGCTAAAGCCGCTCCTACGAAGAGCAGCACCTCGCTCAACAGCATGGCGCCGACGTCCCCAGCGCATCGGCGAGCAAGCCGGCGAGCGCGCGTCCGGCCGCGCCGTCGCGGTCGAGATTCGGGTTGTAAACGGTGATTTCGATGCCGACCGCTTTTCCGCTGGCTAACGCGACCTGCAGCACGCGCTTCAATTCGGCGACGCTCAAACCGTCTGCCAGCCGATATTCGACCGCCGGCATCACCGCGTCGTCCAGGCAATCCGCATCGACGTGGATGAAGAAGCCCTGCAACTCCGGTCGCGACAGATGCGCGACGGCGGCCGCCGCCGCTCGATCGACGCCGAGTTCGCGCATCGCGGCCAGATCGAAAGCCATCAGATTCTCAGGCAGCGCTTGGCTTCCGTATTCGGCCTGTTCGTCGCCGTCGCGGAAACCGAATGCGACCACGTCATCGCTGCGCACCAGCGGAGCGCGGCCTTCCAGATCGCACAACAGCGCCGGGCCGTGACCGGTGGCGAAGGCGAGGTCCATCGATGCGGCCTCGCCGTTCGGATTGGCTTCGGGCTGGTAGAAATCGGCATGGCCGTCGATGAACAGCAGGCCGTATCGTCCGCGGCGTTTCAGCGCGAGCGAGGTGCCGAGCAGGATCGAGCAATCGCCGCCCAGCACCACGGGAAATTCGTCGCGGTCGAGCACGCTTTCGCAAGCATCGGCCAAAAGCGGCGACCACGCGGCGATGGCCTGCGCATTGAGCGTGCCGGTTTCCGGATCGCGCGCGGGATCGTAGGCGGGCGTGTCCAGGCGCGCCGCCAGGCGCGCGCGCAAGGCGTCGGCCAAGCCCAGAGCGAGCAGGGCTTCGGGCAGGCACTCGACGCCGGTCGGTCTCAAGCCGAGTATCGACGGCGCTTCGACGATGGCGTAACGGCGGCTCGGCATCATGCCGATTCTCGGCATCGCGCCATGAACACCGCGTCATCGCGTAGGGTGGGCCTTGGCCCACCATTGCCCTATTTCGATCGCGACGAACAATCCGGCGAAGCGCCGTTCGTCTGTTCCGATCGTTGTTTGCAGCGCCTGGATGATGGCAATGGTGGGCCAAGGCCCACCCTACGCTATGCTCCTTGCGAGGGAGCCGCGCATGCCCGACCGACCGCAAGTGCCGTCCGAGACCATCGCCAAGATCGCGGGGATCTGCCTGGTTCTGCCCGCGGCCTACGAAGAGCAAGCCTGGACCGGTACGCGCTGGATGATCGGCAAGAAGAACTTCGCCCACGCGGTGCGGATCGAAGACGGCTGGCCGCCGGCTTACGCGCGGGCCGCAGCAACGCGTGGGCCGGCGACGGTGCTGACCTTCCGTTCGCCGCTTTCGAAAACCGAAGCGCCGGAATTATGGCAGCGGCCTTTTTTCAAGCCGGTCTGGTTCGAGGACATTTTCGGAATGGTGCTGGACGAAGCCACCGATTGGAAGCGAGTGCAAGATCTCTTGCGCGGCAGCTACGCCTCGCTGGCGCCGAAGAAACTGCTGGAGGAAGCGGGCATGCCTGCGGCGGCGAAAAGGAATGGCCCGATTCGGCGCCCCCCTCGCAGGCCATGAAAACGCTACCAACTGAACGCAATGCCAGAAACGGATAAATGGGCGGAAACGGCTAATGCGGCATTCATACCGGCGTCGCAGACTGGCGCTCGGTCCTGACACGAGGGGTGAGCTATGAAACAGCTACGCATATGGGCATTGGCGCTGGCCCTGGGCACGGCGGCGGCGAGCGGCGCGCTGCAGGCGCAGACGGTGGGCTACAACATCCGCACCGGCGATCTGTGGGTCGATGCGCGCCTGGGCGAGATCGACTACTACGGCCGTCACTATCGCGAGCCTTTCTTCGACGAAATGACCGGCTACTACGGCGCGCCGCGTTCGCTGCTGGTGGAATTGATCGACCAGCGCCGTTGGGCGCCGGCCGACGTGTATTACGCCTGTGCCATCGCGCGCGCATTGAGCTTGCCCTGCGTGGACATCGTGCGCGAATACGACCGCCACCCGGGACAGGGCTGGGGCGCGGTGGCCAAGCGTTACGGCATCAAACCCGGTTCGCCGGCTTTCCACGCCTTCAAGCGCGGTGCGGCGACGACGTACGGGCACTGGGGTTATCCGGTGACGGTCGATCGTGCGGTGCGCGTGGATTGGTCGCAGCACGGCCCGGGCAAGGGCAAAGGCCCGTCGACGGCCAAGGCGAAGGGATCGCCTGTGAAATCGTCGCATCCGTCCTCCAGCCAGGGTCGCGGCAATAGCGGCAATAGCGGCAATAGCGGCAAAGACCACGGCGGTGGCAAGGGCAACAGCGGCAAGGGCCCGGGCAAGAGCGGCGGCAAGGGCAACGACGGCAAAGGCAACGGAAAGGGCCACTGACCGGCTGCGCGTCGAGAGCGCGTGAAGGCGGCGATTCGGCCTGGCGCGATGTTCAGGCCTTCTGAACATCGCCCCGGCTAGACTCGCCGCCTTCTCTTTATCGTTGCGCGCCATGCTCCGTCGCATTCTCATTTCCGGTTTTGTCCTCGCGACGCTCGCCGCATCCGCCGGATGCGGCCTGCGCGGAGAGAAACAGGAGCCGCCGCCTTCGGGCGAAACCTTCGGCGCGGACGACACCTATTCGCGCACCTACGCCGTCGCGCCCGGGCCGGCTTGCGAAGCATCGCGCCGCGCATTGCTGGGCCAGGGTTATGTGATCGGCAAAGCAGGCGCCGATGCGGTGGAAGCCAACAAGAATTTCCAGATCGACGCCGAAACCCATACCCAGCTCAACGTGCGCGTCACCTGTTTGGCGCAGGACGGCCAGGCTTTGGTCTTCGTCAACGCCGTGCAGGATCGCTACGCGTTGAAGACTCAATCCAATTCGGCCAGCGTCGGCGTCGGCGTGCTGGGCTCGGTCTCGTTGCCGGTCGGCAGCAGCGGCGCGGCGCTGGTGAAAGTGGCGAGCAATACGGTGCAGAACCAGGATTTCTATCGCCGCTTCTTCGATCGCGTGAAGTCTTATCTGCCGGCCAAGCCGGGCGAATCCGCCGCACCGCCGCCGGCGCCCGAACCCGCGACGCCGCCAGACCCTGCGCCTAAGGGCTAAAACGCCGCGCATCGCCTGTCGCGATGCGGCATCATGCCGGCTCGCGAAGCCGAGGACCGCGCATGAAAGCCGTTTGCCTGTCTCTGCTGCTGGCGATGCCGACGATCGCCGCGGCGCAGGACCTGTGTTTGCGCCACGCCATCGATGCCAGTGGCGCGGAATCCGGATTGAAGGGCCAGATCGTGGTCAGCGCGCTGACCGCGGACGGCGATCGCGACACTCGGGTGCTTTCGGCGCCCGGACAGGAAAAACTCGTAGGCAACGAAGGCTTCCGCATCGCCAGCATCACCAAGACCTTCGTCGCCGCGACGGTGCTGAAGTTGTGGGAAGACGGCCGCATCGACCTGGAAGCGCCGATCACGCGCTGGCTGCCCGCATCGTGGACGCAGCGCTTGGCCGGCGATGGTTATCGCCCGGAAAAGATGACGGTGCGCCATCTCCTCAGCCACACTTCCGGTCTGGCCGATCATGCGCAGGCCAAACAGTTCATCGCCACGATCAAGGCCGATCCAGCGACGGAATGGTCGCGCGCCCGCGACATCGCCCGCCTGGTCGAATGGACCGATCCGATGGGCACGCCGGGCGAAAAATTCGCCTATTCCGATACCGGCTATCTGCTGCTGGGCGCGATCGTCGAAGAGATCACCGGCCAGGATCTGCCCGATGCGGTGCGCGCGCAGCTCGGCCTGGATCGCTTGGGCTTGAAGGACACCTATTGGGAACGCTACGAACCGGCGCGCGGCCGGGTGCGTGCGCACCAGATGTTCGAAGGCGACGACACTTACGCCTGGAATCCCAGCCTGGACCTGTTCGGCGGCGGCGGCTTGGTCGCCTCCACCGCCGACATCGCCGCGTTCTTCGATGCATTGCTGCAAGGCCGCGTCTTCTCGAAACCGGCGACGCTGCAGCGCATGCTGTCCGCGGAAGGATTGCCTGCCGGCAGTCCGTATCGTCTGGGCTTGTTCGACTACGACCTGAAGGACGCGCACGGCATCGGCCATTCCGGCTTCTGGGGCACGCTGGCGATGCGCGATCCGGTGTCCGGGCGCACCGTCGCCGGCGCGGTGACCGACATCGCCGATTACCGCAAGCTCAAGCAGTTGGTCGAAGGCTATGTCCGCACGTCGGCCGGGCCGGAGGCCGCAGCGGCGGGCTGCAAATAGGAAACGCATCGCATGACGCGCCAGGGAACCCGATCCGCGCATCCGTTCGAACTGGAATACGGCTACCGCCGCGCGGTGCGCGTGGGCGCGCATATCCACGTCTCCGGCACCACTGCCCGCGAAGAGGACCTGGGCGGCGATGCGCTGGTCCAGGCGCGCAGCGCGCTGTCGATCATCGAACCTGCGCTGGCGGAATTGGGCGCATCGCTGGCGGACGTGGTGCACACCCGCTTCTACATCGTCGACATGGCCGATCTGCCGTTGGTGACTCAGGCGCACCGCGAAGCGTTCGGCGAATACCGGCCGGCGAGCACGCTGCTGCAGGTGGTCGGGCTGACGCCGCCGGAGGCGCGGGTGGAAATCGAGGTGACGGCGATCGCAGCCGACACGCAGCGATGAGCCGCTCGATTGGTCAGGGGCGCAGCGCGGCCCAGACGATCAACGCCAACGCCAGTGCGCCGGCGGCATAGACCACGATCCACGCCACCCGCGCAGTGCGCCGCGCGCGGCGCACGATTTCGGTAGCGATGGCGTCGGCCTGCTCGATCAGCGGCGCAGCCTGCGCCTGCGCCTGTTCGTAGGGAACGTCGTCGCGGTCGAAGCAGGCGTGCGCGCTGCGCTGCAGGTCGTCGTAGCGCGCGTACAGCTCCCGCTTGGGCAAACGCTGCAATCCCTGCGGCGTTTCGGGCGGCATCAAGCCGCCCGCAAGGCCGTGGTCACCGGCAAACGCGCCGCGCGCAGCGCCGGGAACAGGCCGCCGACCAAGCCGATGCCCAGCGCCCACTTCAGGCCGGTCCACAGCAGTTCCGGCGAAACCTTGAACTGGAACACCACCTGGCTGAAGTTGCTGCCCAGCGTGCTGACGCTGTAGCCGTTGAAGATCAGCCAGGCGATCAATCCGCCCAGGATCCCGCCGAGCAGGGCGAGCAGCATCGTCTCCAGCATCACCGCCAGCACCACCGGCACGCCGCGGAAACCGATCGCGCGCATGGTCGCGATCTCGCGCGCGCGCCCGGCGACGGCCGCGTACATGGTGTTGAGCGCGCCGAACACCGCGCCGATCGCCATGATCGCGCCGATTACCGTGCCCAGCACGCTGATGATCTTGCTCAGCTGGCCCGATTGCTTGGCGTAGTAGGCGGTGGTGGTCTCGACGTCGAGCTTGAGGCGCGGGTCGCCGTCCACCGCCGCCTTCAGCTGCTTGAAGCCATCCTTGCCTTCGGCCTTGGCGGTGATCGACTGGTAAGAGCGGCGGTTGTAGGTCGACGACAGCGTCTCCGCATCGCCCCACAGCTCCGAATCATGCGCATCGCCGGATTCGAACATGCCGACCACGGTCCAGTCCTGCGCGCCCAGGCGCAAGGATTTGCCGACTTCCAAACCCCGGAACTGCGCCGCCGCGCCTTTGCCGACCACGATCTCGCGCAGGCCCGCGCCGAACTTGCGGCCCTGCACGATCTTGATGTTGTCGCGCACCGCCCAGGCTTCCGGGCCGACGCCGCGGAACTGGGCGTTGGCGTCGGTGCCGTCGGACATGCTCGGCAGATTCACCACCTGCGACAGTTCGGCCGAGATCAGCGGCTTGCCGTCGGCGCCTTTCTTGATGCCGGGCAGGCTGGAAATCAGCGGCGCTTGGTCGCGCGTGATCACCGAATTGGTTTCGGCTTGCGAACCGCCGCGCAGGATGATCGCGGTGTCCTCGCTGCCGGTCTTGTCGAGCGTGGCCTTGAAGCCTTCGCCCATCGCCAGCATCGCCACCAGCACGCCGACCACGCCGGCGATGCCGACCACGATCACCGACGATGCGCCCCAGCGTTGCGGCAGGCTGGCGATGCCGATCTTGGCCGCGGCCAGCGACAAGCGACCGCTGCGGGTGAGGAACAGCCACAAGCCCAGCGCCACGGCGATCGCCAGCACGGCGTACCAGGGCAGCATGACCCAAACGATCAGGCCGACGATCAGCGCGAGCACGGACAACAGATTTCCGATCCAAGGTTTCATCGTTGCGTTCCTCTTATCGTCCGGCCAACGCGTCGACGATCTTCAGCCGCTGCGCGCGCAAGGCGGGCAGCAGGCCGACGACGATGCCGATCGCGATCATCAACACCAATCCGATCGCCCAGGTCTGGCCGGGCACGGTCGGCAGTTGGATCATGCCGCCGCTCGCCGCGCTGACGCCGGGCATGATCACCGCCGCCAAGCCCAGGCCGATCAATCCGCCCAGCACCACCAGCAGCACCGATTCGACCAGAACGAGCACCAGCACCGTGCCGTCCTTGAAACCGAGCGTCTTCAGCACCGCCAATTCCGGAATGCGTTCGCGCACCGCCTGCGCCATGGTGTTGCCGGTCAGCAGCAGCAGGGTGAAGAACACCGCCGCCATGATCGCGGTCACGATCAGGCCGATGTCGGCGAACTGTTTGGCGAAGGCCTGCTGGAACGCCGATTCGGTCTGGCTCTTGGTCTCGTGGTCCGAATTCGCCGAAAGCGCGTCGATCGCCTTGGCCACGCGCGAGGCCTGGTTCGGATCGGCGATCTGCACCGTGTACCAGCTGACCTGGCTCTTGATGTAGTCGTTGGATTCGTCGAAGTACTTCCAGTTCATCATCAACTGATTTTCCGCGCCGATGTTCTTGCGGTCCTTCACCTTGAAGATGGCCTTCAATTGCAGCGGCCAATCGTTGCTGCCGCCGCGCGGGAAGATCGTGGCCTGCAGCGGGATGGTGTCGCCGATCTTCCAGCCGTTCTTCTTGGCCAGCGATTCGCCGACGATGGCACCGGTGCGGGTGTCCTGGAACGCTTTCAGCTGGTCCGGCGGCACGTCGTATTCGCCGTACACGTCGAAGAAGTTCGGCGCGATCGAGAAATTCGGAAAGAAATCCTTCGGGTCGCGGTAGATGCCGCCGAACCACATGGCGTAAGTCACTTTGCGCACGCCCGGGACCTGTGCGATCTGCGCTTCCAGGTTGACCGGCAGCGATTGGGTGATCGACAGTCGCGAAGCCACGACCAGCCGGTTGACGCCTTCGACGGTGCCGCCGGAATTGAACGCCACGCGCACCGAATCGAGCATCCCGTACAACAGGAACGCCGCGACCACGGACAGCAGGGTCAGCAGGGTCCGCGTCTTGCTGCGGAACAGCTGCGCCCAGATCAGGGATAGATATTTCATGGCGGCCTCGTCTTAGTGGGCCAGCGATGCGGTTTCGACCAGCTCACCCTTGTCGAGGTGGATGGTGTGGGTGGCGTACTCCGCGGCCTTCGGATCGTGGGTGACCATGATGATGGCCTTGCCGTGCTCGCGGTTGAGCAACTGCAGCAGCTGCAGGATTTCTTCCGCGGACTGGCGGTCCAGGTCGCCGGTCGGTTCGTCGCAGATCAGGAAGGTCGGATCGGAGACGATGGCGCGGGCGATCGCCACGCGCTGCTGCTGGCCGCCAGACAGTTCGTTCGGACGGTGCGAGCCGCGATCGGCCAGGCCGACCAATTGCAGCGCGATCTCGGCGTTGCGCTTGCGCTGCGCGCCGCCGAGCTTGGTCAGCAGCAGCGGCAGTTCGACATTCTTTTGCGCGGTCAGCATCGGCATCAGGTTGTAGAACTGGAACACGAAGCCGACGTGGTGGCTGCGCCAGTTCGAGAGTTGGCCGCCGCTCATCCGGTCGATACGCTCGCCTTCGATCTCGATTTCGCCAGAAGTCGGCGTATCCAGCCCGCCGATCAGGTTGAGCAGGGTGGTCTTGCCCGAGCCGGACGGACCCATCAGCGCGACGAAGTCGCCCTTGGGGATCTCCAGATCCAGGCCGTGCAGCACGTCGATCTTCTCCGGGCCGCGCTGATAGGTCTTGTGCAGATTGCGGATCGAAACCAGGGATGCCATCGCCGTGCTCCTCGTTGTTTGCTTTTTAGCCGTCATTCCCGCGAAGGCGGGAATCCAGTGACTTTGCTCTTGTCGTTCGGTTTATGCCGTCATTCCCACGAAAAAAGCGAATCCGGTATCTCTGCCCGTTACTATTCGCAGCGCGGGGCAATAAGTCACTGGATTCCCGCTTTCGCGGGAATGACGGCTTTAAAGCGCCGTTACTGCGTTGCTTCCTCGTCTTCCTTCACCCGGATCCGGTCGCCGTCCTTCATCGCCGGCGGCGGATCCAGCACCACGGTCTCGCCCGGCGACAGGCCGGACACCACTTGCCGGTCGTCGCCCATCGCCCGGCCGAGCTTCACTTCGGCCTGCTCGACGGCGTCGCCCTTGTCGTTGACCACGAACGCGACGTCCTTACCTTCGCGCTGCGCGATCGCAGCGGCTGCGACGCGCACGCCTTGCGGCTGCTGCGCCGCGGCCGGCTTGGCGGTTTCCAGGAAGCTGACCTTGACGCCCATGTCCGGGACGATGCGCGGATCCTTCTGCTTGATCGCGATGCGCACCTTGACCGTGGCCTTGCCGCGATCGGCCGCGGGGATGATCGCGATCACCTCGGCCGGAATCTTCCAATCGGGATAAGCGTTGAGCGTGGCCTCGACCGGCATCTTCGGCTGCACGCGGCCGATGTAGGCCTCGCCGACGTCGACCTCCACTTCCAGCGAATCCATATCGACGATCGTGCCGATGCCGGTGCGGGTGAAGCCGCCGCCGGCCGACAGCGGCGATACGATCTCGCCCGGCTGCGCGGCCTTAGCCGTGACCACGCCGGCGAACGGCGCACGCACGATGGTGTTGTCGACGCCGATGTCGGCGATCTTCAGCGAATCGGCGGCGACTTTGGCGTTGCGTTGCGCGGTCAGCAGTTCGGCGCGCAGGGAATCGCGCTGGGCGACGGCCTGGTCGTATTGCGCACGCGACACCAACTGGCGCTGCACCATCGAGGACAGGCGCTTGGCGTTGGCTTCGGCTTCGACCAGCCGCGCCTGCACGCCCTCGGCCTGGCTGCGCGCGGCGCCGAGTTGCGCGCTGGCGAGCGAACGCTGCGCATCGGCGTCGATCGGGTCGAGCGTGGCCATCACTTGGTTGGCTTCGACCTTCTGGCCTTCTTCGATCAGCACTTCGCGGACGCGGCCGGTGATCTTGGCCGACACCGTGGCGATGCGCCGCGCCACCACATAGCCGGTCGCATCCAATACCGAAGCCGAGCTGCCGCCGCTGCCGATCGCCACCGTCGTCGCGGTGCGCACTTCGACGCCTTTGTCGCGCCCGAAGAAAGCCCAGGCCGAGCCGACGAGCAGCAACAGCGCGACGACCGCCGCTATCGCGATCCACAGCCCGCGCCGGGACGTCGGCGGCGGCGGCGCGCTCTTGCGGTCGATGCGGAGTTCCTTCAGCAGGTCGGCGGAAGCGTTCATCGGTATCCGGACGGAAGAAAAGGCGAAGTGTGACGGGATGCGGCCGCTGCCGCCACCGCGGCGCCCCAGGCGGCCTCTTGTGGACGGCAAGCCTACGCAGGTTGCTCGTGCCGGTCATCTGACGGCTGTCATGCGGAATGGCTGATGGCCGCGACTGCAGTCGTGCGCGGCCGAAGCCTAATTTGATGTCCAGTCCGAAGGAGACGATCGATGGGCGGCCAAGAACAGGTGCTGGCGCGTTTGCGCGCGGCGCACAAAGCCTACGGCAAGGTCAAAGCGCTGGATGGCGTCGATCTGTCGCTGCGCAGCGGGGAACTGCTGGCCCTGCTGGGCCCGAACGGCGCCGGCAAGACCACCGCGATCGGCTTGTTGCTGGGCCTGATCCGCGCCGATGCGGGCCAAGCCGAATTGTTCGGCCAGGACCCGCAACGGATCCAGGCGCGGCGCGGGATCGGCGTGATGCTGCAGACCGCGACGCTGCCCCCGGCGCTGCGTGTCGGCGAATTGATCCGTTTGACCGCCAGCTATTACCCGCAACCGCGCACGCTGCAGGAAAGCGCCGATCTGGCCGGCGTGGCCGATCTGCTCGATCGTCCGTACGGCAAATTGTCCGGCGGCCAACAGCGGCGCGTGCAGTTCGCGCTGGCTCTGTGCGGACGGCCGCGGCTGCTGTTCTTGGACGAACCCACCGTGGGACTGGACATCCAGGCGCGGCAGAAACTGTGGGCCGCGATCCGGCATCTGATCGCCGAAGGCAATGCGGTGGTGCTGACCACGCATTATCTGGAGGAAGCCGAAGCGCTGGCCGACCGGGTCTGCGTGATGGCGCGCGGCAAGGTGATCAGCGAAGGCAGTGTCGACGAATTGCGCGCGAAAGTTTCGCTCAAGCGCGTGCGCTGCCTGACCCGCATCGAGTTGGCGGCCGCGCGCGCCTGGCCGGAGGTGGTGGAAGCGCGGATGGACGGCGAGCGGCTGTGGCTGTCCAGCGACCATGTCGAAGCGCTGCTGCGCCGCATGCTGGCGGTCGATCCCGATTTGTCCGCTCTGGAAGTGCAGGCCGCCGGTCTGGCCGAAGCCTTCACCGAACTCACCCGCGACGCGGAGCAAGCCGCGTCCGAATCCCGCGAGGCCGCCTGATGGAAACGATCGCTTCGTTCACCGCTTCGTCCGCGCCGGCCGCCATGCCCGCCGGCCGCGTGTTGCAGGCCTATCTGCAGGAGGCGCGCACCGAATGCCTGCGCTACTTGCGCAGCCCGAGCTTCATGCTGCCGATCCTGTTGTTCCCGCTGGTTTTCTACACCATGTTCGGGATCGTGCTGAGCAAGAGCAGCAGTCCGGACGCCCCGCGTTTTCTGCTGGCCGCGTACGGCACGTTCGGGGTGATGGCACCGGGCCTGTTCGGCTTCGGCATGTCGCTGGCGCTGGAGCGCGACAACGGCCTGATGACCTTGAAGCGCGCGTTGCCGATGCCGCCGGCGGCGTATCTGCTCGGCAAGATGGCGATGGCGATGCTGGTCGCCGCGATCATCATGGCGCTGTTGCTGGCGCTGGCGACGTTCGCCGGCCAGGTGCGGCTTGAACCGGCGCAGATGGCACGCCTGTTCGCCACCGATGTGCTGGGCGTGCTGCCGTTCTGCGCGATGGGATTGCTGCTGGGTACCCTGGTCAAAGGCCACGGCGCGCCGGCGGTGGTCAACCTGCTGTACCTGCCGATGGCGTTCCTGTCCGGACTATGGTTCCCGTTGTCGGTGCTGCCGAAATTCCTGCAGCAGTTGGCGCCGCTGTGGCCCAGCTATCACTTGAACGCGCTGTCCCAGTCCGCGGTGGGTTTCGACACCGGCGCCGGCTGGCCGCATGCGCTGATCCTGCTCGGCTTCACCGCCGGCTTCCTGCTGCTTGCGGCGCGGCGCCTGCGCCGCTACGGCTGAAGTGGCATGATCGCGCCATCCGTTGATCGGAACCCGTCGTGATTCCCGGATTCCTCGCCGCCTGGTTCAAGCCCGCGCCGGATTCGGCCGTGGCCGACGTCGTGCGCCGGCAGAAGTCGCCGTGGACCGACGGCGTGCATTTGTTATGGACGATGTGGGTGTTCATCACGCCGTTGTTCGGCGGCGGCTACACGGCGCGCTGGGCGCTGATCACCGCGCTGAGCTATCCTGTTTTCATCGCGCTATACGCCAAAACGCTGTTGGCGCCGCGGCGCACCTCCTATCTTTACGCTCTGGGCATGGTGGCGCTATGCCTGGTTCTGATTCCGGTGTATCCGGCCGGAATCAGCTATTTCGTGTTCGGCTGCGTCATGCTGCGCACCTTCCGCAACCGCTTCATATTCGGCTACCTGGCCCAGGTGGCGGTGCTTAATGCAGCGTTCCTGGCGGTTGCGATCTGGGCGGGCTATCCGCTGCAAGCCATGGTCTGGGTGCCGGCGATGACCCTGATCATCGGCATCATCGTCAACGTCGAGCGCGCCAGCCAGGAAAAGGACGTCGCGCTGAAGCTGTCGCACGACGAAGTCCGGCGGCTCGCCGCCACCGCCGAACGCGAACGCATCGGCCGCGACCTGCACGATTTGCTCGGCCACACCTTGTCGCTGATCACGCTGAAGCTGGAGCTGTCGCGCAAACTGTTCGACCGTGATCCGGAAGCTTCGCGCCGCGAAGTGGAGGAAGCCGAGCGTGTCGCCCGCCACGCCCTGGCCGAAGTGCGCAGCGCGGTCACCGGCATCCGCGCCACCGACCTGGCGGCGGAACTGGCGTCGGCACGATTGATGCTCGAATCCTCGATGGTGCATCTGGAATACGAAACGCCGCCCGGATTGCCGGGCGAGATCGAGCGCGGCCTGGCGCTGGTGGTGCGCGAGGCGGCGACCAACATCGCCCGTCATGCTCGCGCCACGCGGGCGCAGATCGCCTTCGCCTGCGAGGGCGGGGCGGTGCAATTGCGGATCGTCGACAACGGCGACGGCGGCATCGTCGCCGACGGCAATGGTTTGAGCGGCATGCGCGAACGCGTGGCGGCGCTGGGCGGCACGCTGAGCATCGATTCGCCGAAGGGCGAAGGCACGCGCCTGCTGGTGCGGGTGCCCGTGAAACCGCCGCGGACGCTGCCGATGGCGGAAGAGCCGACGGTACCGGCCGAGCCCGAAACCGCCGAAACGCCGCGGTTGCGCGCCGTATGACGAGGTGCGCGTGATCCGGATACTGCTGGCCGAAGACCAGGCGATGGTGCGCGGCGCGCTGTCCGCGCTGCTCGGATTGGAAAGCGACATCGAAGTGCTGGGCGCGGCGGCCGACGGCGAGAGCGCCTGGCGCGAGTTGCAGCGGCTCAAACCCGATGTGCTGATCACCGACATCGAGATGCCCGGCCTGACCGGGCTGGAATTGGCACAGCGCATCCAGCGCCACGGCTTGCCGACCAAGGTGGTGATCGTCACCACCTTCGCCCGCGCCGGCTTCCTGCGCCGAGCGCTGGATGCGGGCGTTTCCGGCTACCTGCTCAAGGACGCGCCGGCCGAAGACCTGGCCGAAGCCCTGCGCAAGGTGCATCGCGGCGGACGCGCGATCGATCCGCAGCTGGCCCTCGATGCCTGGAGCGATGCCGATCCGCTCAACGACCGCGAGCGCCAGATCCTGCGCTTGGCGGGCGAGGGCCAATCCGCGGCCGAGATCGCCGCGCGCCTGCACCTGTCGCATGGCACCGTGCGCAACTACCTGTCCGAGGCGATCGGCAAGCTCGGCGTCGGCAACCGGATCGAGGCTTATCGGCTGGCCCGGCAGAAAGGTTGGTTGTAGTCCCGCATCGCTTGGCCTCGCGCCACCTCGCAACAGTGACGTAAGACACGTTTTTTCCAGTTGCGCCGAGCCTTGGCGATGCTCACGCCGGCAGCGGCGCATAATCTGGAAACCGTCCATCGAATCGTGCCGTTATGCAGAGGGCCAAGGCCCGCACCCAGACCGGATTGCTGATCGCGGCGCTGATTTTCGTGGCGATCGGCTTCGGCGTCGTGCTGGGCGCGCAGCGCCTGATCAAAGATTCGGAATGGGTATCGCATACCAATGCGGTGATCGGTCAGCTCGACGAGCTCGAAGCCGGCTTGCGCGACGCAGAGTCGGCGCAACGCGGTTACATCCTCACCGGCGATACGAATTACCTGGCCGACTACCGCAATGCGCGCGATCGCCTGCCGCGTGCGTATGAACAGCTTTCCTCGCTGATGGTCGACAATCGCCAACAGGAGGTGCGGGCGAAGATCTTGCAATCGCAGATCGAACTGCGCGTGGCGCAAATGGCCGAAACGCTGAAGCGCTACGAGGACGGCGGCCTGGAGGCTGCGCAGGCCGCGGTCGGCGGCGAGGTCATCGACGTGTCCTCGGCCATCCGCAGGCAGAAAGCGCACATGGTCGACATCGAACGCGCGCTGCTGGCCGAGCGGGATGCTTCCACCCATCGCAGCGCCGCCACATTGCGGACCATCGCTTTGCTCGGCATTCCCCTGGGCCTGGCGGTGATCGCGGGCGTCTATTGGCTGCTGGTGCAGGAAGTGCGCCGCCGCGCCATGGCCGAAACGGCCACCGCCGACGCCAACAGGCAGTTGCATACCGGCCTCGCGCGGCTCAAGCGCAGCAGCGCCGACCTGCGCGCGCTGAGCCGCTACGGCAGCATGCTGCAGAGCTGCGCCGAACCGAGCGAAGCGCTGCACCTCACCTCGAGGATGCTGTCGGCGCTGTTGCCCGGCACGCGCGGCATCATTTACCGGATGCGCAACTCCCAAGACCACGCCGAAGCGATGGCGCATTGGGGCGAGCACGCCGTAGGCAGCGCGGATATGGTGGCGCCGGAAGATTGCTGGGCCCTGCGTCGGGGGCAGACCTACACGGTCGAGATCGGCGGCCTGCATTGCGCCCATGTCGCCGCTTCGAGAGAAGAGGCGGTCACCGCTTGCGTTCCGCTCGCCGCGCAGGGCGTGCAATTGGGCTTCATCTACCTGTCGGACCGCGATGCCGGATTCCTGACGCGCATGGACATCGTCGAAGCCGCGGCCGAGCAGCTGTCGATGGCCCTGTCCAACCTGTACCTGCAGGAACGGCTGCGCCTGCAATCGATCCGCGAGCCGCTGACCGGCCTGTTCAACCGCCGCTATCTGGAAGAGGCGATGGCGCGCGAACTCGCGCGCTGCGCGCGCCGGCAATTGCCGCTGTCGCTTCTGATCCTGGACCTGGACCGCTTCAAGGCCTTCAACGACGTCCACGGTCATGCCGGCGGCGACGCTCTGCTGTCCGGCTTCGGCAAACTGCTGCAGGAAATGTCGCGCGGCGAGGACATCGCCTGCCGCTATGGCGGCGAGGAATTCACCTTGATCATGCCGGAGACCGACGCGCAGACCGCGATGCAGCGCGCCGAGGAGATCCGCGGCGCGGTCGAAAGCATGCGGGTGAAGCATCTGGGCGTGGAATTGCCGAAGGTGACGGTGTCGATCGGCGTCGCCGGCTTTCCCGGCGACGGGGCGGTGCCCGAGGAATTGCTGCGCGCCGCCGACGAGGCGCTGTACCGGGCCAAGCGCAGCGGCCGCAACCGCGTCGAGCGCGCTGAACCGGCGCCCGTCCGCGCCTGACCGGCGAATGGACCCGAAGCCCCGGCCCTGTCGCACGCCACGCTGCGCCCTAGGATGACGCAATGACGAATGCCGAACGCGCCGCGCCCATCGGCGCATCCGAACGCTACGACCTGGTCGATGCATTGCGCGGCTTCGCGCTTTGCGGCGTGCTGCTGGCCAACCTGTCGGCGTTCTCGCTGTACGAATACCTCACCGAAAAGGCGCAGGCCGCGCTGCCGAGCGCGGCTTTCGATGAAGCCGCCAAGCACCTGCTCGACGCGCTGCTTACGCACAAGGCCGTAACCGTGTTCTCGATCCTGTTCGGTTTCGGTTTCGCGATGCAGCTGGAGCGCGCGCAAATGCGCGGCGGCGACGGCCTACGCGTATTCCTGCGCCGATTGTGCGTGCTGCTGGCGCTGGGCTTGCTGCACACCGCGTTCTGGTGGGGCGACATCCTGCTGGTTTATGCGGTCGCCGGCTTCGCATTGGTGCCGATGCGCAAATGGCCGGACCGATGGCTGATCGTCGGCGGCTTTCTGGTCGCGTTGGCCGGCACGGCGGCGGTCCGCGCCGGATTCATCGCGTACTCGGGCGCTCACGCGCTACCGCGCGCGGAGGTGATGGCGCAGGCGTACACCGCTTTGTCGTCGCCCTCGTTTTCCGCCGCGTTCGAAGGCAATGCGGTCTTGCTGCAGTGGTGGTATCCGTTCGGCGGCCTGATGCTGGTCTGTTTCGCGCTCGGCCGCTTCATGCTGGGCTATTGGGCCGGGCGCCGCCGCTTGCTGCAGGAGCCGGCGGCGCACCGGCCGCTGCTCAAGCGCATCCTGGCTTGGACCTTGCCGCTCGGCGCATTGACGACCGCGCTGCAGTTCGCGCAGGCGCCGTTGCGCGATGCGTTGCCTGCGCTGAAGCAGGGCTTCGGCGCGCATGCATGGATGGCCGTGGTCACGTTCTCCGGCCCGTTGCTGCTGGGCATCGCCTTCGGCACGGTGTTCGTGCTGCTGTATATGCGCGAAGGCTGGAAGCACTGGTTGCGCCATTTCGCGCCGGCGGGGCGGATGGCCTTGACCAATTATCTGGCGCAGACCGCGGTGTGCAGCACGCTCTTCTACGGTTATGGCCTGGGCCTGGGTCCGAACTACGGCGTGCCGGCCTGGTTCGCGGTGTGGATCGCGCTGTTCGCCGCGCAGATGGCCATCAGCCGCTGGTGGCTGGCGCGGTTCCGGTTCGGCCCGATGGAATGGTTGTGGCGCACGCTCACCTACGGCCGCTTGCAGCCGATGCGCCTGCGCGCGCCGGCGGGGAGCGCGATCGCCTCAGCCGACTGACGCGCGTCCGCGCGGTTTGCGCGGACCGGGCCGCGATTCGCCGGCCAGCGTGTCCCACACCGCCATCGCACTGTCGACGATCCGGTGCAGCGCCTTGCGTCCGGCACCGCTGCGCGACTGGAACGACAAACCCTGCAGCACGGTGCTGTAGAACGTCGCCAGCGCAGCGGTGTCCGCGCCCTTGCGCAGGTCGCCTTCGGCGACGCCGCGCTTCAGGCGCGCGACCAGCGCGGCGTGCGCGGCGTCGCGGCGGCTGGCCAGGAAATCGTGCACGTCGTCGTTGCCGGTCGAGGCCAGGTTGGCCGCCAGGATGATCATGCAGCCGCTGGGCGTGCGCGGATCGGCATAGGCGTCGACGTTGCCGCGCAGCATCGCTTCGATCGCGCCACGTGCGGTCGGCACGTCAATCAGCGCCCGGCCCGACACACCGCCTTCGCTGCGTTCGTACAGGCCCACCGCTTCGCGGAACAGGGCTTCCTTGCCGCCGAAAGCCGCGTACAGGCTGGGCCGGTTGATGCCCATGGCCGCGGTCAAGGCTTCCATCGACGCGCCTTCGTAGCCGCGTTCCCAGAACACGATCATCGCCCGGCGCAAGGCCAGGTCGCGGTCGAAGCTGCGCGGGCGTCCGCGTTCGGCCATGGAACGCTCCTTTCTGTACCGGAATGAAAATAAGTCCTTGCCGGCGCCAGTTCAAGGGCCTATCTTTCTGTACCGTTCGATACAAATATAGGTGCAGGCATGGAACTGAAAGGCAAGGCGGCATTGGTCACCGGTGGCAGCCGCGGCATCGGCGCGGCGATCGCGAAAGCTTTGGCGCGCGCCGGCGCCGACGTGGCGATCACCTACGTGAGCGCCGAAGACAAGGCTCAGGCCGTGGTCGACGAGATCCGCGCATCCGGCCGGCGCGCGCTGGCCATCCGCGCCGATAGCGCGGATATGGCGGAAGTCGAGGCGTCCGTGGAACGCGCCGCCGGCGAATTCGGCCGGTTCGACATCCTGGTCAACAATGCCGGCATCGCGCAGATGGGGCCGTTGGAAGAAGTAAGCGTGGAGGATTTGGACAAGACATTGTCGATCCACGTCCGCGCCTCGTTCGTCGCTTCGCAAGCGGCGGCGCGGCGCATGGGCGAGGGCGGCCGCATCGTCAACATCGGCAGTTGCCTGGCCGAGCGCGTGGCCGGTCCCGGCATGACGCTGTATGCGATGAGCAAGTCGGCCTTGATCGGATTGAGCAAAGGCCTGGCTTTCGATCTGGGCCCGCGCGGCATCACCGCAAACGTCGTGCATCCCGGTCCGACCGACACCGACATGAATCCGGCCGAGAGCGAGCACGCGGAAGGCCAGCGCCAGAAAATCGCGCTCGGCCACTACGGCAGTGCGGAGGACATCGCCGCGACCGTGGTCCATCTGGCAGGCCCCGGCGGACGCTTCATCACCGGCGCTTCGATCGCGGTCGACGGCGGCTTCGCGGCATGACACCCGCGAGCGCCGGACAACTGTTGCTGGCGGTCGCCATCGGCGCGTTATTGCCGTTGGAAGCGCTGATGAACGCACGCTTGGGGCAGGCGACGCGCGGCCCGCTGTTCGCCGCGTTCGTCACTTGCCTCGGCGGTGCGGCGGCATTGGGCGTGATGCTGATGGTTGCGCGTCCGGCAGCGGCGACGGCGTCGGTGTTCGGTTCGGCGCCGTTTTGGCTGTGGTGCGGCGGGCTGTTGGGCGCGACCTATCTCGCCAGCGCGACGATGCTGGTGCCGCGGCTGGGCGCCGCAGGGCTCATCTGTCTGGTGGTGTTGGGGCAGATGCTGTCGTCGCTGTTGCTCGATCACTACGGCGTATTGAATGCGCCGCGTCCGGCCGACGCCCTGCGTGCGGCGGGCGCGATCTTGGTCGCTTGCGGCGCATTGTTGGTGGTGCAGCCTTGGCGCGCCTAGCGAACGCTTTCGCTTGTGCAGAGCGGAGCTTGCTCCGCTGCTCTTGTTCTTCGTAGGAGCGGCTTTAGCCGCGAGCTCTTTTCGGCAAATCGCGGATTTGTTCGGGTTTGCGGGAAAAGCTCGCGGCTAAAGCCGCTCCTACGAAAAGCCAGAGACCGAAGCAGCGGGCAAGCATGCAA
This sequence comes from Luteimonas sp., assembly GCA_035250245.1. GTDB lineage: Bacteria > Pseudomonadota > Gammaproteobacteria > Xanthomonadales > Xanthomonadaceae > Luteimonas_C. The sequence continues at coordinate 17,830 of DATFFH010000082.1, read as the reverse complement.
GCTGGTCACTTCAACAACGGCTCCAACGCCGTCCACACATGATCGCGCAGCTTCGGCTGCGCCGCGGCGACCGGGTGCAGATTGTCGTTCTGGAACGAGGCGCGCTCGGCAGCCACCGGTTGCAGCAGGAACGGCAGCAGGGCGACGTCGAACAGCTTGGCCAGATCCGTGTAGGTGCGCTCGAAACCTTCGGTGTACTCCGGCCCGTAATTCGGCGGAATGCGCATGCCCACCAGCAGCACCTTGGCGCCGACGGATTGCGATGCGCCGATCATCCGCGCCAGATTGCGTTTCATGTCGCGCAGCGGCAATCCGCGCAGGCCGTCGTTCGCACCCAGTTCGATCACCACCACCGCAGGCTTGTGCCGCACCACCGCGTCGACGATCCGCGCCGCGCCGCCGGCCGTGGTTTCGCCGCTGATGCTGGCGTTGACCACGCGCCAGCCCGGCTTGGCGCCGGCGATGCGGTCGGCGGTCAGCGATACCCAACCTTCTGAAGCCGCCAGGCCATAACCGGCCGACAGCGAATCGCCCATCACCAGCACGGTCTTCTGCGGCGCCGCTGCAGGCGCACGCGCGGCCTGCGCCTGCGCGTACGGGGCCCAGGCCAGGGCCAGCACCAGCGCGGCCATACCTATGGCCCATTGCAGCGGGCCGCGCGATGCCGCATATCGCCGATTATTAAGCCCCATTAATCGCGTCTCCGGAAAATACCTGGGACTAAGCATAAGGACGATCATGGCCGATTCCAGACCGCAAGCTGAAGCCGTGCGCACGCAGGCCTTGAACGTATCCGGTTTGGGCAAGCGGGTGATGCTGCCCACCGGCGAGCTGACCATCCTGGACGGGATCGGTTTTTCGATCGCGCAAGGCGATACGGTCGCGATCGTCGGCGCTTCCGGTTCGGGCAAGAGCACGCTGCTGTCGCTGATGGCCGGCCTGGATGTGCCCAGCAGCGGCAGCGTGACCCTCGACGGCCAGCCGATGTCGGCCCTGGACGAAGACGGCCGTGCGCGCGTGCGCAGCGAAAAAGTCGGCTTCGTGTTCCAGAGCTTCCAGTTGCTGCCGTCGCTGACCGCGTTGGAGAATGTGATGCTGCCGCTGGAATTGCGCGGCGACGCCGATGCGGAAACGCCGGCGAAGGCGATCCTCGGCAAGGTCGGCTTGGGAGAACGATTGGGCCACTACCCGCGCCAGCTCTCCGGCGGCGAACAGCAGCGCGTCGCCCTGGCGCGCGCGTTCGTGACGCAGCCGTCGCTGCTGTTCGCGGACGAACCCACCGGCAATCTGGACACGCACACCGGGCAGGCGATCATCGAGCTGTTGTTCGATATGAACGCCGACGCCGGCACCACCCTGGTGCTGGTCACGCACGACGAACATCTCGCTTCGCGTTGCGGCCGCCTGTTGCGCCTGGACAGCGGCCGGCTGGTGAACGGATGAGCCGGCGCGCCGGCCTTTTCACGCTGGCCTGGCGGCAGTTGCGCCGCGATCTGGCCGCGGGCGACATCCGCATCCTGCTGGCGGCATTGGTGCTGGCGGTGGTGGCGGTGACGTCGGTGGGCTTCATCACCGATCGCGCGGAACGCGCCTTGGCGATCGAAGCCAACCGTCTACTCGGCGGCGATGCGGTGGTGCGCGGCGATACGCCGATCGCCGGGCGCGTGGGCCAAGCCGCTGCGGCGTCCGGATTGCGCAGCACCCGCACCGTCGAATTCCAAAGCATGATCCGGGTCGGCAGCGGCGCTGCGGCCAATCTGCGGCTGGGCGATCTGCGCGCGCTCGGCGAAGGCTTTCCGCTGCGCGGCAGCTTCCTCATCGCCGATGCTCGCGGCGAGCGCGACGCCGGCGCGATTCCGGCGCCGGGCACCTTGTGGATGAGCCGTGCCGGTGCGGATACGCTGGGCGCGAAGGTCGGCGACGAGGTCGCCATCGGCGATTCGAAGCTGCGCTTGGTCGCGCTGGTGCTGCAGGAACCGGATGCGGCGCTGGACTATTTCAACGTAGCGCCGAAAGTGTTCTTGAACCTGGCCGACTTGCCTGCGACCGGATTGGTGCAGGAAGGCAGCCGGATCCGCTATCGCCTGGTAGTGGCCGGCGAAGCAGGCGCGGTGCAAACCTTCGTCGATACCGCCCGCGCCAATCTCGCGCGCGGGCAGCGACTGGAAACGATCAGCGAAGCGCGCCCGGAAATCCGTTCTGCGCTGGATCGCGCCGGTCGCTTCCTCGGTCTGGCCGCACTGGTGTCCGTGGTGCTCGCCGCGATCGCGGTCGCGATGGCGGCGCGGCGCCACAGCGAACGCCATCTGTCGGGCGCGGCGGTGATGCGCTGCCTGGGCGCGACGCAGCGCACGCTGGTCGGCATCCACGTCGGCGAGATGATCCTGCTCGGCTTGATCGCCAGCACGATCGGCGTGCTGATCGCCTTCGGCCTGCAATGGGCCGTCGGCGATTGGCTGGCGCGGACGATGAAGCTGTCGATCCCGCCCGCCGGCTGGCTGCCCGCGCTGCAGGGTTATGGCGTCGGGATGACCGTGCTGCTCGCGTTCGGCGCGCCGCCGGTGCTGGCCTTGCGCCGCGTGTCGGCGCTGCGTGTGCTGCGCCGTGATCTGGATGCGGTCGAGCCGAGCGCGTGGGCGGTGGCAATCGCCGGTTTCGCCGGTCTGGCGGCGCTGTTGTGGTGGAAAGCGGGCTCGGCCGTTCTGGGCGGAGCGATGCTGATCGGCATCGCCGCGACGTTGGCGGTGCTGGCGTTGTTGGCGTGGGGGCTGATCGTCGCGGTGCGGCGCCTGCGTTCGCGCATGCGCGGCAGCCTGCGTTACGGCCTGGCCAACGTCAGCCGCCGCGCCGGCACCAGCATCGCCCAGGTATCGGCGCTGGGTTTGGGGTTGATGGCGCTGTTGCTGCTGACCTTCGTCCGCACCGATCTGCTCGACCGCTGGCAGCTGTCTTTGGCCGAGAACGCGCCGAATCGTTTCATCATCAACGTGCAGAGCGACCAGGTCGCGCCGGTGCGCGATTTCATCGCCGCGCAGGGCGTGCCGTCGCCGACCCTGGTGCCGATGGTGCGCGCGCGGCTGGTGTCGTTGAACGGCAAGCCGACCCGCGGCGCCGATTACGAAGGCCGCAGCGGCGACGCGGACCAGGACCGCGAATCGCAGCGTCGCGCCGACCGCGAATTCAACCTGTCGATGGCCGACGCGCTGCGCGACGACAACAAGATCGTCGCCGGCAAGTTCTGGACGGGCAAACCGGCCAAGCCGGAATTCTCGGTGGAAGAACGCTACGCGCAATCGCTGGGCTGGAAGGTCGGCGACCGCATCGCTTTCGACATCGCCGGACAGCGGATCGAAGCGCCGATCACCAGCCTGCGCAGCGTGGAATGGGAAAGCTTCCGTCCCAACTTCTTCGTGCTCGCCTCGCCCGGCGCGCTGGACGGCTATCCGGCCAGCTACATCACCGCGGTCAGCGTGCCGCCGGAGAAGAACCGCTTCACCGCCGATCTGGTGCAGCGTTTCCCGAACCTGTCGGTGATCGACGTCGACGCGGTGCTCAAGCAGGTGCGCAGCACCGGCGACCAAGTGTCGAGAGTGGTGCAGGTGGTGTTCTGGTTCTCGCTAGCCGCCGGCGTGCTGGTGCTGTTGGCCGCGATCAGCGCCAGCCAGGACGAACGCTTGCTGGAAGGCGGGGTGATGCGCGTACTCGGTGGCAGCCGCCGGCAGTTGCGCTTGGCGCAGGCGTCGGAGTTCGCGGCGATCGGCTTGCTGTCCGGCCTGGTGGCCGCGATCGCGGCTTCGGTGCTGTCCGGCGTGGTCGCCGAGCGCGTGTTCGATCTGCCGTGGCAGCCGAATTGGGCGCTGGCGGCGGCCGGCGGCGGCATCGGCATGCTGGCGGCGCTCGTCGCGGGCCTGTTCGCCACGCGGCGGATTCTGGATGCGCCGCCGTCGGTGACCCTGCGCGAATTGAATTGACGTTGCTGCTCTTCGTAGGAGCGGCTTTAGCCGCGAGCTCTTTTCGGCAAATCGCGGGTCTAGTCGGTGTTCGCGAGAAAAGCTCGCGGCTAAAGCCGCTCCTACGAAGAGCGCAAGCGCCGAGACCGGGTCCCGACGCCGACGCATTCGCATCGAAGCTCAACCCATCCGGCGCGCGGCGAAGTAATAGACCAGGTTGCCCAGGCCGGTGGCGCCGATCAGCAGCGCGAACACGCCCGGCGAAGGCTCGTCCCAGCCGAAGGCTTCCATCAGGCCCAGGCCGATCGCCAGAGCCACCATCACCACGCCCCAGCGCAGCGAGCTGTGGCGGCGGCGGATCTCGTCGCCCTGCAGGATGGAGCTCACCAGCTCCTGCGAGCCGTTGGATTCGACGATCTTGCGGCGGACGTGGGCATCGACGACGACCTTGATGGCGTAGGCGATGCAGATGAAAAGGGTGATGGGTACGAGGATTCCAGGCAGGTCCATGGCGGTTTTCCGTGGCGGTTGAGGGCTACGGTGCAATAGATACGGGCTTTTGACCGGCGGTTGCAGCGGGGCCGGTTGCAACCGCGGGGCCGGTGGGCGTATCAGCTTATCCGCAATGAACGGCCAGCCCAGCCAACCCGGCGACGAGGCCGGCGACGACCGCGCCCTGGTCGCCGCCGTGTTGGCGCGCGCGCCCGGGGCGTTCGAGCGCCTGGTCAAGCAGTACCAGGGCCTGTGCTGGCACATCGTGCTGCGCATGGTGCGCAACCCCGAAGACGCGCGCGAGCTGTGCCAGGAGACCTTCCTGCGCGTCCACCAGTTTCTGCACCAGTACCGGCACGACAGCGCGCTGAAATCCTGGATCGGCCAGGTGGCCTATTCGGTGGCCAAGCGGCATCTGGAGCGCAAACGCATTCCTCTGGCCGAAAATCCCGACGACGGGGAAGGACGTTCGCTGGCCGAAACCGTGAGCGACGGTTTCGACCTGGAAGAAGCCAATGCCGACGCCCAGATCAACGCCCGCCTGCATGCGGCGATCGCTGAACTGCCGCCGCTGCAGCGCACCTTGCTGACCCTGTATCACTTGGAAGAAACCCCCATCGGCGAGATTTCACGCATCACCGGTCTCGCCGAAGGTACGATCAAAAGCCACCTGTTCCGCACCCGCAAGCAACTGCGCGAAGTGCTGGAAACGAGGATCGGAGTCGCCGTATGAACGCACCGGACAACGACAAGCTGGACCAGACCCTGGCCGACGAACGCGAATGGCTGGCGCAGGAGCAGGCGATGCGCGACGAACGCGTCGGCATCGTCGCTTCCGGCAGCGGCGTTCCCGAAGCGCAATACCGGGTTGTGGCGCGCGCGCTGCGCGAGCCGCCGGCTGAATCGCTGCCGCCGGATTTCGCGCGGCAGGTGGCGCGGATGGCCGAAACGCGCGACGCAGCCGGCGCGCAGCTCGAATCATGGATGTTGCGCGCCCTGGGCGCGATATTGGGCGTTTCCGGTGTCGCCGCGCTGGCTTATTACGGCCGCGAAGCGGTCGCCGGCGTGGATCCGCAGATGCTGCAATGGACTTTGGCGATCGGCGCATGCGCGGTCATGACCTGGTCCTTGGACTGGGCGAGGCGGTGGATGCATCGCGACGAACCGATGCGCCACGCCTGATTTCGACGAGTGCCGTAGCCCGGGTGGAGCGCAGCGATACCCGGGAACAGGCTGCGGCTCGACCCGGGTATCGCTGCGCTCCACCCGGGCTACGATTGCTTCAGATCGCGGCTCAAGCCCTCTGCCGCGAGCGGGAGACCTATCGCCGCTCCGGTAAAATCCGGCGCGCATGTCCCTGGTCGAAGCCGACAACCCCCTGGAAACCTTGCTCCTGCCCTTCGCGACAGGCGCCTTGCCATGGCCGCGCGACGGCGCTTTGTTCCTGCGCGCCCGCGATGGCTGGCCTCTGCATCGCCAGCCATTGCCGGGCCTGGTGTGCTCGCAAACCTTCAAGCCGGAATACGACCGCCTGCAGCGCTCGGGCTTGACGACGATCGATGCGTTCAACGACGACCGCTACCCGCTCGTCCTGATCCTGCCGCCGCGCCAGCGCGACGAAGCCCGCGCTTTGTTCGCGCAAGCCATCGCGCGATTGCAACCCGGCGGCATCGTCGTCGCCAGCATGGCCAACGACGAAGGCGCGAAATCGGGCGAGGCGGATATGGCGAAAATCGCGGGACCGTTGCGAACGTTGTCGAAAAACAAATGCCGCGTGTTCTGGAGCGCGCCGATCGGCGGCTCTGCGGATGCCGAACTGGCCGCGCAGTGGCGCGCTTTGGACGAACCCAGGCCGATCCTCGAAGGCCGTTTCCTCAGCCGTCCCGGCGTGTTCGCCTGGGACCGCGTCGATCCCGCTTCGGCCCTGCTTGCCGAACATCTGCCGAACGACCTGGCCGGCATCGGCGCCGATTTAGGCAGCGGCTACGGTTACTTGGCCGCAGAAATACTCGCGCGCTGCGAAGGCGCAAAGTCCCTCGATCTTTACGAAGCCGAAAAACGCGCGCTGGATCTGTCGCGCGCGAACCTCGCGCCGTTCGCCGAGCGCGCGACGCTCGGCTTCCATTGGCACGACGTCGCCGCGGGCTTGCCGCAGCGCTACGACTTCATCGTCACCAATCCGCCGTTCCATGCGCAGGGCCGCGCCGACCGGCCCGACATCGGCCGGCGCTTCATCGCCGCGGCCGCGCAAGCCTTGAAGCCGGGCGGCAGGCTGTGGCTGGTGGCCAATCGTCATCTGCCCTACGAAGCCGTGCTGGACGCGAATTTCGGCACGGTGCGCGGCGTCGCCCAGCGCGACGGATTCAAAGTCGTGGAGGCGGCCAAAGCCCGATGAAACTGGTCAAGTTGATCGCCAATCTGGGCTACGGCAGCCGCAAGGAAGTGGCGCTCATGTTCCGCGAAGGCCGCATCACCGATCCGCAGGGCGAAGTGCTGTACGCCGACGACCAGGTCGAGCATGCCGCGGTCCGGATCGACGGCGAGCCTCTGGATCCGCCGCCGGGCCTGGTCCTGATGCTGCACAAGCCGCTCGGCTACACGTGTTCGACCAAGGATCCCGGGCGCGTCGTCTACGATCTGCTGCCGCCGCGTTTCCGGCTGCGCTCGCCGTTGCTGTCGACGGTCGGCCGGCTCGATCGCGACACCAGCGGCCTATTATTGATGACCGACGACGGCGCGTTGCTGCACCGTATCGTCTCGCCGAAATCGCATCTGCCGAAAATCTACGAAGCCGACTTGGCCGAACCTTTGCGTGGCGACGAAGCCGCATTGTTCGCCAGCGGCACGCTGATGCTGGAATCGGAGACCACGCCGCTGAAGCCGGCGGAACTGCAAATCCTCGCACCGAACCGCGCCAGGCTAATCCTGACCGAAGGCCGCTATCACCAGGCGCGCAGGATGTTCGCGGCCATCGGCAATCACGTCGAGAAGCTTCATCGTGCGGCGATCGGCGGGCTGAATCTGGATGGGCTGGCTTCCGGGCAATGGCGTGCTTTGGATGCGGAGGATTTGCGGCGGCTGTGGTTGGCGGAGTCTGAGCAGAGGTAGTTCCGGTCGCTGCATGGCGTAAATCCCCCTTCGGTCCCCCTTTTTCAAAGGGGGAGTTCCTGGTCCAGCAAGATCGCGGCGGCCTGCCGTCTCCCTCCTTGAAAAAGGAGGGTCGGGGAGGATTTACGCCACGCTGCAGCGCGCGCAGCAGTTGCCAACCGTTTATGCATAACAACGCTCGTCCCGAAACCTGCTTTAGAATCGAACCGCAACGCGCCGTTCCAGGGATTCCGTCCGTTGGCTGATTTCGCCACCTATCTCGCCGCATCCTCGTACACGCGGCATTGCCGATGAACGCGGTCCGCTACCGCTTCGGCGAATACAGCCTCGACCTGGCCAAGCGCGAACTCCAGCGCGACGGTCAGCCGGTCGTGCTGCCGGCGCGCGTGCTGGAATGCCTGGCCGCGCTGATCGAGCACCGCGACCGCGCGATGCATCGCGACGAACTGGTGCGCGCGGTGTTCGGCCGGGCCGACGTGTCCGACGCGCAGCTCGGCCAGATCGTGCTGCGCACGCGCCGGGTGATCGGCGACGACGGCCATGAGCAGCGCTACATCCGCACCGTGCCGCGCTACGGTTTCGCCTGGGTGGCGCCGGTATCGGTGGACGAGCCTGAAGAGGCGGCGCCCGTCGCCGCGGATATCGGCGACGAGGTCGGCGATACGTCGCCCGCGCAGGCGCCCGTTGTGCCTGCAGCGGAGGAAAAACAGCGTTTCGGCTGGGCCGGATCACTCGCCGCCACGCTCGTGGCGATGGCCTTGATCGCATGGCCTGTCGTGCGGTTGGATAAAACCGAACGCGCGCAAGCGCCGGCGCAAACGGCCGAACGTGCCTTCATGGTGTTGCCGATGCAGGCCAGTGGCCCCGGCGACATCGCCTGGACGCGCTTGGGATTGATGGATTTCGTCGCCGACCGCATGCGCCGCGCGGGATTGCCGGTGCTGTCCAGCGAGGCCACGCTCGGCGCGATCGCCGATCAAGACCGGGCAGGCGCGCCATTGCGGACCGAAGCGCGCGTTTCCGGCCGCGCGCAATTCCGCGATGGCCGCTGGCAGGTCGATCTGGAATCGGTCGACGCGCACGACACTTCGCTGCACGGCCGCGCCGAACACGCCGACCTGATCGGCGCGACCCGTTTGGCCACCGACCGCCTGCTGGCCGCGCTGGGTCACAGCCTGCCGGCCGGCGATCACGACTCGCCCGCTTTGGCCGAACGCTTGCTGCGGGTGCAGTCCGCGCTGCTCGCCAACGAACTGGACACGGCGCGCCGCATCCTCAACGAAGCGCCGGAACTGCAGCGCGATCAGCCGCAATTGCGCTATCGGCTGGCGCAGGTGGATTTCCGCGCCGGCGATTACAGCGGGGCCCTGGTCACGGTCGACCGGTTGCTGGCCGAATCGAAACCCGCCTCCGATCCGCTGTTCCATGCGCGCCTGCTGAACGCGCGCGGCGCCTTGCTGGTGCGGCTGGGGCGCTTCGGCGACGGCGGTCGCAGCTTCGACGAATCGGTGACGCTGCTGCAGGGCACGCCTTACGCGGCCGAACTGGGCCAGGCTTTGACCGGACGCGCGGTCACCCACTCCGCGCAAGGACGCTTCGAGCAGGCGCTCGCGGATCTGGGCCAGGCGCGCATTCATCAAGTGCGCGCGGGCGACGCGCTGGCGGTGGCGCGCGTGGATGCGAATTTGGGTGCGGTGGAAATGGATCGCGGCCGTCCCTCCGCCGCGCTCGGCTATTACCGCGCTTCGGGACCGGTGTTCGAAAGCGTCGGCGCGTTGAACGAATTGGCCGGCACGCGCTGGTCGCTGGTCGATGCGCAGCTGTCGCTGCTGGACAACAAGGCTGCGCTGGCCGAAAGCGAACGCCTGTTCGCTTTGCTCGGACGGATCCGAGATCCGGCCGTGCGCGCCAAAACCCTGCTCAGCCGCAGCGAAGCCTTGATGGCGGTGGGCCGCATGCGCGAGGCGCGCGAATTGATGCTCCGCGACGATGCGGCCGTGCCGATCCCGGCCGAGCCGCATCTGCGCGACTATTTGATGATCGAATTGGCGCGCCGCAGCGGCGATCCGCGTTCGGCGGCGCTGCTGGCCGAGCGCGCGCTGCGCGCATGGCCGGCGGGCAATGACGGCCCGCTCCGCGAATGGGCCCAGTTGCGTTGGCTGCAGGCCACGCAGGCCGCCGATCTGCCGCGGCCGGACGTGGGTTTGTCGCCGGTCGGGGCCGATACCTTGCCCGGTCTGCTGATCCGGGCGATGCAGCAAGGCGCGCACGGCGACCCGGCCTTGGCCGAACAGGAATTCGCCTCGGCGCTGGTGCTGGCCGAACGCAGCGGCGTTCCGGCCGAAATCGCCGAAGCGGTGTCGCTGCAGGCCTCATGGCTGCTCGACCAGCGCCGCAATGACGAGGCCGCAAGCCTGATCGGACGCGTGGCGCCGTGGGCCGCGCAGGATTTCGATTTGGCCTTGCTGCAATTGCGCCTGTTCCAGCAATCGGGGCAAGCGGCGCCGTGGCGGAATGCGCTGGCGCAAGCGCGCGGCTTGGCCGGAGAACGCGCGATACCCGCCGGTATGGAACTCGTGCCGGGCGCGCAAGCGCCTTCGCAAGTTTCTGAAAAACAACGAGAAGCAAAGCTGTAGTGGAATCGTAACGAACTGGGAGTGACGGCCTTCGAAGGGCCGTGGAACGGTCGGGCCGTCGCATCGGCAGCCCGGGGAAGGCGCTGTCGGGCGCCGCGCTTTGTTCCCCCGCACAAGCCACTTCCGGAGATCGATCCACTATGAACCGCACGCCGCTGTACGCCGCGTTGTTGTTGCTGTTGTCCGGTCCGGGCCTCGCCTGGGCCCAGGCCGCCGAAGAACAGAAAGGATCGGAGAACGCCGCACCGGCGTGTTCCGACGCTTCGGCCGATGCGGCAAGTCTCGCCGCTTGCGCAGACGCCACGGATACGGCGACATCCCAGGCTGCAGAAGGCACGCGCTACGTCCAGGTGGACGGTGCCGGCGACGGCAGCGACGACGCTTTGGCGAGTGGCGAATACGCGATCGCCGCAGGCGCGAACAGCCGTTCCGAAGGCCATGGCGCGATCGCCGTGGGGCGCGAATCGCAAGCGTCCAGCTACAGCGCGATCGCGATCGGCACCCAGGCCGCAACCGCCGGCGAATACGCGCTGGCCATGGGCCACACCGCCAAGGCCGATAGCATGAGCGACGTGGCGGTCGGCGCCGGCGCGCAAGCCGCGGGCGGTTCTTCGGTCGCGATCGGCGGCCAGTACAGCACCTTCGTCGGTTGGGTGAAGACCAAGGCCGAAGGCTCGCATGCCGTGGCGGTCGGCTCCGGCGCGAACGCCGCCGGCAGCTTCGCCACCGCGATCGGTCCCGATGCGCACGCGCTGGGCGAGAACACGATGGCGCTGGGCGAAGCGGCCAGCGCGGACGGTTTCAACAGCATTGCTTTGGGTTTGATCTCAAAGGCCGACGGCGAGTCGACCATGGCGCTGGGCGTAGCCAGCGAGGCGCACGGTCTGATCAGCACCGCGCTGGGCGCCAACAGCTACGTCGACGGCGAAGGCGCATTGGCCGCAGGCGCTTATTCGACGGCGACCGACATCGGCGCCAGCGCGATCGGTTCGGGCAGCGATGCGACGGCTTACTTCGCCACCGCCTTGGGCGGCAACAGCAAGGCCACCGCCGAACACAGCGTTGCGATCGGTTCGTATTCGGTCGCCGATCGCGCGAACACGGTATCGGTCGGCAAAGCCGGCAGCGAACGCCAGATCACGAACGTCGCGGCGGGCAGCGAAGGCACCGATGCGGTGAACGTCGCGCAATTGCAGGATGCGACGCGCTTCGTCGCGGCCGCCGGCAGCGCCGACAGCGACAATGCCGCCGCGACCGACGGCGATTTCGCCACCGCCGTGGGCGAATCCGCGTACGCCGGCAACGCCGGCGCCAGCGCGATCGGCAGCGGCGCGTTCGCCTTGGGCGCGAACGCCACCGCGGTCGGTTTGAACGCGGTCGCTTCGGGCGACGACAGCGGCGCGTTCGGCGATTTCAGCCAAGCCTCCGGCAATAGCAGCCTCGCCGTCGGCGGCGAGCTGCATCACGAATACATCGATCCGGAAACCAACGAGCAGGTGGTGCTGAGCGGCACCACGTCCGCATCCGGCGTGGGCGCCGTCGCGTTCGGCGCGGGCGCGCAGGCGTCCGGCGAACTCGGCACCGCCGTGGGCGCGCTGGCTTCGGCTTCCGGGTTGTGGTCCACCGCAGCCGGTTCGCGCGCCACCGCCGAAGGCGCCAGCAGCGTGGCGATCGGCGAGATGGCCAAAGCCACCGGCGATCAAAGCACCGCGGTCGGCGGCAGTCGTCCTGCGGGCGGGCATTTCGGCCACATGCCGACCACCGCATCGGCCGAGCGCGCTTCCGCATTCGGTTCGGCGGCGATGGCCACCGGCATCCAATCCACCGCGCTGGGTTGGGATTCGTTCGCCACCGAGACCAGCGCCACCGCGGCCGGCGCCAGCGCTTTCGCCAATGCGCAATGGTCGTCGGCGATGGGCAGCCAGTCCTTCGCCAACGCCAAGGGCGCGACCGCGCTGGGTTTCTACGCCTTCGCGATGGAAGAAAACAGCGTCGCGCTCGGCACCGGCTCGCTGGGCGATCGCGCCAACGCCGTGTCTGTCGGCGCAGGCCCGAATTGGGACGGTTTTCCGGAGACGCGCCAGATCACCCACGTCGCCGCCGGCACCGAAGCGAACGACGCGGTCAACCTGGCGCAGCTGCAGGACGCGACCGAAGAGGTGAAATACCTCGCCGCGAACGGCGACGCCGACAACGATCAGGGCGCGACGGCAGAAGGCGATTTCAGCACCGCGGTCGGCTCGGCGGCCAACGCATCGGGCCAGGGCGCTTCCGCCTTCGGCAGCGGCGCATTCGCGCTGCAGGCGAACGCGACCGCGGGCGGCGTCGATAGCCTCGCTTCGGGCAGCAACAGCTCGGCCTACGGCGCCGGCAGCAAAGCCACCGGCGAAGGCGCGACCGCCATCGGCGGACAGATGCAGGTGATGAACGGCACCACCTGGGAATGGGAAACCTGGAGCACCGAAGCCACCGGCAAGCAGGCGGTGGCGGTAGGCACCGCCGCGCACGCCACCGAATACAACGCCATCGCGGTCGGCGCCACGTCCGAGGCCAGCGGCCGGCAAACGATCGCGGTGGGCGCCTCGGCGACCGCGCGCGGCGACAAGGCGGTCGCCATCGGCAATCAGGCGCGCGCCTACGACGTGCTCGCGGTGGCGATCGGCGCCAGTGCGCAGGCGCAAGGGCCGCGCAGCGTAGCGATCGGCGCGAACGCCGTCGCCTACGACGAATCCAACACCGCCGTCGGCCAGTTCTCCGGCACCGCAGGCGCGTACTCCAGCGCCTTCGGCCGCCAGGCCAAGGCCCGCGTCGAACGCGGCACCGCGCTCGGCGCGCAGACCGACGTGCGCGCGGTGAACAGCGTCGCGCTCGGCGCGTATTCCATCGCCGATCGCGAAAACACCGTCTCGGTCGGCGCCGCGGGCGCCGAGCGGCAGATCGCCAACGTCAAGGCCGGCACGGAAGCGACCGATGCGGTCAATCTCGCGCAATTGGAAGAAGCCACAGACGATGTGAAGTATCTCGCCGCCAACGGCGACGCCGACAACGATCAAGGCGCCACCGCGGACGGCGATTTCAGCACCGCAGTCGGCTCCGGCGCATCGGCGCTCGAACTCGGCGCCACCGCGTTCGGCAGCGGCGCGTTCGCGCTGGGCGAATATGCGACCGCCGGCGGCTTCAACAGCCTGGCATCGGCGAAATGGGCCACGTCCTACGGCGTCGGCTCGCAGGCGACCGGACAGAGCGCGGTCGCGGTCGGCGGGCAGATGGTGGTGGTCAACGGCACGACTTGGGAAGAAGAGATCTGGTCGACCGAAGCCTCGGGCCAGGAAAGCACCGCGATCGGCACCGCTGCGCGCGCAACCAACTACGGCAGTACCGCGATCGGCGTAGTGTCCGAATCGTCCGGCGAAACCTCGACCGCGATCGGCGCAGCGAGCACCGCACGCGGCGATTGGAGCGTGGCGGTCGGCGGAGAATCGCGCGCCTACGGCGTTTTCAGCACTGCATTGGGCAATGCGGCGCAGGCGCGCGGCGATCGCACCATCGCGATGGGCGGTTTGTCGGTGGCGCAAGGCAACGAAAGCCTGGCTTTCGGCGGCTTGTCGGCCACCGGCGGCGAACAAAGCGTGGCTTTGGGCTGGAACAGCATCGTGTTTCCGGGCGCGAACGGCAGCATGGCCTTGGGTGCCCACAGCGAAGTCCTGCCTGGCATCGAAAATTCGGTCGCCTTGGGCAGTTTCTCCTTCGCCGATCGAGCGAATGCGGTATCGGTCGGTTCGCCGGCGCGCGTGCACGACGGCCAGTTGCCGGTGGACGTTCCGGAAATCGATCGCCAGATCATCCACGTCGCCGCGGGCACCGAAGACACCGACGCGGTGAACCTGGCGCAGTTGAAGCAAGCCACGAGCGACACGAAATATCTGGCCGCCAACGGCGACGCCGACAACGACCAGGGCGCCAACGCCGAAGGCGACTTCACCACCGCGGTGGGCTCCGCGGCCTCGGCGCTGGATTTCGGCGCGACTGCCGTCGGCAGCGGCGCGATGGCGCTGGGTGCGTATTCCACCTCGTCCGGTTTCAATAGCGTCGCCAGCGGGCAGTGGAGTTCGGCTTACGGCGTCGGTTCGCAAGCCACCGGCCAAAGCGCCACGGCCATTGGTGGGCAGATGGAAGTCTTCGACTGGGAAAGCCAGGAATTCCAGACCTGGTCCACCGTCGCTTCCGGCCAGGAAAGCACCGCGATCGGCGTGGCCGCTGTCGCCAGCGAATACGGCACCGTCGCGATCGGCGCAGTGGCGTCGGCCACCGGCGAAATGGCGATCGCGGTCGGTCCGACCGCGCGCGCCAGCGCCTACAAGAGCCTGGCGATGGGCGTGCAAGCGCATTCGGACGGAGATCGCAGCGTGGCTATCGGCGCGGGCGCCACGGCCATGGGCGCCCGCAGCGTGGTGCTCGGTTCGGACGCGGTCGCCTACGACGAAGCCAATACCGTCGTCGGCCAGTTCGCCGGTTCCGCCGGTTTGGACAGCAGTGCGTTCGGCCGCCAAGCCAAGGCGCGCGTGCGGGGCAGCACCGCGTTGGGCGCCAACACCGACGTGCTGGCCGAGAACGCGGTCGCGCTGGGCGCTTATTCGGTGGCAGATCGCGCGAATACGGTTTCGGTCGGCAGCGCGTATGAAAACATCGATAGCGACTTCAACACCATCGCCCCGTTCCAGCGCCAGATCACCAACGTTGCCGCCGGCACCGAAGAATTCGACGCGGTGAACGTGGGCCAATTGGAAGCGGCGACGGGCGCGATGAAGTACGTCGCCGCGCGCGGCGACGATGCCAACGACCAGGGCGCGGCCATCGACGGCGATTACGCCGCCGCGATGGGCAGCGCCGCGTCCGCGCTCGCCGCGGGCGCCACCGCCGTGGGCAGCGGTGCGATAGCGCTGGACGAGCGTGCGACGGCGATCGGTTTCGACGCGACCGCGTCGGGCTGGCAAAGCGCGGCTTTGGGTTCGTCCGCGCAGGCCACCGGGTCGGGCAGCGTCGCCGTCGGCGGGCAGCTGAAAGTGTTCGATTGGGAAAGCGGCACCGAAGTGCTGATGTCCACCGAAGCGGCCGGCGACGAAGCGACTGCTGTGGGCACCGCGGCGCGCGCGCTCGCCAAGGGGACCACCGCTCTGGGCGTGCTCGCCAACGCCTCCGCCGAACAGGCGGTGGCGCTCGGCGCCAATGCGCAGACCACGAGCCTGGGCGGCGTCGCCGTCGGTGCGGGTGCGCAATCCCGCGCAGGAGCCGGCGCCAGCATCGCCATCGGCATGTGGAGCCAGGCGCTCGGCGACATGAGCATCGCGATCGGCGGAGGTGCGGCGGTGCAGCAGCGCGGCGGCATCGCGATGGGCAATGCCGCCCAATCCGTCGGCTTCGACAGCAGCGCCCTGGGCACGCGCGGCATGGCCATCGGCAAGGCGAGCACGACGATAGGTGCGAACGCCCGCGCCATGGCCGAGGGATCGGTGGCGTTGGGTGCGTATTCCTACGCCGACCGGGCCAACACGATTTCCGTCGGCAGCGCGGTGCCGGTGCAGGACAGCAACGCGAACGTCGTCCAGCCGTTCCAGCGCCAGATCACCAATGTCGCCGCCGGCACGCAAGCCTACGATGCGGTGAACTTCGCGCAGTTGCAGGAAGTGGCCGACCAGATCGGCGAAGGCAGCCCTTACTTCAAGGCCGAAGGCTTGGGCGACGACGACGCGCAAACGACCGGCAAGTACGCGGTCGCCGCGGGCGCGCGCAGCGTCGCGAACGGCACGGGGACCACCGCGCTCGGCGGCAGCGCGGTCGCGGACGGCCAATACGCCACCGCCGCCGGCTTCGGGGCCAATGCGATGGAGGACAACACCGCTGCATTCGGCGCCGGCAGCCGCGCTTCCGCCGTGGGCGCCAGCGCGATCGGCGATTCGTCGCGCGCCACGGCCGCTGACAGCACGGCCTTGGGTTCGGGCAGCTACGCGCGCGCCGCGAACAGCGTCGCGCTCGGTGCGGGCTCGGTCGCCGATCGCGCGAACACAGTGTCGGTCGGCACGGCGGGTGGTGCGCGCCAGATCACCAATGTCGCCGCCGGCACGGCGGACACCGACGCGGTGAACGTCAGGCAATTGCGCGACGCGGGATTGGTGAACGAGGACGGCTCCACACTACGCGCGATCAGCTACGACGATGCGGGACGCGACAGCGTCACCTTCGCCGGCGAAGGCGCGACCTTGCGCAACGTCAAGGCCGGCGCGGTCGCCGCGGACAGCATGGAAGGCATCAACGGCAGCCAGTTGTACGCCGCGCAGCGCGGTGTCGCCGATCTGTTCGGCGGCGGCGCGTCGGTGACGCCGTCCGGCGCTTTGATCGCGCCGAGCTACAACATCCAAGGCAGCGCCTACGGCAACATCGGCGACGCGCTCGCCGCGCTCGACCGCAACTGGACCGCGCTCGACAACCGCATCGACGCCATCGAAGCCAATCCCGGCACGAATCCGGGCAACGGCGGCGGCAACAACGGACGCGTGGCGGTCGACGGCGCCAACGACGGCAGCGACAACGCCAGCGTCGGCGCCGGCAGCCGCGCGGTCGCGATCGGCAGCAACGCCAGCGCCGCCGGTCCGGGCGATACCGCGATCGGCGCGAACGCGAAGGTGCATGCCGATGCCAGCACCGCGGTCGGCGCCAACAGCACGATAGCCGCGGGCGCGACGCAAGCGGTAGCGATGGGCGAGGGCAGCAACGTGCAGGCCGCATCCGGCACCGCACTGGGCCAAGGTTCGCGCGTTGCCGCCGGCGCCACTGGCGCGGTCGCGCTCGGCCAGGGTTCGGTGGCCGATCGCGCCAACACGGTCTCGGTCGGTTCGGTCGGACACGAGCGCCAGGTAGCGAACGTCGCCGACGGCACGCAGGACACCGACGCCGCGAACGTGCGCCAGGTCAACGCCGGCGATGCGAAGACGCTCAGCCAGTCCAAGGCCTACACCGACTCACGCTTCCAGGAAGCGATGGCGGCGCCGATGGCCGCGGTCGACGACCTGCGCGACATGGTCGGCAAGCGCTTCGACGAACAAGGCCGCCGCATCGATCAGATGGGCGCGATGAACGCCGCGATGGTGCAGATGGCGACCAGCGCCGCGGGCGTGCGCAACGCGAATCGCCTCGGCGTCGGCGCCGGTTTCTCAGGCGGCTCGCAGGCGTTGTCGATCGGCTACCAGCGCGCCTTCAGCGACAGCGCCACGCTGACCATCGGCGGCGCCTTCAGCGAAGACGAAAGCTCGGCCGGCGTCGGCGTCGGCTTCGGTTGGTGAGGCATCCACGGGCGGCGCTCTCGCACGCGCTGCACCCCTTTGGGCCACGGACGGCCCGTCTTTTTACGAATCCCGGCGGACGTTCCGGCGTCCGCATCCCGACCCCGCGTCACCGTTCAACCCTGGAGAGAACCATGCAATCGCGATCCCGTACCACGCTTTGCCTGCTTTCCGCGGCCGTCGTTATCGCGACCGCCGCCGCCACGCCGCTCATGGCCGGCCAGCGCGCGCCGCTGCGCGCGGTCGCGCAGCCCGCGTCAACATCGCAAGACGGCCGCGTCGACCGCCTGATCGTCCGCTACCGCAG
>DATFFH010000081.1:0-3383 GCA_035250245.1 Luteimonas sp. | reverse complement strand
AGTTCGGCCGCGAGCAAATGCAAGGCGGCATGCTCGGTGCCGCGCGCCATCGCTTCGTCCAAAGCGGCCTGCGCCTCGGCGGAACGGCCGTGGCGCAGCAGGAACGACGGCCACGCGGCATTGGAGAACACATTGTCCGGGTACAGCTGGAAACTGCGCCGATAGCGCGCTTCGGCCTCGGCCGCGTAACCCAGCAGATCCAGGTTGCTGGCGATCTGGATGTCGAGGAAACGCACCCGCGCCGGCTCGCGCACGGCCAGGTTGGCGGCCAGCGCATCGGCCAGGCGCCCGCGGCGTTCGTACAGGTATGCGGCCGAAGCGCGAACGTTGTCGGTTTTCGGATCGAGTTGCAGTGCGCGCTCGTAGCTGCGCAACGCGGCATCGGTACGTCCGCGGCAATCGAACGAATACGCCAACGCCGCATACGCGGCCGCGTTGCCCGGCTCGGCGGCGATCACGCGCTCGGCCAAGGCCTGCGCACGTTCGACCGAAGCCGGATCGCCGTTGTATAGGCAGACGCGTGCGCTGTAGGCGCGGCTCAAGCCGATTTGCGCGATGCGATCGTCGGGCGCCTCCTGCAATCGCTGCCGGTAGAGCGCGATCGCGCGCTCGTTGTCGTCGCGCTGGCCGATGCCGGCGTAGTAGGCGGCGCGCTGCAACAGCGGCGGCGCGGCTTCGCCAGCGGCCTGCGGACGCTGCATCCACCACCAAGCGCCTGCCGCACCTAACAGCGCGAGCGCGGCAATCGCGGCGAGCCACCCGATGCGCCGGGCGCGCGGCGGCTCTCGGCCTGCATCACCGGCCAGCGCTTGCGGCGACGCGCACAGCTGGTAGCCCTGACTACGCACCGAACGCAGATATCGCGGATTGCGGCCGTCGTCGCCCAGCGATTGCCGCAGCAGGCGCACGCGCTGAGTGACCGTTTCCTCGTTGACGATCGCCGGCGCCCATACCTTTTCTATCAGTTCGTCGAAACCGACCACGCGCTGGCCTTGTTCCAGCAGATAATGCAGCAAGCGGAAACTCAGCCCGTTGACGTCCAGAGCCTGGCCGCCGCGCTCCACGCGTTGCCGCGGCACGTCGATGACGAGATCGTCGAGGCGATAGCGATCGGCCATGCGCCGTCAACCCTTCGGCAGGCGCGCTGCAGCCCAGACGGCCAGTTTTTCGCGGCCGATCTTGGCGTTGTGGCGGATGTCCACCGGGAATTGCGGATGGAACAGGAAGTCCTCCACCTTCGCCGTATGCACGAAACCTTCGCCGAGATGGCGCAATTCCCCGACGATTCGTTCGCGCTCGCTTTTCGGAACATCCTTGCGTAGCTCGACACACAACACCGGCCGCTGCGCGCCGCGCGCGCCGACGCCGACCAAGGCGGTGCGGCGCACGTCCGGATGGGTGTTGAACACCGGCTCGACTTGTTCAGTGCACAAGGTTTCGCGGGCGGTGACCACGCGCTGCGATTTGCGGCCGCAGAACCACAAGCGGCCGTCGCGATCTAAATAGCCCAGATCGCCCATGCGGTGGACGATGCGTTCGCTGCCGTCGGCAAGCGATTCGCGAATTTTGGCCAGACGCGTCTGCGCGTCGCGGTTGTAATAGGCGTCGGTGGTAGTCGGTCCGGCGACGGTGATTTCTCCGACCAACCCCCCTGCCACGAGCAGATCGTCGGACCACTGTTCGACTGCTTCATCGGTGACGCGGATCAGGCGCACTTCGTTCGGCGGCACCGTGCGTCCGACGCAGGTGCCAGCGCCTTGTTCGGTGCGTTCGCGCAAGCCGATCAGCTCGCGGCTTTCGACCACCGCCACCGGCAGGCATTCGGTGGCGCCGTACGGCGTCCAGAACTGCGCGTCGTCCGGCAGCAACGTACGCATCTTTTCGACGACGTCGGCCGGCACCGGCGCGCCGGCGGAGGTGACGCGCTTGAGCGAGGGCAGTTTCGCGCCATGTTCGGCCAGCACGCGCATCAAGGCCGGCGAACCGAACAATTGATCGACGCCGAAGCGCTCGATCGCGCGCAATAGCTTGCGCGGATCGGCGCGCGCGGGCCGGGTGGGATCCATGTCGGGAATGATCGACGTCAACCCGAGCGCCGGATCGAACAGCGCGAACGGCGGGAACGTCGGCAGATCCACGCCGCCGGGTTGCATGCCGAAGGCTTCGCGCATCATCTCGATCTGGGCGACGAAATGGCGGTGCCGGTAGACCACGCCTTTCGGCACGCCGGTGGAGCCGCTGGTGAACAGGATCGCGGCGACTTCGTCCGGCGCGGTGTCGGCCAGCTGCGCGGACGCGCCGGCGCCGCTGCGCTCGACTTCGGCCAAAGTCGCATCAGCCAGCCACGCGCGCGCGCCGGTGGTCACGCGGATCCGCGCCGAGCGCGCCCAGCCGAGCAGCGTGCGCGCGAAGTGGGCCAGCGGAATGCCGATGAAGGCTTCCGGCCGCGCCTCGTCCAGGCATTGCTTCAGTGCGCGCTTGTCGATGCCCGGATCGACCAGCACCGGCACCGCGCCCGCTTTGAACAGGGCGAACATCAGCAGGAAGAATTCGGGCGTGGGCCGCACCATCAGCACGGTGCGGGTGCCGCGGACGATGCCGCGCTTGGCCAAGCCGGCCGCGATGGCGTCGCTTCGTGCGTCGAGCTGGGCGTAGGTGAGGGCGACGTCGTAGCGGCCGCCACGGCCGGGGCAGCGCATCGCGACTTGATCGGGGCGCTCGCGCGCGAGCCGGGGCAGGGCTGCGGCGATGTTGCAGGCTTCGGTCATGTCGCCATTGTCGCCCGGTTGCCTGCGATCCGCTCCTCTCCTGCGAAGCGGGAGAGGGCTGGGGTGAGGGCAGCACGGTCGCGACTCACCCTTCGCACAACCCTGGCTCTTGCGCGGCAAAACAGTATCGGCAAAATGCCGCGCCGGACTCATCCTTTCGCGCCGCGATGCTCCACCCCTGCCAATCCTGCGGCGCCTGCTGCGCGGCCTTCCGCGTCAGTTTCCACTGGCTGGGACTGGCCAGCGCCGGCGGCGCGATTCCGGACGAATTGGCCGAAGCGGTCGGCCCGCACCGGATGGCGATGAAGGGCACCGACGCGCGCGATCCGCACTGCGCCGCGCTCGAGGGCCGGGTCGGCGAGGCCGTCGGTTGCACGATCTATGCGGCAAGGCCGGATCCGTGCCGCGATCTGCTGCCGGCCTGGGAACATGGCGCGCCAAGTCCGCAGTGCGACCGCGCGCGCCAGCGCTACGGCCTGGCGCCGCTCACTCCCGAGACCTGGCTCCCCGCTTTGTAGTGCGGAGCTTGCTCCGCTGCTCTTGTCCTTGCGTTGGATTTTCGTAGGTGCGAATTCATTCGCACGCTTTTCTTCATCGATCAAGAGCGTGCGAATG
>DATFFH010000080.1:0-8274 GCA_035250245.1 Luteimonas sp. | reverse complement strand
GCTGTCTTCCGGCCGGCGCGATCTGGCCGATTGGCTGGACTGGCGCGGCTGGCCGTTGCCGCATCGCGCGCTGCAGCCGGGCGATCTGCCGGCGGCGGCGATCGTCGGCGATGCGGATGCGGTGCGGCGCTTGCTCGATCTGGGCATGCCGGTCGATGCCCCCGACAACCAGGGTTGCACCGCGTTGTTGCGCGCGGCCGGCGGCGGACATCGCGCCACGGTCGACCTGCTGCTCGCGCGCGGCGCCGATGCCGGGCGCGCCGCCAATAGCGGCGCTACGCCGTTGTCGGCCGCGGTGAGCATGCGCCAGACGGAGATCGTCGACGGCCTGCTCGGCGCCGGCGCGCAGCTGGAGCAACGCTTGCCGGGCGATGTGACCGTACTGATGCTGGGCGCCGCGCTCGGCCTGCCCGACCTCACTGCGCGCCTGCTCACCGCCGGCGCGAACGTCCACGCCAGCGACGCGCAAGGCCTGATGCCGCTGCATTGCGCCGCGCTGTACGGGTTCACTGCACGGGAACGTCCGCGCCTGTTGGCCTTGTTCGACACGTTGCTGCTGGCCGGCGCCGAACCCGATGCAGCCGCGGCTGGCGGCGTGACGCCGCTGCTGCTGTTGCTCGGCGCGCGCGCCGAGCCGGGTACGGCTTGCGACGAAGACACCGTGCTGGTCGCCTTGGATCGGCTGCTCGACGAGGACGTCCTGCTCGACGCGCAAGACCCGCGCGGCTTCGGCCCGCTGCATCTGGCCGCGCTGCACGGCTTGCTGCGCGTCACCCAGCGCCTGATCCGTGCCGGCAGCGATCCGGACCTGCGCGACGCGCTGAACCGCACCCCGCGCGAGATCGCGGTGATGCGCGGTTTCGTCGACGTCGCCGGCGAATTCACCCCCGCCCAATCGGGCGTATCGATGGCCCGCTTCCTGCGCGAACCGCGCTAAATCCCTCGCAATGGCCTTTGCTTGTGTAGAGCGGAGCTTGCTCCGCTGCTGTTCTCTCCGTGCGGGATAATCTCTATATATCCATTTGTAAATCGCTGCTGTCGCGGATCCACTCGCACCACCAATGCGGATAATCTTCGATTCTCGCAGCGATCCCGGCTCTAACCGGATTCTGCACGATGTACTGCGCCTGTTTTCTCAGGTCTTCGTCGCTACGCAGGTAGTGATCGTAGAAACCGGGCTGCCAGACTGTCCCATCGCGCCCTAGAGCTATGTTTATAGCTCTTGCTGAGCGAGACTTGAATCTTTGCAGGCAAATTTTGAGATGGTCGGAACGTAACTGCAGTAGCCAGTGAATATGATCCGGCATAACAACCCATGCGAAATTTTCGACGAGCCCAGCGATCGCGCATGTATTGATCTCGTCGCTAACTACGTTAGCGGCGGTTTTCGAGGTTAATAATGGCAGCCGCCTGTAAGTGGCGGTTGTCACCGCGTAGAGGCATCCAGTCTTGGATTGCCGATGTTGCGAGAGCTTCGGACTGGCCATCCCCGAATCATGCCTAGTCTCGTGCTGGCCGGTATCGGGCCAATCGCCGGGCATGCATAGGAATTTGCCGCTTGTGTAGAGCAGAGCTTGCTCCGCTGCTTTCCTTCAAGATTAAGAGCAGCGGAGCAAGCTCCGCTCTACACGAGCAACAGCGGCGGGCTCCAGCAACAATCGTCAGCCGCGCCGCTCGGTCTCGTGCACGATCCCGCTGGCCACGCTCAGCACGTCGCTTTCCAATTCGCCGACGATGTCCGCTTCGAACAGTTGCTCCAGTTCGGCGCGGCCCTGTTTGGCGGTTTCCAGCAAGGCGTCTTCGTCGTCGTAGATCAGGTGCTGGGTGGCGAGCAGGCGTTCGTCGTGTTCGCGGAAGCGCTGCGCGCGGTCGACCGCCACATCGCGCGGCACACCCAGCGAGACCAGCACTTCGCGGCCCATTTCCAGGCCCGAAGCGAAAGTCTCGCGGAACACTTCCACGCCCAGGTCCATCAGCTGCCAGGCGTGGCGGCGGTCGTGGGCGCGGGCGAACACTTTCAAATCCGGGTATAGCCGCCGCACCACGCGAGCGGTGCGCAGATTGGCTTCCGGGTTGTCGATCGCGTTGATGAAGATCTTCGCGTGCCCGGCGCCGGCCGCACGTAAGAGTTCCGGCCGTGCCGGATCGCCGTAATAGATCTTGTTGCCGAAGCGGCGCATGAAGTCGACCTGCTGCGCGTCGGTTTCCAGCGCCACGAACGGGATCCGCTGCGCGATCAGCAAACGCGCCACGATCTGGCCGAAGCGGCCGAAGCCGGCGATGATCACCGGCGGGTGCGCGTCGTCGGGCAGGGCGTCGAACTCGCGCTGCTGCTTCGCCGCCGGACGCAGGCCGATCAAGCGCGCCACCACGATCATCAGCAACGGCGTCAGCGCCATCGATACGCCGACGATCGCGACCAGGCGGTCGTGCATGGCGCTGTCGATCAATGCCGCGCGGTCGGCTTCGGTGAACACCACGAACGCGAATTCGCCGCCCAGCGCCATCACGCTGCCCAAGCGCAGCGCCTCGGCCGCGCTCAAGCCGCCCGGGCGCAGACCGACAGCGAACAGGATCGCGAACTTCACCGCCAGCAGCGCGATCACGCCGATCAGGATCATGACCGGCTCGGCGACGACCCGGTCGATGTCGATGCTCATGCCCACGGCCATGAAGAACAAACCGAGCAGCAAACCCTTGAATGGTTCGATCTGCGATTCGATCTCGTGCCGGAATTCGGAATCGGCCAACAGCACGCCGGCCAGGAACGCGCCCAAGCCCATGCTCAGGCCCGCCAACTGCATCACCCAGGCAGCGCCCAGCACCGCGAACAACGCGCTGGCGGTCAGCATCTCCGGCACGCCGATCCGCGCCGCGCCGCGGAACAATTGGCGCAACAAATACCGGCCGCCGACGATCACCACCGCGATCGCCGCGACCGCCTTCAATGTGGCGATCCACACCGGCTGCGGCTCGGTCGAGGCGACGTGGCCCAGCAGCGGGATCGCCGCGATCAGCGGGATCGCCGCCAAGTCCTGGAACAGGAGGATCGCGAAGGCCAGCCGGCCGTGATCGGTGTTGAGCGACTTGCGCTCGGACAGCAGTTGCAGCGTCACCGCCGTCGACGAAAACGCCAGGCCCAGGCCGACGACCACGGCGGCCTGCCAGCTCAGGCCGTCGATCAGCGCCAATCCGCCCAGCGCCAGGCCGGAAATCGCCACTTGCAGCCCGCCGGCGCCGAACACCGACTTGCGCATCACTTTCAATCGCGACAGCGACAGTTCCAGGCCGATCACGAACAGCATCATGACCACGCCGATTTCGCTGGCGGCCAGCACCGGCGCCGCATCGGCGATCACTTTCGCGCCGTCGGGCCCCAGCGCGACGCCCGCGGCCAGATAACCGAGCACCGCGCCGAGCCCGAAGCGCTTGAACAGCGGCACCGCGATCACCGCCGCGAGCAAAAACACCAAGGCCAGTTGCAAACCGCTGCCGTGCATGCGCACCTCCGGGGAGGATTATGGCGCGATCTACGCGCTCACGCCGTACCGACGCGGACGCTGGCCTCATCGTCCCCTTCCTTCGGCACGGCCGATGCATGGATCTGAAGAGCGGCTATCCCTGGTGGGCGGTCAAGAATGGCCTGATGCACGCCTTTCCCAGGTTGCAGACGGACTTGCGCTGCGACGTGGCGGTGGTCGGCGGCGGCATCACCGGCGCGCTGATCGCCGACGAATTGGCCGCGCACGGCCACGAGGTCGTCGTGGTCGAGCAGCGCGACGTCGGCTGGGGCAGCACCGCGGCCAGCACGGCCCTGCTGCAGTACGAAATCGACACCCACATGACCGATCTGGCCCAACGCTACGGCGAAGCCGATGCGGCGCTGGCGTACCGCGCTTGCGCCGCCGCGATCCCGATGCTGGAAGCGGTCGCGCGCCAGCTGCGCGACGTCCGCTTCGCGCGCAACGACAGCCTCTACTACGCCAGCAGACGCCGCCATCGCCAGCCCTTGCTTGCGGAATTCGAGTTGCGCGAACGGCACGGCCTGGAAGTCGAATGGCTGGACCGCGATGCCTTGCGCGAGCGCTACGGCATCCGGGCGCCGGGCGCGATCCTGAGCGCGCTGGCCGCGACCGTCGACCCCTATCGCTTCGCTTATCGCTTGCTGATGCGGGTGCAGAAACGCGGCGGCCGCGTGTACGACCGCAGCGCCGTCGACCGGATCGACACCGGTCCGCGCGATGCGGTGCTGACCTGCGTCGACGGTCCGCGTATCCGCGCCAAGCACGTCGTGCTCGCGGCCGGCTACGCCAGCCAGCGCTGGCTCAAGCCGCGCGTCGCGCGCAATCGCAGCAGCTATGCGCTGGTGACCGATCCGCTGGATCCGGCGACGCTCGGCGCGTTCCGGCGGACGATGGCTTGGGAATCCGCCCGTCCTTATCTCTATCTGCGCACGACCGAAGACGATCGACTGATCGTCGGTGGCGAAGACGATGCGATCGACGTCCCGGCCAAGCGCGACGCGCGGGTGGAGAAGAAAGCGGCGAAGCTGGCGCGGCGAGCGCAGGAACTGCTGCCGCACGCCTTGTTGCGTCCCGCTTTTTCCTGGGCCGGTACTTTCGCCGAGACCGAGGACGGATTGCCGTTCTTCGGCCCGCATCCGCAACACGGCCCGCGTGTCCATTTCGCGATGGCTTACGGCGGCAACGGCATCACCTACAGCGCGCTCGGCGCCGGCTTGCTGCGCGCGCTGATCGAACGCCGCCGCCATCCGCTGGCGGCGCTGTTCGGTTTCAAGCGCCTGGAGCGCTGAACCCGCCGAGTTCGCGCAACCGGTCCGCGCCGCGTTCGGCGATCGCCAGCATCGCGTGCTCGTGCGCCATGCGGTAGTAGTCGGCTTGCGGGTGTTCGCTGTCCAACACGCCATAGAGCGCGCCGTTGGCCAGTATCGGCACCGCCAGTTCGGACAGGTTGGGTTGGTCGTCGATCACGTAGCGCTCGTCCAGGCGCGCGTCGGCGGTGCGTTGCGGCAAACGCAACTGCGCGCAGCGGCCGACGATGCCCACGCCCAGCGCCAACCGTATCCGCGATTCCAGCATGTGGTGCGCCGCCCTTTTCGGCCCCCAGGCAGCCTGTTGGGTCAACGTGGCGCCGCCTTCGTCCAGCAGATAGACCACGACATCGGCGAGTTGCAATTCGCGCCCGCAGAAATCGCAGAGCGTCCAGGCCACGTCTTGCGAGGTGACTTGGCCGGCCAAGGCCCGCGACAGCCCGGCGAGCCGGGTTGGAGCTTCGGCGAGGAACGTGGCGGCGGCTAGGGACATGCGTTCCCGGTCTGTGGAACGTTGGCGGAAGATTACTCCAACCGGCGCGAAAGACGGTAGACGTCCAGTACGGGCGAGTTCGCGGCTTTCATGCACTATGATGCCGGGCGAATGCGGGTAGTGGAGGCGGCATGTCCGAGAACTGGAAATTCGTACTTAAGGCGCTGATGTACCAGCTCGAATACGAACGCGATCTCCCGACCAGGGCTTCGCGCATGTTCGAGATGATCGTGCGCGATCCGGCCGAAGCGTTCGCGCCGCCGGAGGCGATCCGCCAGGCGGTCGACGACGCGCTAGCGTCCGCGACGGATTTGTCGGCCGTGTATCCGCAACCGTATTCCGATGCCGACTTGCGCGAGGTTTTCTTCGCCGAGCTGGCGAGGAAGCTGCACGAGGAACTGGCCAGATCCGGTGAACCGGCGCCGCAAGCCGGCACGTGGGCCCCGGCCGGCGACGAAGAGCAGCCGGGAGTTGAATTGTCGGCCGGAGATCTCTTGCCCGGGCAGGCCGGAGCGTGGTGGCGTCTGCAGCCCGCGGCCTAGGATGGATGGCATGCGCAACGGAGCGCGCCTGGCGAAATACGACACCGTCGCCAAGCAGGCGATGTTCGAAGGCGAAGAGGTGCCCGGCAACCGCGTCTGGGATGGTACCCATGTCCGTTATCTGACCGACGAAGAACTGGCGCAGCACAGGCTGACCATCGTCGACGGCCGGATCTCGCAGGCGGACGGCACGCCGTTCGACACGCGCGACGCGCGCACGCACTGGAGCGGGCAGGGCCGGGCGATATTCGTGATGAATGCGTACGGCGACATCTTCGCGTCGAAGACGCACATCGTCGGCCGGTTCCACCATTCCAGCCTCGGCCAAGGCAAACCGGTGGCGGGCGCAGGTGAACTGGAAGTCCGCGACGGAAAACTCGTCGCCTTGACCGACTCCAGCAGCCATTACTGCCCTCCGCGCCGCTACACGGAACAAGTGCTGCATGAATTGCAGGCCCGCGGCGTGGACGTCGACGGCCTGGTGAAGGAGTTCCGCTACTGAAGCGGATCTAAACGCTGCGTTGGGCGCGCGGCGGGTCTAGGGTTGTCCCTAGCTACGTGGGCCATTGCCCGCTCACTAGACTTGTCGGCGACGCAGTTACCGAGATGCGGCCATGACGGAACCCGTACTGGAAAGGCCGGTAAATCCTCCGGTCGAGCAACGCACGACGACCGACCCGAATTCAGTTCCGCAAGCGGACATCGATCGCGCGGTCACCAGTTTCAATCCGCAGGACGGCTTGGATCTGCTCCGCCAGCATCCGGAATTGGCGCCGCAAATCGCCGACTCCGCGTTGCGGCACGGGAATTTCAGTCTGGCCCACGCGGCGCAAACCACGCCGGCGAACGGCCAGTCCAACAATCCGATCGGAGCGCTTCCGCCTTATCTGACCGGTACCGGGTTCGGCCTCACTGCCGCTTCGGCGCAACCGCTCGGCCCGCTCAATCCGGTCGCGCCGGTCACGCTGACGAGCAGCGCTTCGCCGCCGTTGCGGACGATTCCGATGTTGTCGGCGTACAACACCGAACATCTGCCCAACAACAATGTTTGGGGATCGCAGGTCCGCTACCTGACGCCCGAAGAAAGCGCCGGCAGGAAATTGACCATCGGCGCCGACGGCAAGCTGTACGACGCCGCCGGCAAGCTCTTCGACACCACGAAGGCCAGCGCCCACGGCGGGCCTCCGGGCCGCGTCATCTTCGTGATGGACCAGCACGGCAACATCTACACCTCGCTGGGCCATGAAGCGCACCCGGGCAAGTTCCATCACTCCAGCTTGTTGGCGGGCCACGATGTGGCCATGGCCGGCGAGCTCGAGGTGAAGAACGGCCAGTTGAAGTTCATGAACAACCAGAGCGGCCATTACCAGCCGCCCAACAATCTGTTGACGCAGGCCCAGACTCAGCTGAAGGCCCAAGGCCTGGATTTCAGCCAGGCCTCGGTGGAACCGTCGCGGTTCGCGGCCAGCACCGAACCCCGCATGGCACCGCGCGCGGCACCGATGACGCCGGAAGGCAAGCCGTTCGTGGGCCCGGTGGTGGATCCTGCCGCGCCTAAGGCGCCCGTCGTCGCCGATCCGGCCGCACCGAAGGCGCCGGTCGTCGATCCGGTCGCGCCCAAGACGACCGTGCCGACCATCGATCCGGCCGTCACCCGCGCTTCGCAGATCGCCGATGTGGCCGGCAAGGTCGGCCGTCCGCTGATCGTGGTCGGCGCGGCGGTGGACGCCTACAACCTGTACAACGCGGACAACAAAGTCGAAGAAGGCTCGCGTATCGCCGGCGGATGGGCCGGCGCCTGGGCGGGCGGCACGCTGGGCGCCAAAGGCGGTGCGGTCGTCGGCACCTTCATCGGTGGGCCGGTGGGCACCGTGGTCGGCGGCATCGTCGGCGGCGTGGTGGGCGGCGTGGTCGGCTACATCGCCGGCAGCGAAGTCGGCAAGGCGGCCTACGATGCGCTGAAAGAGCCGGTGGGCGCCGTGATCGATACCGGCAAGCAAGTCGTCAGCGACATCGCCGACGGCGCCAAGAAGGCGTGGAACAGCATCTTCGGCTGATCCGCGCATTCGAGCGAAAGAAAAAACGCCCCGCAATGCGGGGCGTTTTCGTTGAAGAGCGCGGCCGGCTCAGCGCTTCATCGAAGCGAAGAACTCGTCGTTCGACTTGGTGTTCTTCATCTTGTCCAGCAGGAATTCCATCGCCGCGATTTCGTCCATCGGATGCAGCAATTTGCGCAGGATCCAGATCTTCTGCAGCATTTCCGGTTCGATCAGCAGGTCCTCGCGGCGGGTGCCGGAGCGGTTGATGTCGATCGCCGGGTAGACGCGCTTCTCGGTGATGCGGCGGTTCAGGTGCACTTCGCTGTTGCCGGTGCCCTTGAACTCTTCGTAGATCACCTCGTCCATCTT
>DATFFH010000079.1:0-19835 GCA_035250245.1 Luteimonas sp. | reverse complement strand
TGGTCCTGCTGATCGCCTGGGAATGGCGCATGCGTGCGCTCGGGCTGGAGGCTGGCGATCTGGACGACGACGCCTCGGCCTGGGCCGAGCAGCGGCGCCGGATCGACGCCGGCGACGTGCCCGTCGCCATCGTCGGCGATTCGCGCATCCTGTTCGACACCGACTTGGATCGTTTCCAGGATTTGACCGGAGTGCGGCCAGTGCAACTCGCCCTGCCCGGCACGAATGCGCGGCCGTTCCTGCAGGACCTGGCCGGCGATGCCGATTTTCGCGGCCTGGCCATCGTCGGCATCGCCGAGCGCAGCTATTTCCGCGACGAAATCGGGCGCATGGCGGACGCGTTGGAGACGTACCGTTACGAATCGCCGTCGCGCCGCAGCGGTTACGTTCTGCATCGCGGTTTGGAACGCGAATTCGCCTTCCTCGACGACGCCTACCGCCTCAGCGTGTTGGTGCAGCGGCTGGATCCCGATTTGCGGCCGAAAGCGCGCAGTGCGTATTGGGACGTGTGGAAAATACGTGCCGGCGGCGAGGATCGGCAATCCTGGGTATGGGAGCGGCTGGAACGCGACGCGCGCCTGCGCGAGCACGCGCGCCACGTTTGGCTGCGTCCGGGACCGACCCGGCCAATGGGGCCTTTGCCGCCAGGCGTGGCCGAGCGCACCTTCGCCATCACGCGCGAAGCCGTCGCCAAGATCCGCGCCCGCGGCGGCGAGGTGGTCTTCGTGCGGCCGCCGTCGGCACCGCCATTGCGCGTGTCGGAAGACGAGCGCGTACCGCGCGCCGCGGCATGGGACCCGCTGCTGAAGATCGCCGATGTGCGCGGCGTGCATTTCGAAGACTACCCGGCGATGCGCGGCTTGTACCTGCCGGAATGGTCGCATCTGTCGCGGCGCTGCTCCTCCGTGTTCACGGACGCTTACGTTCGCGAAATCGCCAAGCTTTCACCACGGCTGCGCGTACGGACGGATGCGCCGCCGCCGTTGGGACCGGAGGATTGCCGCGAATCGGCGTCCGTCGGCCCGAACTCGGCCGCACCGGGCTGAACGCCGCCGAGTTCACGCAGGGCGCACCTTCGTTGCTTTACACCTGTCGCACGTTCGCGGCGCATCGTTGCGAACGTTTCGCATCGGATCGGAGCCGAAGCATGCAAACACTCATCGAACAGGATCTGTGGATCTTGGTGCGCGTCGCCGCCGCCATGCTGCTCGGCGGCGTGCTCGGCATCGAACGCGAACTGGGCAAGCATGCGGCGGGATTGCGCACCCACATGCTGATCGCAGGCGCGGCGGCGCTGATCGTCGGCCTGGGCGACATGATCGCCGAACATTTTTCAGGCGAGCAATACCGCGAACTGATCCGCGTGGATCCGGTGCGCTTGATCGAAGCCGTCGTCGCCGCGGTGGGTTTCGTCGGCGCCGGCGCCATCCTGCGCCGCTCCGAATCCGACCAGGTGCAGGGGCTGACCACGGCCAGTTCGCTGCTGATGGCCGCGGCGATCGGCATCGCCGCGGGCCTGGGCAACTACTTGTTGGCCTTCGGCGCGTCGTTGCTGTGCGTGATCGTGCTGGCGGTGTTCCGCAGGCTAGAAACGAAGATGGATTCCTGAGACGCGTCGCTCTTGTAGAGTCGAGCCTTGCTCGACTGCTTTTTCGGAAGAAGCGATCGCAGCCGGAGGAAAAGCCGTCGAGCAAGGCTCGACTCTACGAAAAACGTCAGGTCGCGGGAACGGGAGCCGGCGCCCGCTGCAGCCAACGCCGGCGCACAGCGCGTTCGGCGGGATTGGAGAACCATTGCGCCACCGCCGCGCCCAGCAGCCAACACAGCAGCACCGCCGGCAAGTGCCACCAGAATCCGTTGCGCATATCCTCGCCGGCGATGCGGAACACGCCCACCACGGCGAACACCACGAACATGTGGGTCAAATAGATTTCGTAGCTCAAGCGCCCCATCGAACGCAGCCAGCCCAGGCCTGGAAAAGGCTTGCGCAGCGTCGATGCGTGACACCAGTGCAAGCCCAGCAACAGACTGGCCGCGGACAAGGTCAGCACCAGCATGTAGCCGTTGCCGATCGCGCGCCAAAGCTCGGTGCCCGCGAACCCCACCAGCAGCAGTCCGCAGGCGCCGGCGATGCGCGCGCAGGAAGCGATCCACACCGGCGGCCTCTTCGCCGCCAATAAGGCGGCCAGCACGCCGGTCGCGATCGCGGCCATGCCCGGCAGATAGGCTTTTTCCTGCCAGATTTCGTTGCCGTCCAGCGCTGCGCGGGTGATCGGCAGCGACAAGGCCAGGGCCAACAGCAGCGCGACCAGCAGGCGCACGTCGCGGATCAACAAGCAGACCAGCGGGAAGGCGAGATAGAAAACCTCTTCGATCGACAGCGACCACAGCACGTCCCAACCACCCGGCAGCCAGCCGGTGCGGCCTTCGTACCAATTCAAGTACAGGCCGAACGCCGACAATGTCGCCCCGCCGAGCGACTGCCCCGGCTTGTCGATCACGTAATTGGGCACGCCGGCCCAATGCATCGCGGCCAGCACCGCGACCAAGGCCAGCAGGCACGGCAGGATCCGCGCCGCGCGCCGCACGTAGAACGCACGCACGTCGATGTTCGCCAGCGAGCCCCAGCGCGCGACGGTGTGCGAGGCGATCAGGAAGCCGGAGATCACGAAGAACACGAACACCGCTTCGTAACCGGAATAGCTCAGGCCGCTGAGGATCCTTTTCGGAACGAAGTCGGCCAACGCGGTCTTGCCCAGCGGAATGCGCAAGGCGACGTGGTGGATCACCACCAGCAGGATCGACAAACCGCGCAGCGCATCGATGCCGGGATTGCGGCGCAGGGCTTCGTTTGTAGCGCTAACGGCGCCTGTCGCCATCGATCTTTCCTAGATAATCGCGAGCGCCGATTGCGCCCTCTCCCTTTACGGGAGAGGGACAGGCGCGAAGCGCCAGGGAGAGGATTCGGCTGTTGGCGCACAAAGCAAGATCAAATGCACGCTCGCTTCGCCTCGCGCCCCCCCTCTCCTGCCCTTCGGGCATCCTCTCCCGCAAGGGGAGAGGAAAAAGCAAATGCGCTCGCTAACGTTCAACGAAGCCCCGCCATCACTTCTTAGTGAAAATCGGCGTCAAATAATCCGTCGTGCCTTCGACCCGCTCCAAATGCGGATAGCGCAAGCCACCGTGGTAATCCACCGGAATCGTGCGATAGCGATCGAACTCCTTCACCATCAGCCGGATCGGCGCCTTGTCGTCCTTGGCCGCCTTGACCGCTTCTTCCAGCGCGTCCTTGCTGTATTCGACGTCGTTCACCGCCACCAGCGTCATGCCCGAACCGATGCCCGCGTTGAACGCCGGACCGTCCCAGCGCACGTCGCCGATCTTGCCTTCCTTGTCGGCGCTCAGGCCGATGGAATAGGTGAAGTCGGCCATGCCGGCGCCGCGCCCGCCCTGACGCGCGCGCGCCTTGGCCAGTTTGGAAGGCTCGTCCTTGTAGACCAGGCGCCAGCCGGCGGCTTCGACGCCGCCGGTCAGCGGCACCTTGCCGTCCAAGCGATCGCGCAGGAACTTGGCCCAATCGTCGGCGACCACGCCATTGAGCGTGGCGACCACGTCGTCGAAGGTGTAGGTGTTCTGCGTCTTCCACACGCCGTCGTCGACGCCGAAGAAGGCGCGCGCGAAATTGTCCAGCGACTTCTTGTTGCCGCTCAGCTTGCGGATGCGCGCATCGGCTTCCAGCCAGATCAGCTGGCCGGCCGAATAGTAGTCCTCGCTCATCTGGTAGTTGCGGTAGGGCTTGGGGGAGCGGCGCGAGATGATCGGGTCGTTGGTCGTGTCCTGCACGCTGCGCCACTGCAGACCGGGGCGGTTGTCGGCATAGGTCGCCACGACCGCGGCCAACGCGTCGCGCGAGCTTTCCTGGTTGCGCAGGCCGGCGCGGCCGGTGAGCACGTTGCCCCAGTACTGGGTCTGGCCTTCGTACACCCAAAGCAGGCTGTCCTGCATCGGCACGTTGAAGTTCGGCGTCCACAGGTCCGCCGGGCGGCGGAATTTGCCGTTCCAGGAATGCGTGTACTCATGGCCCAGCAAATCGCTGCTGCCGACTTTTTCGTCCCAGTCGGTGAAGTAATCGGTGCCCATGCCGTTTTCGCTGGAACGCTGGTGCTCCAGGCCGTTGCCGCCCATCTGGTTGGACAACGAGAACAGGAAATCGTAGTGGTCGTAATGCTGGGCGCCGTACAGCTTCAGCGCTTGCCGCACCATCTCGCGATGCTGTTCGATGTGTTCGGGCTTGGCTTCCAGGTACTTGGCAGCATCCGCGATGACGTTCAAGCGCACCGGCACCTTGGCGCCCGGGGCCAAATCGAACGTCTTGAAATAGCGGCCGGCGTAGATCGGCGAATCGGCCAGGATGTCGAACGGCACCGGCTTGTAATGCACCGTGTCGCCTTCGCGGCGCTCCACGTCCAGCGCGGTGGCGGCCTGGAAGCCCGGCGGATATTTCACCGACGCCTTGTACTCGATCTTGCTCATGTAGTGCCCAGCCGGGTACAGCGCCGCCGAAACCCACTGCAGGTTAAGCATGTTCGGCGTCATCACCACCCGGCCCTGCGGGCTGTCGGTAGGCGTCAGGTATTGGAACTCCACTTGCACCGACTGCGCGCCCGCCGGCACGTCGATGTTGAACGCGTAAACGTTGGCCGGATCGCGCTTCCACGCCACCGGCTGGCCGTTGGCGGTGACCTTCAGACCGGCGATCTTGTCGATCGGGCCCGCGGGGCCGTGCACGCCCGGCAACCATTGCGGGAAGAGCAATGTCAGTGCGCCGGCCTTGGCCGGCACCGTCTGCCGGATCTTGAAGATGCGTTGTGCGATGTCGGTGGCATCGACGTCGATCGCGATCGTGCCCGGATAGGTTTCGTCCACCGGCGCCGGCACTTCGGCACGAACGGACGTGGACAGCAGAGGCGCCGACAGCGCGATGGCGACGGCGAACGAAAGGCTGGCGAAGCGCGAACGTGGCATGCGGTGGTCTCCCCGGGTGGCCGAAACTCCGCATCCTGAACGCTCTAGGCCATGCGTACCCCTGCCATTCGGCATGCTTTGCGCGTTACAGGACCATTTTCCGCGCCCCGTCACGGACCTGGCGCCTGCCCTCGCTATCCTCGCTTTTTGTAGGAGCGGCTTCAGCCGCGAGCTTTCTATGAAATCGCCGGGATGCGCGATTTGCAGGAAGAGCTCGCGGCTGAAGCCGCTCCTACAAAAGCCCGGCAAAGGAAGAGGACATGGCGCTCAAACGCATCTACGACAACTGGGATCAGGTCCGGCGCGCGACCGGCACGCCGGGTAGCCGCGAGCGCCGCGCCTGGCGCGACTACTTGGCTACGCGGCCGGCCATCGCTTATTGGGGCGATTCCTGGTTCAGCACCCCGCTGTACAAGAATCTGTATTGGAACAGTTTCGCCCGCATCGATGGCATTTCGCTGCGGCTGGGCGGCCCGGGGCTGACGGCCGCGAAGATGCTCACGCCATCCGCATGCCGCAATTACGCGCAGCGGCTGAAATCGCGCGAATTCGATCTGCTGTGCCTGAGCATCGGCGGCAACGACGGCTTGGGCGCGTTGCCGGCGCTGTTCGCAGGCGCCGGACGCCTGAGCGCCGAACAGGCTTTCCAAAAATTGTTGGATGCGCGCGTGTTCGAAGGCATCCGCGGCCGTTACGCGGTGCTGTTGGAAGCGATGTCGCGGGTACGGCCGGAATTCCGCGTCGTCGCCCACGGCTATGCGCCGCTGCGGCGGATCGGCGAGCCCGGCGCGACCAGCATCAAGAATCTGGGCTTGGCCGCGCCGTTGATCGGCAACGTCGGGCCTTGGCTGTGGCCAGCGACGAAAACGGTGCTGGGCAGCAAAGCCGAGGCACGCCGCTTCGCCGATCTGCTGCTGGTGAAGGGATTTCGCGACCGCGTGCTGGCGCCGAGCAAGGCCGATTTCCCGGGGCTGTTCTCGTATGCCGATTTCAGCCAGGTGGCCGACGCCGCGCAGGATGCGTTCTGGTACGACGAAATCCATCCCACCGAAACCGGCTTCGGCGTGCTCGCGATCGGCTACAACGCGATGATCCGGGCGGCGTTGCCGGCGGCCAAACGCAATGCCGTCCTGTGAAATTTTTTTGTTTTGTGGGAGCGGCTTTAGCCGCGAGCTCTTTCCGGCAGATCGCTGCGAATTGGAGGTAAGAGCTCGCGGCTAAAGCCGCTCCCACAAAAACAAAAATAGCGGTTACCGGCGCCTCGGCAGACCGTTAACATCGCGCACACGCCCCCGGCCGCAGGCTTGCGCGGCCCATCCCCTGGAGAACCGCCATGTCCCGCGCCGCGCTGAGCTTCGCCGCCCTGCTGTCCGTGACCCTCGCCGCCTGCAACAGCTCGCCCTCTTCCGACGGCACCGCATCCGCGCCGCCCGCCGATGCGCCGAAGCAATGCGATGCCTCCGCCGCGCAATGGGCCGAGGGCAAAGCCGCGGACCAGGCCTTGATCGACAAAGCCGTGAGCGACAGCCATTCGTCGAACGCGCGCGTCATCAAGCCAGGGCAAGCGGTGACGATGGATTACCGCGAAGACCGCTTGAACATCGAAGTGGACGCGGCCAACAACGTGACCGCAGTGCGCTGCGGTTGAGCCGCGCACGGCGGCGCCAACTTGAACGCAGCCGCGCGGGCTGCGTTTTATTAGCCTAATTTTGACGCGGTTCTACGCTGCTCCGCGCAAGCTCGCGGCGTACTTTGACGCAAGGAGTCCGCATGACCCGCATCACGACGCCCATCGCCGCCCTGGCTTTCGCGCTGACGCTGGCGGCGTGCAACAAGAACGAGACCGCCGAACCGACCCCGACCGATACCGCGCCGCCCGCGGCCGAGGCGCCGGCGGATACGAGCACGCCACCCGCCGATACGACGGCACCGCCGCCTGCGGATCAAAGCGCGCCGCCGACCGAAGGCATGGCGCCGGAGCAGCCGACGACGACTCCGCCACCCCCGGTCGACGATACGCAGCCGCCGGCGGAACAGAAGGAGCCTGAGAAGACCACGCCGCCGTCTTCCTGATCGTACGGTTCCACCGCGCTTCACGAGCCGTCCCCTCCGCGGAGGGGACGGCTTTATGCGCGCCCGTTGCGCCGATGCGCGCGACGCAAGAAACCCAAGATCGCGGCTTCCCACTGCCGCGCCCCTTTCGCCGCCGCCGCTGCGCGCGCCAAAGCGCCATCGCGCCACCCGCCGTACAACACGGGATCGATATACGCCTTGCGGCATACCGCCGCCGTGTTGCCCAGCGTGCGCGCCACTTCGGCGATCACTTCGTTCTGCGCCGCGGCCAGCGCGCGTTCGCTGGGCGCGCCGCCGGGCGCGGAAGCCGGCAACGGCTTGGCCGCGAACAATTGGAAGGCGAGCAAGGTGCCGCCCCAGGTGCGGAAATCCTTGGCGGTGAAATCCTCGCCCATTGCCGCGCGCAGATAATCGTTGACCATGCCCGAATCGATGCGCTGGCGCTTGCCGGCCTCGTCGACATATTGGAATAGCGCCTGCCCGGGCAATTGCTGGCAGGCCCGCATCAGTTTGACCAGGCGCGCATCGTCGAGCACCGACTCCTGCGCCTGCCCGCTCTTGCCGGGAAAACTCAGCCGCGCGCGACCCCCGCGCAGGAATTCGACGTGTCGATTGCGCAGCGTGGTCAGCCCGAACGAGCCGTTCTCGCGGGCGTAAGCGTCGTTGCCGACGCGCAGCAGGGTTTGCGCCATCAGCGCGACCGCGATCGCCAATACTTTCTCGCGCGGAAATCCCGGCAACTTCAGATCGCGGCGCACCGCGCGGCGCAATTTCGGCAACGCCTTGCCGAAGGCGACGAGACGGTCGAACTTGCCGAAGCCGCGGACTTCGCTCCATTGCGGGTGATAGCGGTATTGCTTGCGTCCGCGCGCATCGCGGCCGGTGGCTTGCAGATGGCCGCGGGGATCGGCGCAAATCCAGACGTCGGTGTAGGCGGGCGGGATCGCCAGCGCGCGAATCCGCGCCAGCGTCTTCGCGTCGCGCACCGCGCGCCCGTTCGCGCGCAGGTAGGCGAAGCCTTTGCCGCTGCGCTTGCGCCGGAGGCCTGGCGACCCATCGCTGACGTAGCGCAACCCTGCGCTGCGGGCGGCGCGTTTGCCGGTTCGGGAGGGATCGCTGGTTCCGGCTTCGGCCATCGGCGCAGCTTCGGACCGGCCGCGTCAACGCCGCGCAAACGTGCCCCGCTTTGTAGAGTCGAGCCTGCTCGACTGCTCTTCGTTCCGGCGCGAGGAAGGGCAAAAGCAGTCGAGCAGGCTCGACTCTACAAGGGCGAAGAGCCCCTGCTCAGTCGTCGTCTTTCTTGTCGAAGTCGATCTTCTCGCTCTTGCGCTCGGTCTTGATCGTGGCGCCCATCTCGCGCTTGCACCAGGGCGCGACCGCTTCGCCGGGCCGGCTTTCGGCGCCGACACAGGCGGGATTGGCATCGACGGCGGCGTTAGTGTCCTTATATTCGACGCTGCCGCAGGCGCTGGCGAACAACGTGGCGGCGATCAGCAACGGGATGCGCATGGCGGAACCCTCGGTCGTGGGTGCCGGGATTATCGCAGCGGATGGACGCCACGCCATATGCCGGAAGCCCGTGTTTTTTGCAGGAGCGGCTTTAGCCGCGAGCTTTTTCCTTCAATCGCGACACTAGCGGCGATCTCATAGGAAGCGCTTCTTGTGGGAGCGGCATCAGCCGCGAGCTTCTCGGCCTTTGTCTAAATCGAAAGCTCGCGGCTGAAGCCGCTCCCACAGGTTTTCCAGCTTCTAGGCCGCATCCACCACGGCATCCGCCGACTGGGCCGGCGCGCGCGCATAGCGCCAAGCGACCAGCCCCGCGGCCATCAGCATCAGGCAGGCCAGCAGGAACGGCGCCCCGGGCACGTGCGCTGGCGCGCGCGGGCCGATGAACGTCGCGAACACACCCGTGTACAGCGCCGGGCCGATGATGCCGGCGAAGCTGACCAGGCTGGTCAGCGCGCCCTGGATGCGCCCTTGCGCGCTCGGCCCGACCTGACGCGTGACCAGCGCCTGCGTGGCCGGCATCGACAGCGCCCACAAGGCCATGACCGGGATGCCGGCCAGGAACCAATATCCGGTCGGCGCCCAGCCGTAGATCGCGAACCCGACCGTGCCGCACATCAACCCGATCAGCAGCGTGCGGCGTTCGCCGAACGCGCCGACCACGCGCTTCACCACCAGCGCATTGACGATCACGCTGAACACGCCCACCACCGCCAGCACCCAGCCGACCGCTTGCGGGCCCCAGTGGTAGCGGTAATCGGCGTACAGCACGAACACGCTGGGATACACGTAGTGCGCCAGGTTGATCAGCAGCACCACCGCGGCCAGGCCGAACACCTGCGGATAGCTCTTCAACAGCATGAGCGAACCGAGCGGATTGGCGTGCGACCAGTCGAAGCGCGGCGTGCGCTTGTCCGCCGCCAGCGATTCCGGCAGCACGAACCAACCGTAGGCGAAATTGCACAGCGCCAGGATCGCGGCGCCCCAGAACGGCATGCGCAGATCGATGCCGCCGAGCCAACCGCCGAGCACCGGGCCGACGATGAAACCCAGACCGAACGCGGCGCCGATCATGCCGAAGGCCTGCGCGCGCTTGTCCGGCGGCGTGACGTCGGCGATGTAGGCGTTCGCCGTCGTGAAGCTGGCCGAGGTCATCGCGGAAATGATCCGGCCCACGAACAGCCAGGCCAGCGTCGGCGCAAGCGCCATGAAGATGAAGTCCAGGCCCAGGCCCAGGCAGGACAACAAGATCACCAGGCGCCGGCCGTAGCGGTCGGACAACGCGCCCTGGATCGGTGCGGTCACGAACTGGATCAGCGCGAACATCGTGCCGAACACGCCGACCCAGAGCGAGGCTTTGGCGATGTCGCCGCCGACGAACTGCTGCACCAGGTGCGGCAGCACCGGAATGATCAGGCCGAACGCCAGGATGTCGATCAGCACCGTGACGAAGATGAAGGCGAGCGCGGCTTTGCGGGCTTGCGGAGCGAGTGCGTTCATGCCTGTTCCTGAAAGTGGTCCGCAGTCGTCGTGCGGATTCGCGCCAACAGCAAATCCCCTGTGTCCCCCTTTTTCAAAGGGGGATAAAGCATGCTTCACGCGCTTTGGCTGTTCCCCTCTTTGAAAAAGAGGGGGCAGGGGGAGATTTGCTTTTGACTTTGCCGATTCCGCGTCGCAATCGCTGAGAAGAGATCGCAGCGGACAGGCTGATGATGAGGCCTGCGCGGCCCCGCCGCCATCATGCCACCGCGTCGGCGGCCAGCATCGACAGGTGCTCGCGCACGTCCTCCGGCCAGGCCGCGATCCGCTCCTCGAACGTGGACGCATCGCCGGCGAACAGGGCGCGCGAGGCTTCCTCGAAATCCGGAAGATCGCCGGCCATCGCCGACATGAAGCGGTAGGCCGATTCCTGCGCCTCGCGGCGGCGGTCGTTGCCGGCGTGGGTGCGGCGCGCTTCTTCGACCAGTTTGCGCAGCGCCACCGAGGCGCCACCGGGCTGGGACGCCAACCATTGCCAGTGGCGCGGCAACAGCGTCACTTCGCGCGCGATCACGCCCAGGCGCGGACGTCCCGGACCTTTACGCGGCGTGGCCTCGGCCACGGCGGGATCGGCGCTGCGCGCGGCCTGATCCGAGGCTTCGGCCAATCGCTTGAGCAGATCGGCCGGCGTGCCGCGCAAATCGATCTCGATCGGCTCGCTGCTGCGGTCGTCGAAAATCAGCACCGGCGCGCCCGCGGCCGCCGATGCGCGTTGCGCCATCAAGGCAACGTGGCGCAATTCGCCGGAGGCGATGCGGTGCTGGCCGGCGAAGGCGGTGCAACGGGTATCGGGTGCGGCTTGCATGGCGACGGTCGGTCCGAAGGAGCGCGGATAATACCCGGATTTATTTATTTGTTAAATATACCCGGGTCTATTTGTTGGCGGCGGGTCTCAAACCCCATACCAGCACGAATTGCCGCAACGCACAAATTGTGTTCTAGTCGGACCATCCTTGCAAAGGCAGGCCGGAGCGCGCGAGCGCACCGTAGCCCGCCGTCGCCACGCGAAGCGCAGCCGACGGAGACAGGATGGACGATCGCCAAGCCCGCACTGGTTTGTACGACCCCCGCGACGAGCGGGACAGCTGTGGTTTTGGCCTGATCGCCCAACTCGACGACCGCCCTTCCCGCGATCTGGTCGAACACGCCCTGGAAGCGCTGGGCCGCATGACCCACCGCGGCGGCGTCGCCGCCGACGGCCTCAGCGGCGACGGCTGCGGTCTGCTGATCAAGCGTCCCGACACTTTCCTGCGCGCGCTCGCCGCCGAAGCGGGCATCGCGTTAGGCGCGCAGTTCGCTTCCGGCTTGGTGTTCCTGCCGCACGACGAAGCGCAGGCGGCGCAA
The DNA here is from genome assembly GCA_035250245.1 of Luteimonas sp. Taxonomy (GTDB): domain Bacteria; phylum Pseudomonadota; class Gammaproteobacteria; order Xanthomonadales; family Xanthomonadaceae; genus Luteimonas_C. The sequence goes on along the minus strand of DATFFH010000079.1, from coordinate 8,348 downwards.
GCGCGCACGGGACTGGCGCAAGCGTTGCGCGAAGTGGGATTGGCGATCGCCGGCTGGCGCGCCGTGCCGCTGGACGAAAGCGCCTGCGGCGCGAGCGCGCGGCGTTCGCTGCCGCGGATCGAACAGGTATACGTCGCGCCGGCCTTGGACGTGGACGGCGCGCGCCCGCAACCGGCCGCGTTCCAGCGCGCGCTGTACCTGGCCCGACGCCGCGCCGAGCAGAGATTGCGCCGCGAATTACCCGATTTCTACATCGTGACCTTGTCCGCCGACAGCATCGGCTACAAGGGCATGGTGCTGCCGTCGCGTTTGCCGCAGCTGTATCCGGACCTGCGCCGCGCGGATCTGGCCAGCAGCGCGGTGGTGTTCCATCAGCGCTTCTCCACCAACACCAGTTCGCGCTGGTCGCTGGCGCAACCGTTCCGCTTGCTGGCGCACAACGGCGAGATCAACACCATCGCCGGCAACCGACGCTGGGCGCAGGCGCGCGCGGCGGAGTGGCGCACCGAAGATCTGGATCCGCGCGAATTCGATCCGGTGATCGAAACCGACGGCTCGGATTCGCAAAGCCTGGATTCGATGCTGGAACTGCTGCAGGCCGGCGGCATGGATCTGCTGAAGGCGATGCGGATTTTGATTCCGCCGGCGACGCAATCGCTGGAATACAGGGACGCGGACCTGGCCGCGTTCTACGAGTATTACGCGCTCAACACCGAACCCTGGGACGGCCCGGCCGGCATCGTCGTGTTCGATGGCCGCTACGCCGCCTGCACGCTCGATCGCAACGGCCTGCGCCCGGCGCGCTGGCTGCGCTCGCGCGACCGACATTTCCTGGTCGCCTCCGAAGCCGGCGTGTGGGAATTGCCGGCGGCCGAGATCGAAGCGAAAGGCAAGCTGGGGCCGGGGCAGATGATCGCCGCCGACCTGCGCACCGGCGAGTTGCTGGACAGCGAGGCGATCGACGCGATCAACCGCGCGCGCGCGCCGTACAAGCGCTGGCTGAAGCAGGGCATGACCTATCTGCACAGCGAACTGATCGATCCGGCGCTGGCCGCAGAACCTTTCGACCACGGCACGCTGGCCGGCTTCCAGAAGCTATTCCAACTGACCCGCGAAGAACGCGAGCAGGTGTTGCGGCCCTTGGCCGAAACCGAACAGGAAGCGATCGGCTCGATGGGCGACGATGTGCCGATGGCCGCATTGTCGCAACAGGTGCGGCCGCTGTACGACCGCTTCCGCCAGGCTTTCGCGCAGGTGACCAATCCGCCGATCGATCCGTTGCGCGAAGACTGCGTGATGTCGCTGGCCACCCAGATCGGACGCGAAGGCAACGTCTTCGTCGACGGGCCGGACGTGGTCCATCACGTACTGTTGAATTCGCCGGTGATGTCGCAACGCAAGGTGCGGCAGTTGCTGTCGATGGCGCCGTACGACGCTTCTCACCGCTACATCGACCTGAATTTCCGCGCCGAAGAAGGCCTGCGCGCAGCCTTGCGGCGTCTCTGCGCCGAAGCCGAAGAAGCGGCGCGCGAAGGCGTTCTGCTGTTGATCCTGAGCGATCGCCGCCCGCGCCGCGATCATCTGATGCTGCACGCGCTGCTGGCCACCGGCGCGGTGCACCAGCATCTGGTGCGCGCCGGCCTGCGCTGCGCCGCGAACCTGATCGTGGAGACCGGCACCGCGCGCGATCCGCACCATTTCGCCTGCCTGATCGGCTATGGCGCGACCGCGGTGTATCCGTACCTGGCCTATCAGACGCTGCATGACCTGGGCGTGCGCGGGATCCTGAAGACCAAGCACGACGAAGTCGCTCAAATCGGCCGCAGCTATCGGCGCGGGGTCAAGAAGGGCCTGCTGAAGATCATCTCCAAGATGGGCATCAGCACCATCGGCAGCTATCGCGGCGCGCAGCTGTTCGAAATCGTCGGCCTGGATCGCGAGGTGGTCGATCTGTGCTTTACCGGCACGCCATCGCGGATCGGCGGCGCCGGCTTCGACGCGCTGCAAGCCGACGCCGCGCATCTGGCGGCGCTGGGCTGGGACAACAATGCGCTGCCGGAAATCGGCGGCCTGCTGCAGTACACGCCGGAAGGCGAATACCACCAGTTCAATCCCGACGTAGTGATGTCGCTGCAGCGCGCGGTGCGCAGCGGCGACGCCGGCGATTGGAAACGCTATGCCGATACGGTGAATACGCGCCCGCCGGCCGCGCTGCGCGACTTGCTTGCGCTGGACACGGCAGCGACGCAGTCCATCTCGTTGGACGAAGTCGAACCGATCGAAGCGATCGTCAAACGCTTCGACACCGCCGCGATGAGCCTGGGCGCGCTGTCGCCGGAAGCGCACGAAGCGCTGGCGATCGCGATGAACCGGCTGGGCGGGCGCAGCAATTCCGGCGAAGGCGGCGAGGATCCGATCCGCTACCGCAGTGAGAAGACCTCGAAGATCAAGCAGATCGCTTCCGGCCGTTTCGGTGTGACGCCCGAATACCTGGTCAACGCCGAAGTGCTGCAGATCAAGATGGCGCAGGGCGCCAAGCCGGGCGAGGGCGGACAGCTGCCGGGGCACAAGGTCAACGAACTGATCGCGCGCTTGCGTTACGCACGGCCGGGCATCGGCCTGATTTCGCCGCCGCCGCACCACGACATCTATTCGATCGAAGATCTGGCGCAATTGATTTTCGATCTGAAGCAGGTCAATCCCGATGCGCTGGTGTCGGTGAAGCTGGTTTCGCACGCGGGCGTGGGCACGATCGCCACCGGTGTGGCGAAAGCGGGCGCGGACCTGATCACGATCTCCGGCCACGATGGCGGCACCGGCGCCAGTCCCTTGTCGTCGATCCGCTACGCAGGCACGCCTTGGGAGATGGGTTTGTCCGAAGCGCGCCAGGCCTTGCTGACGAACGATCTGCGCGAACGCGTGATCGTGCAGGCCGACGGCGGCCTGAAAACCGGGCTGGATGTGATCAAAGCCGCGCTGCTGGGAGCGGAGAGCTTCGGCTTCGGCACCGCGCCGATGATCGCGCTGGGCTGCAAATACCTGCGCATCTGCCATCTGAACAATTGCGCGACCGGCGTGGCGACGCAGGACGAGCGTTTGCGCGAAAACCATTTCACCGGTTTGCCTGAGCGGGTCGAGAATTTCTTCCGCGGATTGGCCGAGGAAGTGCGCGGCTACCTGGCGCAACTGGGCGCGCGCACGCTCGGCGAGATCGTCGGCCGCGTCGATCTGCTCGAACAGATCGACGCCCAGGGCGCGCACCGCAGCGAGGTCGATCTTTCGCTGTTGCTGGCTGGCGACGGCTTGGCCAACGGCGGCTTGTGCGGCACGCCGGCGCTCGCCGCGTCCGTGGACGGATTGGCGGCCGCGTTGGACGCCGATCTCGCTGGCGCCATCAACGGCAAACTCGGCGGCCGTTTCGAATACCCCATCCGCAATACCGACCGCAGCATCGGCGCGCGCCTGTCAGGCCGCATCGCGCGCCTGCACGGCAACCTGGGCATGAACGACGCGCCGATCGAACTGCGGTTCGACGGTACCGCCGGCCAAAGCTTCGGCGCCTTCCTCGCCGGCGGCTTGCAGTTGGAATTGCACGGCGAAGCCAACGATTACGTCGGCAAGGGCATGGCCGGCGGCCGCATCGTGATCCGCCCGCCGGCGGGCGCGCGCTACGCCGCGCACGACACGCCGATCCTCGGCAACACCTGCTTGTACGGCGCTACCGGCGGCGAACTGTACGCGGCCGGGCAGGCGGGCGAACGCTTCGCGGTGCGCAATTCCGGCGCGACGGCGGTGGTGGAAGGCGTGGGCGACCATTGCTGCGAATACATGACCGGCGGCACCGTCGCGGTGCTCGGCCGCACCGGCTTGAATTTCGGCGCCGGCTTCACCGGCGGCATGGCCTACGTGCTGGATCTGGATCGCGATTTCGTAGACCGCTACAACCACGAACTGATCGACATCCTGCGGATCAACAGCGAAGGCTTCGCCGCGCACCGCTCGCACCTGCTCGATCTGATCGAAACCCATGCGCGGCTGACCGGCAGCGTTTTCGCTCAGCGGGTGATCGAGGAATTCCGCGATTTCCTGGGCAAGTTCTGGCTAGTGAAGCCGAAGGCGGCGAGCCTGGAATCGCTGGCCGACAATCTGAGGCGGGCGGCGTGACCGCAACCTCGTTCCATTGCTTTGGCTTTCGTAGGTGCGAATTCATTCGCACGCTCTTCCTGGACATAAGCGTGCGAATGAATTCGCACCTACGAAAGCAAGAACGAAGGGCGGCCGCATGAGCAAGAAAACCGCCTTCGAATTCCTGGACACGCCGCGGCGCATGCCCGAACGGATCCCGCTGGAACTGCGCAAGCAGGGCGACTGGGGCGAGCTGTACGGCCGCTTCGGCGCGGCCGAAGCCAAGCATCAGGCCGGACGCTGCCTGGATTGCGGCAATCCGTACTGCTCATGGGGTTGCCCGCTGCACAACTACATCCCGCAATGGCTGGAACTGGCCCGCGAGGGCCGCATCCACGAGGCCGCGGCGCTGTGCCACGAAACCAATCCGCTGCCGGAAATCTGCGGCCGCGTCTGCCCGCAGGACCGCTTGTGCGAAGGCAGCTGCACGCTCAACGACGGCTTCGGCGCGGTGACCATCGGCGCGGTGGAGAAATACATCGTCGATGCCGCGCTCGCAGACGGTTGGCGCCCGGATTTGTCCGCTGCACCGAGCACCGGCAAGCGCGTCGCCGTCGTCGGTGCAGGTCCCGCGGGTTTGGCTTGCGCCGACCGCTTGGCGCGCGCCGGTATTGCGGCAACCGTGTTCGACCGTTACGAAAAGATCGGCGGACTGCTGCAGTTCGGCATTCCCAGCTTCAAGCTGGATCGCGACGTGATGTCGACGCGGCGCGGAATCCTGGAAGGCATGGGCGTAGCGTTCCGGCTGGGCGTGGAGATCGGCCGCGACGTCGATCTGGACGCTCTGCTCGACGAATACGACGCGGTATTCCTGGGCCTGGGCAGTTATCGCTACACCGACGGCGGATTGCCGGGACAGGATCTGCGCAACGTGCTGCCGGCGCTGCCGTTCCTGGTGCAGAACGGACGCATCGTCACCGGCGACGATCCGGCGGGCCGCCCGGTCGCCGGTTGGGAAGACGAGATCGCACTACCCGACCTTCACGGAAAGCGCGTGGTCGTGCTCGGCGGCGGCGATACCGGCATGGATTGCGTGCGCAGCGCGGTGCGGCTGGGTGCGGCGAGCGTGCGCTGCGTCTACCGGCGCGACGAGGCGAACATGCCCGGCTCGGCGCGCGAAGTCGCGAACGCGCGCGAGGAAGGCGTGGAATTCCTGTTCAACCGGCAACCGCTGGCCTTGCTCGGCGAAGGCGAAGTGAGCGCCGTGCGCGTCGCCGAAACGCGCTTGGGCGAAGCCGATGCGCGCGGCCGGCGCAATGCCGAAATCGTGCCGGGCAGCGAGTCGGAACTGCCCGCGGACGTGGTGATCATCGCCTTCGGCTTCCAGGCCGATCCGCCGGCCTGGCTGGCCGCGCACGGCATCGATTCGCAGGCCAACGGCCTCATCCGCGTCGATGGTGGTTTGCCGTTCCAGACCTCGAACCCGCGCGTGTTCGCCGGCGGCGACGGCGTGCGTGGCGCGGACCTGGTGGTCACCGCGGTGCATGAAGGGCGCGAGGCTGCAAAAGGCATCGTGCGGTTATTGACCGCATAGCTCGTCGGAGTTTTGTGGGAGCGGCTTTAGCCGCGAGCTTTTGATTTCGGCGATTGGCAAAGCTCGCGGCTAAAGCCGCTCCCACAAATTAAGCGGCGTGTCAGCGCTGCGCCATCAACTGCGCGGTCGACACCGCCAAACGCTCGACCGCATCGCCGAAGTCGCCATGGCCGCCGTCGGCATAGACGCCGTTGCCGCGCGAGAACTGCGAAACGACATCGGAAGAAATGCGGCTGGCCTGCGAGAACGCGCTGTTGAGGCTGCCTTCCAGCGTCGATACCGCATCGACCGCATCGGCGAAATCGCCGCGCATCGCGCTGTCCATCACACTGCTGGCCACGTTCGATAAGCCGCGCATTTCGCGCGCCACCGAGGCGATATCGCTCAGCCCCGGCACGCGGCCGTTGGTCAGCGCGCCGGTCGCGAGCGTGCCGAGTACGCCTTGCAGGTTGCTCGTGGTCGCTGCGCCCGGAATTTTGCCGACGAAAGCGTCGATGGCCATGTTCGCCAGCGGCTGCATCGAGGCCGGCAAATTCGAAGACACCGCACTGCGTGCCGCATCCTGCAGATTGCCGCCGACCAGCGCATTCACTACGCCCATCACCGCCCCGGGCAAACCGCCGGTGATCGCGCCCATGAACGCCGCGCCGACCAAGCCCTGCAGATCCTGCGGATCCAAGCCCAGCATGTTCGCCAGATTGCTGACCGCTTCGCTGAGGCCTGCGGCATCGGTGACCGAACCGAGCATGCCGCTGACGGCATCGGCGACCGCATCGACCGCTTGCCCCAGGCTGTCGGCGACCGATTCGGCCGCATTGCCCAATCCGTCGGCCGCGTTGCTTTGCCCCGAGTTGCCGCCGCTGCTGCCTACGCCGCCGGCGCCGTCGCTTCCGTCGCTGCTCATGGCGTGCCTCCGTGAACGGTTGTTCCCGGAGGTTAGACCCTGTTTTTCCAGGGAAAAACCTAGTGCGGACCCCAGGTGGCGGCTGTTAAAAGCCGAACCCTCTCCCTGGCCCTGCGGGCCTGTCCCTCTCCCGTAATAGGGAGAGGGTTAAAAGCGAGCGTCGCTGCGCTCCGACTCGACTCATGTGCCGGATATCGCCGCTTCCAGCCTCGCAGCACACCGCTGCGATTTCGTCCCTCTCCCCTCGCGGGAGAGGGACAGGCCCGCAGGGCCAGGGAGAGGGTTCGGCTTTTAGCGCGAACCGTTTAGCGCATTCAGGATCGAATCGAGAACGTCGTTGGTGCGCTGCAGGATGTCGTTGTTCCAGAAGCGCAATACCCGGAAGCCTTGTTCTTCTAGCCAATTCGTTCGCGACTGATCGTATGCGGCGGCGTCCGTATGCTGTCCGCCATCCGCTTCGACAACGACTCGGCATCGCAAGCAGACAAAGTCGACGATGAAAGGGCCGATCGGCTGCTGACGCTTGAACTTGAACCCTGAAAACCGCTTTCCGCGCAGATGCAGCCATAACTTCGCCTCCGCATCGGTCTGCCCGATGCGCATGCGCTTGGCGTGGTCCAGCAAATTTTGTTCCGCCATGGGTCCTACTTAAAAGCCGAACCCTCTCCCTGGCCCCTTCGGGGCCTGTCCCTCTCCCATAAAGGGAGATGGATTAACAGCATACAGCCGTCGCGATGCGCGGCTACGCATGCCCATCGCGGATGAAGCGCAAGAACTCGGCACGGGTGCGGGCGTCGTCGCGGAAGCCGCCGAGCATTTTGGAAGTGACCATACTGACGCCACGCTTGTGGATGCCGCGGGTGGTCATGCATTCGTGCGTGGCTTCGACCACCACGCCGACGCCGCGCGGATTCAGCACCTGTTGGATGCTGTGCGCGATCTGCGCGGTCATCTTTTCCTGCACCTGGAAGCGGCGCGCATAGGTTTCGACCACGCGCGCGAGCTTGCTGATGCCGACCACCTTGCCGTCGGGCAGATAGCCGACGTGGGCGCGGCCGATGATCGGCGCCATGTGGTGCTCGCAATGGCTTTCGAATTCGATGTCGCGCAGCACGATCATCTCGTCGTAGCCGGCCACTTCTTCGAAAGTGCGCGCCAGGTATTCCTGCGGATCGTCGGCGTAGCCGCTGAACCAGTCGCGATAGGCCTCGACCACGCGTTTGGGCGTGTCGAGCAGGCCTTCGCGCGCCGGATCCTCGCCGGCCCAGCGCAACAGGGTGCGGACCGCGTCTTCGGCCTGTTCGCGGCTCACGGCGCCGTCGTCTTTCTGGATGGCCATGGCGGCTCCGGAATGCGGAAAGCCGCCATGTTAACGCGGCAGCCGCAAACCCGGCCGCAACGCACTATCCCGCGCGGCCCATCGTCCGCAGGTTGTCGTCGAGTTCGCGCCAGGCATGCGCCACCGCCGGTTGCGCCTGATGCCATTCCAAACGCGAAGCGCCGCGCGCGCGCGGCCAGCCTTCCGCGAGCAGGCCGGCGGCTCGATCCGACGCTTGCCCGCCTTGCGTGGCGTAAGTGTCCAGACCGTAACGATAGGCGGGCGCGTAGTCGGCCCAAGTCATACCGTCCACGAAATAAGGCGTGGTGCGATACACCTGTTCGTAGTGGCCCAAATCGCCGCGCGGATCGGTCGCTTCGGACAGGCGCTGCCCGATCAGCGCGCCC
>DATFFH010000078.1:0-29773 GCA_035250245.1 Luteimonas sp. | reverse complement strand
GGTCTTGGTGCTGCTGATCGTCTTGATCGTGTGCGGCGCGATCGGGGCGGTGATCGTCAGCCATTTTTTGATGCGGGATGAGAAGACGGCGGAATCCACTGCGCTCGCCGATCTTCCGCCGGGCGCCGACTCCGCTGCGCGCACCGTCGAAACTGCGCACTACAGGATCGTTTCCAACGCGACGCCGGAACAAACCGAGCGGGTCGGACAAGCCGTCGAAAGCTTGTACGCGGCCTACACCGGTTTCTTCGGCGACCGGATCCCGTTGCCGGCAAATCCGCCGAAGCTGAAGTTGATGCTGTACCGGGACCGGACCGAGTTCGACGCGCACAACACCAGCCAGCCGTGGGCCGAGGCCTACTACCGCGCACCGTGGTCGTACGCTTATTTCGATATGGGCGAGAAGAATCCCTATCACTGGATGCTGCACGAGGCCACGCACCAACTGCGCAACGAAGTGGCGCGTTTCCCGAAAACAAAGTGGATCGACGAAGGCCTGGCCAGTTATTTCGGCACCAGCCGCCTGCGCGACGGCAAGCTGGTCTTGGGCGAAATCGATCCCGACACCTACCCTATCTGGCACCTGCGCGGCCTGCACCTGAGCGGCGATCTGCAAGCCGACATCCGCCAAGGCCGCATCATCCCACTACGCGATCTGATGGCCGACACCGGCCCGCCGATCGCGCAGCACGTCAACCTGTACTACATCGAGTACTGGAGCCTCTCGCACTTCCTGTTCCATTACCAAAACGGGAAGTATGCGGAGCCATACCGCGCGCTGATCGCGCAGCCGGGCTCGCTGGAGGAATTCGAACGGCGCATCGGGCCGATCGAACGAGTGCAGAGCGAGTGGTATGCGTATCTGCAGGATCAACTGCCTGCGGCGCGATATCCCATCGGAGGGAAGCCACGATCCCGGTCATGTCCATGTCTTCCGACACGGTCAAGGCCAAGGTGCTGCTACTTGATCGCGTCGTTTGTTTTCGGCGTGGCCATGTCGGCCCGATCGATTAGCTAAAGAGGATTTGGAGAAGAAGTGGAACTATTACAACATCAACCTTATCTCCATAATTCAATTGGCGTATCTGTCAGCATTTAAATGCCTCAATAAACGCCGCTCGAGAGTTAATGGACGCTTTAGTTCGCACTCCCAAACAGTGATAACACGCCAGCCCATAGATCGTAACCGTCGCCCTGCCCGCTTGTCGCGCCGCCGATTCGCTTCAATTTTTTGACCCCAATATTCAATCTTCGTCGCCGGCAACTTTCCGCCACTGCATATATGGCCGTGCCAAAAACAGCCGTGAACGAATACAACGACGCCACGACTCGGGAGAACAATATCGGGAGTACCTGGCAGGTCTTTTCGATGCAATCGAAATCGACAGCCTAAGCGGTGAAGCATCGAACGCACCGACCGCTCTGGACCCGTATCGCGCGAGCGAATGCGACGCATTAGCCGACTGCGTTGCTCAGGCGTCAGGCGATCTACCATAATTAGCGCAACTTATGCCGCACTCTTGAGGCCCTTCATCAGCGCTTTAGCATGAGCCTCGATAAAGGGCGGAGGCAGGGCATTGCCAATCATGAGTGAAATTGCCTCTTTTCCGTGTGATATGTCGAATTTGTAACCGCGAGGGAAGCCCTGCAAGAGCGCCGCCTCCCGTAAGCTGATCGCTCTATTCTGACTCGGGTGCAAGAATCTACCCTTCGATGGATTTGTGCAGCCGCTTGTAATGGTCGGAGAAACATCTCCCCATCGCATCCGACCGTATACGTCTGCAAACCCATCAAATCCCTTATGGCAGGTCAATTTAAATCTTGCCGGCAAGTCCGACCTGCTTCCACCATTTTTCGGAATGTGCCGAATCAACTCCCTGACTCGATCAGAGCGATGTTCAATCAGAGAATGCAGCCGATCTCGAGATTTTGCCGGAGGTTCCAATAAACCTATGGCATCTTTGACTGTAAGTTTTCGATTCGCTTTACGCGCCAGCACAGGATTATGTATGCGCGATGCCAGGAGTATCATCCTCTTTCGCCTCTGCGGCACGGAATAGTCCGCAGCATCAAGCACCTCAACTACTGCTTCATATCCCAACTTAGGTAATTCCCGCACAATGTCCTGGAGCCTATAGTCCGCCCTAAGGCCGGGCACGTTTTCCAGCATCAACATCTTCGGCCTCAGAGTCCGGACAAACCTCAAAAACTCTGATACCAAATTATTACGGGCGTCATCAATGGCAGCACCGCCATTTTTTGTTCTCATTCTTGAGAATCCTTGACATGGCGGACAGCCAGCCAATAAATCGACATCGCCCTTTTTCAGACAGAGATCATTGAGCACACGGGCGGCGCGAAGCTTTCTGACATCTTGGCGATATAGCTTCACATTCGGATGATTACTTGTATATGTAGCCGCCGCTTTTTCATCAATTTCGCAGGCCGCGACAACGGTGAATCCGGCTCGTGCCAGCCCAACCGACAGGCCGCCACAACCAGAGAACAAGTCGATGGCAATTGGCTTCTTACGTTTATTGAGCTGTTTCATTTTCTTCATACGGCGAAGGCAAAAGCATACCGACCTTTGGGGAACCTGATTTGCGGCCACCAGGCCGGACTCGCTCCATCTTGCGACTCCGTGCGGAGCATAAATAGCGTCACCTTATCGGACGGCACTCTTGCAGACTCGCCGCCATCCAATATCCCTTGCGTTTCACGGCGCGGTTTTTGTAAGCCACGACCTCGATCCACATATACGTATCCGGTTCTATGCTTATGTAGTTCAGCGAATTGCCCAATAGACTCAGCTACAGCGACTTGGTTCCAAACATGTTCGGAATGATCTTGATCAGGACAGGTATGTTGCACCAGCCTCTTAATCTCGCGTATCGGCAGCTCAATGAAAGTGTTGTCAGCAACATCCGCCAACAAAGCATCCAGCTCCCTTGTCGAATCTTTTGCTTCCGCCGTGCGCAACACTTGAGCGGGGTTGTAGATGCTGCCCCCCGTGTACACGCCTACTGCGCCTGGCACGAGAACATTCTTTCTGGTAGGACTTAGTCCGCTCTTAACGTATATCCCCCGAAATTCTTCCGACGGATTATTCGATATTAAATCCCTCAAACTCTGTTCCATTTGATTGATGGCGCGGAACACCGCATGCAATTCCGGCGGCAAAAATAAGCGGAGAAGCCCAATATCTTTTCTTCGGTAGCCATACATGCGCGCATGCTGCAAAACAGTATCAGCCTGCGGCCTTTTGGGATTTCTCCCGTAATAACTTACAAGGAGGTTTTTGATAGTCACGCCTCGACCAAGCTTGTTTCCGCCAACAAAAAGATTATATGGAGAGTGCAGAGCCACGTCTTCATCCGTTTCTCCGTTGACAAGTTTTACATGAATGCCTGGCGACAGAAATTCGATTTTCTCAACGATCTCCTCAAAGCTAAACCTGCGCAATTCCTCGTGCGTTCTAGATAAATCGTCGTATGCATCACGCAATCTTTTCAAGATTACCGGGTTACTTTGTCTCAGCCCTTTCGGCAAGGCCGTCTTATATTCGCGAAGCAGCCTTACGATGTGATTGTGATCTGCTTTAAGCGTGCTTACATGGCATAGAAATGCCGAGTTCTGATTTGAATTACAGACGCGCTTAAATGTTGCACCAATCATGAAAATGTCTAATGCCCGCAGCAGAGATTTAGGAAAATGAAGCGCGGGATTTGGCTGGGGGCCAGGGGAGATCGTGCTCAGGTCGCCCAATGGAAATTCACGAATTAGTGACGAACCCTCGGCAAAGAAATCATTGCCGCCAACGTATTCGGCGCCCGGATGGCTGAGGACTGTGAATTTTGGCCTGAATTCGTGCTCTGGGTCTTGCAGAAACAATGACTGTGGCGTCGCGGTGACCTGGAGATAAGTGTTCTTCTGAAAGAAGCCGCGAAGCTCAAGTATGCGCTCATTTATCGCACTTCTCTGACCATCGTCCTTGCTAGCCTTCGTATTCAGACTAGCCTGATCGGCCTCGTCGTCGATCAACAAACACGATAAATTTCTTAGATTTCCTTTCTTAAAATTTTCGATAAGTGTTTTTAGAATCCCGGAATTTTTAGTCGTTACAAGCACGCATGTGTTGTTTTTGACTCGCTGTAAAAATGCTTCGCTGTCTTTGTAATCACCTTTTCCCATTACATCCATAGCCGGAAAGGCTTCTCTAGCTCGACCTAACGTCTGCTCATAGAGCGCATCGTTATCCGAGGTGAAGATGATTAGAGTTCGATATCCCTCATCAGCGCCAATAGCGCCTGTAACGGTTAGAACGCCTGTTTTTCCGCTTTGCACGAGCCCGTAGATAAGCCCATTAGTTTCTTCTTGTCCACCTGTCGTTGGCGAAACCCACTTTTTCGAGACCTTCTCGGCTGTCTCTTCAATTTCGCGCACTTCTTCTACGACGCCGATTTGATGGTGCAATAGCGCAAGAACTTCGTCCAAATGCTTCACGTCGCCCCCTCATTGTCTTCGTCTAGCAGTTTCTGCCAACGTGTGCGTGAGACTTTGCGATCTAGTGTGCCGACCGGCCCGCAAACGCGGTAGTGCTCCCTATGGTCTCGAAAACATGCAATTCTCACCGCATTCTCAAGGGGCGGGATAAGCGACCTAAATCCTTCGTAATTAAGAGCAACAACACCATCCGCCCCGCATACAAGCGCAACGTATAAAGACCCCGAACTAGCGCGCTCCATTAATGTGCGGCGCTCCTGGACCGTGAACGTAAACCCCCAAGGACTTCGGCCTTTCGTCGAATACTTAATCAGAACGACAACCTGGTCGTTTAACGTGAAGAAAGGCGGCTTATATCTGACGGACGCGACCCTCCCGCCTCGTATGAGAAGATGCAACGCGGCCCCTTCGTAAAACTCCTGTTTCTTGATGCCCATGACAGTAGCTACAACCCCCCGATCCCAGCCACTGAGACGGAGCCTAAACGCGTCCCGGTAAGTTGCCAACTATTCCACCCGCGATCAGCCGCTCTGAGGGGTCTGCGTCGCTCCCCATCTCGTTATTCCCCTTCTTCCTCGTGCAAACTACGCCCCCAACAGCGGCACCGCCGCTCAGCAAGGGGGGACCCACCATGAACCAACCCGCCATTCCCGACGTCGCGCTGGTCGACAACACCGAGCAGCGGACGCCGCTGGTGCTGGTGTTGGACTGCTCGGGCAGCATGTCCGGGGCGCCGATCGGGCAGCTCAACGAGGGGCTGCGGATCCTGGAGCAGGAACTTAAGAACGACGCCATCGCCTCCAAGCGGGTGCGGATATTGGTGGTGCAGTACGGGGGCATGGACAGCGCCGAGGTGGCGGGCGATTGGCAGGACGCGATGGACTTCAGCGCGCCCGCACTCAGCGCTTCGGGCACCACGCCCACCGGGCAGGCGGTGGACCTGGCGCTGGCCAAGATCGAAGAGGAAAAGCAGAACTTCAAGTCGGCCGGGGTGGCGTATACGCGGCCGTGGCTGTTCCTGATGTCCGACGGCCAGCCGACCGACGACTGGCAAGGCGCCGCCGAGCGTTGCCGCGCCGCGGAACAGGCCAACAAAGTGGCCGTGTTCCCGCTGGCTGTGGGCGGCGGCGCGCAGGCCGACAACCTGGGCGAGTTCAGCAGCAAGGGCAAGGCTGCGGTGAAGCAACTGGAAGGGCTGAAATTCCAGGAACTGTTCCTGTGGCTGAGCGCGAGCATGAAGGCCGTGTCGCAGTCGCGGCCCGGCGGGCAGGTGCAGTTGCCCGCGGCGGACAGCTGGTCGGCTGCGCCGACCTGACGATGGCCTGGCGCGTCTTCGCCGCGGCGGCGATCGGCAAATCCCATATCGATGGCGGCCTGCCTTGTCAGGACGCATTCGCGCACGCGCTGGCCGGCGACACCTTGGTCGCCGTGGTGTGCGACGGCGCCGGTTCGAAATCGCTGAGCCAGATCGGTTCGGCCACAGCCTCGGCCGTGGTGGTGCGCGAACTGGCCGCGCGCGCGCAGTCGGCTGCGCTGGCATCGATGGAAACGGAAGCCTTCGCCGCGCTCGCCGCCGAAGCGATCGAAACCGCGCGGCAGGAAATTTCGGCGAAAGCGACCGAAAGCAGCGTCGACATTTCCGAATTCGCCAGCACCCTGGTGGGCGTGGTCACCGACGGCGGCGGCGGACGCTTTTTCCATGTCGGCGACGGCTTGGGCATCGCGCGCGGCGAAGACGACACGCAACACAGCACGATCTCGCTGCCGGAAAACGGCGAATACGCCAACGAAACCTATTTCGTCACCGGCGCGGATTGGCGCGCGCATCTGCGGGTAACGCCGATCGCGCATCCGTTGCGGCGCCTGGCGTTGATGTCCGACGGCGCGATGCCATTCGCCATGGCCAAAGGCAACGCCGCTGTGTACGCGCCTTTCATGGAACCGGTGGAGCGCTTCCTGTCCGCGGCCAGTCAGGCCGACGGCGACGCCGCGCTGCTCGGCACACTGGCCGATCCGCGCACCGAACGCATCACGCTGGACGACAAGACCCTGTTGATCGCGTTGCGGGATTGAGCGCAGCCGCATGAGCGTCCGCGAAGGCAGCACGGTCTGGGCCGATCAGCGCCGGCGCTTGACCCTGGGCAAGCTGATCAAGAGCGGCGGCGCCGGCAGCGTGTATCTGCTGCGCGAGGATCCGACCGCGGTCGCAAAGATTTACCACGCCGAAGTGGATCACGCGCTGTACGAACGCAAGATCGCGGCGATGCTGGGACTGACCCCGGAACTGCCCGACTTGAGCGACGGCGCGCGCAGCTACGTGCAGATCGCCTGGCCGAGCTCACTGCTGCGCGACGGCGGCGGCGGTTTCCTCGGTTTCCTGATGCCGGCGCTGGATGTGGCCGCGACCAGCGAACTCGAATTGATTTTGATGGAACGCCAGGCGCGCTCAGCCGGACTGCCGACCCATCTGGGCGCGCGCGTCACGCTGGCGGCCAATCTGAGCGCGGTGATCGCCGAACTGCATCGGCAGCATCATTACGTGGTCGATCTGAAGCCGGTGAATCTGCGCTTCTATCGGCAATCGCTATACATGGCGATGCTGGACTGCGACGGCTTCAGCATCCAAGGCAAAGGCGAACGCTTCCACGCGCCGCAATTCACCATCGATTATCTGGCGCCGGAATTCCAGAAGCACGGCATCGGCCGGGCGAGCGAAGAGCCGCAGGATCGCTTCGCGTTGGCGGTGATTGTGTTCCAGCTGTTGAATTTCGGCATCCATCCTTACAGCGGCCGACCCGGTTCCGAACGCGTGCCGACCGACCTGCCCGGCCGCATCGCCGGCCACTGGTACCCGTACGGTTTGCAGCGCAACGCCGGCATCGCGCCCAATCCAGGCAGCGGACACGCAGCGATGCCGCACGAGCTGCGCGCGATGTTCGACCGCGCCTTCGGCAAGCATGCGGCGTTGCGTCCGTCGGCCGTGGAATGGTCGGCGCTGCTGCGCGAGTACGCGACGCGCAGCCAGCAACGCCTGGTGGTGTGCAGCAAGCGCGACGCGCATCAGCATTTCGCCGGCCAGGCCTGTGCGGCTTGCACGCGTGAAGCGCTGATCGCCGGTGCGCGCGCGCAGCAGCGGGCCAAGCCGAGGCCAGCGCGCAGGACGCTCGCAACTCCCTCGCCGCGAGTGCCGATTCCTCGTCATCACGCCGGCGCGCGGGGTTCGACCGGCACGTATTTCCCGTCACCGGCGCGGCCCGCCGCGCCGCGCACGTTTTGGGGCGCTGTCGGCGCTTGGTTTTTGAATCTGGGCGTTTTCGATCAGCTGCGCATCATCGGCGTGAGCATCTTCCTGCTGATCTTGTTCATCAACTGGGTCAGCGATCAGTTCCATCCGCGAAAAGCCGCGACGCTGCCGGTCGCGGAACAAGAAGCATCGCCGCGCGAAATCGCCGAGACGAGCGAGGAACCGCCGCAGCCTGTTTCATCGCCCGAGGTTTCGAACGACGATCCGGCGGCGCCGGCATCGAATGCTTCCCTGCCCCTCATCGAATCCGCCCGCGCCGTGGGCAAAGCCGGCAATGTCGCCAAGCTCAACGATGCGGTGAACGCCTTGTGGGACGGCTCCACCACCGCCAGCCGCGCCACGAATTGGAGCCGCGAACGGCACGCCTCCGCGCTCGCCGCGTATCTGTCCGCACCGGAAGACATCGCCGCGCAGAGGGTTGCGCGCACCGTGTTCGAACGGATGCTGGCCGACATCGTCGACCGCGATCCCTACGCCGACCCGGTGCTGTTCGAACTGGCCTGGATGCGCTTCCTGGACGGCAATCTGGCTTCGGCACGCGAGGGCTTCGAACAGACGCTGCGGATCAATCCGGTGAACGCCGAAGCCTGGTACGGCATGGGCGTGACCGCGAAGGACGATGCCGAGACCATCGGCGCTCTGGCTATCGCCGAAGCCTTGACCCAGAACTCGAGCGAAGCCGAAACGATCAGCCGCCGCTTCCAATTGGCGAGCGTCGCCCAGGCCGGCATCGACACGCACCGCCACAGCATCTTGCGCGCCCGCGCGCGCAGGTTAGTGCTGAACTACCGCCGCGAACCGGTGCCGCAAGAAGTGGAATGGTTGGCCAACCGCAATCTGTCGCCGCGTTGAAGCTTTGTCCCTCTCCCATTTCGGGAGAGGGACAGGCGCGAAGCGCCAGGGAGAGGGTTCGGCTTTTCGAACACCGATTCATCGTCACCGGCGCAAACCGAGGTCGAGCCGACATTGCTGCATGACTTCATGTTGCAGGCGTCGCATAACCCTCACTCCAGGCCTGCCAGCGACCACGCAACGAAGCCGCATCGAAACAACTATTCGCCATCGAACTACGGGCCGAAACCGAGAGTCGGCGTGCTGTGCGGCCAAGAGCAGCCGATGATCAAGAAGCGTAGCGTCACGCACCGCCGTTGACGTTGAGGCACTTTCTTTGGTTACTTTCTTTGTGCCAGCAAAGAAAGTGACCCGGGCGATAGCCCGGAAGCTTTTGACCATGAGATGAATCGCATCGCAACCGACACGAAGGTCGGATGCCCCAAGATCCTGGTTTGCGTCAGATGACAAGCAAGAGCAGGCGACGAGCGAAAGCTAAGTCACTGGATCCCCGCTTTCGCGGGGATGACGGCTTAAGGCAAGAGCGATAGCAGAAGAGCAAACCAAGGCAAAAAATGGCTTTGCTTGCGCTCGGGTCAGGAATCGGAGTCTGCAATGCGCCGCGGCTGCGGCGCGCTTCGCTACAGACAGCCGTCGTATCCGCATCACACCGTGATGGGATTCGGCTTCTCCACATCGATCTTGTACTGCTTGATCGCCCGCGCCACATCCTTGGCGGTCATCTTCCCTTCCGCCGCCAGCGCCGCAATGGCGGCATGGGCGATGTGGAACCGGTCCACTTCGAAATGACGACGCAAATTCGCACGCGTGTCCGAACGCCCGAAGCCGTCGGTGCCCAGCACGGTGTAACGCATCGGCACGAAGGCGCGGACCTGGTCGGCGTAGGCGCGGACGTAATCGGTGGCGGCGATGGCGGGGCCTTGGCGGCCTTCCAGTAGTTCGGTGACGTAGGCCTTGCGCGGCGACTTCGCTTCCGGATTCAGGCGGTTCCAGCGTTCGGCGTCGAAACCGTCGCGGCGCAGTTCGGTGAAGCTGGGGCAGCTCCAGATGTCGGCGGTGACGCCGAAATCCTTGTCCAGCAGTTCTGCGGCGGCGATGGCTTCGCGCAAAATCGTGCCGCTGCCCAGCAGTTGCACGCGCAGTTCGCCCTTCTTGGGCTTGCCGGCGTCCTGCAGCAGGTACATGCCCTTGATGATGCCCTCGGCCGCGCCTTCCGGCATGTCCGGGTGGGCGTAGTTCTCGTTCATCAGGGTCAGGTAGTAGTACTCGTCCTGCTGCTCGTCGAGCATGCGGTGCATGCCGTGCTGCAGGATCACCGCGACTTCGTAGCCGAAGGTCGGGTCGTACGGGCGGCAATTCGGAATGGCGCCGGCCAACAGATGCGAGTGGCCGTCTTCGTGCTGCAGGCCTTCGCCGTTGAGCGTGGTGCGGCCGGCGGTGGCGCCCAGCAGGAAGCCGCGCGCGCGCATGTCCGCCGCTTGCCAGGCGCTGTCGCCGATGCGCTGGAAGCCGAACATCGAATAGAAGATGTAGAACGGCAGCATCGGCAAGTCGTTGGTGCTGTAGCTGGTGGCCGCGGCCATCCACGACGAGAACGCGCCGGCTTCGGTGATGCCTTCTTCCAGCACCTGCCCGGCCGCGTCTTCGCGGTAGTACATCAGCTGGTCGGCGTCGACCGGCTTGTACTTCTGGCCCTGCGGCGCGTAGATGCCCAGCTGGCGGAACATGCCTTCCATGCCGAAGGTGCGCGCTTCGTCGGCGACGATCGGCACCACGCGCGGAGCGATCTGCTTGTCGCGCAACACGATGCTCAGCGATTGCACGAAGGCCATGGTGGTGCTGATTTCGCGGTCGCCGGTGGATTTGAGCAGGCGGTCGAACACTTCCAGTTTCGGCGCCGTGAACGTCTGCGTGCTCTTGCGCCGGCGCTGCGGCAGGAATCCGCCCAGCGCGCGGCGGCGTTCCATCATGTATTCCACTTCCGGCGACTTCTCGCCGGGATGGAAGAACGGCACGTTGCCGTCCTTCAGCTGATCGTCGCTGATCGCGATCTTGAAGCGGTCGCGGAACGCGCGCACGGCTTCGTCGTCCAGCTTCTTGGTCTGGTGGGTCGGGTTCAGCGCTTCGCCGGCCGCGCCCATGCCGTAGCCCTTCACCGTCTTGGCCAGGATCACGGTCGGCTGGCCCTTGGTGTCGACGGCGTTTTGATAAGCCGCATACACCTTGTGCGGATCATGGCCGCCGCGGTTCAAGCGCCAGATGTCGTCGTCGGACAGGTTGGCGACCATCGCCAGCGTTTCCGGATACTTGCCGAAGAAATGCTCGCGCGTGTAGGCGCCGCCGAAGGCTTTGCAGTTCTGGTATTCGCCGTCGACGGTTTCCATCATCAGGCGCTTGAGCATGCCCTGGTGGTCTTTCGCCAGCAGCGGATCCCAGTAGCTGCCCCACACGGTCTTGACCACGTTCCAGCCGGCGCCGCGGAACGCGCCTTCCAGTTCCTGGATGATCTTGCCGTTGCCGCGCACCGGTCCGTCCAGGCGCTGCAGGTTGCAGTTGATGACGAAGACCAGGTTGTCCAGGCCTTCGCGGCCGGCGACGCTGATCGCGCCGAGCGATTCGGGTTCGTCGGTTTCGCCGTCGCCCAGGAAGCACCAGACTTTGCGGTCGGTCTTGGGCATCAGACCGCGGCCTTCCAGATATTTCCAGCTGCGCGCCTGGTAGATGGCGGCGATCGGGCCCAGGCCCATCGATACGGTCGGCGTCTGCCAGAAATCCGGCATCAGCCACGGATGCGGATAGCTGCTGACGCCGCGGCCGTCGACTTCCATGCGGAAATGGTCGAGCTGCGATTCGGTGATGCGACCTTCGAGGAAGGCGCGGGCGTAGATGCCGGGCGAGCTGTGGCCCTGCACGTACAGCAGGTCGCCGGGGAACTGGTCGGTCGGCGCGCGCCAGAAATGGTTGAAGCCCACGTCGTACAGTGTGGCCGACGAGGCGAAGCTGGCGATGTGGCCGCCCAGGTCGCCGGGCTTGCGGTTGGCGCGCACCACCATCGCCATCGCGTTCCAGCGGATGATCGAGCGGATGCGCCATTCCATGGTCGCGTCGCCCGGCGCTTTCGGCTCCAGGTGGGCGGGAATGGTGTTGATGTATTCGGTGGTCGGCGCGAACGGCAGGTGCGCGCCGGCGCGGCGGGTCAGTTCGACCATGTTCTCGAGCAGCTGGTGCGCGCGCTCGGGGCCTTCGGCGTCGATGACCGCCTTGATGGATTCGATCCACTCCTGGGTTTCGGCCGGATCGGGATCGTTCTGCAGCAGGTCGTTGAGCCAGTTCATCGCGAAGCTCCGTCGCGGCGCACCGGCCGCGGATTGGGTCGATTAGAGTCCGGAGTCTAACAGGCGCGAGCGGCGTTTTAGTTTTGCCCGGGTTTATTGTGATTGTTATTTCACCCGGAATTTTTTGCATCGGCCCAGAAGCAGCAGGATTCGGCGTCTAAGAGGCATAAGCCCGCTTCAGGCAAACCGCGAACACTTCCATGCCGTCCCGGATCTCGGCCGTCGTCAGGCCGCCGTAACCCATCAGTAAGCCGGCGCGATCGGGCGGATCAATGTAATGCGGCAGCACCGAATGCAGCCCCAGCCCCAGGCTCAGCGCGTGTTCGATCATCGCATTGCCCTGCGCGGCGTTTTTGTCGCGCAGCCACACCACCAGGTGCATGCCGGCGCTGGAATCCATCACGGTCAGCCGATCGCCGCCGATGGCGCGCAACGCCGACAACAGCACCTGCCGGCGCTGGTGCAGGGCGATGGACATGCGCCGCAGATGCCGTTCGAAGCTGCCCTTGGCCATGAAATTGGCCAGCGCCGCCTGCTCGATCGCCGGGCTGCCGAAATCGTGCACCCATTTGGCGGCGATGAAATCGTTGCGCAAGGCTTTGGGCATCACCACGTAGCCCATACGCAAGCCGGGGAACATGGTCTTGGAGAAAGTGCCGGCGTAGATCACGCGGCCGTCCTGGTCCAGCGATTGCAACGCCGGCAGCGGCTTGCTGCCGTAGCGGAATTCGCCGTCGTAATCGTCTTCGAAGATCCAGCTTTGGTGCTGGCGGGCGTAATGCAGCAGGTCCACGCGCCGCGATTGCGACATCACTGCGCCGGTGGGGAACTGGTGCGACGGCGTGACGCAGATCAGTTTTTGCGGACGCGGCGGCATCGCATCGCAGCGGATGCCCTGCGCGTCCACGCCGACGCCGGTGATGCGCGCACCGTAGATCTGCAATTGTTCGCGCGTGGCGAAATACTGCGGTTCTTCCACCACCACCGGATCGCCCGGATCGATCAGGATGCTGGCGGTCAGCGCCATCGCCTGCTGGGCGCCGCTGACGACCAGGATATCGTCCGGTTCGGCGCGGATGCCGCGGCGCCGGGCCAGGCAGTCGCTGATGGCGGCGCGCAGCGCCGGCGATCCCTGCGTGGCCGGATAGAAGGGCGAGGTGTACATCGCGGCATGCGCCAGTTCGCGCGCCCATGCGCTGCTCAAAGCCTGGTTGGCCAGCGGCAGTCCGTATTGGAAATTGAAGCGGACCGCGTCCAGCCTCATCCGCTGCAATGCGTCGTGGTTGTGGATCAGGCGCGCGCGCGTGGAAAAGTCGGATTGGGCATGGCAGGTGAGCGCGCCCTGCTGCACGGTCGTGGCCACCAGCAAGGGCGGCGAGACGTAGCTGCCCGAGCCGACCTTGCCGTTGATATAGCCCTCGGCGCGCAATTGCTCGTAGGACGTGAGGATCGTCGTCCGCGACAGGCCCAATTCCTTGGCCAGCAAACGGGTGGGCGGCAGCTGCGCGCCCTGGGCGACGCGGCCCGCCAGCATGGCCTGCTTCAGCGCCCGGGTCAGCTGCGCATGCAGCGGCCCTTGTCCGTCGAGTATGACGTGCACGCGTTTCTCCCGGAAACGAATCGGCCTGCATTGGATGCCCGGAATTGGCCCGCGCCAAGTACCGCCATCACCGTGTTTCGTTGAGGCCATTGTTTGCGCCGCGCACGGCGCGGATTCGCGCGCACGGGCTTTTTCGCCTGCCGCACGGGCGCATGGCCTTTTCGATACGCCGCCGGTTTGGCTCCGCGCGCACCGGCGGATTCGCATGCGGATCGCTTGTTGCGGCCGATGCCGCGATCGAACCCGCTATGCCGTTAACGCGCCGCATGGATCGGCGCGCGGTTTCGATTGGTGTCGGGAAAACCCGCGCGCATTGGTGCTGGAAGCGGTCCATTGGCTTGATAGTTTTGATTTCGTTATGCGCGAACGGCCGCGTTCGAGCGTGACCCACGACCGCTACTTAGGACACGCCTCTAATGAATCATTACCGCTCATTACGCCGCAGCGCTTTGTGCATCGCGCTCGGCATTTGCTTCTCCGGGGGAGCCCAAGCCCAGACCAACACCGCAGGCGCGGTGTCCGGTCGCGCCAACGCCGGCGACACCATCGCCATCTCCAATCCCGCCACAGGATTCGCCCGCACCATCACGGTGGATGCCGACGGCACCTATCGCTTCTCGCAGATCCCGATCGGCCAATACACGGTGACCCGCAACGGCGGCAACCCGCGCACGGTCAACGTCAGCGTGGGCACGGCCGCCAACGTCGATTACGCGTCCGCCGCCGGCGATGCGCAGACGCTGGACACGGTGACCGTCATCGCCAGCGGCGCGGTCAATCCGATCGACATCACTTCGGTGGAATCGACCACGATCCTGACCGCCGAACAGATCGCCAAGATCCCGGTCGCGCGCGACACGACCAGCGTCGCGTTGCTGGCGCCGGGCACCGTGCGCGGCGATTCGGCGTTCGGCAACCTGGCGTCCTTCGGCGGCGCGTCGGTGGCCGAGAACCAGTACTACGTCAACGGCTTCAACATCACCAACTCGTTCCGCAGCCTGAATTTCTCGAACGTGCCGTTCGAGGCGATCGCCGAGCAACAGATCAAGACCGGCGGCTACGGCGCCGAGTTCGGCCGTTCGCTGGGCGGCGTGATCAACCAGATCACCAAGCGCGGCACCAATACGTTCCACGCCGGCGGCAACCTCTTCTATACGCCGGAAGCGCTGACCGAAGACGTCAAGAACGCCTATCTTTCCAACCCGCTCGCCTGCGGCGCCGCGCCTTTCACCAACTGCACCAAGGGACAGCTGGGCCAGGACAATTCCAAGGATTCGGCCTGGAACGCGGTCGGTTCGCTGTGGGCCAGCGGCGCGCTGGTCAAGGACAAGCTGTTCGCCTACGGCCTGGTGTCTTTCCGCCGCCAGGAAAACGACAACTGGGGCGCCATCCGCGCCGCGACCAACACCAGCGCGCGCACCGACACGCCCTCTTGGCTGTTGAAGATGGACTGGAACATCAGCGACGACCACCTGCTGGAGCTGACCGCGTTCTCGGACAAGCAAGAAACCGAAACCGACGTGTACCGCAACACGATCGGCAAGCTCAACCGGCTCAATCTGATCGGCACCAACTACACCGAGCAGGGCGGCGACAACTACATCCTGAAGTACACCGGATTCCTCACCGACAATTTCACCTTGTCGGCGCTCGCCGGCCTGGGCAAGTTCTCGCGCGGCCAGCACCTGAAGACCGCCGCCGGCCTGGACGTGCGCTACAACGGCAACCTCAACCAGCCGGCTTCGGGCTGCCCGGTGATCGTAGACGCGCGTCCGCTGTCGCGTCAGAACGCCACCGGCACCTACGCCAGCACCTGCAACATCACCAGCGGCGCGATCCAGGCGGCCAACAACGAAGACACCCGCAAGCAGTTCCGCGTGGATGCGGAATGGCAGCTGGGCGACCACTTGCTGCGCTTCGGCGTGGACATCGACAATTTCGAGTCGGTGGCCGGCACCTCGACCGAGGGCGGGCGTGCCTGGCGCTATTCAACCACTGCAGCGGGCGTGGACATCGTGCGCGAGCAGATCGTCAACCAGGGCTCGACCAACGAGGTCAAGCAGCGCGCGTTCTACATCCAAGACAGCTGGAACATCACCGACAATTTCATCGCCTACTTGGGTGGCCGTTGGGACACCTTCGAGAATCTGGACGGGTTCGGCAACACCTTCGTAAAGATCGATAACCAGTTCGGCCCGCGTCTGGGCTTCTCCTGGGACGTGAACGGCGACTCGACCTTCAAGGTGTTCGGCAACGCAGGCCGCTACGCGCTGCCGCTGACTCCGGATGTGGCCACGCGCGGCGCCAGCGCCTCGTTGTTCACTCGCCAGAACTTCAATTTCACTGGCGTGGACCCGGTTACCGGCGCGCCCACCGGCCTGACGCCTCGCGCTCCGCTGTCCTACATCAACGGCGAATTCGGCTCGCCGAAGAATCCGGCGACGATCGCTTCCAGAAACCTCGATCCGATGTATCAGGACGAGTACATCCTGGGCTTCCAGAAGACGCTCAGCGACCATTTTTCCGTTGGCTTGCGCGGTATCTACCGGGACCTGAAAGCAGCTATCGACGACAATTGCGACTACGCCGCCATTCTGGAAACCGAGGGCTTTACCCAAAGGTTCAACGGAGCCGGCCAGTTCATCGGCTGGGCCGACGCCAACAACCGCTTCGCCGATCTGCCCAACAGCGGGTTCCCCTACTGCCGGATGTTCAACCCGGGCGCGGATGCGGTTTTCCTCACCGACCTGTACGGCGACGGTACCTTGAAGGAAACCCGGGTTCCGGGCGCGAGACTCGGCCCCAAAGCCAAGCGCAAGTATTCGGCGGTCGAATTCTTCTTCGACGGCAATTGGGACAAGTTCTTCCTGCAGGGCTCTTACACCTACGCCAAGAGCAAGGGCAATACCGAAGGCGGCGTGAAGTCGGACATCGGCCAGGCCAACACCAACGTCACCCAGGACTTCGATTACATCGAGCTGACCGTCGACACCTACGGCTATCTGCCCAACGACCGCCGCCACAGCTTCAAGCTGTTCGGCAATTGGGAGATGACCGACGAATGGTCGTTGGGCGCGAATTTGCTGGTGCAATCGGGCCGCCCGGTCAATTGCCTGGGCGTGCTGTATCCCTATCACGGCGGCATCCATCCGTACGGATCCTCGTTCATGCGCTGCGGCAACACGGTGGCGGGCGGCGTGAGCGGCCCCTCGGTGGCCCGTCCGCGCGGCACGTCGGGCCGTTTGCCTTGGACCAGCAACCTGGATCTGAACCTCGCCTACGCGCCGAACTGGGCGGAAGGGCTGCAGTTCAAGGTGGACGTCTTCAACGTGCTCAATTCGCAGAAGGTCACCTCGGTGATCGAGAACGCGGAAGACCCCACCACCGGCCTGCCCGCCGACACCTATCTGATGCCGGCTTCGTTCCAGGCGCCGCGTTCGGTGCGCTTCATGGTCCAGTACGACTTCTGACGTCCACGCAGTAAGAGAGCATCGTTAGATGCCATGGTTGCAACCCCCCGTTGATCCCCCGCAGCAGCGCCACTGCTGCGGTTTTTTTTTGCCCGCGATTCCGGAGAATCCAAGAATGCGAATTTTCGTTACGATCGCCATGGCCCTCGCGATCCCATTCTCGAGCACGCAAGCGCATGCGCACGCCGCATGCCGGGAGTTCGACGAAGATTTGCAGCTGCACCTCGAGAGCGTGCGAAATCGGGACGTGGCGACGCTGGAGCGTACGATCACGAGCGATGCGCTATTGCCCCTGATCCTTCCGGACGGAACGCGCACCGGCACGCGCCAAGCCTATCTCGCATTCCATCGCGAGTTCTTTTCCGACAAGCGATGGCGCATGGATTTCGAAGAACAAGGACGCGTCGCGAGCGATGGCTTCGTGCTGGTTTCGCTCAAATCCACGTTCCGGGCCGATGTGGACGCGCCCGGCAGGTCCTCCTGGCTGAGCATGGGCTTCCGCTGCGAATCCGGTCGTTGGCGCCTGACCTTCGACCAGAACACCCGGCTTCCGGCCGCCGCTCCTTGAATCAGCGGCTTCCGCCGCGCAGCACGCCGCTCAAGTGCCGGACCGCATCGGCGATGTCGCGCTGGAACAGACCCGCGTAACCGAGCATCAACCGCAGTTCTTCGGGCGGGCTCTGGAAAAAGATCGAAGCGTTGTAGATGCCCACGTTGGCCCGCAGCGCCTTGTCGATGATCGCCGCGATGCGGTCGCTGCCGATGCCGTGGCAGGTGACCATCGAATACATGCCGCGCGAATGCCGGTATTCGTCGGCCGAGCCGATGTCCGCTTCCTGGAGCCGGGCATGCAGCACCCGCCGGCGCCCGTCCATTTCCTCGGTCACGCGGTGCAGATGCCGCTCGTAGCCGCCGGTTTCCATGAAATGCGCCATGGCCGCCTGGTTCAGCACCGGCACGCCGAAATCGCTGAGGATCTTGGCCGAAAGATAAGCTTCCATCAGCGCGTCCGGCAGGGCGACGAAGCCCATGCCGAAACCGGGGAACATGATCTTCGAGAACGTCCCGGAGTAGATCACCCGATCGTCGCGGTCGTCGCTCTTCAAGGCGCGGACCGGCGCTTCGCCCGTGCGGAATTCGTTGTCGTAATCGTCTTCGAAGATCCAGGCGTTCCATTGCGAAGCCTGGCGCAGCAGCTCGTTGCGCCGCGCCGGCGACAGGACCACGCCGGTGGGGAATTGGTGCGCCGGCGTCGCGTACACGATGCGCGCGGGCGGCGAGCCTTGCGCCGCGGGCACCAGGCCTTCCGCATCCACGGGACGAAGCCGCACCTGCGCGCCGTGCGCGGCCATGATCAGGCGCGCGCAGACGTAGCCGGGTTCTTCCATGTCGACGACATCGCCTTCCGTCAGCAGGATCTGGCATAGCAGCGCGAGCGATTGCTGCGTGCCCGAGGTGACCACGATCCTGTCCGGCGGCACCAGCAGGCCGCGGCGCAAGGCGAGCGATTCGCTGATCGCGCTCCTGAGCGAATGCGCGCCTTGGGCTAGCGTGTACATGGGTTGCAGCCGCGAGGCGGCCGCCTGCATCGACTTCATCCAGGCGCCCATCACCGGCGGCGCCGTGACCGGCCGCGCGTATTGGAAGTCGTAACGGCAGTCGTAAGGCGTCATCCAGCGCGCCAGCGATTTCCACGGCGCAGCGGACGCGCGGCGCGAAAAACCGGTTTCGGCCCAGTTCGGACGGAAACGGGCGGCCGCCGCCGAGCCGCCGTTCACGTCGATCCTGACCCGGGTGCCGGACCCGGCGGATCCGCTGACCACGCCGTCGGCCTTCAGCAAGTCGTAAGCGGCGACGACGGTGGCGCGGGACACGCCGAGCTGCGCGGCCAAGGTTCGCGACGCGGGCAACGCGTCGCCCGCGCGCACCCGGCCTTCCAGGATCGCCTGGCGGATGCCGCGCGCCAGCCGCACGAACAAGGGGCCACGCCCGGAGATCTGCACGTACATGGTCACCTCCCGGCGGAATTTTTGGTCTGCCCGCCGGTGCGCGAAGGAGGCATGCTGCCGCCGAACCATAGCCCCGGTGCATCCATGGCGCAATCCAGACTCGTATTGACGTTGGGCATCGTTGCGGGGCTCATCGATCTGATCGCCATTCTCATCGTCCAAGGCCTGTTGGGGACTTCTCCGGTCGTGGTCCTGCAGGCGATCGCCAGCGCATTCATGGGCAGGGAAGCTTTCGCTTCCGCGGCGCTGCCGGGCGCGCTCGGCGTGCTGCTGCACTTCCTGGTGTCGCTGGCCTTCAGCGCCGTTTACGCGTACGCCATGCGGCTGCCGTTCGCCCAGCGTGTCCCGCCTTCGTTACGCGCCGTGATCCTCGGCGCGGCGGCCTTCGCCTTCATGACCTATGTCGTGCTTCCGCTGACGGTCGCCCTGATACCCCGTCCGGCTTCGGCCGTCATGGCGGCGATCAGCATCGTTTCGCACATCTGCTTTTTCGCCGCGCCTATCGTTTACGTGCATCGGCGCCTGACGCGCGCCGATTCCCGGTAGACGTCATTGTTGCGGCCGCAACTTGCGGTAGGCGTAGACGAAACCGGCCAGGATCGCCGCATCGAACAGCGCCGGCAGCATCGCCGATGCGGCGACCCTTCCCAGTGCGAAAAGCACGACCAGCATCGCGACGTAAAGCAGCTTTTCCGCGATCGCCAACGGGATCAGCCGCCGGTTCGCGCCGGATCGCGCGATATCTCCAGGAACAGCCACTGCCAGACCAAGGTCACGACCAGGAATCCGTAATAGAACTCCGGATGGGTGATGGCCGGCGGTGCGATCTTGGCCAGCGCCGCTTCCAGGAAGAACATCGGCGGCAGGGAAATCAAGCCGTAAACGAAAGCGATCCGGAAGATCCGTCGGGCGGCGGTCGTCGCATCGCTCGCGCGTTCGGAAGCGGGCATGTCGGTGGCCTTTGATCGAAAACAACGCCGCCCAATGTGGCGAGCGCAAGCCCGCGAGTCCGGTCCACTTCGCCGAAATGGCGCAGTCCAATCCGCGGATGCGGCCTTCTAGGATGTCCCGGACGGAGCGACGGAAATCCGCAATGCGGTTCGATCCCATCGAAGAAAGCCCCGACCTGTTCCACGCCATGTTCGATGCCGACCGCAGGGTGAGCGACGCCGCCGCGGGCGCGGTCGGATCCGAAGCCCTGTTGCAACTCCTGCTGCTACGCACCTCTTACCTGAACGGCTGCGAATTCTGCCTGCACTACCACATGCGGCTCGCGCTGGATGCCGGCGAAAAAGACGGCCGCGTGGTGGACGTGTCCGAAGGCCGGCTGCCCGCGGACATGGCGCATTCCGAAGCGTTGCTCTTCGAACTCGCCGAACTGGTCACCCGGCGCGCCGCGCAAGAAGACATGCAGGCCCATTTCCAACGCTTCCTGAAGGTCGGCACGCGCTCGCAATGGGTGCTGGCGGCTTGGGCCGTGGCGGTCTGCAATATGTGGAATTGCCTTTTGCTCGCTTCCGGGAACGCCTATCCGGCGCCGACATGACGCGGACCTTCGTGCTCAGGATTTGCGCGGCGCTGATGGCCGTTCCGGTCGCGCTGCACACGCTGCTGGGGGTCCGGGCGGACCGGTTGCTCGGCATCGAGACGGCGTTCGCTTCGCCGGGCGCGGACAGCCAGAGCCGGTTCTTCGGCGCCTCGCTCGCCTTGTACGCCTGGATCCTGTGGCGATGCGCCGATGCGGCGCACGGCGACGACCGGTTCCTCAGGCCGGCGCTTTGGATTTTGTTCTTCTCCGGCCTCGCGCGGATCCCTTCGATCTTTCTGTTCGGTTGGCCGCCGGCGGCGGTGGTCGGATTGCTGATATCCGAAATCGCGATCCCGCCCGCCGTCCTCCTGTACTTGGACCGAATCTCTTCGCGCGAGGCCGGGCATGAGTAGACGAATCGATGCGCGCGCGGCGCGCCGCCTGTGGTGGGCCGGAACGGGCATGATCGCTTTGTCCGTGCTTCATCTCGTCGCGCTGGGCAAGGATGCGATCGCGTACATCGCGGGCTGGACGGGAGGCCGCTTATGGACGCTCGAGCATTGGAACCCGCCGGCTTCGATGAGCCCCGAATTGCTGGCATCGAACTATGCGTTCTGGACCACGCTCGGCAGTTTCGCCGCTCCTGCGATGGCGCTCGGATGCCTGCTCAGGCAGCGGGCGCGCGAGTGCCGCGGCATCCCCGCCGCCTGCACCGCGATCATCGTCGCCTGGACGGTGCTGGCGACGCTCATCATGCAGCCCGCCGGTTTCGTCCTCGCCCTGATTCCCGCGTGGTTGATGCTCGCCGCCACCGAGCGTCCGGCGAAGAGTCCCGAATAATTCCGGTCGCCATGGCGCCGCCGTGAACAGAGTCGACCTGCGCGCCGCCGCCGGCCTGATCGGCCTGCTCTGCTTCGTCGGCACGGGCGCGTACATGCATTTCGCGCTCGCGCACCTGCAGCACACGCCTCTGCCGCAGCGTTTGATGTTCCGCGCCACGCACATCTATCTGCTGCTGGGTTCCCTGCATGCGCTGGCAGCCTCCTTCGTTCCGGTCTGCGAACTGAAGTCGCGGCTGCTGCGCGTGCTGCTGCTCTCGGTGGCGGCCGAACCGCTGATCTTCCTGGTCGCGTTCTTCGTCGAACCGCACTGGATGCTGTTGCGCAGGCCGGTTTCGAGGATGGGCCTGTATATCGCTTTCCTGAGCGCCGCGCCGATGGCGGTGGCGATCCTGGTACGAATGCGCAGGGCATGAACTTTCTTATTGGAGTACGGACATGCAGGCGATCGCCGATTTCGAAATCCGCCCGGCCGACGCGGCGGATCTCGCACGGTTGCAGGAAATACGCGCGGCGGCCTTCGCGCCGATCTTCGCCTCGTTCCGCGAGGCCTTGGGCGAAGCGCTCTACGATCTCTGCCAACGCGATCAGGACGAAGCCCAGCCCACGCTGCTCGCCTCGCTGCTCGAGCCCGGCGGCGGCTGGGAACTGTTCGTCGCCGTCGAAGAAGGCCTGGTCGTCGGCTTCGTTTCGTGCCGTGCCGATGCGGCTTCGCGCTGCGGGGAGATCGGCCTCAACGCCGTGCTTCCGGAATGCGCCGGTCGCGGCATCGGCACCCGGCTGTACCGGTTCGCAGCAGCGCGGCTGAGCGAACAGGGCATGCGCGCGGCCGGCGTTTCGGTAGGCGGCGACGCGGCGCACGCGGCGGCTAGGCGCGCCTATGAAAAAGCGGGATTCGGCACCGGAATTCCGCATGTCTGGCTATGCGCGGCGTTGAACGGCGAGACTTGACTGGATCACCGCAAGCCCGCGTTTCGTAGAGTCGAGCCTGCTCGACTGCTTCTTCGCTCATAACCGGCATCTGGAAGAAAAGAGCAGTCGAGCAGGCTCGACTCTACATAAGCGCTAGCGGCGGCGTAGGCCCGCCCACCAGGCGCTGGCGCGGATTTTCGCCAGCGGCGTCTTCGGCGAGGCCGGTTTCGCGAACAGTTCGCGGATCCGGGCTTTCAGCGCCGGATCCAGCCGATCGCGCAGCGGCCAGTACTCTCGGTATTTCTTCTTGAATAACGCGCCGTATTCGCGGTCGCCGAGCAGGCCTTCGGCGTACATCCAGTTCGCGACTTCCATTTCTTCGACGAAGTTCAAGCCGCTGCTGTAGACGCCGGTGCTGACGTTCTGCGGATGCTGGCGGTAGTAGTCCAATAATTTTCCGCTGATGTGGACCTTGCCCAGCCGCGCCAGACCGATCCAGAACAACCAATCGCCGCAGAAGCGGTATTGGGTGTAGTCCTTGGGCACGTGCTCGTACATGTCCTTGCGCCACACGGCCATGCTGGCGTTGTAGATCGAGGTCGGGGCCATGTAGCGGCGGATGAAGTCGCGGCCGTCGAGCGTTTCGCCCAGGCGATCGTGGCGCGATTGCCAGTTGAGCGTACCGTCGGGGTCCACGAAATAAGCCTGGCAGTAGGCGAGCACGCAATCCGGATCGGCGCGCAGGCCTTCGAGCACGGTCTCCAGGAAAGTCGGCTCGCACCAGTCGTCGCTTTCGGCGATCCAGACGTAGCGGCCGCGGGCCAGGGCGATGCCTTTTTCCCATTGCTTGAACGGGCTGCCGCTGTTGGCTTCGTTGCGGACCAGGTGCGACACCTGCGGATGGCCGCGGTAGCGTTCGAGCACCGCCCAGCTGTCGTCGGCGGAAAAGTCGTCGAGCAGGATCAGTTCGAAGTCGCGGAAGGTCTGGGCCAGGATCGAGTCGATCCGCTGCGCCAGGTAGGGCGCATGGTTGTAATTCGGGACGATGACGGAGACTTCGGGGGACATGCTGCTCCACTTTGCGTGCCTGAATCGGGTCCACCATCGCTCTTGTAAGAGGGGCTTCAGCCCCCACAAGCTGCTCGGCGATCTTGTCGGGGCTGAAGCCCCTCCCACAAGAGCAAGCATTAGCCTTTCCACAACGGCCGGAACAGGCGAATGCGTCGGCCCGCACTCGGGCGGATAATATCCGACGGCCCCCGACCGCCCCCCCGATCCGTGACCACCGCCAGCCTCGTCGTCTCGACCTACAACTGGAAGGAAGCGTTGGCCCTGTGCCTGCGCAGTATCGCCGCGCAGCGCACGTTGCCGCTGGAAGTGGTGGTGGCCGACGACGGCTCGCGGGCGGACACCGGCGCGATGGTGCGGGAAATGGCGCGCGATTTCCCGGTGCCGCTCATCCATGCCTGGCAGGAAGATGCCGGCTTCCGGCTGGCGCGCGCACGGAATCTGGGTATCGCCGCCAGTTCCGGCGATTACGTGATCTTCCTGGACGGCGATCTGATCCTGCATCCGGATTTCGTCGCCGACCATCTGGCGCTGATCCGCCCCGGCATCTTCCTGCAAGGCGGACGCCTGAACGCCACGCCCGAAGAATCCAAACGCCTGCTCGCCGGCGGCAAGCCGCGCTTCTCGCCGTTCATGGACGGCACGTTCAAGCGCAAGCACGCGCTGCGCCTGCCGTGGCTGGCCAGGCATAAGTCCCGCACCGCCGAGGGCGGGCAGATGATGGGTTGCAACATGGGCATCTGGCGCACCGACCTGGACCGCGTCAACGGTTTCGACGACGACTACGAAGGCTGGGGCCGCGAGGACGACGACATCTCCGCGCGGCTCAAGCACGCCGGCCTGACCCGGCGGCCGATCCGTTTCGCCGGACTGGCGATCCACCTGTGGCACAACACGCGCTGGCCGGACGGCATTCCGCCGACCGAAGTGCTGCCCAACGACCGCTTCTTCAACAAGGTGCTCGCCGAGAAGACGGTGCGCTGCGAGCGCGGGCTCGATGCGCACGTCGCCCGCGCGCGCGCGGCGGCCTGACATGCGCTGCACGCTGCTGGCCACCACGTACAACTGGAAGGAAGCGCTGGTCGCGGTATTGGACAGCGTGCGCCGGCAATCGCGACTGCCCGACGAGGTGATCGTCGCCGACGACGGTTCGCGCGCGGACACGCGCGAAGCTTTATTGGGGATCGCTCGCGATTTCCCGATCGCATTGCGCCACGTCTGGCAGGAGGACGCGGGCTTCCGCGCCGCGAGCGTGCGCAACCGCGCGATCGCGGCCGGGCGCGGCGATTATGTGATCTGCATCGACGGCGACATGGTGCTGCATCCGGACTTCGTCGCCGATCACCTGGCCCTGGCCGAAGCCGGCAGTTTCCTGCAGGGCGGCCGGCTGCAGGCCACGCCGGCGTACACGCAGAAACTGATCGATGGTGCGCGCCCGTCGTTTTCGCCTTGGATGGCGGCGGATTTCGCCGCGCAGCACGGCGACGAGCGCAGGCACGCGCTCCGCTGGCCGTGGCTCGCGAAGCGCAAGGCGCGCGGCGCGCATGCGGGCGTGACCGTGATGAGCTGCAACATGAGCTTCTGGCGCGAAGACCTGTTGCGCGTCAACGGCTTCGACGAGCGCATGGAAGGCTACGGCAGCGAAGACCTGGAGATCGACGTACGCCTGCGCAACGCCGGCGTGCGCAGGCGGCGTTTGAAGTTCGCCGGTTTGGCCGTGCATCTGGCGCACGGCTCGCGCGCGCCGATCGACCCGGAAGACTTGTCGCTACCCAACAACCGCATCCTGCACGAAACCGCCGAACGGGGCACGACGCGTTGCGAGCGCGGCATCGATCAGTATTTGCAGGAGTATCGGCAGCAGCCGCCGGATCTGCGCGTCGCCGCCACTGCGCTTTAAGCCCCACTCCCGCAAGCGGGAAAGGGGCAGCGCGGTTCGTGCGATCGGTTAGATCTGGCCCGCTCAGCCGAGGAGAGGCTCCAGCGCCACTTGCAGCCGCCGGCTGAAGCCGCGGTCGTTGGCCAGGAACCACTCGCGCGCGGCGTCGCCCAGCCGCTGCAGTTCCTCATCGGGCAAAGCCAGCAAACGTTCGACTTCGGCTTCGAGCAAGTGCTCGTCGAAAAAGTAGGTGGTCGCCAAATGCTGGATGCCCGTGGCGCCGTAGCCAACCGGCACGCCGCGGTCGCGCTGCACCAGTTCGTTCATCGGCGCAGCATTGGTGGTGATCGTCACCGCGGCCACGCTCATCGCCTCGACGAGGTAATGACCGAAGCCTTCGGTCTCGGACAGGCATAGATGGAACCAGTTGGCGTTCTGCAGCCGGCGCAGTTGGGCGTCGTCGACGTAATCGACGCGATGGTCGATGTTGGCGACCGGCGGATCTAGCGGCTTGGCTTCGCGCGGACTCTGCACCACCGTCAGCAGCGGCCATTCGGGATGCCGGCTCCACAGTTCGATCAGGCGCTGCGTGCCCTTGTTCTTGCTGCGTCCGGCCAGGTGGAAGAAGGTGCGCTCGCGGCGAACCGACGGATCGTGGCGGTCCTCGCTGGTGAAGCCGATATGCGCCACGCGGTGGCCGTGCTCGCCGAAGATAGATTCGGCGTGCACGGTCTTGGCCAGCACGGCGTCGACCCGCGGCAGCAGCGACACGTCCGACCACAGGCACCATTCCGGATTCGGCACGAAGAAATTACGCCGCGCGAACGGGATGTCCTCGGTGCGGATGTGCTCCAGCATCACGTTGGCGTCGTAGGTGAAGTGTTCGCTGCCGTGGCGCAGCCTCTCGCCGAACAGGCGCAGGTGCATCCACAACGGTCGGAACCACTTGCGCAGCTTGCCGCGTCCGATCGGGCTCAGATGCACTTCGTAGCCGGCGCGTTCCAAGGCGGCGGCGAGCAGGCGCAGATCGCGCGAGAGCCCGACCCCGTTGTCCCAGGCGATCAGGTTCAGGACCGGCATGCGGATGGCCTAGGCATGGGCTTCATTGGGTTCGCTCCCCCGAGCGCGAAGGCCGCCGTCCGCTGCCAGCCTCGGCACGGATATGAACACAAATCACGCCTTGCCGACAATCAGACCGCCTCGTCGCGCATGACCCGGCCGCTGGCCTCGCCGGCCTCGCGCTGCAGCTTGCGGATCTGGGCCTCGACCGCGGCGATAGCGGTCATGTTCACGATCCGGCGCGGGGTCGAGGCCGGGGTCAGGATATGCGCCGGCTTGGACACGCCCATCAGGATCGGGCCGATCGCCACGCCGTCGGTCATCACCCGGACCATGTTGTAGGTGATGTTGGCCGCGTCGAGATTGGGCAGCACGAACAGATTGGCGCGGCCGCTCAGGGTGGTGTTGGGGAACATGCGCTGGCGCAGCGGTTCGTCCCAAGCGGTGTCGCCCTGCATCTCGCCGTCGACTTCGAGTTTTGGCATGCGCGATTTCAGGATTTCGCGCACCCGCCGCATCTTGGCGGCGCTGGGATTGTCGTGGCTGCCGAAGTTGGAATGCGACAGCAGCGCCACTTTCGGCTCGACCCCGAACAGCTTCAGCCGGTAGCTGGCCTGCAGCGTGGCTTCGGCGATCTGCTCGGCGGTCGGATCGACCTGCACGTGGGTGTCGAGGAAGAACCAGGCGCCCTGCTGGTTGATCACGCCGGTCATCGCCGAGGTGCTTTGCACGCCCGGATCCAGCGGAATCACGCTGCGCAGGTAACCGAGCTTCTTGTGGTAGCGGCCGACGATGCCGCTTATCAAGGCGTCGGCTTCGCCGCGCTGGAGCATCACCGCGCCGATCAGGGTCGGCCGCGAGCGCAACAGGTTCTTGGCCGCCGCCGGGGTCACGCCGCGGCGTTCGGTCAGCGAGTGGTAGTACTGCCAGTATTCGTTGAAGCGCGGATCGTCGTTTATGTTGGTGAGTTCGAAATCCTCGCCGGCGCGCAGGCGCAGACCCAGGCGCTGGATCCGCGTCTCGATCACTTCGGGCCGGCCGATCAGGATCGGATAAGCCAACTGTTCGTCGACCACCGTCTGCACCGCGCGCAGCACGGTCTCCTCTTCGCCTTCCGCGTACACCACGCGCTGCTTGTCGGCGCGGGCGCGGTCGTACACCGGCTTCATCAGCAGGCCGGTGCGGTAGATGAACTGGCCCAGTTTTTCCTGGTAGGCCGGCATATCCTCGATCGGGCGCAGGGCGATGCCCGAATCCATCGCTGCCTTCGCCACGCAGGGCGCCAGCATCATCAGCAGACGCGGGTCGAACGGACGCGGGATGATGTAGTCCGGGCCGAAAGTCGGCACGTCGCCGCCATAGGCGCTGCCCAGATCCGAGGATTCCATCCGCGCCAGCTTGGCGATGGCGCGCACGCAGGCCAGCTTCATCGCTTCGTTGATTTCGGTGGCGCCCGCGTCCAGCGCGCCGCGGAAGATGTAGGGGAAACAGAGCGCGTTGTTGACCTGGTTCGGATAATCCGAGCGGCCGGTGGCGATGATGCAGTCCGGGCGCACCGCCTTGGCGTCTTCCGGCAGGATTTCCGGGTAGGGGTTGGCCAGCGCCAGGATGATCGGCTGCGGCGCCATCGTCGCCACCATCTCGGCTTTCAATACGCCGCCGGCGGACAAGCCCAGGAAAATATCGGCGCCGGCGACGATGTCGGCCAGCGTGCGCTTGTCGGTGTCGCGGGCGTAGCGCTGCTTGTCCGGGTCCATGTGCGCGCGGCCGGTGTACAGCACGCCGTCGCGGTCCACCGCCAGGATGTTCTCCGGCTTCATGCCCAACGCGACCAGCATGTCCAGGCAGGCGATGCCGGCCGCGCCGGCGCCGGAGGTGGCCAGCTTCACTTCTTCGATTTTCTTGCCCGCGATCTCCAGTGCGTTCAGCACCGCGGCGCCGACGATGATCGCGGTGCCGTGCTGGTCGTCGTGGAACACCGGGATGTTCATCCGCTCGCGCAGCTTGCGCTCGACGATGAAGCACTCCGGCGCCTTGATGTCTTCCAGGTTGATGCCGCCGAAGGTCGGCTCCAGGCTGGCGATGATGTCGACCAGCTTGTCCGGGTCGCGCTCGTCGATCTCGATGTCGAACACGTCGATGCCGGCAAACTTCTGGAACAGCACGCCCTTGCCTTCCATCACCGGCTTGCCGGCCAGCGGGCCGATGTCGCCCAGGCCCAGCACCGCGGTGCCGTTGCTGATCACCGCGACCAGGTTGCCGCGCGCGGTCAACTCGCTGGCGACGTTGGGGTCGGCGACGATCGCCTCGCAGGCGTAGGCCACGCCCGGCGAATAGGCCAGGGCCAGGTCGCGCTGGGTGACCATCGGCTTGGTCGGCACCACCTTGATCTTGCCCGGCGGCGACAGGCGGTGGTAATCGAGCGCGGATTGCTTGAACGCGTCGGCCGGCGGCGGATTGCTGGAAGCGGGGTTGTCGGACATCTCGCGGTATCGAACGCTTGCGGAACTCGATTCTAGCGGTTTCCGCCCCGCCTCCGGTCTGAACGATGGCGTGGAAGCGATGGCTTCTCGCACAATGGCGCATGGGGAATGCTCTGGAACCGATTACGACGCAGCGCTGGACCGGACGCCTGCTGCCCGTCTGGGTTTTCCTGACGGTGCTGGTGGCGCAGTCGCCGCTGATCTTCAATCCCGGCTATTTCAGCCACGACGAATTGCAGTGGGCCGCCTTCGCCACCCAGGATCCGGAATGGATCTGGCGCGAACACTTGTGGCTGGGCGTGCAGTCGTTCCAGTACCGGCCGCTGACTTTCACCTTGTGGCTGTGGCTGTCCAAGCACCTGTTCGCGCATCCCTACGCCTTCCACGCGGTGGCGGTGGCTATGGGCGCCGCCAATGCCGCACTGCTGGCGGCCTTGTTGCGGGGATGGCGGGTGCCGGCCGGCGGCGTTTTCGCCGGAACGGTGGTGTTCGCGCTCGGCGGCTACGCTGCGCATACCCACGGTTGGGTGGCGACGCTGGCCGATTGGATCTGGGTGGGATGCGCGTTGTCGATCGGGCTGATCGTCCAGCGCGCGCGCCACGCACAGGTCGCGATGGCCTGCGCCTTCGCCCTGACCGCTCTGGCCCTGCTCGCCAAAGAAGCGGGGGTGGCGATTCCCGTCTTGCTCGGCCTAGCTTGGTTATTCTTCGGCCGCGACCGCGCCTGGGCCCGCGCGGCGCTCGCTTCCGCGCTGCCGGTGGCGATCTACCTGGCGCTGCGCATCGGCGTGCTGCTGTTTTCGCCGCGCGAAGCGGCGAACTACGGTTGGGACTTGGCGTTCATTCCGCAGCGCTGGTTGGAATATCAGTTGTTCGCGCCCAATCCCACCAAGATGGAAGTCGCCGGCACGCTGGCGCGCGGCTTCGGCGAC